>DATJNX010000050.1:0-86405 GCA_035507615.1 Streptosporangiaceae bacterium
CTAGTCGAGCCCGGCATCCCGCAGGTGGACCACGGCGGCACTGCCATTCACTACATCAACTCACTGTCCCAGGCCGATTTTGCCGGAAACGGGGCCGTCCGGCTCTCCGCCGCCGGCAAGATCGAGATGCGCTAGCAGCAAAACCGGGCGGCCGCGGATAGCGCGGCCGCCCGGTTCTTTGCCGGTCAAGGAAAGTCAGCGCAGCGGGTTCTTCACCCAGTCGGCCTTGCGGACGCCCAGCAGTTCTGTGCGGTACATCACGCCTGTCGGCGTGAGCGGCTCGTGCGCCCCGTATTCGATGATGTTCACGAACAGGCCGTCCTCGTTCCGGCCGCAGAGCACCCTGCCTGGCAGCGAGTAGCCGTTGTGCAGGCGGTGCTTCGTCAGCAACGCCAGCGTGAGCTTGTAGCCGTGGATCGTCACATGCCTCTTCGGCCACGACTTGGGAATGTTGCAGTACTCGGCGGAGGTCTGCGGGATGGTCGTGATCTCCGGCATGTTGACCAGGCCGGTGCCGACGCTGGCCTCGTTTTTAGCCGCCTGGCTGAGCGTCGCCTTGGCGATGAGGTAGCCGCCCGCCAGGTACACGCCCTGCTCGCGCTGGAAGCTGGTGCTCAGGACTTCCCAGTGCCGGGCGCCTGATGTAAGCCGGGACGCGAACTCGATTGGCACGTGCTGGCCGAACTCGACAGCCTTGGCGACCCGTAGGCCGGTCTCCGCCAGAGCGCCATGGAGCGGCCTGGGATTGCTGTAGCTCAGGAAGGCCCAGGCTTTCGTGCCGTATTCCCAGGCGAGTTCAGCTCGGTTCTGGAGCCAGAAGGCCCGGTGCCCGTTGACGTCCGGGCCGCGAACTGTCAGCGGGTTCTTGACGTTGTAGGGCGAGCAAAGCAGTGCGTAACCGGTCCTGGTGACGTGGCAAGCGCCGCGTGCTTCCACGGTGAGGTTCCATCGTCCGCCGCGCGGTCCCCCGCTGGTCAGATACTGCGCCAGTTGGGTAGTGCCGCCCGACACGAGGTAGGAGCCAGCCGGCAGCCAGCCGAACTTCGCATACATCTGGGTCGCGGTGAACTCGCGCGGGATGACTCCAGGGCTGCCGGCTGGACCAGCCAGGGCGCTGGCAGGTGCGACGGCCAGGGCGGCGCTGGCGGCCAGCACGCAGATGCCGGCCGTGCGCATCCACCGCCGTCGCCGCAGTCGTATGCGGGCCCGCCGGATGCTGGAGTCGGGCTGTTCGCTAGTTGCCATGTACCTGAGACCTTTCTGCTAGCTACTCAGCTACAGTGACGCGCAGCGGCCCGCGATGCTGCCCGGGTCAGGGGAGCGGGTTCGTCACCCAGTCGGCCGGGTTGGCGCCGAGCAGCTGGAGACGCTCCATCACTTGCAGCGGCGGGAGGGCGAGGTGCGGGTGCACGCCCGCCGCTAGCTCATCGACGTTGACCGTCAACCCGTCCACGTTGCCTCCGCACAGTGACAGGTATGACTGCACGTGTCCGTGCTTCGGAGTTTGCTGTTGGGATACGAACCGGTATCCGTGGATGGTCACGTGCCTGGTCGTCACGGCGATGGTCTTCGTCCCGTTGACGACGACGCAATGCTGCGTACCCGTGATTACCGGGTTGACTGAGATGTAGGGGACGTCAGGGCTGGTGGTGCCGAAATTGCCCTGCTGCAGGGTCGCCTGGCTGATCGTCCCTGGGTCGGCGATGTTGTAGTCCTCGGCGAGGTAGACGCCTGCCGGAATCCCATTAGCAGCATCGTAATCACCAGAGAAATCTAGCCCGATGATCTGCCAGCCGCGCGGAAGCGAGGTGAACCGGGAAGCGAACCTGAAAGCGATGTGCTGGCCGAACTCCGCCCCTCTGGCGATCCGCACTGCAGTAGCCGCGCCGCTCAGGCCGAACGCATTCTGCACGATTGCCCACGCGTGCGGGGCATACGTCCAGGCCAGGCCGAGCCAGCGGGGTGCAGTGCCGGGGGAGCTGCCGGAAAGCCACCACGACCCGTGGCCTTCGATGAGCGGCCCGCGGCCAGTGATCGAGATTGTCGAGTGAGCGGGGAACATGCCTGGCCAGCACCGGAATCGCCGTTCGGCCGTGATCGCATGGCATACATCCCGCGGGTATGCGTTGAGCGCCCAGTTCTCGCGCCTTGTTGGATTGGCGGCGATCTGTTCATGGGCTGGGCTGGTCATGCCGCCCGCAACGACGGTGTCCTTTGGCAGCCAGCCGAACATTATTGCCAGGTATGACGGATCGAACGCACCCCCGGCGAGCCTGCCGTAGCCGACGGCCTGCGGACCGGTGCGACCGAGGATGCCGGACGGCAGCGCGCCAGAAAGGGCGACGGCCAGCGCCGCGCTGGCGGCCAGGACCGGCGCACCCACCGCGCCGATGCGGTGCCGGCGCCGGCGCAGCCGGCCCTGGCGGAGCACCTGGGCGACAGTCACCCGGCCAGGCGGAGGCGCCTGCTCAGCCTGCTGCTGGAAGAGCTTGCGTAGCGACTGCTCAAGCATGGAACTCAGTCCCTTCGGCGGCTGGTATCCCGATCACGTGGGTTGCGGGATTCCCGCCTGGCCCGGCCTGCGCCGCACCGCCCATAGCCCGGCGCAGTGAGTCAAGCGCCTTAGCGGTTTGGCTTTTGACGGTGCCCGTCGTGCAGCCGAGAGCGTCGGCGGTCTGGTAGACGGTCAGGTCGCAGTAGAAGCGCAGCACGAGGACGGACCGCTGGCGTGGCGGCAGCGCTGCGACAGCAGCCCGCAGATCTAGTGAGCCGTCCTGGTCGGCCGCGCTGGTCATGATCTCTGGTGGCTCGGTCAGGCGCACTCGCCTGGCCCAGCCGGTCCGCCGCTCATGCAGGAACTCGCGCACCAGGATGGCGTTGACGTAGGCGTCTGTGTTGTCGGCTCGCTCCGCCCTGGCCCAGTGCGTGTAAGCCTTGATAGCGGCGGCCTGCGCGAGGTCATCAGCGCGGTGCCAGTCCTGGCATAGCAGGAACGCCAGCCGCCGCAGGGCCTCCAGGCGCACCGCGATGTAGTCGGCGAACTCCTGGTCATGCCGCGACGTCATGCCGCGAGTCCTTCTCGTCGCTTCTGGTCACACCAGGTAGAGGCCGCCACCAGGGCGCTAGGTTGCCCGGGTGGTGCCGCAAGCTTGCGGCACCACCCGGCTGCGGGTTAGCTGATCGGCTTAGTCGTCCAGTTCGCCGGAACGCCCCCGAGCATCTTCATGTGCGAGAACACGGTGTACAGCAAACCGATGTGCTTGCGGGTCACTTCCCCGATCATGACGAACGCGTCGTCCGCATCCGCTGCCCAGATCGCATAGTGGTCCTGGCCGCCCCTGGTCTGTGGCAGGTACTTGATCAGGGTCACGTAATAGCCGTTGATAACCCGGCAGACGGGCTTGGCGCCCAGGCACTTGTTGTGCTTCGGGGAGCTGAAGTTGATACCGATGGACAGGGTGGTCTTGCCATCGGTGATGGTGTAGTTCCCGGCCAGAAGCGGGCCGTGCCATTGGATGAAGAAGGTTGGAAGGACCACCTGCCACTTGCCTGGCAGCTTCCTGATCTGGGCCGCGAACTCGAATGACGGCTGCCGCCCGCCGAACCGGACGTTGCTGGCGATCCGGACGGTCAGGTGCTTGCTCGGATTGATCTCCCCGGCGTTGGACAGATATGCCCAGCCGCCCGGCCGGTACTCCCAGGCGAGGCAGCGCATGCCGGGGTAGTTTTTGGTGCCCTGGTCGTACACCCAATATGCCTGGCGGCCGTTGACTGCTGGTGCCCGAGCCTGAATGTAAGCGTCGTAGTCGCACGAATGGCTCTTGCCGAAGCCGCAGTCGATGTGGTTGCCGAGACGGGAGCATCTGCCGACGGCGAAGGCGGTGAGTTCCCAGGCGCGGTCGTTGTACGTCTCAGAGGTCGCCTCCATCTGCCCCCAGACGTTGAGCTCCGCGTAGTCCTTCCGCATGCTCGGGACGACCGGCTCCTTGGCCGGCAGCCAGCCGAACGAGGCATAGACGGCCAGCGGGCTGAAGTGCCGTGCGGTAGCGGTGACCGATGGAACGACCGACTGGGGCCTGTCGCTGTGGCTGCCAGCCGGCAGGCTGCCAGACGGCAGGACGATGGCCAGGACGGCCGCGGCGGCGAGTGCCGGAGTGCCGACTGCGCGCATGAGCCGGCGGCGCCGCAGCCGCGTGCGCCCGTCTCGGAGCGCTTGCTGAATGCTGATCCTCGAGTGTGGCTGTTCCTGATCTGCCATCTCCTGGAAGGCCTTTCCGATTGACTCTTCAAGCATGGCCCAGGCCCTCCTCACCGTGGCCGCCCCTGCGGGTCACGGCGGGCGAGCCGCACGGTGCTGTGCCGACCCGGGCTGCGTCCGCGTCCGGACCGAGTGCGATGCGCAGTGACGTGAGTGCTTTCGCGGTCTGGCTCTTGACCGTGCCCGGCGTGCAGCCCAGGACCTGAGCTGCCCGCTCCACCGGCAGGTCGCAGTAGAACCGCAGGACGAGCGTGGCGCGCTGGCGCGGCGGCAAGGCTGCGATCGCGGCTTGCATGTCCAGCGCGGTTTCCGGATCGGTGCTGGCCGCCGGGCGATCTGGCAACTGACCAGTCAGGGTTACCCGGCGGATCCAGCTGGACCGGCGCTCCTCGAGGAACTCGCGGACCACGATCGCGCGGACATACGCGTCGATGCTGTCCGCTGCGCGAGCCCTCGGCCAGTGCACGTACAGCTTGGTGATGGCGGCCTGGACGACGTCGTCGGCCCGGTGCCAGTCCTGGCACAACAGGTTGGCGAGGCGCCGGAGCGAGGCTTCCCGGCTCGCGACGAAGTCCGCGAATTCGGCATCGCGCGAATCTGTCATGAGGGGGACCTGCCGCGCTTCGTGCTCACATTGCCAAGACGGGACTGGCGGCCCGATCGGTTGCCTGGCTCTGCTATCGCGCTGTGGTCAGGTCACGTGAGGGCGGTTCTGGCTCCGGGCCGCGAGCTGAGGGCAGGCTGGCGGCTGCCTGCTCACGCAACAGGAACCGCTGGAGCTTGCCGGTGTTGGTCCGCGGCAGGGTCGTCACGAACTCCACTGCCCGCGGGTACTTATAGGGCGCGATCCGGGCCTTCACGAGGTCCTGGAGCTCCCGTGCCTTCGCCGCGTCGCCGGTTGCCCCGTGGCGCAAGATCACGTATGCCTTAACGATCTGCCCGCGCGCTTCGTCGGGCACGCCGACCACGCCGCACTCGGCGACGTCGGGATGGCTGAGCAAGACGTCCTCGATTTCCGGGCCGGCAATGTTGTAACCGCCGGAAATGATCATGTCGTCGGAGCGGGCCTGGTACCAGAAATAGCCGTCGGCGTCACGGATGTAGGTGTCGCCGGTGAAGTTCCAGCCGTGCCGCACATAGCTCTGCTGGCGTTCGTCGTTCAGGTACCGGCAGCCGGTCGGGCCCTTGACGGCAAGCTGGCCCGGTTCTCCGTCTGGCACTGGCTTGCCCGCAGAGTCGAGAACCGCAGCGGTGTAGCCAGGTACCACCCGGCCGGTTGATCCGGGCCTGATGTCGTCATCGGCGGAGGAGATGAAGATATGCAGCATCTCGGTGCTGCCGATGCCGTCGATGATCTTCACGCCGGTCGCCTCGTGGAACGCTGTCCAGGTCGACTCGGGCAGCGGCTCGCCGGCCGAGACTGGCCTGCGCAGCCCGCGAAGCTGCTCGGCCTTCCCGGCCGCCAGCATCGCCCGGTAGGCCGTCGGCGCGGTGGACAGCACAGTCACGCCGTGGTCGGCAATGTGATCGGCGAGCTCGGCCGGGGTGGCCTTTTCCAGCAGCAAAGTGGCCGCGCCGACCCGCAGCGGGAACAGCAGGAGCGCGCCAAGGCCGAAGGTGAACGCGAGCGGCGGAGTCCCGGCGAACAGGTCCTCCGGCACCGGCTTCAGCACCCGCGCGGAGAACGTGTCGGCCGTTGCCAGCAGGTCCCGGTGGAAGTGCATGGCGGCCTTCGGCCGCCCGGTTGTCCCGGAGGTGAACGCGATCATCGCCACGTCGTCGGCGGCGGTCTGAACCGAGGCGAAGTCAGCGCGCTTCGCCGCAGCCGCCGCGGTCAGGTCGTCCTGGCTGTCCGCGCCGAAGCTGACGATCTTCAGTCCGGGTACCTGCGCCGCGGCCAGCTCAGCAGTGAAGCGGTGATCGCACAGCGCCAGCCGGACCTGCGCGATGTCGCAGATCCGGGTCAGCTCGGCGGCGCGCAGCATCGGCATCGTGGCGACCGCGACCCCGCCGGCCTTGAGCACGCCGAGCCAGCAAGCGGCTAGCCACGGGTTGTTCGGGCCACGCAGCAGCACCCGGTTGCCCGGCACCAGGCCCAGGTCCTCGGTCAGCACCCTGGCCACCTGGCTGGCCCGGTCCGCGACCTCGCGGTAGCTCAGGCTCTCGGTGGGTGACAGGAGGCAGCGGCGGTGCGCTTCCTCGTTTCTTGTCGAAAGGTTTAGAAGTTCGTCGGCGGCGTTGAGACGATCCGGGTAGCGCAGCTCGGGCAGGGTGAACTTCAGATCCGGCCACCGATCCGGGCTGGGCAGATTGTCCCGGCAGAAGCTGTCGGTGTAGGCGGACGGCGTGAGCTGCATGTCCGGACTCTCCTTCGACGCCACCAGGACGGTCCCAGTATGCCGCTTATGTGACGGTAGTCAATGAAGCGGCGTACCGGTACCGGCCAGCGCGCTGCGCAGCGGGCACTCTCAGCAGCTAGGTTCTAGCCGTGACCGCCCCAGGCGCAACCGCTAAGTGATAGGCAGGGACCTGGGCGCGCCGGTTTGACATCTCCGGCGAGCGAACACGATACGGTTAGCGTGCTTGCGGCAGTTGAGGTCGTTCTGTACTGACATAACGCAGTTCTCGGCCGGCCGCGCCGCGACGGGGACAATTGACAAGGAGTCGCGATGAGTTATCAGCCGTATCCAACCGGGGGCGGCAGCAACCAGATGGCCGAGCGGCCGCCCGCGCCGCCGTCCATCCAGACTGCGATCAAGTTCATGTATGCCGGAGCGGCGCTGAGCGCGGTCTCACTCATCGTCGGTCTGGCCACAATCGGAAGCCTGAAGAGCGCGATCAAGAGCGCGGATCCCAGCTACACGGCCAGCCAGATTCACGCGGCTGAGGTAGTCGGGGTGTCCACGGTCGTGATCTTCGGGCTGCTCGGCATCGGGCTGTGGATCTGGATGGCGCGCATGAACGGCGCTGGCAAGCCCTGGGCGCGCGTCGTTGCGAGCGTGCTCTTCGGGATCAGCACGCTCGAGTTGCTGCTCGGGGGCGTGCGCGCGAACTCGGTGTTCAACCTGCTGTTCGAAGGACTGGTCTGGCTCATCGGGCTCGGCGCGATCATCTTCCTCTACCGGAGGGACTCCTCGGAGTACTTCAACGCGTCGAGAGTCCGCTAGCCAGCCGGCTCGCGTCCAGATCAGGCTGGCGGCGGGGGCCGCCACCGAGCGTGCCGGGTGCTCGCCGCACCCTGCCGGATCAGTTCCAGCCGCGGCCGCGGCCCGTCCGTCCGCCCGGTCTGCGGCGGCCGGCTCCCTGGCTGCCACTGCACCGGCCAGCGGGCGCCAGCACCGGAATAGCCCTGCTCGGCCGCCGCGTGCAGGGTCCAGTTCGGATCGTACAAGTGCGCCCGGCCCAGCGCGCACAGGTCCGCGCGTCCGGCCAGGATCAGCGAGTTCACGTCGTCATAGGACGAGATCACGCCGACCGCAATCGTCGCGATACCCACCTGGTTCCTGATCGCGTCCGCGAACGGCGTCTGATACGACCGGCCGAACGCAGGCTGTTCCTCCGGGGTGACCTGACCAGTTGACACGTCGATCGCGTCCGCGCCCGCGGCCGCGAAAGCCCGGGCGATCTCGACTGCGTCGGCTCCGGTGATGCCGCCAGGTACCCAGTCGCATGCCGAGATGCGCACCGTCATGGGCTTGCGGGCGGGCCATGCCGCGCGGATGGCGGTGAATACCTCGAGCGGGTACCGCAGCCGGTTAGCCAGGCTGCCGCCGTAGCCATCGGATCTCTGGTTCGACACCGGCGAGATGAACGAGGACAGCAGGTAACCGTGCGCGCAGTGCAGTTCGAGCAAGTCGAACCCGGCCCGCTCGGCAGCCTCCGCGGCGGCCACGAACTGCTCCTCGATCTGCCGCATGTCCCAGGCCGTGAGCTCACGCGGCACCTGACTCACCCCGGCGGCATAGGGCAGCGGAGACGGTCCGCAGACCGGCCACGTTCCCGTCGCGAGAGGTTCGTCGATGCCTTCCCACATCAGCTTCGTGGCGCCTTTGCGGCCGGAATGCCCGAGCTGGAGCCCGGTCCTGGCACCGGACGAGTCGTGCACGAACGAGGTAATCCGGCGCCACGCCTCCTCGTGCTCCGGCGCGTACATTCCGGCGCAGCCGGGCGTGATGCGGCCCTCCGGGCTGACGCAGACCATCTCGGTCATCACCAGGCCCGCCCCGCCGAGCGCCTTGCCGCCCAGGTGCACCAGGTGGAAGTCGGACGGCAGGCCGTCGGCGGCCGAGTACATGTCCATCGCCGAGACGACGACCCGGTTCGGTAGCTCGAGGTCGCGCAGCCGGAACGGCTGGAACATCGGCGGCACCACCTCGCCGGACGACAAGCCGCGCCGCTCGCACTGGCCGGCGAACCAGGCGTCCATTGCGGCGGTGAACTCCGGATCGCGCAGCCGCAGGTTGGCGTGGGTGACCCGGCGGCTGCGCGTCATGATGTTGAACGCGAACTGCTCGGGCTCCTGGCCGGCGTACTGGCCGAGGTTCTCGAACCACTCGAGGCTGGCCTGCGCAGCACGCTGCGTGGACGCGACAACCGGCCGCCGTTCCGCCTCATACGCGGCCAGCGCGGCTTTGATACCGGCGGCATGCTCGCCTGGCTCGCTGTCGCCGGCCAGGTTCTCGTGCAGGCAGGCCGCGAGAGCGAGCGCGTCCTCCATCGCCAGCTTCGTGCCAGAGCCGATGGAGAAATGCGCGGTATGCGCTGCGTCGCCGAGCAGCACGATGTTGCCGTCATGCCAGCTGGCGCACCGCAAGGTAGCGAAACTGAGCCAGCGCGAGTTGTTGGCCAGCAACGCATGGCCGTCGAGCAGCCGGGCAAACAGCGCGGCGATCCGCTCGATCGACGCTTCATCGGACTGCCCTGGCGGGAGGCCGGCCGTCGCGGCGGCAAGCTCGCCGAAGCCGGCTGCGCGCCACACTGCATCGTTCATCTCAACGATGAACGTGCTGCCCGCCGCGTCGTACGGATAGCCGTGCACCTGCATGACACCGAATGGCGTCTGCTCGACGTAGAACTTGAAGGCGTCGAAGACCAGGTCCGTGCCCAGCCACATGTACTTGCAGTTTCTAACGTCGAATTCCGGCCGAAACGCGGCAGTCCTGGCCGCTCGAATGGCCGAGTTCGCGCCGTCGGCGGCGATCACCAGATCGTGGCTCGCGGCAAGCTCGCCGGCGCTCGGAGCCAGCGTGCGGAATCGGATCGTGACACCCAGCTCTGCGCACCGCTGCTGCAGGATCTCCAGCAGCCGGCGGCGGCTCATTGCGGCGAAGCCGTGCCCCCCGCTGGTGATGACCTGGCCGCGGTAGTGCACGTCGATGTCGTCCCACCGGGCAAACTCGCGCTCCATCTGCTGGTAGATGGCAGGGTCGGCATTCTCGATGCCGCCCAGGGTCTCGTCGGAGAACACGACGCCGAATCCGAAGGTGTCGTCCGGCGCGTTCCGCTCCCAGACGGTGACTTCCGACTGTGGCAGCAGCTGGCGGGCCAGCGCCGCGAAGTACAGCCCGCCTGGCCCGCCGCCTGCAACCGCGATCCGCACCGCGCCTCCCCGGCTAGCCGCTCACCCCAACGCTATGCTGTGACTGCGACGATCGTCAAGAGACCGCAACAAGCCTGGGCTAGTTATGGACCGGCGGAAGTTCAACCGCAGGGACAGTGTGTCGCTGTGACGGGACGCGGCACGCTCTTGAGGAATCCGGGCTGGCCGTCGATCGTGATGGCGGCGGCGATGCGCAGCAGCTCAGCCTTGCTCAGGCCGGCACCAGATATGACGAGCGAGTGGTAGCCGCGGTCCGCCACCGGAAATGGCAAATACAGGCGGAACTGTCCGGCATCGTTCAGCAGGTAGGCCGGCCGCTGCCAGCTGCCCACCCGCACTGCACCCGCCGGGAGCGGGCCGCCCTGAAGCAGTAGCGCAAGCCGGACCGGGTGCGCGGCGAAACTCGCAGTCAGCCGGCCGTCAACCCGGACGGTGACCTGGAGTCCCGTCCGCACCCGGATCGCGTACCCGTCCATGACGATCGTCTCGGTTCGGGCAGCAGGTGAATGTGCGGCCCCGGCGCTGGTGTTCGGCGGCGTCCTTGGGGCGAGCGACCCCGCAGCTGTGACGATCCCGGCCGTGACGGCGGCGACGGCGACCGTTGCCAGTGCCGTCGACGCTGCGCGGCGGGTTCTCTGCGCCCTGGCGTGCCGGCCGCGGACATCGGCGAGAAGGCCCGCCGGCGGAGTCAGGCCTGCCAGTTCATCGGATAGCAGATCGCGGGCGGTATCGGCGACTTCGGTGTCTGTCAGCATGGCGGCGCCTCGATTCGGTCCGGGAGCAATTCGCGGAGCCGGGCGATCGCCCTCGCCGCGTAAGACTTGACGGTGCCTTCGGAGATCCCGAGCAGCGCGGCAGTCTCGGCGACGCTCGCACCGTCCCAGTACCGCAGCACTGCGACGGCTCGCTGCTGATAGGGCAACTGGCGCAGCGCGCCGATAATGAGCTGCCGCTCGTCTGGCCCGATGCCGGCGTCCGGACTCACTCGGGAGTCAAGCACCTCGGCGTCCTCGCCGAATGGCACCTCGGGTGGCCGCCGCTGCCGTGCGCGCCAGCGATCGGTGGCGAGGTTCACGATGATCCGGCGGGTGTACGCCTCCGGTGCGCTGCGTGCCGTGCGCCAGTGCCGGGCGGTCCGGACGAGCGCCTCCTGCAACAGGTCTTCGGCGTGACCACGGTCGCTAGCCAGCAGGTAGCTGGTTCGCAGCAGCCGCGGGGAACTGCAGCGGACGAAGTCGTCGAAGTCCTTGCCCAGGTTCATCGGCGGGCCCCGGCGCACGTCCTCACGGCTGAATAAACGCCGGCCGACGTGAACCGGTTGCCATGCGGGCTCGTCAGGCGAGACGGCGGATGCGCCAGTAACAGAGTGCCCCGAGGCCCCCCGTGAGGATCAGGTAGGCCGCGGTCTCCAGCCACTGCAGTGCCCAGTAGCGGCTAAGCGGCTGGTACCTGACCTGAATGCTGACGCCATGGCTACCTAGGCACTGCGTGAACGTATTGACACCGGGCGTCTGCATGCACGCTGGCGGGACCGTCGTAGCCGGCTGTCCGGCCGAGTTGACCGGCCGCGCGGACACGATCCAGGCGTCCGCCATGCTGTTGACCGTCGCAACGGCGAGGAACAACTGGCCGTTGTTGGATTCGCCTTCGCCGTTCATCGACACCGCACTCAGCGGCACCGTCGTAGTGCTGGGCGGGATCAGATGAGGGCGGACGACGCCGATCATCAGCAGCTGTACGGCGGCGAAAATGACAAGCGTGATAGCCATGGCGGGGAGCATCCGGCGGACCAGGAGGCCGACGGTGACGCCCAGGGCGAAGGCGAAGGCCGCGTAACCGATAGGTACGATCCCGTTCGCGCCGAATAGCGGCGGCGAGAACCGGCTGATGCTCAGGACGTTGTTGCCGCCTGCCTTCTGCGCTGCATGGTAGAGCGGTTCGGACCACAGGCTGATCATCAGGCTGAGCAAGCCAGCCGCAGCCATCGCTCCGAGCGCGCCGAGGCCAAGCTTGATCGCCAGCCACCGGGTGCGGGTGACGCTCTGACTCCAGGCCAGCCGGAACGTACCGGCCTCGAGTTCGCGGCTGACCAGTGGCGCACCCCAGAACATGCCGATGAGCGCAGGCGTGGCGTAAAGCAGGAAGATCCCGATGTAGAAGATGAGCTCGGTGGCGCCGCCCTTGATGCCGGCGAAGAAGTTGCTCGCCTGCGCAGCGCAGTTGGCAGTGCAGGCGTCAAGACCGCTGGTGCGGTACTGCGTTGCCAGGTCCGCACCGGTGACGGCCAGGACGACGGCCATGGTTGCCAGCGCAGCGGCGGCCACGATGGCCTGGCTGCGGAGCTGGCGCCAGGTAAGCCAGATCATTTGGTTCCTCCAGGTAGCGGGACGTCAGCTCACCACTTGCCGGCGACGGACCTGCCAGAGGCAGATCACGCCAAGCCCGGCGGCGAGCACGAGGTAGATCGCCATCTCGGTCCACTGCAGCGGCCAGAACCTGCTAGCGGGCTGGTAAGTCACTAGCTGCCGGAGATGCCGGCTGGCGAGCCAGCTGAAGCAAGACTGCAGGCTGCCGGTCCCGAGACACGCTTGCGGCGGATGCGGCATGGCAAAGGCATGACCGGCCGGCGTGATGGTCTGATCCGACAAGATCCACGCGCCCGGCTTGCTGTAGTCGCCTACCACGGTCAGGCCGGCCCGGGTGCCCCGGAAATCCAGGCCGGTAGTAGTCGCGGTGATCGGCACGGTGAGCCGGTCCGGCGTGAAGATGTTCGGCCTGATGACGGTCGGCACGAAGACCTGCACGGCGGCGAACACGACCAGGGTGACGGCCATCGCGGGTATCGTCCGGCGTAGCACGACGCCCGCGGTGACGCCGAGCGCGAAGGCGAACGCGGCATAGCCGAGCGGTGCGACCCCGCGCCCGTCGAAGATCACCGGAGTGATCCGGCTGAACTCGGCAGGAGAGCTCGAGTTCCCGTAGCCGATCGCTTTGTCGATGGGCCGAGCCCACCAGTTGACCATCAGGCTGAGCAGCCCGGCGGTCGCGATCGCGGCGAGGCCGACCAGGCCGAGCTTGACGACGGCCCAGCGAGTGCGGGTGACACTTTGGTTCCAGGCCAGCCGGTGCGTCCCCTCCTCGAACTCGCGGGCGATCAGCGGAGCACCCCAGAAGATGCCGATCACTGCCGGCGTGAGGCACATGAGCGCGATGCCGAGGTAGTACACCTTCTCGCTGTAGCCGTGCTGGACCTGGCCGATGAAGGCGCCCGCGAGCGCGCCGCAGTTGGCATGGCAGTCGGTAAGCCCGGCGGAGCTGTACAGCGAGGCCAGGTGCGGGCCGGTCGCGGCGAGCACGATCGCGAGAGCGCCAAGCGTCGCCGTCGCGGCAATCGACTGGGCGCGGAACTGACGCCAGGCCAGCCAGGTCACCGGTTCACCTGGGCCGCGGCGGAGGCAGGCTGGCGGACTTGTGACCGGGCTGACGCACCACTCATGTAGGCCAGCACCAGGTCTTCCAGGTCGACGCCGGCAACCGACCAGGCGGGGTCCAGGATGGGCTCGGTGCTGCGGACCAGGAACGTGCTCTGCCGGTCGGTGTGGCTCTCAGTGATGAGCTGCTGGCTGGCCGGCAGCGTGGCAGTATCGCGGCGTGGTCCGGTAAGCAGGTGATGCGAGGCGAGCAAGCTGTCGACGTCGCCGTCGACGCGGACACGTGAGTCGACGAGCACGATCAGGTAGTCGCAGACTCGCTCAAGGTCTGCGACCAGATGCGAGGACATCACCACACTGAGCTCATGCTCAGCGGTGCTCTCCATCAGGATCTGCAGGAACTCACGCCGTGCCAGCGGATCGAGGCTGGCGATCGGCTCGTCGAGTATGAGCAGCTCCGGGCGCTTAGCGATGGCCAGCGTCAGGGCAAGCTGGGCGCGCTGTCCGCCGGACAACTTGCCCGCCTTCTTCGTCGGGTCGAGTGCTAGTTGCTCGACGCGCTTGCGGGCGAGACGGGCATCCCAGCCCGGGTTCAGGTGCGCGCCGAACCGCAGGTGGTCCTCGACGCTCAGACTGGCGTAGGTAGGAGTGTCCTGGGCGACGTAGCCGACCTTCGCCAGCTGCGCTGGACTGCTAGCGGGCTGCTCGCCAAGCACCGTAACTGTGCCGGTCGTCGGCGCCAGCATGCCGGTGGCAAGGCTGATGAGAGTCGTTTTCCCGGCCCCGTTCGGACCGACAAGGCCGGCGACGCGGCCGGCCGGGATGCTGAGCGTGCAGTCCGAGAGCGCCCAGCGCCGCCGGTACTTCTTGCCCAGGCCGCGGGCGTCTATGACGGCGGTCATACGGCTTCCTCCTGTAGTGCGGACCGGGTCGTCCGCTGAAAGATCGCATCGATGCTCTCGCTGTCCAGGCCGGCAGCCCGCGCTTTCCGGTACCAGATCATCAGGTCCTCGGCTAGTTGCTGGTGGGCAGCGATCGACTCGTCGCTCAGCGTCTTGGTCACGAACGTGCCGACACCGGGTTTGGCAGCGGCCAGTCCTTCGTACTCGAGCTCGCGGTAGGCCTTGAGCACGGTGTTGGGGTTGATCGCCAGGGATCCCGACACGTCCTTGACGGTCGGCAGCTGGTCGCCCTCCCTGAGCAGGCCAAGCCGGAGCGCCTGCCGAACCTGCTGGATCAGCTGCAGGTACGGCGCAACCCCGGATCGGCTGTCCAGGTGGAACTCGATCACTGCGCCTCCGTGAACGCAGTCCGTCCCCATGGGAAGGACCTGCCGTTTATCTAGGTAACTAGCACAATAGCTAGATGGATGACTGCGGGCAACTGAAATGCAGGGAACTTGGCGACACGCCGCGAGCGTTCTGCTGCTGTCCATCCGCTGCTCGTTACGGTGGAGAGCATGGCGACTCGTGCGCCCAATGGTGCGCGCCCTCGTGAGGGCACGGCCAGCCGCCCGCGTCAGTCGGGCAGTTCGGCGCGCGGCCGGTCCGGGACCTCGGCGCGCACTCGCCGCGGCTCGAGTTACTCGCGCAACCGGTCGCGACCGGCTGGCCGCGGCAAGTCGGCCGGCCGGCGCGTCACCAAACCCCCGCCGCCCAGCAATCCGTTCGTGATTCTGGCGGGCTGGGTCGTTGCCGTCCTCTCGGCGGCCTGGCTCGCCGTGGCACACACATTGGGCGCAGCGTGCCGTGTCCTTGGTCGCAGCGCGCGCGAGCTGGACCCGATGCATCGCCGGGACGGCGTCGGTCTCTTTGCTCTGTGCGCCGCGATCGCGCTCGCCGTCGCCACCTGGTGGCACGTCGCCGGCCCGTTGCGCCCGGTCGGGACAGTGGTCCACACGCTGTTCGGCTCCGGGGCGTGGACAGCACCGATCCTGCTGGCCTTGCTGGCCTGGCGGTTCCTCCGGCATCCGGACAGGAACGCCGACACCGCGCGCATGGTGATCGGCTGGACGGCACTGCTGATCGCGTTGCTCGGCCTGGTGCATATCGCGTCCGGGACGCCGGGGATGCGGGCGGGCCTGCCCGCCATTTCCTCAGCGGGCGGACTGATCGGCTATGCGGCGTCGGCCCCGCTGGCCGGCATTATGACGAAGTGGGCCGCCATCCCGGTACTGGTCTTGGTCGCAGGATTCGGCCTGCTGGTAATCACCGGTACGCCGTTGCACCGCGTTCCCGATCGCATTGCCGAACTGCATGGCTTCCTGCGGCGCCGGCCGGGTGACGCTGGCGCCGAAGCAGGTGCGGACGATCTGCGGGACCGGCCGCAGGCGCGGCTGAGCCGGCGCCGCACCGATGCGCTCGAGGTAGGCGCGCGCGACCAGGCCTACGAGACTCCGTTGCTGGGCGGCTTGCTCAACCGCGGCCAGCTTCCGAAGAACCTTGCGCGAGGCGACGACGGGGCGGGAACGAGCGCCGCGGACGCCGCGGCCGCTGCACCAGGCTTCGCGTTCGGGCTGGGCGGGACCGGTGCAGATGACCCCTGGCACGTGCCCGGAGAGCCGGAGGCCGGCCCGACGCCGCCCGGCAGCGCGGTGCCTGACAGCACAGGCGCCGGCAAGCAACCGAAGAAGGCTGAGCAACTCACGCTCGCCGCGGTCACCGATGGCAGCTACACGCTGCCGCCGGTCGCGCTGCTGAAGCCCGGCACTGTCGCCAGGCCGCGGACCAAGGCCAACGACGCCATGGTCGAGGCGCTGTCCGCGGTACTTGAGCAGTTCGAAGTGGACGCGCAGGTCACCGGCTTTACCCGCGGGCCCACGGTGACCCGGTACGAGATCGAGCTGGCGCCGGCGGTCAAGGTCGAGCGCGTCACGCAGCTGTCGAAGAACATCGCCTACGCGGTGAAGAGCGCGGACGTCCGGATCCTGTCCCCGATTCCGGGCAAGTCCGCGATCGGGGTGGAGATACCGAACTCCGACAGGGACATCGTCAGTCTCGGCGACATCCTGAGGTCTGCGGTGGCGACGTCGGACCAGCATCCGATGGTGGTCGGTCTCGGAAAGGACGTGGAGGGCCGCACCGTCGTAGCGAATCTCGCGAAGATGCCGCACATGCTGATCGCCGGCGCGACTGGTGCGGGCAAGTCGACCTGCATCAACGGATTGATCACGTCCATCCTGCTGCGGGCGACACCAGACGAAGTCCGGATGGTGCTGGTCGACCCCAAGCGGGTCGAACTAGCGGCGTACGCCGGGATCCCGCACCTGATCACGCAGATCATCACTAACCCGAAGAAGGCATCGGACGCGTTGCAGTGGGTCGTCGGGGAGATGGAGCGGCGTTACGACGACCTGGCGGCTTCGGGTTTCCGGCACATGGACGACTTCAACAAGGCCGTCAGGGCCGGCCGGCTGACGGCGCTGCCGGGGTCCGAGCGGACCTATGCGCCGTACCCATATCTCCTCGTGATCGTGGATGAGCTTGCCGACCTGATGATGGTGGCGCCGAGAGACGTCGAGGACGCGGTCGTCCGGATCACCCAGCTGGCCCGGGCGGCAGGCATTCACCTGGTGCTCGCCACCCAGCGGCCGAGCGTCGATGTGGTCACCGGGCTAATCAAGGCGAACGTGCCGTCCCGGCTGGCGTTCGCGACATCGAGCCTGACCGACAGCCGGGTGATCCTCGATCAGCCGGGAGCGGAGAAGCTGGTCGGTCAGGGCGACGCGCTGTTCCTCCCGATGGGCACGAGCAAACCGATCCGGCTGCAGAACGCCTTCGTCACGGAGAAGGAGATCAGGGAGATCGTCGCTCACTGCAAGAAGCAGGCGGAGCCGGTCTACCGGGACGACGTGATCGCCTCCGAGAGCAAACAGCGCGAGATCGACGCGGACATCGGCGATGACCTCGACGTGCTCGTGCAAGCCGCCGAGCTGATCGTAAGCACGCAGTTCGGCTCGACGTCGATGCTCCAGCGCAAGCTGCGGGTGGGATTCGCGAAGGCCGGACGGCTGATGGACCTGCTGGAGAGCCGGGGCGTTGTAGGTCCCAGCGAGGGTTCTAAGGCGCGTGATGTACTAATACGGCCGGACGACCTGGCGGGCTTGCTAGCGTCGCTGCGCGGTGAGGACTAACACCAGGCGCCACCAGTTGGCGGTGCCGCCGGTGTAGCGACAAACGTGACGGGCCGCTGTGAAGCACCGGCCTGTCATCACCGGGCGGTAACCGGATGTCTACACTTAGTGACCGGTCCCAGGGCTTGGGATCGGGGGGAAGCCAACGACGGGCAGTCGGGCCAGCGGGCTCGTGGCCCGGGTCGGGATTACAGCATGATTAGTGGAGGCGTCGCGTGAGCATCGGCGACACCCTGGCGGGGGCGCGGCGCCAGGCCGGTCTCACCATCACGCAGGTTAGCCAGCGGACCTGCATCAGAGAGACGATCATCCGGGGGATCGAGCGAGGCGACTACTCGGCCTGCGGCGGTGACTTCTATGCGCGCGGTCACATCCGCAACATCGCCCGCGCCGTGGGCCTTGAGCCCGAGGAACTGATCCGCGAGTACGACGCCACTCAGGCGCCGCCGCATCAGATCACCGCAGCCGATGTGTTCCAGCCGTTTACTCCGGTCAAGCTGAAGGAGCGCCGCCGCGCGAACTGGAGCGTGGTCCTGGCAGTCGGCCTCATCGCGGTGCTCGGCGTCGCCGGGTACCGGTACCTGGGTGCGCGCACCCCGCCGAAGTCGCCGAACACTCCGCCGACGGCACAGTCTGACCGCAAGAACGACACGCCAGGCCCGACTCATTCGGCCACTCCGCCGCCACCGCCGACTCATGTATATGTCACCGTCGCTGCCCTGAGGGGTGCACTGACCTGGGTCGAGCTCAGTTCGCCGAGCGGCCGGGTGTTCTTCCAGGGAGATATCGGCGCCGCGGCCGGCATACTGTCGAAGTCGTGGACTTACAAACACCCGGTGAAGGTGCAATTCGGCAATCCGGGTGGTGCAACTTTGTACCTGAACGGTAAGAAACAGCCGTTTTCTGAGACCACGACGCCGATTACCGTTCTGTGCTCGCCGCTGACCTGCACGACAGCGCTGGTTGGCTGAGCGGGCAGCTGACCCGCTTTGCCGCTTGTGCCCAGTTACTCGCAGCTGTGCAGGTGGCCAGAGCGGGTGCGATGGCATCGGGCGCGTTACCGTAGTCTGCCGGTGTGTCGTCTAGCCAGCTAAACCCAGGTGCTGCCACCCGGCGGGTCCAGATGGTGACTCTCGGTTGCGCCCGGAACGAGGTCGATTCCGAGGAGCTGGCCGCCCGGCTGGAGGCCGGCGGCTGGCAGCTGGCCGAGGACGCAGGCGATGCGGCTGTTGTCCTGGTCAATACGTGCGGCTTTATTCAGGCGGCCAAGCAGGAATCCATTGACGAACTGCTGGATGCGGCAGGCGGAGGCGCAAAGGTAGTGGCCGCCGGCTGCCTCGCCGAGCGATACGGATCCGGGCTTGCCGAGGCGATGCCTGAGGCGCAGGTCCTGAGCTTCGACGATTACGCCGACATTGCCGCCAAGCTGGATGCCATCGTGGCCGGGCAGCGGTGGCAGGCGCACGAGCCGCGCGACCGGCGCACGCTCTTGCCGCTCTCGCCCGTATCCCGGCCCGGCCGTGGTGAAGGTCACTTGCCAGGGCACGGCACCGCTCAGATAGCTGATCTGCCGCCTGGCGTGGCGCCGGCATCCGGGCCGCGGGTGCTGCGACGCCGGCTAGGCGGCGGCGTGGTGGCGCCGCTCAAGATCGCGTCTGGCTGCGACCGCCGGTGCACCTTTTGCGCGATCCCGGCGTTCCGTGGCGCGTTTGTCTCGCGGCATCCTGACGACCTTGTCGCCGAAGCAGGCTGGCTTGCCGATCATGGCGCTCGTGAGCTGCTGCTGGTAAGCGAGAACTCAACGTCGTACGGCAAGGACCTGGGCGACCTGAGGCTGCTTGAGAAGCTGCTACCGCAGCTTGCCGGTGTGCCCGGCGTAGACCGGGTCCGGGTCAGCTACCTTCAGCCGGCCGAGGTGCGGCCGGGGCTGGTCGAGGTTCTGGCGGGCACGCCCGGTGTTGCCAGGTACTTCGACCTCTCATTCCAGCACGCCAGTGGCGCGGTGCTGCGGGCCATGCGGCGCTTCGGTGACTCCGAGCGGTTCCTCCAGCTGATAGAGCAGATCAGGCACCAGGCGCCGGACGCCGGGATCCGGTCTAACTTCATCGTGGGCTTTCCCGGCGAGACCGAGGCCGACGTCGCCGAGCTGCAAGCATTCCTGGCGGATGCCCGGCTCGATGCCATTGGCGTGTTCGGCTACTCGGACGAGGACGGGACGGAGGCGGCTGGCCTTTCCGGCAAGCTCCCGGAGACCGAGATCGCCGGCCGGGTTGAGGAACTGGCTAGTCTCGCCGACGAGCTGATGGCGGAGCGCGCGGCCGACCGGATCGGCCAGACGGTCGACGTGCTGATTGACGAAGTGCTGCCGGATGGCGGCTACCTGGGCAGGGCGGATCACCAGGCGCCGGAAGTAGACGGCGCTACCGAGGTCCGCAGTAAGCGGCCGCTTCAGCCAGGCGACCTCGTCCCGGCCGTGGTGACCGGCAGCGCCGGGGTCGATCTGGAGGCCGATGCTGACGCCGCGGGCGGAGACTGGGGCACGGGCGAGGGTTGAGTTCAGTCCCTCCTGGCGCAAACGGAGATGGCGAAGGCGGGCCTGAGAGGTCCGGCTCGCCAGGTACAGGCGTGGCTGAGCAGGCAAGTGGCGCGCCAGGGCAAGCAGACGCGGTGGCCGGCCACGGCCACGAGCTGACCACGGCAGACGCCGTTCCCGCGCCGGGCGTGGTGAACGTGGCCAACGCCATCACCGTGCTGCGGCTCGCGCTAGTGCCAGTTTTCGTGTGGTTCCTGCTTGCTGGCGGAACCGGTGACCGGGCTATCGCGTTCGTGGCGTTCGCGCTGGCGTCAGTCACGGACCTGCTGGACGGTGAGCTAGCCAGGCGGCGTGGCCTGATCACGGACTTCGGCAAGATCGCCGACCCGATTGCCGACAAAGCGCTGACCGGCTCTGCTCTCATCACGTTGTCTTATCTGGGCGAGCTGTGGTGGTGGGTCACGGCCGTCATCGTCATCCGGGAGCTCGCGGTCACCGGGCTGCGGTTCTGGGTCATCAGGCGCGGCGTCATCGCTGCCAGCCGCGGCGGCAAGGCGAAGACGATGCTGCAGATCATTGCAATCAGCCTGTATGTGCTGCCGTGGCACCTCGGCCTGACCCGTGAGGTGGTGATGGCAGCAGCCCTGGTGGTGACCGTCGTCACCGGCATCGACTACACGGCCAGGGCCATCCGGCTGCGCCGGGCGGTGCAGTGACGGTTCGCCAGGAGATCACGGGCCAGCTTGCCGCCGAGGCGATCAAGCTGCTCAGCGAGGCGGGACAGACCGTCGCGGTGGCCGAGTCGCTGACCGGTGGCCTGGTGGCGGCCGCGCTGACGAGCGTGCCTGGCGCCTCTGTCGTCGTACGCGGTGGCGTCGTCGCCTATGCGACCGAACTGAAGACCGCCCTGCTCGGCGTTCCGGCCGGCCTACTCTCCCGGCACGGCGCCGTGCATCCGGACGTGGCCGCAGCGATGGCCAGCGGAGTACGACGGCGGCTAGGCGCCACCTACGGGGCTGCCACGACTGGGGTGGCCGGGCCCGGTCCGGCAGAGGGGAAGCCTCAGGGCACGGTGTTTGTTGCCGTCGACGGCCCGGCCGGCACCGCCGGGGATGGACTTGAGTTGGCCGGAGATCGCTCGCAGGTCCGCGAGGAGACCGTCTTGGCCGTGCTTTCGCTGCTGGTCAGCGCTTTGCGGGAAGATGATTCCTGATTACAGTGTTACGAACTCGTGAACACGCAGCTATGCCCTCTCCCGCGCGGTCCGTCAGGACGGGTACGGTAGAGGAGTCAGCTGGTCGACCTCAGGGAGGGAGCGCGACGATGGTCCTGCTTCGTCACTTGCTCGGTGACGCGCTACGGCGACTTCGCATTCGCCAGGGCCGCACCCTGCGTGAGGTCTCCGCGACCGCGAGGGTCTCGCTGGGCTATCTATCCGAAGTGGAGCGCGGCCGGAAGGAAGCCTCGTCCGAGTTGCTCGCTTCGATCTGTGATGCCCTTGGCGCACCGCTTTCGCAGGTTCTGCGAGAAGTGTCCGACGGCTTCGCTCTCGCTGAACTGCAAAGCGAGCCAGCCTTCGGCATGCCACTCGAGCCAGCTATGGCCGGCCAGGACGCGCCGGCTGGGCCCGTCGCCGAGGAAGCGCTGGTGGGGGCGCCGGGCGGGGAGGCGGTCCGTGTTCCGCGACCGACCCGGTCACAGCCAGTACGGGCGAACCAGCCATCCCGATCGCAGCCGTCCCGTGCACAGCAGGTACTGCCGCAGCCAGCACGGGCGCAGGGCGCTCGGACCCCGGCCGGCTCGCAGCGCCTGGTGATGCCGCCACGGAAGCTGACAGTGCGGCCTGGCCAGCATCTTGCGCCTGCTGACCCGCTGCTCGAGCCGGTTAAGCTGCCGGGCTCTGAGCCGAAGTTCGACAAGCTGGCCCGCGACATTACGGACATGGTGCCGGTCTAACAACCTGCCCGGCCTGCCGGTCATGCCCGCCCGGAGGCAGGGGCGGGGAAGTTCAGGCTGTCGAGTGCGAGGTCCAGGCCGCCGGGTTATCGGCGAGCTTGCGCACGCTGGCCGGAAGACTGCCGGACACGATGTGCTCCAGCGTGACTTCCTCGAGGATCGCGCGCTCGTTGGCGCGCAGCGCGATCCAGACGGCCTGGAGTGGTTCCGCGGCGCCGGTATAGCCGAGGTTCTCCGGGCGCTCGCCGCGTACGCCGACCAGCGGGCCGTCGATTGCCCTGATGATGTCGGCGAGTGAGATGTCCCCGGCCGGACGAGCCAGCCAGAACCCGCCGTCCGGGCCTCGCTGGCTGCGGACAAGGCCTGCCCTGCGCAGCTGGGTCAGGATCGCCTCTAGGAATTTCCCCGGGATCTTCTGGGTCCTGGCGAGCTGATCCGCCGTCACGTGACCGCCACCGGACGCGGCCAGCTCGATAACCGCGCGGAGCGCGTAATCGGAGCGAGCGGACAGACGCATATGCAGCATTATGCAGGTAACCGTGGCCGGCTTCGCCACGGCGCTCCGTTTGAACGGCCCCTAGATCGATAACGGGGCGACGAGACCCAGAAGTTCGGCCGCGGCCCGGGCGCTGCTGCGCGCAGCACCGAAGCTCGCGAGATAGGTGCCAGCCGAAGCGGGCCGCCACACTGGCAGCCCCATCTCCAGCAGCGCTGCATCGGGCCGCGCGGCCAGTATCACCTCGGCCGCGGCGGCTGCCACCGGATGCCGGTGCGCATCCCGCACGACGACGATCAGCGTGCGGCCAGCTGCGTCGGCCAGTATCGCGTTGACGACGCCTGCCAGGCCGTCTGCCGGTGTGCCAGTGCTGATCTCCCGGTAGCTGTCAGCCGGCACGTAAGGCTTCAGCCCCCACGGCACTGCCCCGACGGCGATATTGGACGGCGGCACGAGCTGGACAACCAACGGCCGGCCAGAGACAGGCAGGGGTCCGGATACCGAGATGGCCCGCCGGGCTGCGGTCAGCCCGATGAGGCTGTCCGCGGCAATCTGCGCCGTGCCGGGCACTGTTGCATCCGGCACGTTGGCAACCTGCACCGTAGCAACAGCCGCCGCCGCGGCGGTCCAGGCCCGCAGCTCGGCGACTCGGGCCGCGGCCTCTTCCAGGCGCTCGCCGGGCAGCCTCCCGGACCTGACGGCCGCCATCAGCGCGGCCTTGACGGCGAGGAAACTCGGCTGGTCCTGGTCGCGGCCCAGGCACAACAGGTCGGTACCGGCTATCACGGCCTGCACGGCGGCTTCGGGGATCCCGTATTGCTCGCTGACCGCTCGCATCTCCAGGCCGTCGGAGACGATCACGCCGGTGAAGCCGAGTTCGCCGCGCAGCAAGTCGGTCTGGGCGCGCCGGGACAACGACGCCGGCAGGTCTCCGGTCAGCTCTGGCACCCGCAGGTGGCTCGGCATGATCGCGCGTACGCCGGCCGCGATGGCCGCCTCGAATGGGGGCAGGTCCCGGGCGCGGAGCACGCTGAGGGGCGCGTCCACGGTGGCAAGCACCAGGTGGGAGTCCTCGGTGGTGCTGCCGTGACCGGGAAAGTGCTTCGCGCAGGCGGCCACGCCAGCGGACTGCAGGCCGCTGACCGCGGCGGCCGCGTGCCGGGCGACCAGAGCCGGATCGGCCCCGAACGACCTCGTGCCGATCACCGGGTTGCCGGCCGCCGTGTTGACGTCCACCGCAGGGGCTAGATCCAGGTTGATGCCGAGTGCCGCCAGGTCGGCGCCAAGCGCCGCGTAGACGGACCTGGTCAGCTTGACGTCGTCAATTGCCCCGAGAGCAGCGTTTCCCGGATAGTCGCTCCCGGACTGGTGGGAGATCCTGGTGACGTCGCCCCCCTCCTCGTCGATCGCGATGACAGGTTCCGGGGCGGCACTGCGCAGCCGGCTGGTCAGCGCGGCCAGCTGCTGGTCGTCCTCGACGTTCAGGCCGAACAGGGTGACCCCGGCCAGCCCGTCGGCTAGCGCGGCGCGGATCCAGTCGGGCTCCCGCCCGCCGGGGAACGGCGGAATCAGGACTGCGTCGGCTAGCCGGCCCAGGACTGGGTCGGCTTCAAGCTCCTGGGTCATCCCTTCACCGCGCCCGCGGTCAGCCCGCCGACGAGCCTGCGGCGGACGATGAGGAAGAAGATGATCACGGGGATCGTGTACATGGTCGAGGCGGCCATGATCGGGCCCCACTGCGCTCCGCCACGGCCGAAGAAGTAGGTCACGTAGATCGGCAGCGTGTAGTCGCTGTGGGCCTGTCCCAGGAAGGTCAGCGCGACGATGAACTCGTTGTAGGCGGTGATGAACGCGAAGATGCTGGTTGCTACCAGGCCTGGTGCAACGAGCGGGAACAGGATCCGCCAGAAGATGCGGAAGCCGGTTGCGCCGTCGATTGCCGCTGCTTCCTCCAGCTCTTTCGGGATCGTCGCGACGAAGTTGCGCAGCATCCAGATGGAGACTGGCAGCGCCTGAGCCGAGTACACGATGATCAGGCCGAGCAGGTTCTGCAGCAAGTTGAGCCGCTCGAAGTCGAGGAACAGCGCGATGATCAGGGCCTGTGCCGGGATCATCTGAACGATCAGGAGCATCACCAGGAACGAGGCGCGGAGCCTGAACCGGAACCGGGCGACGGCCACCGATGCCAGCAGCGATACCAGCGAGGCGACCAGCACGGTCGCGAGAGTCACTGCGAGGCTGTTTCGGAAGAACAGCCAGACCGACCCGATGCCAGAGACCTGGCCGCTGATGACGGCGCGGAAGTTGCCGAACGTCGGGTGCGCCGGGATCAGGCTCGGCGTCAGCGAGTAGATCTCCTGAGACGGCTTGAATGCGGTCGAGATCATCCAGAACAGCGGGAACAGCGTCAGCAGCGCGATGACGATGCCGAACGCGTTCAGGCTGGCCGAGCGGACGCGCCGGGTCGTCCTGGCCCGCCCGGCGCCAGCCGGCCGCACTGAGCGCGACGTGCCAGGCTGGGCTGCGGCTGGCGGTGCCGCCGCGACGTGCGTGCTCGGCGTCATCATGCCAGGGCTCCCTGCCGGACCGAGGATCGGACATAACCGACAGTGATGACCAGCAGGATGAGCGCGAAGATCAGTGCGATTGCGCCGCCGAGGCCGTAGCTCGGCGGCAAGCTGGCGAACGCCTTGTCATAAAGGTAGAGGGAGAGGTTGTACTCGTTCTGGTTGCCGGGGAAGCCGGTGATGATGTAGCTCTGCCCGAAGATGTTGAAGTCCCAGATCACCGACAGCAGCAGGAGCACCAGGAAGATCGGCTTGAGCATCGGATAGGTGATCTTCCAGAACACCCGCCAGGGACTGGCGCCGTCTACCCGCGCGGCCTCGAGCAGTTCGGTCGGGATCGTCTTCAGCCCGGCCAGTACCGAGACGGCGATGAACGGGAACGCCTGCCAGACCACCAGCACGGCGATCACCACGTAGGCCTGGAACGCACCGGTCGTGGTCCAGTTGTACTGGGCCCAGTTGTTGCTGCCGACGAGCCAGTGCGGCAGCTTCGAGAGCGTCCAGTCCACGACGCCGCCATCGGGGTTGACGAGCCAGTAGAACAGCACTGCCGCGGAGATCGGCGGCGTGGCCCAGGCCATGAGCGCGGCCGTGCTGACGAAGGCGGCCATCTTCTTGCCGAGGCGGTTCAGCAGCAGGCCGACGATCGTCCCGGCGACAAGGGTGGCCGGCACTACGACGATGGCGAGCATGACTGTGTTGCGCAGCGACAGCCAGAACTCGGAGTCCTTGAAGGTGCTGGTGAAGTTTGCGAGGCCGACCCACTGGGTGGGCGCGACGCCGGTGATCTGCGGAATCCCGTAGTTCTGGAACGAGAAGATGACCACCTGGACCAGCGGCCAGAGCAGGACTAGCGCGATGCCGACGAGCGCGGGGGTGAGCAGCAGGTACGGGGCCAGCTTGTGGCGGCGGATGAAAGCGCCAGCCCTGAACGCGCGCCCTGCCTTCCCGCCGCCGGGTAGTCCGTCCGGCAGCCCCGCTGGGAGGACAGCGTGTGCTTGCCCGCTTATCCCGGCCATTCGGCTCGTCAGCTCCCTTCAGTCACCTGGTGGCCGGGCGCCCCGGCCGGCTCGGCGTGAGCCGGCCGGGACCCTCAGCGGTGGATCAGGTTTCGCTTCCGGTGTTGAGCACGTTCTGCAGTTCGGTGTTCGCCTTGTTCACCGTGGCGTCGAAGTTGGCGCCCTGCATCAGTGACTTCATCATGTCCGGGATGATCTCGTCGGTCGCGTCGGCAGTTCCCCAGTTCTTGGAGTTGAGCGGGGAGATCTGCGTGTAGCCAGCGGCCTTGGCGAAGCCGGACAGCAGCGGGCTGCTGGCGTACCCCGGGTTCGACAGCTGCGAGGTGAACTCAGGGAAGAAGCCCTGAGAGTTCGCGAACGTGGTGGCGTTGGCCGGGCTGTCCATCACCGAGACCAGGTCCCATGCCGCCGTCTTGTTCGCGCTCTTCGCCCACACCCCGAGGTCGGAGCCGCCAGCGAAGGCCGGCGCCGGGTTCGGGCCGTTCTCGCTCGGGATCGGGAACGAGGCCCACTGCGCTTCATTCGCCTTGCTCACTGCCTCCAGCGAGGACTCGGCCCACGGTCCGTCGATATACATGTCGAGCGTGCCTTTGGCGAAGTCCTCGTCGCTGCCGCCCGACGTCGCGCCGGGAGTGCCGAGTTCGGTCTCGCCGATGTACTTGGCCGGCGACACGTGCTCGGTGAGCAGCAGGTCGGCGTAGAACTTGAGGCCGGCTTCGGACTGCGGCGAGTTGAGCTGCGCGACCCACTTGCCGCCTTGCTGCACCGCTACCTGGCCGCCAGCGCCCCAGATAAAGCTGACGATCGCGTTGGTGTAGTCGCTTGGCGCACCGAGGCCGTAAGTGCCCGGGTAGGCCTTCATCAGCGCCTTGGCGTCGCTGACCAGCTCTGCCCAGGTGGTGGGCGCTGAGCTGATGCCGGCCTTGGCGAACTGGTCCTTGTTGTACCAGATGCCCCGCACGCCGCCGAACCACGGCACTGCGTAGTTCTGGCCGCTGATGGTGTCGTTGGCCAGGTTGCCGGGGATGATGTCGGAGCCGTTGGACCACGCCTTGACGTCGCTGGTGATGTTCGCCAGCGCGCCCTCGGCGGCGACGCCGGGCGTGTCGGTGTTGCCCAGCTCGGTGATGTCCGGGCCACCCTTGCCGCTGGTCAGGGCGTTGGTCCAGTCCGTGGTCCGGTTGCCCCACGGGATCCAGTCCACGACGACCTTGGTGCTCTTGTACTGCGGGAACTTCTTGTGCCACTGGGCCACGACGCCGTTCATCCAGGTGACCTGAGACGGGACGGACGCGCCCATGCGCCACACGACGAGCTTGGCGGGGGCTGCCGGACCCGAGGCAGGGCTAGTGCTCGAGCCACACCCCGCGATGCCCGCGGCGGTTCCCGCGAGCGCGACGGCCATCCCTAGTGCGGCCGCCGATCTGGTGAAAGTCACTGATCGATCTCCTTCCCGGCTGTGTGAGCGGAAGTGACGTCCTCCGGGCGGACGTCTCCGGCCGGGCTTGGCCTGGCGGCCGGCGCCTACCCTAGGTGGCGGACTTGACTAGTCCGGCCCACCGAATCTGCTGGCGCCTGCCAGGGCTGAGCCCCGATGTTTGCTTGCGCAGAAACTAACAGGAAACTTTCCTATAAGATAGAGTCCGTTGCAAGATTGAGACACACACTGTGTTCGCGCAGGTCAAACGACGCGAAATTGTCTGGCTCGGCCTAGGGTTTCGGATGAAGAGGGTTCGGGCGGGGCCTGAGCCGGATAAGGGGTGGGGAATGCAGCGACGGCCGGGGACGCCGAGCTTGCTGCGCGAGCTGAACGACAGGTCCGCGCTCGAGCTGCTGCTGGCCGGCGGCCCGATGACCCGGTCGCAGCTCGGCGAGCACACCGGGCTGTCCAAGGTCACTGCGTCTCAGCTGCTGGCCCGGCTTGAAGAGCGCGGCATCGTCGCCGTGGCCGGCGAGCTCGCCGGCGGGCGCGGGCCGAACGCCGCGTTGTATGCGGTCGTACCGTCGACCGCCTATGTGGCCGGGCTGCACGTCGAGCAGGACGTGGTGAGCGCCGGGGTGGCCGACATAACCGGGAACGTGGTAGCCCGTGTGACGGTCGACCCGACCGAGGCGGCGGACCCGGTCGCACTAGTACGCGGCGCGGTACTGGCAGCGTGCTCCTCAGCCGGCGTACCGGTGGAATCGCTGCGCGCCTTCGTCATCGGTACCCCCGGCGTGCTCGATCCCCGTACCGGCGACCCGCGCCTCGCCGTCAACCTCCCGGCGTGGCACGAAGGCGTGCTGAATGCGCTGCGCAGCGATCTCGGCCGGCCGGTGACGCTGGAGAACGACGTGAACCTGGCTGCGATGGCCGAGCGAGCGGTCGGGGCAGCGGTAGGCGTTCCGGACTTCGTGCTGGTCTGGATCGGCGTCGGCCTGGGCCTCGCAACCGTGCTTTCCGGCCGGCTGCACCGGGGCGTCGGCGGCGCGGCAGGCGAGATCGGCTACCTGCCGGTGCCCGGAGTGCCGCTGCCCGAAGATCTCTCCCATCCCGCGACCGGGGCGTTTCAGCGTCTCGTCGGCGCGCAGGCCGTGCTGCCGCTGGCTCAGTCCTACGGGTTCGCCGAGCCGACCGCGGCCCAGGCAGTCGCCGCGGCGGTCAGCGCGGTCTCGGCGGGCAGTCAGCCCGGCGCGGACTTCTTGCGCGAGCTGGCCGTCCGTGTCGCCACCGGGGTCGCCGCGATCTCGGTAGTGCTCGACCCTGGGCTGGTCGTGCTCGGCGGCGATGTCGGCCTGGCGGGCGGGACCGAGCTGGCCGGCCGAGTCGCGGCTGACGTGGGCAGGTTGTGCCCGGCAAAGCCGACCGTAGTGCCTACGGCGGTCGATGGCTGGCCGGTGCTGCGCGGCGCGATCCTGGCTGCCGTCGACCAAGCCCGTGCCGAGTTGCTGGCGTCGGTCGCTGAGCCGGCCTGAGAGCGCTGCGAATGATCGTTCTGGACGGGACGTCGCTGACCTGCGCCGAGGTAGCGGCAATCGGCCGCAGGCTGGCACCGGTCGGGATCGGCGAGGGAGGCAGAGGCAGGGCCGCGGCCGCTGCGGTTGCCGCCCGGAGCGCTGCCGAGCAGGCAGTCCAGTCTGGCGGGGCGGTCTATGGCCGGACCACCGGCGTCGGCTTCAACCGCGGGATCGAGGTTGCTGCCGACGACCAGCGGCTGAGCGGCCTGCGACTGCTCCGCAGTCATGCTGCCGGGGCTGGCCCGCCACTCGCACCGGAGACCGGACTAGGCATGCTGGCGGTCCGGGCTAACCAGATCGCGGCGGGCGGTTCTGGCGTCGACGCGGGCGTGCTCGACGTCCTGGCCGACTGCGTTAACCGCGGATTCCGGCCGCCAGCGCTGCGCTACGGCGCGATCGGTACCGGGGACCTGACCGCGCTCGCGGCTACCGGGCTCTGCCTGCTGGGCGAGCGGGACTGGCTGGTGCCCGAGAGCGACGAACTGGCCTGCGACCAAACAGAAGCCGCGCCGCCGCGGTTCGCCCTGGATCCGGGCGACGTGCTGGCCTTCATGTCGAGTAACGCGACGACACTGGCCGAAGCCGCCATCGCATGCGCCGACCTGACCGGACTGCTCGCAAGCAGCACCGTGATCGCGGCACTCAGTCACGTCGCGGCTGGCGCATCGGCCGAGCCTTATGCGGAGGCCGTGCAGGCGGCCCGCCCTCATCCGGGCCAGATTCAGGTCGCGCGAGAGATGCGCAGGCTGCTGGCCGGGCAGTCGCAAACGTCGGCCAGGGTGCAGGATCCGTACGGGTTCCGGGCGCTGCCGCAGGTGCACGGTGCCGCGGTCGACGCGCTCGGGCACGCTGAGCGGGTTGTCGCCTGCGAGATGAACTCCGCTGCCGAGAATCCGCTGATCGACGTGGCCAGGCAGCGGACCTGGCACAACGCGAACTTCCACACCGCCTATCTGGCGCTGGCGCTGGACTCTGCCCGCGCTGCCGTGTTCCAGACCGCCGGTCTGTCAGCAGCCCGGATCGGCGCGCTGCTTGATGACCGAGTTACCGGCCTGGCCACGTTTCTTGCCATGGATGTTGCGCCTAGCTCAGGCCTGATGATGGTGGAGTACGCGGCGCACTCGGCGCTCGCTGACATCAGCCGCCTCGCTGCCCCGGCGGTGCTGGGCGGCGCAGTGCTGTCGGTCGGTGCTGAGGAGCACGCCGGGTTCGGAACGCAGGCGGCATGGTCGGCGACCGAGACGGTCCGGGCCTTCCGGGTGGTGCTGGCGTGCGAACTCGTCGCCGCGGTGCGTGCGCTGCGGCTGCGCGACGTGCGCCCCCGCAGTGCAGTGCTGGCGCAGGCGTTCGATGTCGCGCACGCAGTGCTGCCGGTCTCGATGGCGGACCGGCCGCCCGACGAGGACCTGATTGCCGCCAGCCAGTTGCTCGCCGGGCTCGCGGATCCGGCGGCTTCCGCGGCCGAGTGTTAGCCACGCCGGAGGTGGTGCCCAAGTCTGCGACGATATCGGTTTGGTCATCACCGTTGCGCCGACGAGCCGGCTAGGCAAGAGTCCAGGCATGGAATACGTCATGTCCAGCCACTGGTCGCTGATGGAGCGATTTGACATCACCGACGCATCGGGCACGCCGCTGTTCGAGGCGCGGGGTCATCTCGGGGCGCGGATCTCGCTGCTCGATCCCCGCGGCCAGGAGGTCGCCGACATCCGCAAGCACGTGATGACCGACACCCATGAGGTTTACCTGGGCGGACAGCGCGTCGCCCAGGTGCGGCATGCGGGCATCTTCGGCGACAAGTACGACATCGAGTCAGGCTTCGGCAGGCTGGAAGCGCGAGGCCACTTCGACGGCGGCGACTACACCGTCAGCCGCGGTGGCGCGCCGGTGGCCAGGATGGTGCGCAAGTTCTCGCTGCGGGAGAAGTTCGCGGTCGACGTCGCCGACGAGGAGAACCAGGCGTTCCTGCTCGCTATCGTCCTCGCTATCGAAGCGATCCATGACGAGCGCCGGCAACAGGACCGCGGCGCGGGCCTGGGTATGGGCATGGGCATGGGAGGTGGCGGCGGCTTCGGCGGCGGCATCGCCGGGATGATCGAGCGCGACATCCTATGACCCGGACCACGGAGGACGAACCGGGGGAGTCTGACGGGGCGGGTTACTGATGCTCGTCGCGGACATCGACACGCCGGCGCTGCTGGTCGACGCTGAGGCGCTGGACGAGAACCTCGCCACGATGGCTACGGCTCTGCCGGGCGGCCGGCTGCGGCCGCACGTGAAAGCGCACAAGTGCACGGGCCTCGCGCGGCGGCAGGCCGCCGCCGGCCACCGGAGCTTTACCTGCGCGACGATCCGGGAGTGCGAGGGGATGGCCGCGGCGGGCCTTGGCGAGGACCTGCTGCTGGCGAACGAGGTGCTGGACACCCGGCGGCTGGGCAACCTGGTGGCGGCGGGCGCACGGGTGACTGTCGCCGTCGACTCCGCCGAGACCATCGAGGCGGCTGTCGCGGGCGGAGTTCGCGAGGTCGTGATCGACGTCAACGTGGGGCTGCCGCGGTGTGGTTGTGCGGTCCAGGATGCCGGTCGGCTTGCCGAGCTTGCCCGGAGGCGCGGGCTGGGGGTCCGCGGTGTCATGGGATACGAGGGTCATGTTGTCGGCCTGCCTGATGCGGCCGAACGGGCCGAGCGGTGCAAGATCGCGATGGAGATGCTCGTCGCGGCGCACGCCGATGTCGGCGGTGACCTTGTCTCGGCTGGGGGAACCGGCACGTATGCGATCAACACCTGGGCGAACGAGATCCAGGCCGGGTCCTACGCGCTGATGGACACCGCGTACGGCCGCCTGGGCCTGCCGTTCAAGCAGGCGGCCTTCGTGCTGGCGACGGTTGTCTCTGCCTCGGGCGGCCGGGACGCGGCCGGCATCGCCTGGCGCGGGCGGGACGAATCGCAAGCCCGCGACGGCTGGGGGGTCGGCAACGCCGGCCTGAAAGCGTTCGGGATGGATCACGGGAACCCGGAACTCGTCGGCGGGAACGTCATGTTCTGCTCTGACGAGCACGTGACGTTCACGCCGCCGCGGCCAGTCGGTGAGCAGGCTTGGCTAGCCCCTGCGCACATCGACCCGACGATGGCCTTGCACGAACGCGCCTACCTGTTCTCCGGTGACTCTGTTGTTGATGTCTGGCCAATTGACCTGCGCGGATGGTAAGGAGCGGTGGGCTGATGAGACTGAATGACGGCGCGATCCGGCGGGGGAGCGGTCGCATTGCGGTGCATCGTGCATTGGTACGTCGTGCTGCGGTGCGTCGTGCTGGCGCGCTGGTCGCTTCGGCCGGCCTGGCACTCGGCCTGGTGACCGTCACCGGCGGCGGACTTGCTGATGCCGGCGCGGCAAGCCCGGCCAGCTCGACTATCGCGGCTAGGTCAAGTCACGGCCTCGCGGCCGGGGCCAGCGGGACCAGCGCGAAGCCATTGGCCGGCAAGATCATCGGCATCGACCCCGGGCACAACGGCCTCAACTACACCGACCCCGCCTACCTCAACCACAAGGTCTGGAACGGCCGGGAGTGGGAAGACTGCGACACCACCGGTACTGAGACGGCGAGCGGCTACACCGAGGCGAGGTTCAACTGGAACGTTGCCAGGTACCTGCGCGCGATCCTGATCAAGGACGGCGCGAAGGTAGTGCTCACCCGGCACAACAATCACGGCATCGGTCCGTGCGTCACCCGGCGCGCGCGCATCCTGGACCGGGCGCACGCGAACGTGTCTATTGACATTCACGCAGACTGGGCCGCTTCCTCGGGCCGTGGTTTCACTGTCCTGGAGCCCGTTGCCGACGGCCCGAACGACAAGGTCATCAAGTCGTCGCTGAGGTTCGGCCGCTACGTGCACGCCGCGATGAAGAACCGTACCAAGATGCCGGTCAGCGACTACTACGGGCACAACGGTTACATCCGGCGCGACGACCTGGCCGGCCTGAATCTCACGACCATGCCGAAGGTACTGATCGAATGCGGCAACATGAACAACGCCCAGGATGCCGCGCTGTTGGTGCGTCCGAGCGTGCAGCGGAGCATCGCGCGGGCGCTCGCCGCGGCGATCGTCGGCTTCCTGACTGGTCGCTAATCGCTCGCGGCCGGGATTGCCCTAGCTAACGCCTGCTGACCGACCTGCCACGACGGCGCCGGACGGTCCCGAGCGCCACGAATCCTGCGACGACCACGGCAGCAATCAAGGCGAACTTGATCAGTATCCCGACGATGGTCCCGATCACTGCCATGATCAGCGAGACCACGATGATTGCGCCGATGACCAGCAAAATGACTCGAAGCATAAGGCCATTGTATGGCGGCGGTAGCCAGGTGAACACCGGCCGGGCCGGACCTTGAAGGCGCCGCTGCTTATGGTTTCCAGCTGATGGAGGTCGTTCGCTAATCCCGAATCGGGCGAGCTTGCTAACCGCGAAGCCGGAGGCCGCGCGGAGTCGGCCGGAAGCCCGCTGCCGCTAGCGCAACAGCGAGCGGTGAATCGTAGACGTCGGCGCCGTCGGCTCGCTCCACGGTAAGCCGGCCGAGCGCGCCAGCCCGCACCGACGCCGCCAGCGCGGCAGAGGCCGGTTCCAGCAGGGCCGGCTCGCTGGTCCAGGACAGCAGCGTCTTGCCACCGCGCTCGATGTAGAGGATTAGCTCACCGTCAGCCAGCACGACCAGCGCGCCAGCTTTGCGGCCGGGCCGGTGGCCTGCCGCCGAGCCGTCGCCTGGCCGGTCCGGCCACGGCAGCGCGGCGCCGTAGGCGTTCGCCGGATCGGTGGCCGCGAGAACCGTGATCCGTGGTTCGGTCTTGCTGCTCGCGCTCGCCTGCGTATCCCACGGGTCGGCGGTCTGGTCCGGCGCGCGTGCGGCGTCGGCCATCGCGCGCATCCGGTCCACTGCGCCCGGCAGTGCGAACTGGGCGGCGCCGAGACCTTCCACAAAATATCCGCGCCGGCATTGCCCGCCATCTTCCATCGCGCGCAGCACCGGGTATAGCGCGCCGAATCCACCGGGGATGCGCTCGGCCGCTACCGCACCGCGGATCAGGATGCCGTACCGGTCCAGCAGGACGAGCGCCTGGGCGTGCAGGCGGCGGGTGGGGTCATTCGCTGGCGCCGGCAGGGCCGACCATCGCCCGGTGACCGTAGGCGGTCCGGTATGCGAAGGCATCGCGCCCCGGCCGAAATGCGGCCGCCTGGAGATAGCGGCACCAGGCCGGGCAGGCACTTGCGGCTGGCCAGTGTCGCCGGTGGCCGCAACCGGGCGCCCGGAGCCGAGCACCGTGCGCAGCGGCGCCAGAGTGTCGTTAGTCAGCCGGCCGGCCCAGACCAGATCCCAGATCGCGCTTGCGACATCGCGGTCGCCGAGCGCGACCGGCTTGCCCTCCTGCACTGCGAGGGCGGCCTGGGCTCGCTCCGCGATGCTGCGGAAGAACAACGCACCGCCGCCTTCGAGCGCGCCAAGAACGGCTTCGTGCACCGGGGTGGTCGTAATGTCGGCAGGCTCCGGCAGCAGCAGCGGGGCGGCGGCCGCCGGCGCCAGGATGATCCAGCCGTCGCTGCCCGGAAGCGCGCCCGCGCCGGACCAGACAATCTCGCCTGCCGCAGTTAGCTCGTCCAGCAGCGCCGGGGAGTAGCCGGGCACCCGCCCCGGGAGGACGAGCGTCTCGAGGGCAGATGCCGGGATGGCTGCCCCGGCTAGCTGGTCGATCACCTCGTAGACGGCGTCGGCCCTGGCCGGGCGGGACCGGGCGTCACGCGCTGGCTGGCTGCTGCTGGCGCTCCTCGCTCCAGCTCTGTCAGCGTGCTGCCAGGCAGGCAGGAATGCCGCGTAGGCCGATGGCGGCGCCGGCTCGACTTCCTTACGCAGCTTGGCCAGGCAGCGGCGGCGCAGCAGCCGCAGTACCCCGACTTCGCACCACTGGATGCCCGCCGACGGCTGGAAGTCGCCTTCGGACAGCACGCCTTCCGCGGTGAGCCGGTGCAGGGCTCCGGCCACGATCGCCACCCCGAGCCCGTACCGTTCCGCGACGACAGCAGCGCCAAACGGCCCGCGCGTCCGCGCATACCGCAGCACCAGGTCCCGCAGCGGATCGGGAACTGGCTCGGTAAAGGCATCCGGCACTCCTACTGGCAGTGCCACGCCGAGCGCATCGCGCAGGCGGCCGGCGTCCTCGATGGCGCTCCAGCGCTCCTGCCCGGCGATACGCAACTCAAGTACGCGGCGTTGCGCGGCGAGGCTGGCCAGCCAGGACGGCGCTTGCACGGGGTCGGCCGACCGTTCCGCCACTTCAGCTGTGGTCAGCGGGCCAAGCGCGCGCAACATGTCGGCGACGGCCTCAGCATCCCGGCAGACCCGGCCCGGCGCAAGCCGCTGCAGCTCACGCTCGGTCTCGTCGACGACGAGCGGGTCGAGCAGTTCGCGCAGCTCCGCCTGGCCGAGCAGCTCAGCCAGCAGAGCCGAGTCGAGCGCGAGAGCCTGAGCGCGGCGCTCGGCCAGGGGCGCGTCGCCTTCGTACATGAACGCGCCCACATAGCGGAACAGCAGCGACTTGCTGAACGGCGACGCGGTCGGCGTCTCGACCTCGACCAGCCGGATACGCCGTGCGGCGACATCGCGCATCAGCGCCGTCAGGCCCGGCACGTCGAACACGTCCTGCAGGCATTCGCGCATCGTTTCCAATGAGATCGGGAACGTGCTGTACTGGCTGGCCACCGCAAGGAGCTGCGCGGATCGCTGGCGCTGCTGCCAGAGCGGCGTGCGCCTGCCGGGCTGCCTGCGCGGCAGCAGCAGCGCGCGTGCCGCGCACTCCCGGAATCTAGACGCGAACAGCGCGGACGTGCCGACCTCCGCGGTCACGACCTGCGCGACCTCGTCCGGGTCGAGCATGGCGATGCCAGCAGGTGGCGGGTCGTCGGCGTCTGGCACCCTGATCACGATGCCGTCGTCGGTGTGCTGGGCTTGCACGTCCATGCCGCCGTAGCGGTCGCGGAGCCGCGCCGCGATGGCCAGTGCCCACGGCGCGTGCAGCTGGGCGCCGTACGGGCTGTGCAGCACTAGCCGCCAGTCGCCGAGCTCATCCCTGAACCGCTCAAGCACCAGCGTTCGGTCGTCCGGCAGGTAACCGGTAGCCTCGCGCTGCTGATGGAGATAAGAAACCAGGTTCGCGGCCGCGAGCTCGTCCAAGCCGCCGGTGCGGAGCCGGGCGATCGCCTCGGCCCTGGAGACCGAGCCGAGCTCGCGCGTGAAGGCGCCGATTGCCGCACCCAGCTCGGCCGGACGACCAGGCGCATCGCCTTTCCAGAACGGCAGCCTGCCAGGCTGGCCCGGCGCAGGCGAGACGAGCACCTGGTCGGCCGTGATGTCCTCGATCCGCCAGGACGTGGCGCCGAGCACGAAGACGTCGCCAACTCTGGACTCGTAGACCATCTCCTCGTCAAGCTCGCCAACCCGGCGGGAGTGGCGGCCGGACCGGTCAGTCTGCCCGTCGGCCAGGAACACGCCGAACAGCCCGCGGTCCGGGATCGTGCCGGCGTTGCTGACAGCGAGTCGCTGGCTGCCGGGCCGGCCCGTCAGCGTTCCGGTGGTGCGATCCCAGATCAGCCGTGGCCGTAGCCCGGCGAAGTCTTCGCTCGGATACCGGCCGGACAGCATGTCCAGCACGGCGGAGAGCACCGGCCGGGTCAGCCCGCTGAACGGAGCCGCCCGGCGGACCACCTGCTCCAGCTCGCCGACCTCCCAGTCGTCCATCGCAGTCATCGCGACGATCTGCTGGGCCAGCACGTCGAGGGGGTTGCGGGGCATCTGCACTTCCTCGATCTGCCCGGCGTGCATCCGCTGGGTGACAACTGCGGTCTGGACAAGGTCGCCCTGGTACTTCGGGAAGAAGATGCCGCGGGACTCATCGCCGACGTGGTGTCCGGCCCGCCCGGTCCGCTGCAGGCCGCTGGCAACCGACGGTGGCGACTCGACCTGGATCACCAGGTCGACCTCGCCCATGTCGATGCCGAGTTCCAGGCTCGAAGTCGCGACGACGGCCGGGAGCGTTCCGGCCTTGAGCGCTTCCTCGATCTGGCTCCGCTCCCGGCGGGAAACCGAGCCGTGGTGTGCGCGCGCGACGATGCCGGCCGCTCCGGCAGTTCCACCCGCCTGACCCATGAGCTGGGCCGGCGGATGGGTGTAGGCGTCGTCGACGTGAGCGGACAGTTGATCTGCGCTCTCCGCTGCCCGCTCGGCCGCCAGGTCGTTCAGCCGAGCGCAGAGCCGTTCGGCCAGCCTCCGGGAGTTGGCGAAGACAATCGTCGACCGGTGGCTCTGGATCAGGTCGAGCACCCGCTCCTCGACGTGCGGCCAGATCGAATGCTTCCGGACCGGATCGCCGTCACCTGGCAGCAGTTCACCGCCCGGCCGCGGCTTGCCACCAGGCCCGGCCGGGCGCACGACCCGTCCGTCAGCCATCGGCACAGCGGCAGCGAAGACCTCGTCCGCGCCCTGCAAGTCGGCCATGTCTTCGACCGGCACGACAATCTGCAGATCGAGGCGCTTCTGGCTGGGCGGCGCGACGATGGTCACCGGCAGCGCGCCCCCGAGGAACGCGGCAACCTCCTCCGGCGGCCGGACCGTGGCCGACAACCCGATGCGCTGGGCGGGCCTTGCCGCACCCGTGGCTGCCCCGTCGGCGGTTCGCAGCGCGTCGAGCCGCTCCAGCGACAGCGCGAGGTGCGCGCCGCGTTTGCCGCCGGCCAGCGCATGCACTTCGTCGATGATGACCGTTTCGACGCCGCGCAGGCCATCCCGCGCCTGTGACGTCAGCATCAGGAACAGTGACTCTGGCGTGGTGATCAGGATGTCGGGCGGCTTGCTCGCCAGCTTCCGGCGCTCGTCAGCCGCGGTGTCGCCGGTCCGGACCGCGACCGTTATGTCCGGCTCGGGTCGACCCAGCCGGCGGGCAGCGTGCGTGACGCCGGTCAGCGGTGAGCGAAGGTTCCGCTGAACGTCAGTGGCTAGCGCCTTGAGCGGCGAGATGTACAGCACCCGGCAGCGCCGCTTGGGGTCTGCCGGAACCGGCTCGCTCGCCAGCTTGTCGATGGCCCACAGGAACGCGGCGAGCGTCTTGCCTGAGCCGGTCGGCGCGATGACCAGCGTGTGATCGCCGGCGCCGATCGCGCTCCAGGCCTGCGCCTGGGCAGGCGTCGGCTCAGCGAACGCCGAGGTGAACCACGACCTCGTCGCCTCACTGAAGTCAGCCAGCCCAGGGCCCGCGCCAGCGGCCATGCCTCAATACTGCCTGGTCCCGCCGACAATCTGGCCGTCGACAGGGCTTCAGGCCTGGCAGATGCGGCCGGGAGCGCGTCAGCCGGGATGCACCTGAGCGCTTGCTGCCGCAGCAGACGGTTACCGGGCTTTGGCTGTCGTCCGGTACCTGTCGATGACCAGTCCGGCCAGCGCTGGATGGCTGCCGAGCGGTTCGGTGACCCAGTCGGCCCCGCTGTCGAGCAGTTGATCCTGGAAGTAACCGGGTGCGAGCAGGTAACTCGCCACCGCGACGGGCCCGCCTGACCGCTTCCGAAGTTCGGCAACGGCCGCCGGCACTGTCGGCTCAGCGGCGGTCGCATAAGCGCTGAGCACCTCCACGCCGAGTTCGGCTGCCAGGAGATCGGCCTGACGGCGGACGTCGTCGGTGCCAGCAGGGTCGGACGAGCCAGCCGCCGCCAGCACCACCGGCGTCCCGGCCGGAACGCCCGCTTCGGCCAGCCGCGCCGTGAGCACAGTCAGCAGCAGGTCGTCAGGCCCCAGCGGGCCGGCTACCCGGGCACCGGCCGAGCTGGCCGCATCGGCGATATCAGCCGTGAGGTGATAACCGGACGACAGCAGCAGCGGCACGATCACAGCGTCCGAGCCAGCCGCGCCGAGTTCGTCGGGCAGTGACGGCTCGGCGTGGCCGATGAACGCGACGCGGACATCCAGCATCGGCGCCAGCCGCCGGACCTGCCGCGCGAGCGCGCTGACGACATCTGTCGCGGCGGGGTTACGGCTGCCATGCGCGACCGCGAGCAGGGCTGGCCGGCTCACGCCGCCGCCCCTTGCAGGAGGAGGTCGCGCAACCGGACGACTTCTCCGATGACGACGACCGCGGGCGGGTGCACTCCGGCGGACTGTGCCTCTGCCGCCACGCTCTCCAGCGTCGAGATCAGCACTTGCTGGTCCGGTGTGGTGCCGTCGCTGATCACTGCCACCGGCGTGGCCGCGTCCCGTCCGCGCTTGATCAGCTCAGCTGTGACGCCGTCGAGGTGCGCGACCGCCATCAGCAGCACCAGCGTGCCGGTACCGTGAGCCAGCCCCTCCCAGTCGACGGTCGCTCCGGGCTGCGAGGGATCGAGGTGTGCCGATACCACGGCGAAGTCCTGAGTAACGCCGCGATGGGTGACCGGGATCCCGGCACAGGCGGGCACAGCGATGGCACTGGTTATACCGGGAACGACGGTGAACGGCACCCCGGCCCGGACGCATGCGAGCGCCTCTTCGCCGCCGCGGCCGAACACGAACGGGTCACCGCCCTTCAGCCTGACGACTCGCTGTCCGGCCAGTGCCCTTGCCACGATGAGGTCGTTGATCTGCGCTTGCGTCAGGTTGTGGGCGTGCGGCCGCTTGCCCGCGTCGATGATCTCGACGTCTGGATCGAGTTCGGCCAGGAGTGATCTCGGCGCGAGCTTGTCGGTCACGACGACGTCGGCCTCGGCCAGCAGCTGGCGGCCGCGTACCGTGATCAGCCCGGCATCGCCCGGGCCACCGCCGACAAGGGCCACGCTTCCGACGGCCACCTCGCCGCGCCGGCTAGCGCCCGATCCTGCCCGGCGCGGCCGGGTAGGCAGCGTGCCGTCGGCTAGTGCCAGGGCAATCGCCGCGCGCAGCCGTTGCGAACGACCAGGATCACCGCCCGCTGCGACAGCGACCGTGACCTCGCCATGCCGGGTGACGGCAGGCGTCCAGGCCGCTGCAGCGATCGCGTCATCTGCCCGCACGCACCAGATCCGGTTACGCTCTGCCTCTGCCGCCACTTGCGCGTTGACGGCCGGATCGTTGGTAGCGGCGTGCGCGAGCCAGGCTGCCGCGAGGTCGCCATCGCGGTACTCGCGGGCTAGCACTGTGACTGGCAGCCGGGCAAGGTCGCGAAGGACGGACGGGGCGACGACGATCACGTTCGCCCCTGCCTCGAGCAGGCCGCGGGCACGGCGGAGCGCGACGTGGCCGCCGCCGACAACGACCGCGCGCCGGCCAGCCATTGACAGCATCAGCGGATACCGCTCGCCGCGGCTGGTCATCGGACGCTCGACGCGGCCGGGTCGAATGGCCGGGGGTGCACCACGCCGACGAATTTCAGGCTGAACCCGCGGGCGCAAACGCGGCACTCCCAGTCCCCGGCATCCGCGCTTGCCGGGCGCAGGTTCTCCTCGCCGCAGTACGGGCAGAAGAACGGCACCTGCCGCTCGCCGCTCATGCCCGCATCCCTGCATGCGCTAGCTGGGCCGCGTGCGCTAGCTCGGCCGGACGAGTCAGCAGGTCCGCGTCTGCTCGCCGGACCCAGGCGGCGAACTCCTCGCCGTCGCCCCGGTCGGCCTGATAGTTACGCAGCAACCCCTCCACGAAGTCGGGCAGTCCGTCAGCGGTGACCTTGAGGCCGCGTAGCTTCCGGCCGAATCCCGGCTCGGTGCCCAGTGACCCGCCCAGGTGCACCTGGAAGCCTTCGACGCCGTCGACGATCGAGCCCTTCAGCCCGATGTCGGCGAGCTGGAAGCGGGCGCAGGAGTTGGGGCAGCCGTTCACGTTGATCGTGATGGGGCTGTCGAAGTCTGGCATCCGCCGGCCTAGCTCGGTGTACAGGTCACGAGCCCGGCCCTTGGTCTCGACGATGGCCAGCTTGCAGAACTCGATGCCGGTGCACGCCATCGTGCCGCGCCGGAAGACGTTCGGATTGGCCTGCAGGTCGACCGACTCGAGTTCGGAGACCAGCTCCGCAACTGCTCGCTCAGGTACGTCAAGGATCAGCAGCTTCTGCTCGATCGTGGTGCGGACGCGGCCGGATCCGTAGGCCTCCGCCAGATCGGCCACCTGCCAGAGCTGCGAGCCGGAAGAGCGGCCGGTGTGCGGGGCCACGCCCACGTAGTGCAGCCCGTCGCGCTGGCGGTGCACCCCGATGTGGTCGCGCGAACCCGGCGCGGCTGCAGGCGGCGCCGGCCCGTCCGAAAGCCCGTTTCCATCCAGATATTCGCGTTCCAGGACCTCGCGGAATCTCTCCGGGCCCCAGTCGGCGACCAGGAACTTCAGCCGGGCTCGGCTGCGCAGCCTGCGGTAGCCGTAGTCGCGGAACAGCCGGGCCACACCTGTCCAGACTTCGGCGACGCGCTCTGGCGGGACGAATGTGCCGAGGCGCTGGGCCAGCATCGGGTTCGTGGACAGGCCGCCGCCCACCCACAGGTCGTAGCCTCTCCTGCCTTCGGGGGTTATGACGCCCACGAACGAGATGTCGTTGACCTCGTGCGCGGTGCACTGATTCGCGCAGCCGGAGATCGCCGTCTTGAATTTGCGCGGCAGGTTGGTGAGGTCAGGGCTGCTGGTCGCGACATCCTCGGTCGCGCGCAGCACTGCGCTGGCGTCCAGCACCTCGGCTGCGTCGATCCCGGCCACCGGGCAGCCGAGGATGTTGCGCGGCACGTCGCCGCAGGCCTGCTGGCTGGACAGGCCGACTTCCTCGAGACGGGCCCAGATCGCCGGGATGTCTTCGATTGAGATCCAGTGGAACTGCACGTTCTGCCGGTCTGTGACGTCGGCCAGGTCGCGGCCGTACTCCTTGGCTACGCCGGCGATCGCGCGCAGCTGGTCGGCGTCAAGCTGTCCGCCGGGAATCCGGACGCGCATCATGAAGTACGGATCCTCGATCTCGGCGTCGTCAAGCGCCCCGGTCTTGCCGCCGCCGATGCCGGGCTTGCGCTGGGTGTAGAGGCCCCACCAGCGGAAACGTCCGCGGAGGTCAGCCGGGTCGATCGAGTCGAAGCCTAGGTGGGCGTAGCGGTTCAGGATCCGGTCGCGGACGTGCAGCCCGTCGTCGTCCTTCTTGAATCGTTCGGCGGGGTTGAGCGGCTCGAGGTGGCCGAGGGCCCACTGACCCTGGCCGCGAAGCTGCTGGGATGGCATTGCTGATCCTTCTGCTGGCGTGAGGCGGGCACTGACAGATGCCGCCGCGGCAGAATGCCCGGGGGCGCTGCGAAGGTGCGGGGGAACCCGATTCAGCAGAAGGTGCGACAGATCGCGCTGGAAACGCGCAGGAGGTCGATGTGACGGCGGCAGACAAGCCACGGGCCGCGGCTGGCGGTCGGGCGGGTCACTGCTGCCTCCCGGAGGCTAGGCCTGGACTGAACTTGACCGTAACATCCGCTACCAGCAATCGCGCAATAGGAAATATTTCTGCTAGCAAATATCTGGCCGGCCAGCCGAGGGCGGGCCAGCGGACGGCAGGACCGCCGGATGCGGGTCAGGCTGCGTCTGGCCCAGCAGCGGCTCGTCTGCCGAGCGGATATCGCCGGTCGGCAGGCCGCCCGGATACAACTGCCTGACCTTAGCCACGACCGAGATGGCGATCTCGACGTGCTGGCGGCGGGTGGCTTGGTAGAAGGCCTGGGCGTCGGCGCTTAGCTTCGGGCTGGCGTGAAGCGGCTTGTCGCTGACGGCGAGCAGCGTGGCCGTCGGCACCCGGTAGCGGAATCCGTTCGTCGCGACTGTCGCCGACTCCATGTCGACGGCGAGGGCGCGGGACAGCCTTAGCCGCTCGGCTACAGCGGATAGCTGCAGCTCCCAGTTCCGGTTCGCGGTCGTGAACACGATTCCCATCCGGCTGCGCAGGTCGCGGGCGGCCACCTCGTCGAGCAAGAGCCTGTTCAGCGTGTAGTTCGAGACGATCGGCACGCTCAGCGGGAGCACGTCATCGAGCACGCGGTCGTCCCGCATGTAGGCAGTGGCCAGAACCAGGTCGCCGATGTCCTGATGATTACGCAGCCCGCCGCAGTGCCCGATCATCAGGACCAGGTCCGGGCGGAGCACGGCGAGGTGATCGGTGATCGTCTTGGCATTGGACGGCCCGACACCGATGTTGATCATGGTCAGGCCAGCCCGGTCTGGGAGCTGGTGGTGCCATGCTGGCATTTGCCGCCCGTCGGCGTCGGGCCCGGTGCAGTCCGGCAGCGCGGCCCGGAACTCATCGACGTGCCAGGAGTAGTTCGTCAGCAGCACGTATCGCTGGAACAGGTCGGCCGGAGTCCCGGTGTAATGCTGCAAGCGGTCGATGGACAGTGCCATGCGCTCGGGGCCGAACAGGAAGAGCTTCTTGCGCCGCAGGTCTGACCGCGTCTCGTCGACAGCCTCAGCTAGCGCCGGATCGCGCAGGTCCAGTGCTTCGCTGCCTGGACTGACCGAGATACGGGCACCCGCCAACGCGAGCCGGCCAAGCTCTCGCTCCAGGTACCAGCGGATCGCGGCGGGTGCGGCGAACTCTCCCTCTAGCACCGGGTTGTGCCTCGACCAGGGCCGTTCCACTGTCAGTCGCGCGTACCGGCCGTCAGAGTCGGCGTGCTGCATGGCGTCGCAGAGCCTCGCTACGTCCGCGGCGCGCTGCTGCGGCGGCACGACGGCGAAGTCCACCGACACGATCATCCAGTCATCATGCCAGCAGCTCGCGCGGCGACGACGCGGCGGATTGTCGGTGGCTGCTGGCAGGATCGGGCCGTGGAGCCATTCGTGAAGTGGGAGAAGTTCGCGGCGATGCGGCCGGACATGGCTAACGCCGGACGCGAACTGCTGTATCAATTCGGCGTCGGGCTCGCGTTCTTGTCGACGGTCCGGCCCGATGGCGGGCCACGGCTGCATCCGGTCTGCCCAGTGCTGATGTCAGGCCGGCTGCTCGCGCACATCATCCCGTCGCCGAAACGAGACGACCTGTACCGGGACCCGCGGTACGCGCTGCACTCATTCCCGGGCCCGGACAACGAAGACGCGTTCTACCTCACCGGGCATGCCCAGCCGGTCGGCGATCCTGGGCTGGCGGCCGAGGCGGCGGCGCAGTTCCTGGCCGAGCGTGGCGTCCAGAGCGAGCCGGAAGGCTTCGCCGATGGGCACTTCTTCGAGTTCTTGCTCGGCCGGTGCTTGCTGACGACGACTACAGGTCATGACGACTGGCATCCGCGGCACGTCACCTGGGCGGCTTAAATTGGGCTGCGGGGCGGCCGGGCTGGCCGGCAAGATGCAGTATGGCTCCGGACCTGCAGCACGCCGCCCTGCATGAGCACTACGAGCGCGGCGAGGAAGCCGACCGGCTGGAGCGCAGTGGCGCCGGCCGCCTGGAGTTCGAGCGGACTCAGGAGATCGTGCTGCGTCACTTGCCGCCGCCGCCCGCGACTGTCGCCGACATCGGCGGCGGGCCGGGACGTTACGCGGTCTGGCTGGCTGGACTGGGCTACCGAGTCGTGCACCGGGACATCGTGCCGACTCACGTCGACCAGGTGCAGGCGGCTGCCGTAGCAGCGGGTGTCGCGGTTGACGCGGCGGTTGGCGACGCGCGCGATCTCGACCTTGGCGACGAAGCGGTGCACGCGGTGCTGCTGCTCGGACCGCTCTACCACCTGCCGCGACGGGCCGACCGGGTGCGGGCATTGCGCGAGGCGGGCCGGATAGTGCGGCCGGGCGGGCCGGTTTTCGGTGCCGTGATCTCGCGCTGGGCGGCACGGCTGGATGGCATGCTGCGGCAGCGGATCTACACGAAGTACCCGGCGGCCGAGCAGGTGGTCGACACCGTCGAGCGCGGCGGGCTGCTGCCGCCGCTGGTACCGGGCGGATTCTCCGCCGTCACGCACCGGCCTGGTCAGCTGCGCGGCGAGTTCGCCGCCGCCGGCCTTGCCGTCGCGGATCTAGTATGCGTCGAGGGTGCTGGCTATCTGCTCGATGATCTCGATGCGCGGATCGCTGATGAGCGTGACTGGCAGGTTGTGCTGGACTCGGCCAGGGCGCACGAGCGGGTTCCGGAACTGCTCGGCATCGGCTCTCATCTGATCGCGACCGGGCTCCGGCGCTAAACCCGATGAGTTGTGGCTGGCCTGCCGATCGGCTGTGTCACCTCCCCGTGCCGGACCCGACCGGCAGGCTGCCTTTTTCCCCCGGTTAAGCAGCTATCCGCTCACGGGGTGCATGGACTGGTAGAGCGCGATCGCCCCGTAGCCGATCGCCACGATGATCGCGGTGACGACCAGGATCAGTACCAGCCGGATCGCGGTTCGCCAGAACGCGACGATTGCCACCGCGCCTAGCAGCACCAGGACCCGGATGCCTTCCGCATTCGAAGCCGCAGCCTGCATGCTCACACCTCCCTCCTGCTGCTTGCTGGCGGAAGGGCCTTCACAGGCGAAACGCCTGGTCAGATAGGCATCTTGCGTTTGGTCATGGGCCGGGTAGCATGATCCCCATCACTAGGCCCGTCCGTGCGTGGGCTCGGTCCGGTGACTCTGGCACGGTCGATGCCGTCAACATCGGCCGTGCTTTTGTTATGGCTTCAGGCCGGCGGTCTCCTCACGTCACCAGGGCGAGGCGCCGGCCAATCGCCTCCTTTCTGCCGCCATTTGCCTCTCAGGTCCGAACCTGATTCGGCCCTTCCACCACGGTCTCACAGCAAATGGCATTTGCCAACGGCGTTCGCCATCGGAACTGGCCCTCGGACGATGCCGATCCGGCCGGGACCAGCGAGCCAATCTCGGAGTGACGTCCCGCGGTTTCGGGTCGCTGCGCGGGTCATCCGCGATTGACCAGGTCAGCGGTGGGCAAGGTTTGGCAACGACAGCCGGCAAACCGAGTGTTCGTTATGCGGACGGGCTTCCTCGGTGTATCTTCTTTCCGTGGCAATTGCCAATGGCGATGGTGAGCGGCCATTTCCGGCGCTGCGGCCCTCTGGTCAGCGGCCGGGTCAGCGGGCTAGGCCCGGCGATGATGCCAACCCGACCGTGCGTCAGCGAGAACTCGGAATACGTCTGCGTGAGCTGCGCACTGGTCTCGGGCTTACCGTCGAACAGGTCGGTGCGGAGCTGTTGTGCTCGGCCACGAAGATCAGCCGCATCGAGACTGCGGCGCGGCGGGCGAGCTTGCGCGACGTCAGGGATCTGTGCCGCGTCTACGGCGTTGATGATCCGGCGCCGCTCATGGAGCTAGCCCGCCAGGCTCGAGAGCCAGGCTGGTGGTCGCACTACGACGACCTCGGCCCCCATGCCAATCCGTACATTGGCCTGGAGCAGGAAGCCGTTGCCGTCACCTGCTACGGCATGTACTACGTTCCGGCACTGCTGCAGACAGGCGACTACGCCCGCGCTCTTATCCGAGGTATTGAGCGGAAAATTGACCCCCGTGTCCTGAATGACCGCGTCGAAGCCCGGCTATTGCGGCAACGGCGGCTCGATGCTCCGAATCCGCCCCGATACCGTGCGCTTGCGGACGAGGGGGTACTCCGGCGGCAGGTCGGTGGCTCCGCGGTCATGCGGGCTCAGCTGAGCAAGATCCTGACGTGGACGACCCTGGACAGGGGTTCGATTCAGGTGATTCCGTTCAGCGCGGGTGCGCACGCGAGTACGGACAGCAATTTTGAGCTACTGGAATTCGGGGACAACACCAGGCAGGCGCCGGTCGTCTTCGTCGAGGGCCTGGTAACGAACCAGATTCTCGAGCGGCCAGCCGATATCGCCCGATACCGGGAAGCGATAGAGTACCTGCGCGACTCGGCCCTGAATACGGCTGACTCCGCTGCTCTCATTGCCGCAATACGAGACGAATATACGGAGTAACAGCCGAAGCTTTGTTCGGATTGGTCCATCAATCAGCACAGAGGTCAAAGGAGGTTAGATGCTGCACATGCCCCAGAGCCTGGGCGAGCTGTCCTGGCGTATAGCACGCAAGTGCGATGGCGGCTCTTGTGTGAGAGTGGCCGCTCACGGCGACGAGATAGTCATTGGTTCGTCAAAGCATCTCGACGGACCGGTCATCACTTATACACGCGACGAATGGTCGGCGTTCGTGGAAGGCGTCCGGCAGGGAGATTTTGACGACCTTTAGCAGCGGAGGTGACCCGAGCGGGGGACCTCTGCGAGGCCCGTGTATCCATAATCGGCGGTACGTCCCCCTGTTCGGCACGCCCCCCCTGTTCGGCTGAGAAGGCCGGCGCCGCGACCTCGCCTGGTTCCTGGGGCGCCGGAGCCCGGCTTCACCCGCGAGCGGCGCGCTGCACGCTCGATCAACCCAGCTGCTAGACCTGTCGCATTGACCGCCCCAGCGGCGGCGCGACAGCGTCGGCGGTTGTGTCGCGGTGGCCGCGTGGTTACCCTAGCGCGGATGCGGCTGACCGAGTTCTGGGCACGAATGCGGGCGCACTTCGGGGACGTCTACGCCGAGAGCGTCGCTCAAGATTACGTTTTGTCCTCGTTGGGCAGCCGGACCGTGAACCAGGCGCTTGCCGACGGTACTGACGCCAAAACTGTCTGGCGGGCTGTCTGCGAGGCGTTCAAGGTGCCGGAGCGGTTGCGGTGAGCAGCTGGTCGCGGGCTCTGCGGTCGTTGCACTCCCCAGGCTGACCGGTGCTGGCTGATTCCGCCGGGCGGCACGTTGTCCTGGTATCCGGGCCGCCGGCGGCCGGGAAATCGGCGATCGCCGGTCCCCTCGCCGCCGAACTCGGCTTCGCGCTGATAGCCAAGGACCGGATCAAAGAAACGCTGCACGATGCCCTCGGGCACCCGGCCGAGGCCGATATTGAGTGGTCTGGGCGGCTCGGCGCGGCTGCCATGGAGCTGCTCTGGGCGCTTGCCGCGGACGCGCCAGCGGTCGTGCTGGATGCCAACTTCTGGCCGGATGACCCCCGTCCGCCGGCGCGGTTGCGTGCGCTCAGCGCCGAGCCTGTTGAAGTGCACTGCCAGTGCCCGGTCAGCGATTGCATGCGCCGGTACGCCGACCGGGCTCCGTCCCGGCATCCGGTGCATGCGGATGTTGTCAGGACCGTGGCGGAGGAGGCGTTCGCGAGGTCTGCCCGGCCCATGGCACTGGGCCCGGTCATCGCCGTTGATACGACGCGGCCGGTGAACATTCAGGCTGTCGCGGCCGACGTCAGGCGTGTGCTTCGCGTTGGCCAGCCGCTCGCGTCCCGTGGTGGCGAGTCCGTCTCGGCTTAGCCGGCGTGTTTCCTTCATGATCGAACAGTTGTTCGTTAGAGTGAACTCGCTGGCACTCGTCCGCGCCCTGGCGCGGGGCGAGGCAGCGTGACGAGGCGACGGTCTCTGCGGCAGTGACTGCGAGCTATAGCAAACGCAGGCAGTGATTGTCAGAGGGGGTGCGTAACGTCTCCGCCAGCAGGTGAACGAGGCTGCGAGCCCGGCTTCCGGGTCACGCAGCGAGGTCAGGCTCACGCGCACGCGAGCGGCTCACTAAGCCCTCGGTCCTTCCCCAACAGGAGCTTCAGATGGCACCGAACGACAAGGCGGGTAGCGGCAAGGGCGTTGGCGGTGACAGGGAGAAGTCCCTGGAGACCGCGCTCGCGCAGATCGAGCGGCAGTTCGGCCGGGGCGCCATCATGCGGCTCGGCGATGACGCCCGCGCGCCGGTCGAGGTGATCCCGACTGGCTCTATCGCACTGGATGTGGCGCTCGGAATCGGCGGATTCCCCAAGGGCCGCATAGTGGAAATATATGGGCCGGAAAGCAGCGGGAAGACGTCTCTGGCGCTGCATGCCATTGCTAATGCGCAGCGAGCTGGCGGCATCGCGGCAATTATTGACGCCGAGCACGCACTGGACCCGGATTACGCCAAGAAGCTCGGCGTCGACACCGACGCGCTGCTGGTGTCCCAGCCCGACACCGGTGAGCAGGCGCTGGAGATCGCGGACATGCTGATTCGCTCCGGCGCCATCGACATCATCGTCATCGACTCCGTCGCGGCGCTCGTCCCGAAGGCCGAGATCGAGGGCGAGATGGGCGACAGCCACGTCGGCCTGCAGGCCCGGCTGATGTCTCAGGCGCTCCGCAAGATTGCCGGCGCGCTCAATCAGACAAAGACCACGGCGATATTTATTAATCAGCTACGGGAAAAGATCGGCGTCATGTTCGGATGCATGGCCTATAACACTCGAGTGACCCTGGCTGACGGCACCCAGGAGAAGATCGGGAAGATCGTGAACCAGCGCATGGACGTGGAGGTTCTGTCTTACGACCCGGTCACCTGCCAAGTCGTCCCGCGCAAGATCGTGAACTGGTTCAATAACGGACCCGCCGACCGGTTCTTGCAGTTCACCGTGGCCAAGTCCGGCGGTAACGGCAGGGCTCAGTTCGCGGCGACCGAGAATCACTTGATCCGGACTCCGGGCGGCTGGCGTCCGGCAGGCGAGCTGATCGCAGGGGATCGCCTTCTGATCACCGAGCCGCATCGGCTGAGCGGTCAGCAGATGCAGGTAATTCTCGGCTCGCTGATGGGTGACGGAAACCTTTCGCCGAACCGTAGCGGCCGGCCCGGAACCCGGTTCCGGCTCGGTCACAGCGCGAAGCAAGCCGCATACCTGGACTGGAAGGTATCCCTGCTTGGCAACATCGAATGCACGAGGACGGTCAGTGCCAAGGGCGCTGTCTTCGCCGACTTCAGGCCGCTAGCGGAACTAGCCGAACTGCATGATGTTGTCTACTTCGGTGATGGCAAGAAGCACCTGACCTGGGACTATCTGAAGGCTCTCACGCCGCTCGCGCTCGCGATCTGGTACATGGACGACGGTTCGTTCACGCTTCGCTCTAAGGGACTGCAGGAGCGGACACAAGGCGGTTCAGGCAGGATCGAGATTTGTGTCGAGGCGATGAGCGAGGGCTCGCGTGAGCGGCTCGTGCAGTACCTGCGGGACACTCACGGATTGGATGTAAGGCTCCGTGCTGCAGGCACGCTCAAAAAGGCAGTCCTAGTCTTCAGCACGGCCGGGACGGAGAAGTTCCAGAAACTCGTCGCTCCGTTTGTGCATCCCTCGATGGAGTACAAGCTCCTGCCGCGCTTCCGGGAGCGGTTCTGTGTGGAGCCCGAGTACACGGAGCCCGGACTGCAACTGGAGTCGGCGCGCATTCTGGACATCCACGTCAAGCCGCGCACTCGATCCATGAACAGGTTCGACATCGAGGTCGAAGGCAACCACAACTACTTCGTCGATGGTGTCATGGTTCACAACAGCCCAGAAACCACGTCTGGCGGTAAGGCGCTTAAGTTCTATGCGTCCATTCGACTGGACATTCGGCGGATCGAGACGTTGAAGGACGGGACGGACGCCGTCGGGAACAGGACCCGCGTCAAGGTTGTGAAGAACAAGGTCAGCCCGCCGTTCAAGGTCGCTGAGTTCGACATCCTGTACGGGCACGGAATCAGTCGCGAAGGCAGCCTCATCGACCTTGGCGTTGAGCAGGGCATCGTACGCAAGTCCGGCGCCTGGTACACCTACGACGGCGACCAGCTTGGTCAGGGCAAGGAGAACGCCCGGAACTTCCTGCGCGACAACCCGGATCTGAGCAACGAGATCGAGAAGAAGATCAAGGAGAAGCTCGGCGTCGGCGCCAGGCTCGACGCTGACGCTCCGGCGGCCGGAGGCGCGGGGCCGACCGCGACGCCGGGGCTGGCGTCAGTGACGAACTTGCGCGGCGAGTAGGGCACCGATGGCAGGCCGGCCGGCCCGGCGGTCGACTAGCCGGGGCGCGAGCAGCCGGTCCAAGACGCGGGACGTCAGCGATGCAGCAGACGTCGCGGGCGTGCCGCGCGACCGCGGCGCACCTGACGCAGATCCTGAGGCGGTCGCCCGGCAGATCTGCCTGAGGCTGCTGACGGCGGCGCCGCGGACCCAGGCGCAGCTTGCCACTGCGTTGCGGCGCCGCGGCGTTCCGGAAGCTGCCGCCGCGGCGGTCCTGGCGCGGTTCGCTGAGGTCAAGCTCATCGACGACGCGACGTTCGCGAAGGCATGGGTGGACTCCCGGCACCACGGCCGCGGCCTGGCTGGCCGTGCGCTCGGCGCGGAGCTACGTCAGCGCGGCGTGGCGTCAGAGGACATCCAGGCAGCTCTCAGCGAGCTGGACCCAGATCAGGAGCTGGCGACAGCCCGCGAACTGGTCGCGCGCCGGCTGGCGGCCACCGCGGGCATGGCCGTTCCGGCCAGGATGCGCCGGCTCACCGGCGTCCTGGCCCGCAAGGGTTACCCGGCCGGGCTCGTCTACCGAGTCGTCCGCGAGGCGCTCGAAGGCGAGGGGGAGAACGACCGCGTTTCCTTCGATGATCTTGAAGTTTGGGCGGAGCCGGATGTCGATCCAGAGGGCGCCGAAGCCTAGCGCGTAAGGCAATCCACATCGAAGATCATCTGCGTGTGCTTGCTCAAATCGTTATAAGCGCTTAGCCTCACGGCAGCGAGGTTTTCTGCTCCGTGCAACCAAGTTCGGTACGTGAACGCGTTCAAGATACGAGTGGCGTGACGGCAGCCAGGGTCGGCCGGGCTGCCGGAAGGCCGTGAGATTGACGAACGGCCGGGGACTAGCTCGACCCGGCGGGACCGTCGGCCAAGGCAGGCCGTCGGCTTGACGGAAGGAGAGTGCGGCACTGGGGCTAGCGCTCGCCACGTGCGGTTTTGCGGTAAGTGGCGGTGGCGCGGCCGGAGGTCAGCGGTGGCGATGCCGAGTTGACGGGTCGCCTCGAGGTTGCCCGCCCGGACCGCCCTGCTAGCTCGCGGTATCGGCGTTTGCGCAGGATGCTGCTGCGCAGTGCCGAGGTTCGCGGATGTGTTGCGGACAGCGCACGGTGCGTGACGCCGGTCAGCGTTGCTCGCGCAGTACCCCTCGCTGCGGGCAAAGATGCGCGCGATCGGATAGACGCGGGCCACGGCGGAGAGGGGCGGTCGTGAGTAGCAGCGGTGCCGTGCTTGCACTGGTGATAGTCGGCTGCCTGGCCGTAGTCGCCGTCGGCGCTCTGGCCGTCGTGGTCATGCAGCTACGCCGCAGCGCCGGTGTGCCGTCGGTGCCGGCCGCGCGATCCGACTCTCCCGCCCTGACCGAGGCCGAGGCCGCACGCCTGCAGGCGGAAGCGGACGCCCTCGCAGCTCAGCTGAAGGCCAAGGCCGAGCGGGAGGCCGCGGAGATCATTGGCAAGGCCTCGGAGGTAGCGGCGACGGCTGCGGAGACGAGGCGGGACGCCGAAGCTGAAGCCAAGGCCGTCATCGACGAAGTCAGGCGGCTGCGCGCGGACATCGAGCGACGCGAGGACCGGCTCGGGCAGCGTGAGCAGCGGATCGACGAGCTTGCCAGGAAAGCCGAGGAGCGCAATACCGACCTGGACGCGCGCAAGGCTGAACTGGACCGGCTGGATGCGGACCGCAGGGCCGAGCTCGAGCGGGTTGCCGGCCTGACTGCCGAGGCAGCCAAGTCCGAACTCGTCTCTGCCATGGAGAACCAGGCCAAGCGCGACGCCGTGCGGATAGTCCGGGACATCGAGGCTGACGCCCAGCGAGAAGGCAACAAGCGCGCCCGGAAGATCGTGACGCTGGCCATCCAGCGCATCGCCAGCGAGCAGACGAGCGAGTCGGTCGTGTCAGTGCTGCACCTTCCTGGCGATGAGATGAAAGGGCGGATCATCGGCCGGGAGGGGCGCAACATCCGCGCCTTCGAATCAGTGACCGGCGTGAACCTCATCATCGACGACACTCCTGAGGCAGTGCTGCTGTCGTGTTTTGACCCGGTCCGGCGCGAGGTTGGCCGGCTGACGCTGGAGCGGCTGGTGCTCGATGGCCGGATCCATCCGCAGCGGATCGAAGAGGCGTACGAGCGCAGCAAGGCAGAGATCGAGGCGCTGTGCGTACGGGCCGGTGAGGACGCGCTGGTGGATGTCGGGATCACCGACATGCACCCGGAGCTGACGAACCTGCTCGGCAGGCTGCGGTACCGCACGTCGTACGGCCAGAACGTGCTCCGGCACCTGGTCGAGTCGGCGCACATCGCCGGCATGATGGGCAGCGAGCTCGGCATGGACCCGGTGCTGATGAAACGCTGCACGCTGCTGCACGACATCGGCAAGGCGCTGACCCACGAGGTACAGGGCAGCCACGCGCTGATCGGCGCCGAGATCGCCCGCAAGTACGGCGAGCCGGAAGACGTCGTGCACGCGATCGAAGCGCATCACAACGAGGTCGAGGTACGCACTGTCGAGGCCGTGCTCACCCAGGCAGCCGATGCGATCAGCGGCAGCCGCCCCGGCGCCCGCCGGGAGTCGCTGGAGGCTTACGTGAAGCGTCTCGAGCGGCTGGAAGCCATCGCGATGGCACAGGACGGCGTCGAGAAGGTGTTCGCCATGCAGGCTGGCCGCGAGATCAGGGTGATGGTCAAGCCCGGCGAGGTCGACGACATCCAGGCGCAGGTCATCGCCCGCGACGTTGCCAAGCGGGTGGAAGACGAACTCACCTATCCCGGCCAGATCCGGGTCACGGTGATCCGCGAATCCCGAGCCATCGAGTTCGCCCGGTAGCTGCCAGGAACGCCCGGAGCTCATCAGGGTGGCGCGTCGGCACTACCCATTCGAGGCTCGGATCGACCGCTAGCCTCGTCGAGAACCTCGGGCTCGAGATGTAGTTCGAGAAAAGCCGTGCCGGCCGAAGCTCTGGGCTGACAACGCCCGCTTCGTCAGTCCCGACGCGGATGACCAGCGCAGCCTTCATGAACGGCGCCGTCAGCACGCCCGCCATGCAGCGGGTAATCTCCCGCGGCTTGCCCCAGTGGTTGCTCAGCGTCCAGTACTGCGGCGACGTGCTGATCTCCCGGATCCGCGCCGGACTCGTCACGACCTCCACGTACCTCACCTGCGGCCACGCACAGCTGAACAGCCCGCGGTTCTGGTGCGTCACCGTCAGCCGTCTCGTCGCGGCACGCTTGGATCCGACCGCGCCGATCGACACGCCGGCCGCGTCGATCCGGACCCCCGTTGGCCAGTTCCGGTACAGCAAGCTAATGCCGATCAAGATCGGCGCGAAGCAGGGCGTGAATGCCACTGCGACGAACCACTGCGGGTTAACGAAAATCGCGAGCCCGGTGAACGCTGCGATCAGTGCCACCGGCGCGCCGAGCCCCCAGGCCACCAGCGGCCACCGAAGGGCGCTCCGCCTCTCGACATAGCATTCCTCGTCGGCGAGGCGCGAGTCGCGTGCCATCGAATTCGCCGGCGGCCAGTCCAGGCGGACTTCGCTATCGCTTACGGCTCGCCTTGGGCTTGGTGATCTCGATCCGCGGGACGCCGGGCGGATCGAAGCCGAGGATCTGGCCGTAGAAGGAGAGCTCAGCCTCGTACGCGGCCGTCACGTTCTCCGCCTTACGGAAGCCGTGCGACTCACCCTCGAACGCGATGTAGGCGTACCTGGTCCCGTGCGCCGCCAGGTCAGCGGCGATGCTCTCGGACTGGGCAGGCGGCACGACGGGGTCGTCGAGTCCCTGCAGCAGCAGGATCGGGCAAGTCGCTTCATTCACATGTCCGACCGGCGCCCGCTCCTCGTAAGTGACCTCGAAACCGGGCAGCGGCCCGATCAGCCCGTCCAGGTAGCGCGACTCGAAGTCGTGCGTCGTGGCGGCAAAGTCGCGAAGGTCGGATACCCCGAAGTACGAGGCGGCGGCACTGAACACCCGGCCGCGGCTAGTGCCAGTCGTGACCGCCGCGAGCGTGGTCCAGCCGCCGGCGGAGCCGCCCCGGATGGCCAGCCTCGCCGGGTCAGCGCCGCACGATTCCGCCACCCAGCGCGCGGCCGCGATCGCGTCCTGCACGTCGACGACACCCCAGGCGCGGCGCAGCCGTTCACGGTACTGGCGGCCGTAGCCGGTTGAGCCGCCGTAGTTCACGTCGATGATGCCGATGCCGCGGCTGGTGAAGTATGCCTTGCCGAGGTCGAGGACCGCAGACGAGTGCCCGGTGGGCCCGCCGTGCACCCACACCACGTACGGTGGCCGCTCGTCAGCTGGCCCGGCTACATCAGGGCTGGCCGGCGGGTAGAGGAAGGCGTGGACTACCTGACCGTACAAACCCTCGAAGTCCATCTGCTGCGGAACCGGCAGGTATGCCGCGTCGGGCGGCTCCGCCGGGTCACGTAGGAGAACCGAAGTCTCACCACTCGCCGCGTCAACCCGGAACACCGCAGGCCAGGTCGCTGGCCCGCCGCCGATCGCGGCGATCGACTGGCCGTCGGCAGACAAGTCGAATGCCACCTCGGCGAACGGTGTCTCCAGGTCCTCGAGCTCGAACGATTCCGGGTCGAGGATGCCCAGCCGCGCTGCGCCGGCGCCATGTGCCACAGCCAGCCGCCCGTCGCTCAGCATGACGAACGGCCTGGCGCCGAGCTGCCACAGCGGCCCGGCGAACTCCTCGTCGGCCGGGAACAGCGCCAGCGGAGGCTCGCCGAGCGTTCCGACCTGGTAGATGTTCCACCAGCCAGGCCAGTCTGTCGCGACGTACAGGCTGGCGTTGTCCCGCCAGACCGGTGCCAGCACGGACTCGCGCTGGCCGCCCATCAGCGGCCGGCCCTTGCCCGGAACTCCGTCCTCGACCGGAGCGACCCGCAGCTCCGTGCCGTCCCAGGGCATGTGCGGGTGGTTCCAGCAGATCCAGGCCAGCCACTTCCCGTCCGGAGACGGTGTCGGGAATGCGTAGAAATCGAAGCCCTCGACCAGGGTGCGGATCGCGTCCGCCTTGCCCGCTGCGGAGCCGTCCAGCGGCACGGCGACAATGGCGCGGCTGACCTTTCCGCCGTCATGCTTCTCCTGCACGCACCAGACCTCGGCCCGGTCCGGCGACAGGGCAAAGTCGGCGTAGCGCAGCCCGGTTCCCCCGAGACTGCTGCCCTCGGTGCCGGCCGGAACTTCGGCGGGATCCGGCGTCAGCGGCTCGGGCTCGTTGCCGTCCGGCCCGGTCAGGTACAGGCGCTGGTCGGCATAGTTGGCGAACAGGATGCGGAAGCCGTCGGAGGAGGCCTTGGCGCCTTGCCCGGACGCAGCGGCCGGGATCGGCAGGTAAGACCGGCCGCCGTACTCGTGCACCCGGGTCCTGGCATTCCAGGGCGCAGGAAGGATCATGTCCGGATCGCCACCGCGGCTGTGCATCACGGTGGTACGGCCGCCCTCCTCAGGCAGCCCCTGCTGCCACCACACATCGCTGCCCAGGACCGTCGGGGACGAGACTCTTACCTGGCCGGTGGCGACTTGCGCCGCGGTGATGGGGGAGGGCCATTCGCCAAAACTGACAGCGGGAACCGCAGCTTCTGCACCGGTTTGATCTTCTGATGCGCCGGCCGGCCTTGTCGGGCCGACGGCGGCTTCGTTACCGCTGTCTGTCATAGGCATATCGTGCCCTACCGGACGACCCGCGGTAGCGCCGAATCGGCACTCTCGTTCAATCCGCGCTCCTGGCGGTAAACCGCCAGGACGGATGGCACGTCACAGCGGGTTAGCCAGTCGGCAGGCCGCCGCTGCCCGCAGCGGCGTCTAACCTTGTGACCATGGCTGGCGCGACAGCGGAGCGAAGCTTCGAAATCCGCACCTACGGGTGCCAGATGAACATGCACGACTCTGAGCGGCTGGCTGGCTTGCTGGAGGCCGCTGGCTACCATCGCGCCCCCGCCGGATCTGACGCCGATGTCGTCGTTTTCAACACCTGCGCGGTCCGCGAGAACGCCGACAACCGTCTGTACGGGAATCTCGGCCATCTGCTCCCGGTCAAGAACTCCCGGCCCGGAATGCAGATCGCGGTCGGTGGCTGCCTGGCCCAGAAGGACCGGGCAGTGATCACGGAGCGGGCACCGTGGGTGGATGTGGTCTTCGGCACTCACAACATCGGCTCGCTGCCCGTTCTGCTGGAACGGGCGCGGGTCCGCGAGGAAGCACAGGTCGAGATCCTGGAGTCGCTTGAGCGCTTCCCGTCGGTGCTGCCGGCCAGCCGCGAGTCGCCCTATTCAGCCTGGGTCGCGATCTCGGTCGGCTGCAACAACACTTGCACGTTCTGCATCGTGCCGAGCCTGCGAGGCCGGGAGGAGGATCGCCGCCCCGGCGACGTCCTTGCCGAGATTGAGGCGCTGGCTGCCGACGGAGTGCTCGAGATCACGCTGCTAGGGCAGAACGTCAATTCCTACGGCGTCGGGTTCGGCGACCAGCTCGCGTTCGGCAAACTACTTCGTTCTTGCGGGAACGTTGCTGGCGTCGAACGGATCAGGTTCACCTCGCCGCACCCGCGTGACTTCACCGACGACGTGATCGCAGCGATGGCCGAGACGCCGAACGTCATGCCACAGCTTCACATGCCGCTGCAGTCTGGCTCGGACGCCGTCCTCCGCGCGATGCGGCGGGCGTACCGGCGGGAGAAGTACCTCGCGATCCTCGATCGCGTGCGCACGGCGATGCCCGAGGCCGCCATCACCACCGACATCATCGTCGGCTTCCCCGGCGAGACCGAGCAGGATTTCGCGGACACGCTGGATCTCGTCCGGCAGGCAAGGTTTGCCGGCGCGTTCACGTTCCAGTATTCGATCCGGCCCGGTACTCCGGCTGCGGACATGCCCGGCCAGGTCCCTGCGGATGTTGTTGCCGACCGGTACGAGCGACTAGCCGCGCTCGTCACCGAGGTGGCTTGGCAGGAGAACCAGAAGCTTGTCGGCAGCGAAGTGGAAGTCCTGGTGGCCGACGGCGAGGGGCGGAAGGACAGTGCCACGCACCGGATGTCGGGCCGCGCGCGCGACAACAGGCTCGTGCACTTCACGCCAGCCGAGCCCGCGCCGCGGCCGGGCGACGTGATTACCACGGTCGTGACCGGTGCTGCCCCGCACTACCTGCTCGCCGATGCCAGCCCGGCAAGTGTCCGGCGGACGCGGGGCGGAGATATGTGGGAGGCACGGCGGGCGACCCAGGCCAGCACGGTAAACAGCAGTCCGGCCAGCGGCGAGGCAGGTGCGCAGTCGGCAGTGAACTCGGTTCTGCTTGGCATGCCCGCCCGCCGCCCGGCAAGCTTGTGATCACGGAGACTTATGCACTCGCACCGCGCGTTAGCGGGCAAACGTCGCCGTGATCTCGGGCGGGTCTGGGCGCAGGGACTAGGGCGGAAGCGCGAGCTGGCTGGCGCCGAATACGGGGCCTGGCTACTGCCGGACGCGCGAGCCTGATGCTGTCAGCTCACGGCTCGTCGTCGTCCTCTTCCTCTTCCTCGTCTTCGTCCTCGTCGTCGTCATCATCGAAGTCGTACTCTTCGTCATCTTCGTCGTCGTACTCGTCGTCGAGATCGAGTTCGTCCTCGTCCAGGTCATCGTCGAGGTCGAGCTCGTCGTCCTCGGTGGGCGTGTCGAGGTCATCGGCGTACGTCATATTTCCCCCAAGCGCTGGGTGACCATCTGGCCACCTCGCCTGTGCAGGGACCTACCCTGCGCCTGTCAGACTGATGCAATGCTACGGCCAGTCATCGCGGTCGTGGGGCCGACGGCCGCAGGTAAGTCCGAACTCTCGCTGACCCTGGCTCGTACGCTCGGCGGCGAGGTAGTTAACGCCGACTCTATGCAGCTGTATGAGGGTATGGACATCGGCACGGCGAAGCTGACGGAGGCCGAGCAGGCAGGCGTCGCGCATCATCTGCTGGACATCTGGCCGGTCACTCAGACCGCGAGCGTGTCGGAGTATCAGCTGCTGGCGCGGCAGGTCATTGATGACATCCGGGAGCGCGGACAAACTCCGATCCTGGTCGGCGGTTCCGGGCTCTACGTCCGGGCTGCGATCGACAAGCTGGAGTTCCCGGGCACCGATGCCGCGCTGCGGGCGAGCCTCGAGCGCGAACTGGACCGGGTCGGTGCTGCCGTCATGCACGCACGGCTGGCCGCGCTGGACGAGGCGGCAGCGGCGGCGATCCTGCCCGGCAACGGCCGGCGCATTGTCCGCGCGCTGGAGGTCATCGAGCTGTCCGGGCGGCCGTTCAGCGCGACCCTGCCGGAATACGAGTCGGTCTATCCGGTGATTCAGCTCGGCGTGGCCGTTCCGAGACCGGAGCTGGACTCGCGGATCGCCGAGCGGGTCGGCCGGATGCGCCGCCTGGGGCTCGTTGCCGAGGTACGGCGACTCGAACTGGCGGGGCTGCGGGACGGGTTCACCGCGAGCCGTGCGCTCGGATACGCCCAGGTGCTCCGTTTCCTCGCTGGTGACTTGACTGAAGACGCGGCCTTCACGCAGACGATCACGGCCACCCGCAGGTTCGTCCGGCGGCAGGAGTCATGGTTCCGGCGGGACCCGCGGGTCCACTGGATCGACGCCGGCCCGGGGCTGCCTGATCGTGCGCTGACGATAGTCAGGTCCGCGGTTGCCAGGGCGGACCAGGCGGGCGGCTAGCATCGGCACATGCGGTTCGCGAAGGGGCACGGCACGGGGAATGACTTCGTGATCTTGCCTGATCCGGACGGCGAGCTCGACCTTACCGAGGGCCTTGTCGCTCGCCTTTGCGACCGGCACTTCGGGATCGGCGCGGACGGAGTGCTGCGGGCTGTGCGGGCGGCGGCGGCCGGCGCGGACGCGGCCGGACAGCAGGCCGAGTGGTTCATGGACTACCGGAATGCCGACGGCAGCATCGCCGAGATGTGCGGTAACGGGGTCCGGGTCTTCGCCAGGTACCTGATAGATCACGCGATGGCCATCGGCCCCCAGCTCGCGATCGCTACCAGGGCGGGCACCAGGACAGTGCGCGCGGAGCCGGACGGTCAGTTCACCGTCGACATGGGCGCTGCGACTGTCCTTGGTGATGGTGAGGCGCAGGCGGGCGATCGGCGGATAGCCGGCCTGGCGATCTCGGTCGGCAACCCGCACCTGGCCTGCATCGTGACTCAGCCGGTGGCGACGATCGACCTGAGCAGCCCCGCGGTGCTTCGGCCGCGAGAGCTCACTACAGGTGCGAACGTCGAGGTCATCAGGGTTCTCGGTGAGCGCGAGGTTGAGATGCGCGTGCACGAGCGCGGATCCGGGCTAACGCTGTCGTGCGGGACCGGGGCGGTTGCCGCCGCTGTCGCGGCAGCTGTCCGCGCCGGGGACTGGCCAGCGCAGGCCGGCCTGCGCTGGACCGTGCACGTACCTGGCGGCAAGCTGACTGTGATGCCTAGTGCCACAGCCAGCTTGCTCACCGGTCCTGCGGAGATCGTGGCCTCAGGGCAGCTAGCCGAAAGCTGGCTGGCTGACCTGGCACCGGCCGGGATGACCGCGACCTGAGGTGGCATCGGCGTCAGGACCCGGCCGGACGCGGCGCGGCAGCCGGGCGTGAGTCGTGCGTGACCGCGAGCTTGAGGCCCAGGTCGACGAGCCGCCAGCCGGTGCGCATCCGCAGCGACTGCAGCGTGACGCGCGCCCGGCTGGCCGTGCGCGGCGACATGCTGGCTGGCAGTTCGCTGAATTCCAGTTCGCTGGCGCCCCGTCCCGCTGGCGCCGGCCTGAGCCCGCGGCCGGCCGTCAGTTCCTGCACTTCGGCCAGGCGGTGACGAGCTAGTTCCTCGGACATTCGCTGATACATCCCACTGGTCCTTCCGGGTAGCAGTGCTCGCTGATGGCGGTCAGGACTCGATCGCTTCCGGCGCAGGGTGGTCTGATTCAGGCTGGTCTGGATCAGCAGCCTGCGCTGATGCCCCGGCGACGGCCACCGGGTTCGCGGCGGGTGCTGTCGGCGTCACCTGGACATCTGTCGCCTTGATGATCCGGATGTCGCCGCTGAGCGCACGGCAGCTGATCTGGACCGGCACACCTGACTCGCGCAGCTCCTCTTCGGCGCTAGGGTCCAGTTCGCTCCGGATGCTGCCGGAGGTGCTGGCCAGGTCCAGGTACACGCCAATGCCAGGCACGACTGCGACCTGCATGTCACCGGACGCGCTGCGCAATTCGATCTGGCCGGTCGCGACGGCGGCCAGCTGGATGTCGCCGCTGGCCGTCTGGGCGGACACCGAGCCGGCGCAGTAGCCGAGGGTGACGTCACCGCTGGCTGTGCTGACACGGGCGTAACCGCCAACCCGGCCTGCCTGAATATCACCGGACGCGGTGCTGATCGCGATGTCCCCTCCGGCCGTGTCGAGCAGCACGTCACCGCTGGCGGAGCGGACCGAGACGTCACCACTGACTGCCTCGGCGCTGGTGTCGCCGCTAGCTGTCTGCATAGTCAGGGCGCTGAGGTCACCCACGCACGTCAGGTCCGCGGAAACCGTCTTGGCCGCGCAGCTTGATCCCTCCGGCGCCTTGATCGTCAGGTCCAGCCCCAGCCTGCGGCGGAAGGCGCTCGGCCGCGGACCGCGGATGTACAGCTGGCCATCGTCGAAGCCGACCTGGACCTGGGCCAGCACGTCATGCACCTCCGCGTCGCGACCGGTGGGAACCACCTCGACGACGACAGCGCTTGTCGGTTCGCCCGACACCACGATGCTGCCGGATGTCCACGAGTCGATGCTGATGTCAACGGGGTCAGAACATGCGAAATCCCACGTACTCATAGCTGTGCCTTCCTGATCTGAGGTTCGGTGCCGGCCTGAGGTTCGGTGCCGGAAGCTGATGATGAGCGGGCGCGGAGTCGGCGGCTAGCTCCGGGCGAACCCGGTGTACCGCCTCGATGACCCGGACTTGCCTGGCGGCGAGGGCGGGAACGGCGGGCGCTTCTTCGGGCCAGCGGGGCCGCCGAGGCCACCGGGACCACCGGAGCCGCCGCCAGGCGGAGAATCAAGGGCCCGGCTGATCGCGCGGACGAGCCAGGCATTCACTGACAAGCCCGCTGATAGCGCTGCAGCTTCGACGCGAGCTTTCATGCCGTCAGAGATCCGCAGCGTCACCCTGGTGTTGCCAGCTTCGTCGCCTGCCTCGGCCGGCTCCGGCGATGCAACGTCCTGCGTCCGCGTCATGTTGACGACGAACTCAGGCTCAGTCCCTGTCAGCCGCACATCGATGGTCGCGCCGTCGAGGCTTGCGGTGATCTCGTCGGCCGCCGCTGACAGGACGTCCAGCAACGCCAGTCGCACTGTCGAATCGAGAGTCTCCGAGAGCATCTCGGCAGCCCTGGCAATGTCATCACCGGCAAACCTGGTGATGGCGGTGAGCTCCCGCCGGAGCGATTCCGCGTACTCGCTGAGGTCCATGACGTCATCATGACGTCACTTATGACGCCTGTCAAGCGAAACACTGACGCCATAGAGACGCCACAGAGACGCCTGCAAGCAGTATCGAGGCGGGATGCAGCCGGTGCGCTGTGGCCGGCTACCGGCGCGGCTCGCCTACAGTGAGCTTCGCCAAGTTCCACACTCCGAGCCCCGAGGAGAACGTGCGTGACGAGCGGGGGTAACACCGGCGCCCAAGTCATCCCGCAAGGACGAAGCCGCCTGCCGGCCCGTCCGGTCGTCGGCATCATCGCGGCCCTGCTGCTCGTCGAGGCCGCCAGTCACCTGCCAGCGGCGATCCGGGCCGGGCTGCGCCATGGCACCCGCGGCTACTGGGTCGCGACGACGAAACGGTGCGAGCGCTCGGCGTGTACCTGGAGCGGCAGCTTCGAGTCGCCAAAAGGTCACGTTGTGCTCTCGTCGGCCCAGTACATCGGCCGGATCCCGGTCGCCGCTCACGCTGGGACGTCGCTGCCGGCCTTGTTCCCCGGCGGGTCTGGGCTGGTGTTCCCGCCGACCGGCTCCGACCTGTGGATTTCACTGCTGGTCATGCTCGTCCTCGCCGTGGGTGGCCTGTACTGGGCCAGTCGCCCGCTCGTAGCGAGATACCTCCGGGACCGCAAGCCGTCTCCCTAGCCCTAGCGCGACCACAAAAGCCGCATAACGACCGGTCAGAGTCAACTAACGGCCAAGAGTCGATGGGACCTGGTCGATATGCCGGTTATATTCGGTTTCAGGAATCAAGCAGCGACTCAGCCGGCCGCCCGCGGATCGACGCGTCGAGTACCTCGGCGATATGCGCGACCGGCATCGGCCGGTTGCCGGTGGCGGCGAGCGCCTGCGCGATCTGCAGCGTGCAGCCAGGATTGGCAGACACCAGCAGATCGGCGCCGGTAGCCGCGACTGCGCGGGCCTTACGCTCGCCAAGTTCGGCGGCGGCTTCCGGCTGCACCAGGTTGTAGATTCCGGCCGAGCCGCAGCAGGTCCCGGCGTCCGCGATCTCGGCAAGCACTAGCCCGGGAACCCCGCGCAGAAGGGCCCGCGGCTGCGCCGTAATCCGCTGCGCATGCCCGAGGTGGCACGCATCGTGGTAAGCGGCCCGGACCGGCAACTCGCTCCGGACTGCGACCGGCCCGAGCCCGGCCAGGAACTCGCTGAAATCACGGACCCTCGCGCTGAACGCCGCAGCCCGCTCCGCCCAGTCGGGGTCGCCCGCGAGCAAGTGCCCGTATTCCTTCATGGCCGAGCCGCAGCCCGCGGCGTTCACGATCACCGCGTCCACGCCGGCGCGCTCGAACACCGCGATCGTCTTGCGCGCGAAGTCCGCAGCCTCGTCCCGCCGGCCACCATGCAGTGACAGCGCCCCGCAACAGCCCTGCCGCTGCGGCACGATGACGTCGCAGCCTTCAGCCGACAGCACCCGCGCCGTTGCGGCGTTGACCTGAGGAAACAGCACCTGCTGCACGCAGCCGGTCAGCATGCCGACGACAGCCCTGCGCTCACCCTTGGCCGGCACGCGCGCCGGCAGCCGCGGCGCAGCAGAGGACAACACCTTTTCGTGCCGGGAACGGGCACTTACGCCACCGCCGCGCCCGCCGCGACGCGGTGAAGGAGGCGCAACCGCGAGCGCAGCAGCGGCCTCCGGCACGGCCCGCCGGAGCAGCTTGCTCCGGACAGCGATCTGGTCCAGCCCGGTCCGCTGGGCGGCTCGCAGCGGCATCAGCGCTGCGCGCAGCCTGCTCGGGTACGGGAACGTGGCAAAGATGGCGGCCCGCACCGCCCTGTCCCGCCGAGACCTGGCAGGCAGCGGAGTCACAGGTTGAGCGTGCGCGCTGACCTGCTCGCGGCCCTGACCGGGCTCAGCCCAGCTCCGGGCAGCCTCGATGAGCTGGTCGTACTGCACGCCTGACGGGCACGCCGTCACGCATGCCATGCACCCGAGGCAGCGGTCGAAATGCTCCGCCGCCGCCGCGCTGCCCTGCCCGCTGTCCAGGATCTGAGTGATCAGATGGATCCGGCCACGTGGCGAGTCCATCTCCTCGCCCCACAGCTGATATGTCGGGCAAGCCGGCAGGCAGAAGCCGCAGTGCACGCAGTCGCCGGCGAGGTCGCGTAGCGATCCGTCCGGATCCAGCGCACTGGCGACCGGATCGTCGTGGGCGATCGGCTCGACGATGCCGGTGTCATCCGCGGTCATCAGATCCCTCCAGGCAGCCTGCCGGGCGCCATCCGGTGCTCCGGGTCGAACTGCTCTTTCACGGCTCGCATCAACTCAAGCGACTGCACTGGTCCCCACATGTCGACAGCATCGCGGACTGCTCGCGGCGCGTCCAAAACGACGGCGCTTGCCGTCGCGGGCAAGACCGTTCCGTCGCTGAGTGCTCCGAGACTGGCCCGCAAGCCCGCCACAAAGCCAGCGACCGCATCCGCGACTGCTTCTTCGCTCACTGCGACATCGAGCACGCCCGCTCCCGCCGACCCGGTAATCGCCGGGTCCAGCCCGGCCGACTCGGCCGCAGCCCGGATCGCGCCGAGCACGTCGGCTAGCTTCCCGGTCCAGAACGCGACTCGCACCCAAGTGCCGGGGCGGCGGCGACCGTCGGACGACGGGCTCAGCACACGAAACGCTTCGCCCGCCGCCCCGGCGTCCGCACCCGCCAGGCCGGCCGTGGCGCGCTCGAGCAGTTGCCTCAAGCGATCGGCCCGGCCAGCAACACTGGGCCTGTCACCCTCCAGCAACGCGGCTACCGTGAGCGGGGCTGCAGCGCTGGGCCAGACCAACTCGATCGCGGACGGAGTGACGGGCGAGTCGGCAATTGTCTGAACCGCTACAGCGGCGGACGCGGGGTCGGGGCAGTCGACCGTGAGCCAGGCAGTCGACTCCGGCAGCGGGTGCAGGCGGAATGTCGCCTCGGTGATCAGGCCGAGTGTGCCGAACGAGCCGGCGAACAGCTTGCCGATGTCGTAGCCGGCCACGTTCTTCACGACTTTGCCGCCAGCTTTCGCGATCGTCCCGTCTGCCCTGACGACAGTGATGCCGATGAGCAGGTCGCGCGGAGAGCCATAGCGGTAGCGAAGCGGGCCAGCCGCGCCGGTGGCGATTAGGCCGCCGATCGTGCCGCCATGGTCGGGCGGGTCGACTGCGAGCCGCTGGCCGGCCGCTGCGAGGAGGCTGGCGAGGTCATCCAGGCGGACCCCGGCCTGCACGCTGACGACCAGGTCGCCAGCGGTGTGCTCGAGGATCTGGTCGAGGTTGCCGGTGTCGATGACCAGGTCACAGCTGTCAGGCGAGAGGCCCCAGGCCAATCGGCTGCCCGTGCCGCGGGGGACGACCGTCAGCCCGAGAGCGGCCGCGGCTTGCAGAACTGCAGCGGCCTCTGCTGTCGAGGCTGGCGCGGCTACGAAGCGTGCGGGCGCGCCTGCGACGGCATCGGCAGGACCGCCTGGCAAGACGTGCGCGCAGGCGCTGGTGAGTTCCGCCGGAACGCTCAGTACTGTCATGGCTCCTCCGGGTCGCGCTCGGGTGAGTCTCCCCGAGAGTGCCCGTTTCCCGTCAGAATTGATCGATCAGGCCGGACGCGACCAGCGGGTGCGGGGCGTGGCGGACCCCTGGCACTTCTCCGCACAGCCGCGGGGTCGGGAACACTTTGCCCGGGTTGCACAGGCCGCCCGGGTCGAAGGCGCAGCGCAGCAACTGCATGGTGTCGAGGTCGTCAGCGCCGAACATCCGCGGCATGTACCGCGACTTGTCGATGCCGACTCCGTGCTCGCCGGTGATCGAGCCGCCGTGCTCGATGCACAGATCAAGGATCATGCCGGACAGGATCTCGGCCCTCTCCTGCTCGCCGGGCACGGTGTCGTCGAACAGGACGAGCGGATGCAGGTTGCCGTCGCCAGCGTGGAAGACGTTGGCGACCCGGATGCCGTGCTCCGCCGACAGCTCTGAGATCCGGTCGAGCACTTTCGGCAGCGCGGTTCGCGGGACCACGCCGTCCTGCACGATGTAAGCCGGGCTGATCCGGCCGACGGCGGCGAACGCAGATTTCCGGCCAGTCCAGATCGCCGCCCGCTCGGCTGCATCCTGCGCGGCCCGGATCTCGTAGGCGCCCTCCGCCGTGCAGATCGTGCGGACTGCGGCGGTCTGCGCTTCGACGTCTGCGGCCGGGCCGTCCAGTTCCACGATCAGCACCGCCCCGGCGCCTTCCGGATAGCGGCAGCTCACCGCCGCCTCGGCTGCGGAGATGGCCAGCGCGTCCATCATCTCGATCGCGCCGGGCAGGATGCCCGAGCCGATAATCGCCGATACTGCCGCGCCGCCCGCGCCCATCGTCGTGAATGCGGCAAGGAGCGTGGTCACCGCTTCCGGGATCGGCGTCAGTTTCACGACGATCTTGGTAACGATGCCGAGCGTTCCCTCTGAGCCGGTGAATGCACCGATCAGGTCGTATCCGGGTGATGCTCCGGTGCCGTCGCCGAGCCAGGTCAATTCGCCCTGCGGCGTGACGATCTGCAGGCCGACGACGTGATGGACGGTGAACCCGTGCTTGAGGCAATGCGCGCCGCCGGAGTTCTCGGCCACGTTGCCGCCGACGGAGCAGACGACCTGGCTGGACGGGTCCGGCGCGTAGAACAGCCCGTACGGCTCGGCGGCCTTGCTGACGGCGAGATTGGTGACGCCTGGCTCCACGATGGCTCGGCGGCTGGCCGGATCTATCGCGATTATGTTGCGCATCTTCGAGGTGACGATCAGCACGCCGTCCGCACGGGGAAGTGCTCCGCCGGAGAGGCCGGTTCCGCTGCCGCGGGCCACGAACGCGACGCCGCGGGTTGCGCACGCGGCCACGATCGAGGCCACCTCGGCGGCCGATTGCGGCAGGACGACCAGACCGGGGGTGCTGCGATGCGCTGTGAGCCCGTCGCACTCGTAGGTGCGCAACTCCTGCGGGTCGCTGATGACGTTGGCCGGGCCGCAGATCCGGGCTAGTTCGGCGGCTAGCTCAGCGTCGATCAGCCCGATGCTGGTCGCCTCAGGCCCGGTTCGCCCGATGCTGGTCTGCGAGTTGCCAGTCGGTTCGGCATCGTGAGGCGCGCTTTCCATGCACCCAGCATCCCTCGGCGGCGGCAGAGCCGCCACTGTCGGGGCAGTTGGCCCATTGTCCTCCCCACACTTCACTGGTTTTGCCGCTGTCCTCCCCACATTTCACTGGTTTTTGCCGCGCTAAGTGGGACAAACTACCCCACTGAGCGGACAAGATCGATGAAATGTGGTCTCGGCGGGCCTGCATTTCACGGTTGCCGCACCTCGATATCAGGATGAAACGGGCGCCGTCGCGCATCGCGGCTCTCATTAGGTCAGCATGGCCAGTGCCGGGCGCCGGGCGACGGCCCATCTATCTCAATATATGGATATGTAGTATCACCATATGAGCAGCAGCGCCACGGCCCCTTTGAGCCGTAACGAAACGGATGCGAGCGGCAGGCGCTGGCTCATCCTGTTCGTGGGCCTGTTTGCCATGACGGCTGGCTGCACGTTCCAGTACGGCCTCGCGTACCTCATCCCGGCGCTACGGCACGAAGGCCTCTCGCTCGAGCTCGCCAGTGTGCTGGTCGCGTGCCCGACGGCTGGCCTGTTGCTCACGCTCATCGCCTGGGGCGCGGCGGCTGACCGCTGGGGCGAGCGGCTCGTGCTGGCAACGGGCCTTGGCCTCGCTGGCGTGATTCTGGAGATCGCGTCGCTGGTCCACGGAACGGTCGGACTCGGCGTCTGCCTGGCCCTGGGCGGCGCCGCAGGCGGCTCGGTATTCGCGGCGAGCGGCCGCCTGATACTGGGCTGGTTCGCCCGGCACGAACGCGGCCTGGCCATGGGGATCCGGCAGAGCGCCCAGCCTCTTGGCGTTGCGCTCGCTGCTGTCTCGTTGCCAGCGCTGGGTGCCAGCGGCACCGGGCTGGCGTTGCGGTTCCTCGGCGGGTTCTGCCTGCTGGCCGCGATCCTCGTCGTCTGGCTGGTCCGCGATCCGGCCCGCGAGCAGTCGCCGGCAGGACAGCCTGCCCCGGAATCTCGGCCGCCATCTCCATACCGACAGCCCATGCTCTGGCGCATTCACGCTGCCAGCGCGCTGCTCGTGGTGCCGCAGTTCGCGGTCGCGACCTTTGCGCTGGTGTTCCTCGTCGACGCGCGCGGCTGGGATGTGACAACGGCAGGCCGGTTGCTCGCCGTCGCCCAGCTCTGCGGCGCGGCGTCGCGCCTGGGCGCTGGTTACTGGTCGGACCGTGTCGGCAGCCGGATGCGGCCGATGCGGATCCTGGCAGTGAGCACCGGCGTCGGGATGTTCGCCTTGGCCGCAGCGGCAGCGGCCGGATCGTCGCTGGCAGTGCCGGTGCTGCTGGCTTGCGCCGTGGTTGCGGTCAGCACCAACGGGCTGGCATTCACCGCCGTGGCCGAGTACGCCGGGCCAGCATGGGCCGGCCGAGCGCTCGGTGTCCAGAACACCGGGCAGAACGCGCTAGCCGCGGCCACGCCACCGGTCCTTGCACTGGCCATTGGCTCGATCGGGTTCGGCGCGTCATTCGCCGTGGTAGGGGCGTTCCCGGTAGTAGCTGCCGCGCTGGTACCAGTCGGCCTGGAGCGCGATGCTCTTAGGGGTGCGGTGTCGCCTGGCTCCCGCAGGGGGCCGGATGAGGACTGGACGCGAACACGCCGACCGCGAATTCCGCCGGCAACTGAATGTCCTCCGTCCGCGTGATCCAGTCCACCCACCAAGCCGGCACCCGTCAAGATCACTCGGCCTCGAGAAGGTGGCGGCTGCGTCAGGGCATCCGTTCGCGGGCCGGCTGCGTCAGGGCATCCGTTCGTGGGCCGGCGGCGTCAGGGCATCCGCTCGTAGGCCGGCAGCGTCAGGAAGTCCACGTACTCGTCAGCGAGCGCTACCTCGGTGAACAGCGACGTCGCCTGCTCATACTGGGCCTCGTCGTAAGCACCGCCGAGCTGAGTCCGGATCGTGGCAAGCTCCTCAGTGATGATCCGCTCGGTTAGCTCCCTGGTCACGGTCGGCCCGTCGGCAAGGGAGATGTTGTTATGCAGCCACTGCCAGATCTGCGACCGGGAGATCTCGGCCGTCGCCGCGTCCTCCATCAAGTTGAAGATCGCGACGGCGCCGTTGCCGGCCAGCCAGTTCGCCAGGTACTGCAGGCCGACGCTGACGTTGTTGCGCAGCCCGGCCTCGGTGATCTCGCCGGGCGTGTCCTTGACGTCGAGTAGCTGCGCCGCCGTCACGTGCACGTCGTCCCGTTGCTTGCTGAGCTGGTTCGGCGCGTCACCGAGCACGCTGTCGAATACCTCGCGGCAGATCGGGACCAGGTCGGGGTGCGCGACCCAGGATCCGTCGAAGCCGTCGCCGGACTCCCGGGTCTTGTCCTCGCGGACCTTGGCGAGCGCCCGCTCGTTGACCTCCGGATCCCGACGGCTGGGGATGAAGGCTGCCATGCCGCCCATGGCGTGAGCACCGCGTGCGTGGCATGTCTTGACCAGCAGCTCGGTGTAGGCCCGCATCATCGGAGCGGTCATGGTCACGGCGTTGCGCTCGGGCAGCACGAAGTCCGCGCCCCGGGTGCGGAACTTCTTGATGATGGAGAACAGGTAGTCCCACCGGCCGGCGTTGAGGCCCGCGCTGTGCTCGCGGAGCTCGTAGAGGATCTCCTGCATCTCGAACGCTGCCGGGATCGTCTCGATCAGGACGGTAGCCCGGATTGTGCCCTGCGGGATGCCCAGCGCGTCCTGCGCCAGGATGAAGGCGTCATTCCAGAGCCTGGCCTCCAGGTGACTTTCCATTTTGGCCAGGTAGAAGTACGGGCCTTTGCCCTTCTCCAGCTGCCGCCGCGCGCAGTGGGTGAAGTACAGCGCGAAGTCCACCAGGCTCCCGGACGCGCGCTGGCCGTCGATCAGCAAGTGCTTCTCCGGCAGGTGCCAGCCGCGTGGCCGGACCACGATCGTGGCCAGCTCGGCATCCGCCCCCAGCTGGTAGCTCTTGCCTTCCTCGCTGGTGAAGTCGATGGTCCGGTCCAGCGCGTCCTTGAGATTGAGCTGGCCGGTGATCATGTTGTCCCACAGCGGGGTGTTGGCGTCCTCGAAGTCGGCCAGCCAGACCTTGGCGCCAGAGTTCAGCGCGTTGATCGTCATCTTCTTGTCGGTAGGGCCGGTGATTTCGACTCGCCGGTCGATCAAGCCAGGCGCAGGCGGGGCAACGCGCCAGGAAGTGTCCGACCTGATGGCTTCGGTGCTGGTCAGGAAGTCCAGCGTGCCGCCGGCCGACAGCTCGTCCTGCCGCCGTGACCTCGCCTGGAGCAGATCACGGCGCCGTTGCCCGAGTTCCCGGTGCAACAGCGCAATCAGGTCGAGTGCCTCAGGGATAAGGATCTCGTCGTACCGGCTGCCGGCCGGGCCGGCAATCTCAACGCCATTGGACATCGCATGCTCCTTGACCTTGACCACCGGGCTGCTCCGATACCAGAAGGTAACCCATGCGCCCTCGCCGCACACGGCCGGCGCAGGCGGCATGACCGAGCCGGCACGGAACAGGGGTCAGATCTTCGGGTGCCCGACCACTAGACAGGGCACATTCTGCAGGCGTCGGATGTTAATCAGATGAGGATGTATCGCGACCGTGGCACTATCGGGACCAGCGCTCGCCGCCAGCGAGCGGGATGCCAGATGGTCCGTTCTCAGAATTCTTGTCAGACTAATTCCAAGCATTCCGGGCCCGCTGGGCTGGTGCTTTTCAGCAGCAACCCAGCAAATCGCCCGGCAGAGGTGGCATGACCGCACAATCGAACCCAATACCCGCCGAGAACCCAGACGACGACCGGCTGAGCAGCCGGATCGAGCTCACCGGGTCCGGCGACGACTTGCTCTCGGACGAGCCTGCCGAGCCTGACGACGGCCAGCTCGATCTTGAGGACCGGCACGCGCTACGGCGCGTAGCAGGCTTGTCGACCGAGCTGCAAGACGTCAGCGAGGTCGAGTACCGGGCGCTCCGGCTGGAACGTGTCGTCCTGATGGGCGTGTGGACCGACGGAACGCTCGCCATGGCCGAGAACTCGCTGCGCGAGCTCTCCCGGCTGGCCGAGACCGCCGGATCCGAAGTGCTTGACGCGCTGGTCCAGCGGCGTGGCCGACCGGACGCCGCTACCTACGTCGGCGCAGGCAAGGCCAGGGAGCTCGCCGAGATCGTGGCGGCGCACGGCGCCGACACGGTCATCTGCGACGGTGAGCTGACACCTGGGCAGCTGCGCAGCCTGGAGGGCACGGTCCGCGTCAAAGTTGTCGACCGGACCGCCCTGATTCTGGACATCTTCGCCCAGCACGCCCGCAGCAAGGAAGGCAAGGCACAGGTCGAGCTCGCACAGCTTCAGTACCTGCTGCCGCGGCTGCGCGGCTGGGGCGAATCGCTGTCCAGGCAGGCAGGCGGCCGGGCCGGCGGAACCGGCGGCATCGGCACCAGGGGACCAGGCGAGACAAAGATCGAGACAGACCGGCGCCGCATCAGGTCGCGCATTTCCAGGCTGCGCCGCGAGATCGCGGACATGTCGGTTGGCCGCGAGGTCCAGCGGGGCCAGCGCCGCCGCCGGGCGGTGCCGTCGGTGGCGATTGCCGGGTACACCAACGCCGGCAAGTCGAGCCTGCTGAACCGGCTGACCGGCGCGCAGGTACTGGTGGACGACTCACTGTTCGCAACACTGGATCCGGCCGTGCGGAAGACGAAGACTTCCGGCGGCTGGCCATACACGCTGACGGACACGGTCGGTTTCGTCCGGCACCTGCCGCACCAGCTGGTCGACGCGTTCAGGTCCACACTTGAGGAAGTCGCCGACGCCGACCTGATCCTGCACGTGGTCGACGGCTCGGATCCGGATCCGCGCTCGCAGCTGGCCGCAGTCAGGGAAGTGCTCGCCGAGGTCGGTGCCGGAGCCGTGCCGGAGCTTGTCGTCATCAACAAAGCGGATAGCGCGGACCCGATCGAGCTGGAAGGCTTGCAGCTCGCCGAACGCCAGTCTGTCGTTGTGTCGGCGCGGACCGGCGACGGCATCGGCACGCTGCTCGCGGAGATCGAAAGGCTGCTGCCACGGCAGTTCCGCGAGGTCAGCGTCGTAATCCCGTACGATCGCGGCGACCTGCTGTCCCGCGCCCACGACGAGGGTGAGGTGCTCACGGTCGAGCACGGCGGCGACGGGACCGAGCTGACTGCCCGCTTGCCACTCGCGCTGGCCGCCGAGCTCGAGAGGTTCGCTCCGGCTAATACGGCCCATTAGGCGGCTGCTATATTTCGCGCAATTCGCCACGCAATTGCGCGGCGCAGCTGCGTGCTGCGACGTTCCTCTGGCCGGGCCTTTTAAACACCACAATGCAGGAAACGGGCAGTTACCCTTCACTGATCTCCCATGCAGGCAGCAGCCTGGGGTGATGGCACCGCACCCGCCGCCTGGGCCCAGCCTGCTGACCGACCAGTTAGCATCTCAGAGCCGGTGAGTCGGCGCAATGTGAACGGGCGGCAGCCATTAGGATGTCACCCGGCCGCAAAAGCAGTCCGGCCGCTGTGAATGCTTAAAGAGCCCTTTACACCACTTCGGCTTGTGCAATACCGTGACTGAACCGATAAGTTGGTGTGTTGTCACCACGCCGGCCTTATGGGGTGTTCGGGCCCCCGGGATCGGCTGGCTGGCTCCAGTGCTCTCACTCAATCCGACGTTCGGCAAGGCAGGTCGCATGGTCGCCCGGAGTTCCGCGGACCGCAGCCATCGTGGGCTGCCAGGCGGTGCGCCGTGACCGTACGCCTGCTCACGAACATCGGCCGGCTCTGGACCGGATCTGAGGTCTGGAGCAACGCCGCGATCCTCTCGCAGGACGAGCGCATCGCGTGGGTCGGCCCGGCGTCCGAACTGCCGACCCGTATTCCCGGCGTGATCCACAACATCGTTGACGTTGATCACGTGGAGAACCTCGGCGGTGCGCTGGTCACGCCCGGCCTCATCGATTCGCACACCCACCCTGTCTACGCGGGCAACCGGTACGCGGAGCTGGCGATGAGATCCGGCGGGTCGTCCGCTGCCGAGATCACCGCTGCCGGAGGCGGCGATGCGTCCACGGTGACGATCACCAGGGGCACCGATCCGTGGACGCTGTGCAGCGGCGTCCGGGAGCGGCTTCGCGACTGGCTGCTGCACGGCGCCACGACCGTCGAGGCGAAGACCGGTTACCACCTGACCAGGGACGGCGAACTCGCCGACGTGCGGCTGCTCCGTTCCCTGGAGAATGAACCAGGCATGCCGCGCGTCCACGTGACGTTCCTGGCTGCCAACGCGGTGCCGCCGGAGTTCTTCGGCCGCCGCAACGACTACGTGGACGCAGTCGGCAGCTGGTGCGCAGATGCAAAGGCGGCCGGCGCCGACAGCATCGACGCCTACTGCGATGAGGGACGGTTCACCGCGCGGGAGGCGAGCTGGATCCTGTCCGCGGGCAGGGCTGCCGGTCTTCAGCCGCGCGTGCACGCCTGCGGCAACGGCCAGACCGGCGCAGCGCTGCTCGCCGCCGAGATCGGATGCGCGTCGGCCGACCTGTTGCTAGACGCAGGTGACGAAGACGTGGCAGCACTGGCCCAGGCGGGCGTTGCAGCAGTGTTGTGCCCGGCGGCCGGCTCCGATTCGCGACGGCAGCCGCCGGTGCGAGCCCTGCTCGACAGGGGCGTGCCGGTAGCGCTCGGCTCTGCTCACTCGCCTGGCGGCAACGGCATCACCTCGATGCCGCTCGTCGTCAGCCTGGCAATCGCGAACTTCGGGATGAGCGTGACCGAAGCGCTTCGCGCGGCGACTGTCGGCGGGGCGCAGGCGCTCCGCGCCCCGGATCGTGGCGCGATGGCGCGCGGCCGGCTGGCCGACATAGTCGCCTGGGACGCTGACCACGAGGGAGCGTTCAGCTGGTCCTACGGCATGAAGCCGATCAAGGTCTGGCGCGGCGGCGAGCCGGTCAAGCTGTAGCGGCGTCGGGCCGAAGCGACCGCGGTCGCTGTCCCCACCATGGCCGGTGCCTGAGCGCGGAGAGTGCGGAAAAGTCCCGGCGGACGACATGGTTGCGGTCGGCCGTCGTGCCTAGCGTGTAGGCCGGGTAGAGGCCCAGGTACTGACCGCTGGAAACCTGACTCCACTGCCGCGCCAAGTCGCTCGAGGACTTGAAGAAGTTGACCATGTAACCGCCGGCGTAGACCTTGAGCAGCGCGAATCCGCCCGGGTACTCCTTAGTCGCGGCGACTTCGAGGAATTCGACGTCCGGCGCGTCCGGCGAGTGCGTGCGCAGGTTCCGGTGCGTGTGCCCGGAGTGATGAAGGAAGACGCCGGGCGCCCCCGCATAAAGCCGCTGCAACCGGACGGCATCGGTCCGGCCCACGCCGAAGCCCGGCCCGCCGATCGTCGTCAGCGCAGACTCGTCCGTCACGGGGTGGTGCCCGAAAACCAGCGTCGGCTGGCTTGGATCGGCTGCCAGCGCCTCGGCAAGGGCCGTGAACTGGTCGTCGCCGATCGCTGGGCCGGGCGCGCCTGACGCCGAGGTGTCGAGGCCGATCAGCCTGAGCCCGGCGACTTCTGTCGACGTCAGCCTGCCCGGCGCGAGGTCGTACACCGCGGACAGGCAGTCGTGATGTTCCCGGTTGCCCGGCCGGCCTGGGCCGGCCGGTCGGCAATCGGTGTGCTCCTGGACAGCGCCGACCTGGTCATTGCTTCCCCTGGCCACCACGTAATCGCCCGATCCTAGCCAGCCAGAGAGGGTAAGGGTGCCGAAGCGATCCAGCGCAGCCTTAGAGGCGACGAACTCGCCCGGCCGCCCGGCTGCGGTCAGATCCCCGGCCACCAAGAGCACGTCGGCGCCTCGAGCGGCGGCATCGCGGGTCATCGCGCGCGCCATCACGACCGGATACGGCGGCAGTTCGGGTGCCTGCGAGAATCCCGGCGGGAAAGCGCTGGTGACCAGTCCGCTCACCGTCTCGCCTGCATGCAGGTCGTTACTGAGGGCCAGCGTGAAGAGCAGGCGGCCCGGTGGCGGCACCAGGGTGGTGACCTGACCGGGAGAAGCAGAGCGCATGGCGCCTGACACCAGCCCGGCGAGGAGCGCCGCTAGCTGGCCATCGGTCGATCCCTCCGGGATGAGGAGGCCCCCCTCGGGGAAACTGAGCTGCGGCAGCAGCCGGGGCGTGGCAGGTATTCCCCCGGACAGCGCCTGGTAGTAGTAAGTCGTGCCCGGCCGGAGGCCGGTGATCTCTACGTAGTGGTACGGGGTTTCGCCGCCCCACTCGACCGCGACGCGGTCCAGGTTGTTCGGGTCGGTGCCGTAGCGCACCAGTCCGTCGGTCGCAATCGGCTCTGGCGCGGGCGCCGGCAAGTACGGCACGGCTGGCGTCGGGACGCCCGCTGTGTACCAGGTCAGCACGAAGCTCGTGTCGGTGACAGTCACGAGTTCGAGATCCTGTGCGTACAAGCCGTTCCCGCCCGTCCTGCCGGAGCTAGCCACAGCAGGTGTCGCGGCGACTAGCGGGGTCACCAGCCCCGCGGCCGCGCCCGCCGAGGCCAGCTGGATGAGCTGGCGGCGGCTGAGTCCGCAACAGTCCTGCATGCCGCCCAAGGGTGACTCACGGTTACTAACCGCTACCCTCGCTCGGTTGAACAACGGGCGACGAATGGGCGAAACGACAAATCGGGAAGAGCGGGCAATGATGTGATCCGCGGTGTCAGGCCGAGCACCGCTGGGCGACCCGCCTGGCCCTAGGCCCGGCCGCCCGGTCCTGCTGTATGTCCTGGGCGCGGGCAGCGGCGCCGGCTCTTACCGCCTGAGCGCTCAGGCCGCCCGTGGCATAGTGCGGTTATGGCATCTAGCACCCGGCGGGCGGGCGCCGCAACCGCGGGCCCTGCAACTTCGGGCGGAGCAACCTCCGGCGCAGCAAGCTCGGGCCAGGGGGCGGCCGCGGCCGGGCTGCCTGCGTCGGTGACGATCATCGTCGGCGAGGAGGAACTGCTTGTCGAGCGGGCTGTCAGCGCCAGTGTGACCCTAGCGGCGGCGGCCGGCGGACCGGGCCTGGCTGACGGCGACAATGACGGCGCAGCCACGGGTGCTGGCGTACATAACGTCGCCGCGGCCGGCCTGACGGTGGGGGAGCTGACCGGCCTGACCGCGCCATCGCTGTTCGGGGGTGGCTGCGTCGTGGTGATCCGGTCCGCGCAGGACGCCGGGAAAGACCTGTCCGCCGAACTGGTGAAGCTGACCCGGTCGCCGGCCCCTGAGGTTTTCCTGATCGTCACGCACGCGGGCGGCGTCAAGAACAAGGCGCTGCTGGCCGACCTCGTCAGCGCCGGCGCGCGCAGGGTGGACTGCCCGAGCATCAAACGGTTCGGCGAGCGGATGGACTTTCTGCGGGGTGAGTTCCGGCATGCGGGCCGCAAGGCCGACGACGGAGGCCTTCGGGCGCTGCTCGATGCCGTCGGGACCGACTTGCGTGACCTTGCCGCCGCCTGCAGCCAGCTGTCGGCTGACACGACCGGCGTGATCAATCAGGCTGCCGTCGCGCGCTACTACCAGGGCCGGGCTGAGGCGACCGGCTTCTCTGTCGCCGACAAAGCCTGCGAGGGGAACCTCGCTGACGCGCTTGAGCAACTTCGCTGGGCACTGGCGACGGGAACCTCGCCAGTGCTGATCTCCAGCGCACTGGCCCAGGGCCTGCGGACACTCGGCCTGGTCGGTTCGGTCGGCCGGGGGCTCAGCCCGAACTCGCTGGCGGCTGAACTCGGGATGCCGCCGTGGCGTATCGACAAGGCCCGCCAGCAGCTCACCGGCTGGACGTCGGAGGGCCTGGCGAAGGCGCACGCCGCGGTGGCCGAGGCCGACGTCCAGGTCAAGGGTGAAGGAGCAAGCGCTGGCTATGCCCTGGAGCGGGCCGTCAGCACCATTGTTGCCTGCCGTGCGCGGCCCGCTAGCTCCTAGCGGAACGCAGGTCCCGGACGTCGATGGTCTGATCGGTGTGCACCGCGTCGGCTAGCCGGCGGTCGTGGGTGACCAGCACCAGCGTGCGGGAATAGTCGCGCAGGGCCAGCTCGAGCTGCTCTATCGCTTCGATGTCCAGGTGGTTCGTCGGCTCGTCCAGTGCGAGGAAGTTGACCCCGCGGGCCTGCAGTAGCGCGAGGCCCGCCCGGGTCCGCTCGCCGGGGGACAGGGCGCTGGACGGCCGGAGGGCTGCATCGCCCCGCAACCGGAACTTGGCCAGCAGCGTCCGCGTTTCCTCGTCGCTGGCCAGCCCTGCGGCGGACCGGACGACCTGCATGACTGGTGCATCAGCGGCGAACTCCCGCCGGGTCTGATCGAGTTCGCCGAAGACGACGCTCGGGCCCGCGTAGCGCTGGCCGGACGACAGGCGAGCCCGGCCGAGTAGTGCATCGACCAGCGTGCTCTTGCCTGAGCCGTTGGGGCCGGTGATCCTGATCCGGTCAGCCGGGCCGACGATCAGGCTGACCGGCCCCAGCGTCACCTCGCCGCGGCTCACGACTGCGCCGGTCAGCGAGACCGCAACCGCGCCAGCCCGCCGCGTCTCTCCGATGGACAGCTGCAGCTGCCACGGATCGCGGACCTCGTCCGGCGCGTCCGCGTCGAGCCGGCCGATGGCCTTCGCAATCCGGGCGGCGCCGCTGCCGGTATTCTGCGCGGTCCCGGCCCGGAAGGCGCGGATGTTCTTATCTGGCTCGGCCTGCTGCGCGCGGGCGCTGGTCGCCCGCTGCACGCCCGTCCTGGCCCACTGCCGCTGCCGGCGCGCGGCCTCGGTCAGCTTGTCTCGCTCGGCCTCGTACGAGGCATAGGCGTCGACCGCATGCCGCCTGGACAGCTCACGCTCGGCGACGTAGGAATCCCAGCCGCCATTAAACATCGAGCCGTGCCGGCTGAACTCGTCGAGTTCGAGGATCTGGGTCACGATCGCCGCCAGCATCGACCGGTCGTGGCTGACCAGAACCAGTCCCGCCCTGCTCCGGCGCAGATGGGCCTCGAGCAGGTCCAGCCCGGCGTCGTCCAGGTCATTGGTTGGCTCGTCGAGCAGCAGGATGTCGGGCTGGGCCAGCAGCACCGCAGCCAGGCCGAGCCGGGCTTGCTGGCCGCCGGAGAGTTCGGCTGCGTTTCGGTCCAGAAGGGTGTCAGGAAGGCCAAGCGCGGCGGTGACCTGTGCCATGCGCTCCGGCAGGTCGGCCCCGCCTAGGGCCAGCCAGCGCTGCAACGCGGTGTCATAGGCGTCATCGGCGCCTGGATCGCCCCTGCTCAGGGCCGCCAGCGACGCGTCCAGGCCGGCCTGGGCGGCTGCCACCTGTGTCCGGCGGCTGAGGTGGCCGGCTAGCGACTCGCCCGGCCGGATGTCGGGCTCCTGAGCCAGCCGGAGCACGGTCGTGCTGGCCGGGGACCTGGTCACGGTGCCGGAATCCGGCTCAAGCTCGCCAGCCAGGATCTTGAGCAGCGTGGACTTGCCTACCCCGTTCGGGGCGATGATTCCGGTACGGTCTCCGGAGCCGATGCTGAGGCTGACGCCGTCCAGCACGACGAGGCTGCCGAAGGAAATGCTGACGTTGACCGCTGCCAGCCTGGACATCGGGTTCTCCCGGCTCGCGGCCAGCCGAGACTGGCGACCGCAGGGTAATGCCCAGGGCGACGCGCGGAGGGCGGCACTAGCCGCCAGAGTCAAACTCGCGGGGCAGGACCGCGCGCAGCCTAAGCGCTCTTGAGCTGCTCAGCCCGCTTGGCGATAGCCGACTTGCGGTTAGCAGCCTGATTCTTGTGAATGACGCCCTTGCTGACGGCTTTGTCCAGCTTCGCCGTCGCGGCCCGCATCGCGGTCGCGGCAGCGTCGGCGTCGCCGGAGTCGGCGGCCTCGCGGAACTTCCGCACGGACGTCTTCAGCTCTGACTTGACCGCCTTGTTGCGCAGGCGGGCCTTTTCGTTCTGCTTGTTGCGCTTGATCTGCGACTTGATGTTTGCCACGCGAAATGCCTCGCTAAGGTCTGTCCAAGGTGTCTGGTGGTGCCGGCACGAGCCGCAGGCAGGCGGTTCGCGGCGTCGTGCCCAGCTATACGCGGGCATGCAGGCAGCCAGCAGGTAAGAATAGCCGAGATCTGCCCTGCCGCTCAAACCGATAGCCCCTGGGCGCCCGCCACGGCACGATGGCTGATGGCAAGGGCATCATGCCCGGCATGCAACGATAGACGCTGAGAAGCCGCGGTCGCGCCCGAGCCGGCCACCCCATCTGGCGTCCTACTATCAGGCGGAGCCCGTGTCACCAACGCCGCAGCAGCAGACCGATCGGCTGCCCGCGCCCGAGCCCGCCCGCACGCCGCAGCCGGTCATCCGCAACTTCTGCATCATCGCCCACATCGATCACGGCAAGTCGACGCTTGCCGACCGGATGCTGCAGCTGACCGGGGTGGTCGATGCCCGCCAGATGCGCGCACAGTACCTGGACCGCATGGATATCGAGCGGGAACGGGGAATTACCATCAAATCCCAGGCGGTCCGGCTGCCGTGGCGCGGGGTCGATGGCAACCAGTACGTGCTGAACCTCATCGACACCCCCGGCCACGTGGACTTCACCTACGAGGTGTCCCGGTCGCTGGCTGCCTGCGAAGGCGCGATCCTGCTGGTCGACGCCGCCCAGGGGATCGAGGCGCAGACCCTGGCCAACCTGTACCTGGCCCTCGATGCGGACCTGCACCTGATCCCGGTGCTCAACAAGATCGACCTGCCCGCGGCCCAGCCCGAGAAGTACGCGGCCGAGCTGGCGAACATCATCGGGTGCGATCCCTCCGATGTCCTCCGGGTGTCGGCTAAGACCGGCGAGGGCGTCGCCGAGTTGCTCAACGCCGTCGTCGCGCAGGTCCCGCCGCCGTCGGGCAATCTCGACGCTCCGGCCAGGGCGCTGATCTTCGACTCGGTCTACGACACCTACCGTGGCGTCGTCACCTACGTCCGGGTAGTTGACGGCCGCCTGTCGAGGCGCGAGCGGACGCTGATGCTGTCGACCAAGTCCGTGCACGAGACGCTGGAGATCGGCGTGATCTCGCCGGAGCCAGTGCCATCGGACGGGCTGGCCGCAGGCGAAGTCGGCTACCTGATCACCGGTGTCAAGGACGTCCGGCAGGCCCGCGTCGGAGACACGCTGACGACCCTGGCTGTCCCGGCGACCGAGCCGCTGCCGGGTTATGCCGACCCGAAGCCGATGGTGTTCTCCGGCCTGTACCCGGTCGACGGAGACGACTATCCCGAGCTTCGCGACGCGCTGGACAAGCTCCGGCTCAACGACGCCTCGCTGGTGTACGAGCCGGAGACGTCGACCGCGCTGGGTTTCGGCTTCCGCTGCGGCTTTCTCGGCCTGCTGCACATGGAGATCATCCGGGAGCGGCTTGAGCGTGAGTTCGACCTGGTGCTGATCTCCACTGCGCCGAACGTGGTGTACCGGGTGGTGGCCGAGTCTGGCGTCGAAACCGTCGTCACCAATCCCAGCGAGTTCCCCGAAGGCAAGATCAGCCAGGTCTTCGAGCCGGTCGTCCGGGCTACCGTCCTGGCGCCGACCGACTACGTCGGCGCGATCATGGAGCTGTGCCAGAGCCGTCGCGGCGTCCTCCTCGGCATGGAGTACCTGTCCGCTGACCGGGTCGAGATCCGGTACACGATGCCGCTCGGCGAGATCATTTTCGACTTCTTCGACCAGCTCAAGTCACGCACCCGCGGCTACGCGTCGCTCGACTATGAGCCGGCCGGCGAGCAGGAAGCCGATCTGGTCAAGGTCGACATCCTGCTGCAGGGCGTTCCGGTGGACGCGTTCAGCCAGATCGTGCACGCGGACAAGGCCCGCGAGTACGGTCTCGGCATGACCGCCCGGCTCAAGGAACTCATCCCGCGGCAGCAGTTCGAAGTCCCGATCCAGGCCGCGATCGGCTCACGGATCATCGCGCGCGAGAACATCCGCGCGATGCGCAAGGACGTGCTCGCCAAGTGCTACGGCGGTGACATCACCCGGAAGCGCAAGCTGCTGGAAAAGCAGAAGGAAGGCAAGCGCCGGATGAAGGTCATCGGCCGGGTGGAGGTGCCGCAGGAGGCGTTCGTCGCGGCGCTGTCGACCGAGCAGGGTCCCGACAAGAAGCGTTCCTGATCGCGCAGCACCCAAAGGCAAATCAGGACCTCGACGAGGCCCTTCTCAAACTCGCCAGCTCAGTGCTACCTTCCGGCCGTGGTCAGCGATTCTCCGGCCGTGGTCAGCGATCAGTCGCGCGGGCAGCGACTCCTCCCGCTGCGCATGCTGGCGGACATCCTCACGATCCTGCTGGCCGTCGTTGTCGTGCTCATCGGCGCCCGGCTGGCTATCGAGGCCGGAAACATGGGCACCAGACAGTGGCGGCACGAGTTCATTGAGATGCGGCTGGACAAGCTTGCTGACATCACGATCTCCGGGTTGAGCATCCTGTTCGTGGTGTGGTTTCGCCGGGCCAGGATCAACGCCGAATGCTCCGGCTACCGGCAGCGCCGGGCGCGCGGCTGGGCCTTCTGGGGCTGGATCGTCCCCATCGTCAGCCTCTGGTTCCCGTTTCAGATCATGGGCGACATCTGGCGGGCCGGACTGCCCGCCTCACAGTGGCGCAAGACCGCCTGGCTGCCGGCGCTGTGGTGGACATGCTGGCTGATCAGCGGACTGTCGTTCGGCGGCCGCACGATGTCGTCGAATGTCTACGGGGTCCCGCACATTGGCGTCGGCACTGAGACTTTCAGCCTGTGCTTCCTGGCCATCGCGGGCGTAACGCTGATAGCGATCATCCGGGAAGTGTCCTACGGGCCTGTCGGCTCGCCGGTGCCGGGCGCCTAACTGATCGGCCTGATCACGTTTCATGGGTTCGTCGACCAGTTTCATGGGTTCGTCGACCACAAACCTGTGTAAACCGGACGCTCAATCGACACAATCCCATGAAGGCTCGACTCAAACCCATGAAACGTTGGCGTGGGGTCGTAACACGCGGTCGCTTCGCGGGCTTGGTCTCGACGCGAGCCGTAGATGGGGGCGCGCAATACGCGTTCGACGGGCCCAGCCGCGTCGGCTAGCGTCAAGGTCATGTCAGACGCTCGGGTTATCTCGGTGAACCGCGGAACGGAAGCCGATCTTGAGATCGGCGGCCGGCCCAGCCGGTCGGCTATCGACAAGCGGCCCGTGGCAGGCCCGGTAGCAGTTCGGCTGCTCGGCCTCGACGGAGACGAGTGTGCCGACATGGAAAACCATGGCGGGCGCGACCAAGCCGTCTACGCCTATGCCAGGGAAGACCTGGACTGGTGGACCGAGCAGCTTGGCCGTGAGCTGCGTAATGGCATCTTCGGCGAGAACCTGACGACCGGAGGCATTTCCATCAGCAGCGCTCTGATCGGCGAGATCTGGCAGGTAGGCGCCGTTGTCGTCCAGGTCACCTCGCCCCGGGTCCCGTGCGTGACCTTCAAGTCCTGGCTCGATGAGCCGCACTGGGTCAAGCGATTCGCTAATGCCGGCCGCACTGGCGCCTATCTCCGGGTGCTATCGGAGGGCACCGTTCAGGCCGGTGACGAGCTGACCGTGCTGAGCCGACCGAACCAGCGGGTGACGGTCGCCGAGTCGCTGCTGGCTTATTACGGCGACCGGGAGATCATGGGCAGGCTCCTCACGGTGGACGGGCGCAGTTCGAAGCTAGACGAATCCGTCATGGACGAGCCCGCACTGGACTGACATGGCTGGCCTGCCGCCTGATGGCGTACCGGGGCCGGATGACGGCAGCCTGCCAGAGTCCGCGATGGCCCGGCTCGGCAACGCCCCGTTCGGGGTCTATGTGCATGTGCCGTTCTGCCAGACCCGCTGTGGTTACTGCGACTTCAACACCTACACGGCAACCGAGCTGGGCTCCGGTGCCTCCCGAGAGTCATACGCGGCGCTGGCGATCGCTGAGCTCAGGCTCGCTGCCAAGGTCCTGGCGGGTCGCGCCGGGCCAGTGCAGACAGTCTTCTTCGGCGGCGGCACGCCGACGTTGCTGCCACCGGCGGACCTGACGGCGATGCTCCGCGCGATCGACTCTGAGCTAGGGCTAGCGCCCGGCGCCGAGGTCACCACCGAAGCGAACCCGGAAACCGTGGACGAACGGTCGCTGGCGGAGCTTCGGGCCAGCGGATTCACCCGGATCTCGCTGGGCATGCAGAGCGCGGTGCCGCACGTGCTCGCTGTGCTGGAGCGGGTGCACCAGCCCGGCCGGCCAGAGCAATGCGTGTCGTGGGCACGATCGGCCGGATTCGGCCACGTCAGCCTGGACTTGATCTACGGCGCGCCGGGCGAGACGGACGGGGACTGGCAGACCTCGCTGGACCGGGCGATCGCAGCCGACCCGGACCACATCTCGGCGTACTCGCTCATCGTCGAGGAGGGCACCAGGCTCGCCGCCCGGATTCGGCGTGGCGAGCTGCCGATGCCCGATGACGATGTGCTAGCCGACCGGTACCTGATCGCCGATGACCGGCTCAGCGCAGCTGGTTTCAGCTGGTATGAGGTATCGAACTGGGCGGCAGCAGCAGACGCGCCATGCCGGCACAACGAGCTTTACTGGACTGGCGGCAACTGGTGGGGGATCGGACCAGGCGCGCACAGCCATGTCGGCGGGACGCGCTGGTGGAACGTCCGGCACCCGGCGGCGTACGCACAGCGAGTGAGCGGCAGCCTCAGCCCGGCCCAGGCACGCGAAGTCCTGACCGAGAGCGAACGAGCGACCGAGCGGATCATGCTCGCGACACGGCTGGCATCGGGATGCCCGCTGGCCTATCTCACCCCGGCCGGGCTTCAGGCGGCCCGGACTGCTGTCGAGGACGGCCTGGCCAGCCGGGCGGCCTTGGAGCTTGGGGCAGTCACGCTGACAAGGCGGGGGCGGCTGCTGGCGGACGCCGTGATCCGGGAGCTGACGGACTAGCCGGACAAGTCCTGACTGACCGGTTAGGTAACCTCACCTCCAAGTTGCCGTCTTTTTGGACAAGTCGCTCGTCGCGCTGATCTGTCCTCGCGCTCGGATTGGGCCCTAGACTTGGCACTCAGGGCCCAGGAGTGCCAAGGGGAGGTAGCGGCCACGTGCTCGACGACAGGAAACTGGCGGTGCTGCGCGCCATCGTGGAGGACTTTGTCTCCACGAACGAGCCGGTTGGCTCCAAGGCGCTCGTAGACCGGCACAACCTGGACGTCTCCCCGGCCACCATCAGGAACGATATGTCCGTTCTGGAGGAGCAGGGCTACATCGTCCAGCCGCATACCAGTGCCGGCCGGATACCTACCGACCAGGGCTACCGGCTGTTCGTTGACCGGCTCTCCGGGGTCAAACCCCTGTCGGCCGCGGAGCGCCGCGCCATCGAGACTTTCCTGGCTGGCGCGTACGACCTGGACAGCGTCGTGATGCGCACGGTCCGGCTGCTGGCCCAGCTCACCAGGCAGGTCGCCGTCGTTCAGTACCCGTCACTGACCAGGTCGGCGGTGCGGCACATCGAACTGGTGCCGGTATCCGAGCGTCGGCTGCTGCTGGTGCTGATCACCGATACCGGGCGGGTAGAGCAGCGAGTTGTCGAGTTGCCAGCGGAGATCCGCGAAGACTCGATCACCCAGCTGCGGGCGGTGCTCAACGCATGCCTGGACGGACGCAAGCTTGCCGACGTCGCGACGGTGGTGGCCCAGCTACCAGAACGGCTGAGCGCGGCCGAGCAGCCCAATGCGGTGGCCGTCTTCTCGGTAATCGTTGAAACCGTGGTCGAGCGGCACGAGGAGCGCGTGGTTGTCGGCGGGGCCTCGAATCTCACACCAGCTGACTTCTCCAGGGGATTGCACGAGGTCCTTGAGGCGTTGGAGGAACAGGTAGTGCTGATGCGGTTGCTCGGCGAGTCGGGTGACCAAGCGGCTGTCACGGTCCGCATCGGGTCGGAGAATGAAGTGGACGGGCTGCGGAACGCCTCGCTCGTGGTCACCGGTTATGGCGCTGGCAATCAGTCACTAGCCAGGCTCGGGGTAATTGGCCCGACTCGGATGGACTACCCGACAGCGATGGGAGCGGTGCGCGCGGTGGCACGATACGTGGGTCAGATCCTGGCGGAGTCGTAGGAATGCCGGTGGCAAACGATTATTACGGGATCCTCGGTGTCCGCCGAGACGCGGGCGCCGACGAGATCAAGAAGGCCTACCGACGGCTGGCGCGGGAACTGCACCCGGACGTCAACCCGGATCCGGCGCTGCAGGAGCGCTTCAAGGAAGTCACCCAGGCGTACGAGGTCCTCTCTGATCCGGACAAGCGCCAGATGTACGACCTCGGAGCCGACCCGTTTGCCCAGCGGGCAGGCGCTGGTGCGGCCGGCTTCGGCGCGGCCGGCTTCCCGTTCAGCGACCTCGTGGACGCCTTCTTCGGCGGCGCTGCCGCTCCACGCGGCCCGCGCAGCCGGGCGAGGCGAGGACGCAACGCCACGATCCGTGTCGACCTGGATCTCGCCGAGTGCGCGTTCGGCACGACCAGGGAACTCATCGTGGACACCGCGGTCGTCTGCCCGACCTGCTCTGGTGAGGGTTCGGCGCCCGGCACGCATCCGGTGACTTGCGATGTCTGTAACGGGCGAGGCGAGATCAGCCAGGTGACCAGGTCGTTCATCGGCCAGATGATGACATCTCGGCCCTGTCCCGCCTGCGGCGGCTTCGGCACCGTCATCCGCAAGCCGTGCCCTGAATGCGACGCGGACGGCCGGGTCAGAACCCGGCGCAACATCAAGGTGCGTATCCCAGCCGGGGTCGAGGACGGGACACACATCCAGCTGGCTGGCGAGGGCGAGATCGGGCCAGGCGGCGGGCCGCCTGGCGACCTGTTCCTGGAGATCGTCCAGCGTCCACACGCCATCTTCGAGCGGCAGGGTGACGACCTTCACTGCACGGTGACGATCCCGATGGTCGCTGCCGCCCTGGGCGCTACCCTTCAGGTCGAAACCCTGGACGGGCCAGCCGAGCTTGACATCCGGCCCGGAACGCAGTCCGGCCAGGCCATCCCGCTGTACGGACAGGGCACCGAGCGGCTGAACAG
>DATJNX010000051.1:0-28040 GCA_035507615.1 Streptosporangiaceae bacterium
CAACGCGGTCCGAGTTAGGGTTCGCACGCTTTCATAGCCCCCACAAGGCGGAGATGGGAGCGGCGAGTAGGCGGTCGCCGAAGGGCAGGACGTCGTTGCCGGCGTAGAGGGCGATTCCGGCGATGAACTTTTCGCCGAGAGCGTCGCGCATCTGCGTGAGCCAGCGGAACCATTCGGGTTTCGCGGTCTGATGGCTTTTGACTTCCACGCCGACGACACGCCCGTCGGCGGATTCCAGGACGATGTCGACCTCTGCGCCTGAACGGTCCTGCCAGTGGAACATGGCGACGTCGGTGGCCGCCCAGGTGAGTTGCCGGCGGAGTTCGGCGAAGACGAAGGTTTCGACGAGCTGGCCTGTCGCGGGGTCTTCGGGGTTAGCCAGCGCGGCAGGGGTCTTGCCCAGCAGCCATGCGGCAAGCCCCGGATCGGTCAGAAAGACCTTGGGATGTCTTTTGACGCGGCGGGTGAGGTTGCGTGACCAGGCCGGCAAGGTGGTGAGCAGGTGGATGGTCTCCAGCCACGCCCGATGGTCGTAGACGGCCTGCCGCTCAAGCGGCGCGTCGTCGATGATGCCCTGCATGACCAGCTCGCAGCCGGTGCGCGCGGCGAACAGCCGAAGGAGCTGACCCATTTCGGCGACCTTGCGGATGCCTGAAAGCTCGACGACGTCGCGCTCGATCGTGGTGCGCACGTAGTCCCGGAACCATCCCGGCCGCTGGCGGGCGGCGAGGCGCTGAACCTCCGGATAGCCGCCGGCGCATACCCGGTCGAGCAGCTCGTGCCGGCTGAAGCGGCCGGGATGGTGGGTGCTGAACGCGGCCGGCCCCTCGAACGCATGGTCGATGAATCTGTCGGGCTTGCCGTTGATCTCGCCCTGGGTGAAAGGCCATACCTCGACGAAGCCAGCCCGGCCCGCGAGCGACTCGGCGATGGTGGGGACGGTCAGGAAGTTCGACGAGCCGGTCAGCACGAACTGGCCGGGGGTGGGGTCGTGGTCGACAGCAAGCTTGATTGCGCGTACCAGCGGTTCGCCCGCTCGTTGGACCTCATCAATCACGAGCGGCCGCTGGCCGAGTGCCAGGAAACCGACGGGATCTGTCAGGGCGGAGGCCAGGGTGCCCTGATCATCCAGGCTCCGCAGCGTTCCTCCGCCAAGCTGGCTTTGGACTAGCGTGGTCTTGCCTGCCTGGCGCGGCCCGGTCACCACAGTCACCCGACGGGCGGAGACCATGTCCTGGTAGCGCCCCGTGACAGCTCGTTCGAGCATCGGTGACATGCTTTCTATCATACAGAACGCCGAGATCGAATCATACAGAACGCCAGACACGAACCATACACAACGCCGCTTGTCGGCCATGCGGTTCGCCACCTGAAGACGGGCGGTTCCGGCAGGGACAGGTGTGTGGTTGCTCGTACGGCGACAAACATGTGAAAGCCAAACTGGGAGCCAACGTCAGCAGGGCCTGGGCGGCTTCAGGCGGCATCAGGCGATTGTCGCCGCAGGTCGGCGCAATGTAGGGCGGCGGTGGGCGCTGTCTGGCCTGGTTCGGGTTTGCCTCCTAAGCAGCAGGCCGCAGGTTCGAGTCCTGCTCGGGGCGCACTTGCTCGGGGCGCACTTGCTCGGGGCGCACTGCTCGGGGCGCCACTGAGATTCAGGCAGCCTAGCTAGCCGACCAGCAGCACGAGCTTTCCGCGCACGTGACCGCCTTCGCTGACGCGGTGTGCGTCTGCGATCTGGCTGAGCGGAAACGTCTGGGCGATGGGTAGCGAAAAGCGCCCGGCCTCGATCAGCTCCCCGATATCGGCTATCGCATGGAGCGCGCGGCCGGTGTCACCCCGGCTGAAGGTCACTCCGTGTTCCTGAGCGCCGGCAACGTCGGCGATCGTCACAACGTGCTCCGGGCCGCCGGCGAGTTCGATGAGTTCGGGCAGGACGCCGCTGCCGGCGACGTCGAGCGCCAGGTCGAGGCCAGCGGGCGCGAGCGCGCGGACCCTCTCGAGGAGGCCCTCCCCGTACGCGACAGGCTCGGCGCCCAGCGACCGAAGGTAGTCGTGGTTGGCTGGACTGGCGGTGCCGATCACGCGCGCGCCGCGGGCCACGGCGAGTTGAACGGCCACGCTGCCGATCCCGCCAGCGGCTCCGTTTACGAGCAGCGTGTTACCCGCCGCGACACCGAGCGTGTCCAGGGATCGGGTAGCCGTCTCCAGGGCCACAGGCAGGCCTGCCGCCGCAGCGAAATCGAGCGAAGGCGGGATCGGCGCGTAATCCGAGATCACCGCGAATTCGGCCGCACCTGCTCCTGCGCTGCCACCGGAGAAGCCGAATACCCGGTCGCCGACCGAGATGTCCGTGACGCCAGCACCGATCTCATCGACGACACCCGCCACCTCCCGGCCCGTCGTCTGCGGCAGTTCCCCGCCCATTTCTCCCTTACGGGCCTTCCAGTCGCTCGGATTGACCCCGGCCGCGCGCACTGCGACCCGGATCTCGTTAGGCCCTGGGTGCGGATCCGGAACATCGACGATCTTGAGGACCGCCGGACCGCCAAACTCGCTGAATCGGGCTGCCTTCATCGTCGGCTCCGACCTGTCATCTAGTAGTCACGTTCTCTTCGCCACCGCGGGCCGGATGGCTTGCGCCCGCCGAGGCCGCTGACCAGCCACGCTATGGTTATGAGCCGCCAAGAACAGCTGGAAGCAGGCCTGATGATCGACCACGTATACGTCTCAGTGACCAATATCGAGAATTCGCTTGCCTTCTACTCGGAAGCCTTGAAACCACTCGGCTGGCACGAGTGCGGCAACTACAGCTCGGCATCGGGCCCCGACGGCGTCCCGGACCTGTTCGGACTCTGCGACGACATCTACGGCACAGGCAAAGGGGTCGGGTCGAGCATCTGGCTCCGGCAGCGCCAAATGGGTGAGACGGGCCTTTATCTCGGCATCGTCTGCGACAGCAACCAGGCCGTCAATGCCGCCTACGCGGCTGCGATCAAAGCAGGCGGCATCGACGAGGGCGGGCCAGCCGATCGTACGTACTTCGCTACCGGCTATTACGCCGCCAACGTCGCCGACTTCGACGGCAACAGGCTGGAGTTCGTCCACAAGGCATGGAATCCTCAGCGACTCGTTTAGCGTTCTCGCGCTTGCGCTGGGCCGACGAGCGCGCGAAAGCTAGGTCAGGGTGGGCTTGACCGGCTGGTCATAACGAGGTGGCTCGCCGGTCCCCGGCGGCATCGCTCCCGTCGGGGCCGCGTGGTCCAGCATGGATCCTCCGGCTGCTGGCAGCATCAGCCCCCGCGCTTGCAACTGGTCCAGCAGGTCCGCTTGAACCTCCGCCTCAGGGCGGTCAGTGCTGACTTCCACCAAGATGCCGCGGCCGCGGTAGTAGTCGACGAGCGGCTCGGTTTCACTGGTGAAGACAGCGAGCCGGTGCCGGATCACGCCGAGCGAATCATCGGCCCGGCCGTCGCGTTGCGCCCGGTCTAGCAGCCGCCTGACGAGTTCTTCCTCTGGTGCTGTCAGGTAGATGACGGCGTTGCTGGTCAGCGCGAGGTCGGCCCCGAATTGCGCCGCCCGCAGCGCTTGCGGCATCGTTCGCGGGAATCCGTCCAGCACGTAACCGCCGGTATCGCGGGCCGCGGCGACAACAACTGGCGCCAGGATGCGGAAGATCAGCTCGTCCGGGACAAGATCGCCGCGCTCGGTGTACGCCTCGACCTGCCGGCCCAGGTCAGAACCGCGGGCTACCTCCGCGCGAAGCATGTCGCCTGCGGAGATGTGCGCGGCCCCGGTCTGTAGCGTCAGCCACTTGCCGTGCGTGCCCTTTCCGGCACCTGGCGGCGACAGCATGATCACTCGGAGCATGACGACCGCACCACCTCCAGCCCCGCGAAAACACGTGCATGCACAGTATCTCCTGTTAGATCTCCCGGCGATGAGCCCGCGGTGACCGATCATGTGCACAGCGCAAGGTCAGGGGCGCTCCGACTCAGCCCGATGTGACGAATGCAGAGCGCAAGCCGCCCGCCCGCGCCGCCGCGCCCGCCCGCACCGCGCCCGCCCGCGCCGCGCCCGCTAGATCTGCGGGTGAGGTAGCGCACGCAAGCTGCCCGGCGGCGTCTGACGGGCTCAGGTTCGTGCGGACGCTGACCGGGCGATGGAGAGGTACCAAGAGCCGCCCGCCAGATTCAGCGTCGCGATGACCAGGAAGAAGGCTGCCCACGCGTAGACGCCGTACGAGAGGCAGATGAGGCCAGCGATAGCCGCGACGCTGCCACCGACGAGATGGCCGAGCCCGAAGAAGCGAGGGTGACGGTAGACCCACGGCGGCACCAGGCGGTAGATGCCGGGTCGCGGAGGAGTTGCCCACGACCCACTGAGACCTTTGCGAAGGTCGGGAAAGGGCGTGTAGTCGAGTACCAGGCGCCAGCCGCGCATGCTCTCGTTGGCTGCGTTCATCGCATGCCCCCTGTTGGAGTGAGGTGTCGGCGACCCGATCACCTGTTAATATGATATCACTTTGATAGTGCGCGTCAACGGTAGCGGCCAACGAACAGTTACCAGCCCACCGCTGAGACCCTCAGTAGTCGAAGTCGAGACCGTGCAGGGTGACGCCGGGCAGCCACTCATGCCGCCGCGGAGCCAGGTCCATAGTGAGATCGACATGCCCGCCAAGCGACCGGAACCCAGCGGCATGGAAACGGCGCACCGCAGCGACGTTCCGCGCCACGGGGCGGATAGCCAGGTACTCGTAACCACGGGCACGGGCCTCCTCGACGACCCGGCCGATAAGAAGGCGGCCAATCCCGAGGCCCCGAACCAACTCGGCGACGACAACCGGCTCGACTTCTCCGCTCGTCCCCCGGTCGAACAGGCCGGTCAGACCGACGACCTTGCCGTGCGACTCGGCCACCCAGCTACCCACCCGTCCCGCCGTGGCGAGATAGCCATCGAATCCGGCCCCGGGATCCTCGCCGCCGATCGACGGATCCCCGTAGATCTGCCGGTGGTACAAGGTCAGCTCCGCCCACAGCGACCGGCAAGCGTCGTAGTCGCCGTCGCCATAGCCGCGAACGAGGACCTCAGGCTCCACGACCCAAGCGTAGGGCGACGGCGAGGGGAGGGCGATCGAGTACCGGCCGGATCCCGTGGTGGCGTCTTCTGGAGGAAACGGGCTCGCACCCTCACCCTGACGACCTTTCCCGTCGGGAGCCTGGCCGCATGCCTTCCTTACGATGGGCGAGTGTGCACAGATAACAGCCCGGCCAGCGCCGCGATACCCCCGGTTCTCCACGACTTCGAACCGGAGATCACGATCGACCTTGAGCCGGTCGACTCTGTCGTCGTCACGACGCTGATCGACAACGTGACTGACACGCTCATGACCGATAGCGGACCCGCGCGCCGGGTACGCCTCGGCTCCGGGCCGGCGAGGACGGCCAGGCTGATGGCCGACGGCAAAGTCGGCGAGGGGCTCGTCGCCGAGCACGGCTTCTCCGCGCTCGTGACAATCAGCAAGGCCGGCCGTGAGCACACGTTCTTGTTCGACACCGGCGCCAGTCCGGACGGCGTCACCGAGAACATGCGGCGGCTGTCTGTCGACCCGGCGTCGATCGAAGCGATCATCTGCAGTCACGGCCACTTCGACCACACGACCGGGCTCGACGGGCTGACCCGCACTCTCGGCCGGGCGAACCTGCCGGTTCTGATACATCCGCACTTCTGGCGGCGGCGCCGTCTCCTGCTGCCGGGCCGCGATCCTTTCGAACTGCCGACCACCAGCAAGCGCGCGCTAGAAGAAACCGGCTTCGACATCATCGAGCAGCAGCAGCCGAGCTTCCTGTTCGGGAACTCGGTCCTCATCACCGGCGAAGTCGCCAGGACAACCGGATACGAGCCGGGCTTCCCGCCGCAGCAGGCGCACCTGCACGGGAACTGGGAACCCGATCCGCTGGTACTCGATGACCAGGCGCTCATAATCAACGTGGCGGGCAAGGGCCTGATGGTGCTCACCGGTTGCGGTCACGCGGGGGTCGTGAACATTGCCAGGTACGCCTCCCGGCTGACCGGCGGGCAGCCGCTGCACGCGCTGCTCGGCGGCTTCCATCTGGGCGGCCCGGTCTTCGAGCCGCTAATCCCGCGAGTACTCGATGAGCTGGCCGCGCTGTCCCCGTCGTGGCTTATCCCGGCGCACTGCACTGGCTGGCGAGCGCAGCACGCCATCGCCGCCAGGTTCGGCGACGTCTTCGTGCCTAACTCAGTCGGCACTAGCATCAGCTTGTAGCTCAGCATCTGATCGGTGAAGCCCAGCCTGCCGAGAACCTGCGGGTGTCACATCCGCTGCCGGATCCGGGTCGTATAGGCGGGGCCCTTGTCAGCCAACCGATCTGAACAGGAGGTGCGCCGATGGCACGCATCCAGGGCGTTCCCGCGTCAAAGGCTGGTCCGATGGTCAAGGTCATGTACCGATTCGGACCGAGAATGATGAAGAAGCTGACCGGCCGTGATCCGCAGACTGGCAACGGCATCGAGCCGTTCGAGATCTGGGCCTATCAGCCCAAGATGATGATGGGCATGGGCAGGTTCAACCAGGCCGTCCGCAAGGGCGACTCCGTGGACGAGCGGATCCGGAACCTGGTTGAGCTCAAGGGCGCGCAGATGATCGGATGCGAGTTCTGCGTCGACCTCGGCTCGCAGATATGCCGCAACTCGGGCTTCTCCGACGAGGAGCTCCTCGCCCTGGCGCGTTACCAGTCCAGCGACTTGTTCACCAGCCGTGAGAAAGCGGCGCTGGACTACGCGGTCGGTGTGATGCGGACGCCTGTCGAGGTCACCGACGAGGTATTCGCGCGGATGCAAGAGCATTTCAGCGACAAGCAGATCGTCGAGATCACCGCCCTGCTGACGCTCGTCAACGTGAACCGGTTCAACGCGGCCTTCGGCATCGGCGCGGCGGGCTTCTCCGACGGGCTGGTATGCGCTGTTCCGGACCGCCCGAACGCAGCAGCGAAAGCCGCCAGCGCGGCCAGCTGAGGCGAGTCCGCCATCGCTTCCTGACGGTCCAGCCGGCGCCTTGCGGCTATGTTCAGACCGGGTGGCGGAGGGCAGGGTTCTTCCCAGGCAGAGAAGCGCTGGGAGAAGAGATGAACACTGACGTTGACGTCGTGATCGTCGGCGCGGGCCCAGCTGGCCTGATGCTGGCCGGTGACCTGGCGCGTGCCGGGGTGAGCAGCGCGGTATTCGAGCGCCGGACCGGGCGCTCCAGCCTGACCAGGGCATTCACGGTCCACGCACGGACCCTGGAGGAGCTAGACGCCCGCGGGATGGCGGACGAGCTCATCGCGACCGGCACGCGGCTCCCTGAATTCCGGCTCTTCGCGAGCGCGGCACTTGACTTGTCGGAGCTGCCGAGCCGCTTCCCCTACCTGCTGGTCACCCCGCAGTACCAGACCGAGCGGGTACTGGAAGAACGGGCGAAACGAGCCGGTGCCGACATCCATCACGGCAGCGAGGTCACCGGCTTCACCCAGCAGCCCGACGGGGTGACGGTAACCGTCCGGCAGGACGGCGGCCCGGACCACGTGGTCCGCGCAGGCTGGCTGGTAGGCGCCGACGGGATGCACAGCACCGTCCGCGAACTCCTGGGCATACCGTTCCCCGGCAAAGAGGTGGTGCGATCGGTGATGCTCGCCGAAGTACGCCTTACCGAGGAGCCGCCGGAGGCGCTGACGGTCAATGCCGCAGGCGACGCCTTCGCCCTCATCGCGCCCTTCGGCGACGGTTTCCACCGGATCGTCGCCTGGCACCGGCACAATCAGGAGCCCGAGGACGCCCCGGTCAATCTCGAAGATGTCCGCGAGGTGACGCGCCAGGCATTCGGGACGGATTACGGCATGCACGACCCACGGTGGATGTCCCGGTTCCACAGCGACGAACGGCAGGCTCCGCGCTACCGGGACGGCAATGTCCTGCTGGCCGGCGATGCCGCGCACGTCCACTCGCCAGCCGGCGGGCAGGGCATGAACCTCGGCATCCAGGACGCGGCTAACCTCGGCTGGAAACTCGCCGCTACCGTGCAAGGCTGGGCGCCGCCCGGCCTGCTGGACACCTATCAGGCCGAACGGTATCCCGTCGGCCGCCTAGTCCTGCGCAGCAGTGGCGCGATGCTCAGGTTCGGGCTAACCACCCGGCCCGCACTGCTTCCCGCCCGCAACGCGCTGGCCCTGGCTATGACCAGAACCCCTGTCCTGGCAAAGCGCCTGACCGGCGTCATATCCGGCATCAGCATCAGTTACCCGGCGCCGCACGGCGCGCACCCTCTTGCCGGGAAACGCGTCGCCGACCTGTTCCTGGCGGACGGACGGCGCCTCTACCAGGCGCTGCGCGACGGCCGGTTCCTGCTGACCGGCACTGCGGGCGCCCTCACGGCCGATGCGGCCAGCGGCTACGCCGACCGCGTGCAGACCGTCCCTATCGCCGAGCCTTCCGGCACGGTCGTGCTGATCCGCCCCGACGCCTATATCGGCTGGGCAGCGACCGACAATGCAGCCATCACGCCGCAGATCCGCGCCTGCCTGGAGCGCTGGTGCGGGACCCCCGCCCAGCCGGCAATGCAGAGCGCCTGGCGGTAATCGGTTACCCGGCCGCGCCCGCTGGCTGAGCCAGACCGTGGATAGCGACGCTGACATCGGCCTCGCCCAGCCCGGCTTCGAGTAGTTCATGCCATCTGCGGTCGATGGTGGCGGCGACTGGCAGAGCCCGTTCCCCTCCCTCGGTCAGGGCCAGGTCGATGTCCTTGGTCGCCCAGCGCAGGGAGAAGTCTGGAGAGGAATCCCCGGCGTCGATCTTGGCTAGTTTCATCAAGGAAACGGGCGCTTCCAGCGGACTGCCATGCAGCGCCTCGCGGATGGCATCGTGGCTCACGCCCAGTACATCGGCGAGGGCAACAGACTCCGCGATTCCCTCCATCAGGAACGCAAGCCAGTTGTTCAGGACCAGTTTGAGCCGGCTGCCCGCTCCGGCCTCGCCCAGCCACAGAGTGCGGCTGCCGATGGCGCCGAAGACATGGTCCAGCGCCAGCCGCGCCGCCTCGGGACCTGACGCCAGGATGAGCAGGCGGCCAGCCTCCGCGGGCTGGCGAGTGCCGGAGACCGGCGCGTCCACGAACCAGATGTCCGGACGCTGCTTGGCGGCCCTGCCCGCAAGCTGCTCGGTGGCCGCCACCCCGATGGTGCCCATCTGAATCCAGATCCCCCCGGCCGGAAGCGCGTTGAGCATGCCCTGGTCGATGGCCACCGACGTCACGGCAGCACCGTGCGGGAGCATCGTGATCGCCACGTCGGCGCGCGAGACTGCCTGGTCAGGGCTCGCGTGGGCGATCGCCCCCGCGCCGGTCAGCCGCGCGGCCGCCTCCGGCGAACGATCCCAGACGTCGACAGCCAGCCCGGAGCGCAGCAGATTGCGGGCGATCGCGCTGCCCATGATCCCGGTGCCCAGCACGGCCACCCGTGGCGGCGGGACGGCTTCGCGCCCGAACCCGTTCGCTGAGCTGTCATCTGACTGGCGGTGAGTCATAACGCCCCCCAAAAAGACGCTGCAGCGAGCGGCCCCGCCGCCGAGGGGCCGCTCACAAGCCGAGGCTCAGTTCCCCTGGGTGCTGCGAGCCGGCCGGGGAGAGGGTGACCTTGGTCCAGCCGTTATCCCGGTTGTCGAAATGCTGGTAGCCCTGCGGCGCCTGGTCGAGCGGAAGCTGATGGGAGACCACGAAACTGGGCGTGGCCTTCCCGGTGTGGATCAGGTCGCGCAGGTGCTGGTTGTAGGCCTTGACGGGACACTGGCCGGTGCCCATCTGCTGTCCCTTGAACCAGAAGTTGCCGTAGTCGAAGGCGATTTCGCCGTGCTTGGCAAGTTCGTCGGGGCCGCCGGGGTCGGCAGGCACGTAGACGCCGACGACGCCGATGTGGCCGGTGTATTTGACCGAGTTGACGAGTTCGTTCAGCGTCTGGTTGGGGTGTTCGCGGCCCTGCGGGTCGTGGGCCTGGTAGCCGACGCACTCGCAGCCGCAGTCGGCGCCGAGACCGTCGGTGTGGGCCAGGACCTGGTCGACGGGCGAGGCTTTCGAGTCGTCGATGGGGATGGCGCCGATCTTCTGCGCGAGTGCGAGCCGGTCGGGATGCCGGTCGACGACCATGACCTTGCTGGCGCCCTTGATCAAGGCGGAGTAAGCGGCCATCAGGCCGACTGGGCCAGCCCCGTAGATGACGACGGTGTCGCCGGGGTTCACGTTCGCCATCTGGGTCGCGTGGTAGCCGGTCGGGAAGATGTCGGAGAGCATGACGTAGTCGTTTTGCTTCTCGTCCGCGTCCTCTGGCAGCGGCAGCAGGTTGAAGTCCGCCCACGGGATCCGCATGTACTCAGCCTGGCCACCGTTCCACGGTCCCATGTCGGCGAACCCGTAGGCGGCGCCTGCGACGCCCGGCTCGGGGTTCGCGGTCAGGCAGTAGCTGGTCAGCCCGCTCTCGCAGTTGGGGCAGGTGCCGCAGGAGACGTTAAACGGCACCGCGACCATGTCGCCGGGGCGGACCTTCTCGACCGCGGGACCGGTCTCCACGACCTGGCCCATGTTCTCGTGGCCGAGGATGCGGCCGGGTTCGATATCGGTGCGACCCTCGTACATGTGCAAATCGGAGCCGCAGATGTTCGTCCTGGTGATCTGGATGACCGCGTCGGTGGGCCGGTCGATTCCCGGGTCAGGTACCTCGGTCACCGATACATCGCGCGGACCGTTGTACACCAGTGCTCTCACCACGCGCCCCCCGTTATCGCCGGACCGGAGCTGACATGCGCTCGTCCCCAGACTTCCGGGTCGCCGGCCATGCGGTATCCCCCGAACAGGCAGTTCCCCGCCAGCCGGCAGATGTCCGATCCGTTCAAGACGGCGCGGCGCGGCACCCCTAGCCTGGCGGTTATGGACGACATTTTCGCAGCTGGAGACCGATTCCTGCTCAATCACGCGCGGCTGCTAGAGCGCCGCCTGTTCGCGACCTGCTTTCTCGGCCAGCCCGCCAAGCACGTGGTCGACGCCCTCCGCGGCTACCAGAACGATGACGGCGGCTTCGGTCACGCGCTTGAACCCGACAAACGCTGTCCGGCCAGCCTGCCCATCGACGTCGAAACCGCCTTCCAGGCGCTGGCCACGGCAAAGACCGTCGATCCCGGCATGGTGAGCCGGGCATGCGACTTCCTCGCCGACGCGGCCGCGGACGCCGGCGGCGGAGGTGCCGTTCCGCTGGCGTTTCCTGTCATAGAAGATTTTCCCAGGGCCGCGCACTGGACCGACTGGACCTACGAGCCTGGACTTAACCCGACCGCGGGCCTGGTCGGCCTGCTCTACCAGCTCGGCGTCGAGCATCCGTGGCGGTCGGCCGGCGAGGCGTACTGCTGGCAAAGCCTGGAGTCGGGCGCGCTGCCCGCTGACGCCCACGCGCTATCCGAGACGCTGATTTTTCTCGAGCAAGTACCGGACCGGGAACGGGCCGGCCAGCAGGCTGCCGTCCTGGCAGCGAGTCTGCCTGAGATCGCCATGTTCCGCCTCGACCCGGATGCCGAAGGATACGGTCTGACGCCACTCACGATCGCCCCGCGAGCGGACTCGCGCTGGCGGTCGCTATTCAGCGAGGCCCAGATCAACGGTCATCTCGACCGCCTGGTGAAGGATCAGCAGGACGACGGCGGCTGGCCGATCGCCTGGGAGCCGCCGAGCGAGGCCGCTGTCTGCGAGTGGCGGGGTGTCGTCACGCTCGCGGCGCTCCGGACCCTGACCTCGTACGGCCGCATTACCCCGGGCGGCTGAGTCGCGCGCTGGCGAATATCGCTGGCGGCTACGTCAGCGTGTTCGCCAGACTGCGAGCGTGCGGGTATCCACGGCGACCAGGGGTAGCGCGGACATCGACGTCGCTGCGCAGATCTGGGCTGAGGCCACCGCGGCCAGGGACGGTGACCAGGAGGTTGCCGGCCTCAGCGAGTCCCGGCCGGTCATCGAGGCTGTGCTCGCTCGCTCGCCGGAATCGTTCGTGCTGATCGCCTACCCTGATGCCGCGGCGGCCGGTGCCGGATTCGCCGCTGTGGAGCCGGCTGGCGAGGGGCGCGCCCTGGTCAGTTATCTCGGCGTCCGGCCAGGTAGCTGGGGCCGCGGTGTCGGCGAGTTGCTACTTCGCGAGGCTGCGACGCGGCTTGCCGGCGCCGGATACCGGAGCGCGGAGTTGTACGTATACGTCGACAACGTCAGGGCAGTCGCGCTCTACGAGCGCCTTGGCTGGCGGCCGTGCGGAGCACCGGCGCCGCATCCGCGTACCGGCAAGCCTGAGCAGCGTTACGAGGTCGAGCTGTAGGCCGTTAGGGCACACGCGTAACGGCTGTTCACTTGTTCACCTGGAAACTAGCTGCTCACGGTCACCTGGGCTTCGCTGCGACGGCAACGGACTTCGGTCCGGACGTCTTCAATGCGCGCCCGCACTTCCCGGCCGGCTGACTGGCTGGCCTGACCGGGCGGCACCCGTCTGGTGTCGGCGCGATAAGCCTTCGCCAGTTCGCGGCGGGTACGAGTAGCCTCCGGCCGTGGACATTCCCGGCCGCATCGTTGACTGCCGATGACCAGCCTGCGACTGCCAGCGCGGCTGGCCGAGCATCGAGCCAGCAACGACCCGGCGCGCCGGCACTGGCTTGATCGCCTTCCTGACGTCATCGCGCAGCTGGCCGGGCAATGGGAACTGCAGCTTGGCGACCCGTTCGAACCCGGTGGCTCCTGCGCCTGGGTCGCGCCGGCCCGTACTGCGGGCGGCGAGCGAGTGGCGCTGAAGATCGGCTGGCTTCATCCCGAAGCGACGCACGAGGTCGCGGGACTCCGCTTCTGGGCCGGGAACGGAGCCGTCCGGCTGCACGCTAGCCAGCCGCTCGGTGATTGCGTGGCGATGCTGCTGGAGCGTTGTGAGCCGGGGACGATGCTGGCCGGGTTGCCTGAGCCGCAGCAGGACGAGATCTTGTGCTCGCTGCTGCCGCGCCTCTGGCGCGAGCCGCCAGCCGGGCACGACTTCCCGTCGCTGCTCGAGATGTGCGAGCGCTGGGCTGACGAGTATGAGGAAGAGACCGGCGCGTCCGGCGCGGCAACCGGCGATCGCGGTGCGGGTGAAGACAGCGCCGGCGAGTGTCGGCCGCGGCTCGATCCCGGCATCGAGCGGGCCGGGCTCGAACTGTTCCGGGCGCTGCCTGCCTCAGCCGACCGGCAGGTTTTGCTCGCGACGGACTTGCACGGCCAGAACGTGCTGGCGGCGCAGCGTGAGCCCTGGCTGGCAATCGATCCCAAGCCGCATGTCGGCGATCCCGCATACGACCCGCTGCAACACATGATCAACTGCGACCGCGTCGTCACCGACCCGCTTGGACTTGTGGCGCGGCTAGCGGACCTGCTCGGGCTTGACCGGGAGCGGCTGCGGCTCTGGCTGTTCGCGCGCTGCGTTCAGGATTCGCCAGTACGGCCGCAGCTCGCCGAGGTCGCCGCCCGGATCGCGCCGTGATCGCAGCGCCGGCCGGCCCGCCGCCCCGGCCGGCTGGTTACCGCGACGCGCTGTTACTGGCTCGCTCGGCGAGGGCGTCGAGTACATAAGCCTGCGCCTGCGGCACGGTGACGTCGAGGGACAGGCGGCCTGCCGCCGCGGTCAGCGTGAACGTGAAGAACGAGCAGCACTCAGTCTCGGCCGCGATGAGCTCCGCGGTCCGCCCGGCAGGTCCGGCGCCGGGCTCAAGCTCGAGCCGCAGCAGAGTCGGCTCGGGTCGCTCGACGCCCCTGACAGTCGCCGCGAACAACTCACTGAACTCAGCCGCCCGGGCCAGCCGCGCGGTATCCGAGAGCGTGCATGACGCGATTTCCATACCGTCACGGTAAGCCGTCCGGGGGCCGGACCGGTCCAGTCGGAGCAGGCTACCGTGGGCAGGTGGCCGAATCCGGACCCGGTTCGCCCGGCACAGACTCCCTCGCCGCCGCAATACAAGCTGCCGTAGCCGGAGCCGGCACCGGGAGCCTCGGCGCGGGCGTGCAGCGACTGATGGCCGCGTACCGGGCTGGCCAGGCACCGTCGGCGCCGGTCATCAATTCCCGGATTGACGCCGCCGCATACGCGGCCTACCGGATGCCCGCCACGGCTGCGGCGACCGGTGCGGCGCTCAGCGAGATGCGGCTGTCGCTGCCCGGCTGGGCGCCGTCCAGCCTGATCGACTTCGGGGCGGGCACGGGCGGTTCCGCCTGGGCGGTAGCCGCCGGGTTTCCGGCCATCGAGGCGGTAACGCTGCTCGAACAGTCAGCAGATGCGATCAAGCTAGGGAAGGCGGTCTTCGCGGCGGCAGCATCGGACGCGCTGCGGTCGGCGACCTGGCAGCAGTGGCGGCTCGGCGAGGACGACGACGGGCGGACAGCAGGCGGGCCGCCTGCCGATCTGGCCACGGTCTGTTACGTGCTCGGCGAGTTGCCGGCGGCGCAGCAGGCCGAACTCACGATGCTCGCGATCAGCGCCGCGCCGGCCGTTCTCCTCCTCGAACCGGGAACGCCGGCCGGGCACCGGCGGATTCTGGCGGCCCGGGCGCAGTTGCTGTCGTCCGGGTATCAGATCACGGCCCCGTGCCCGCATGAGCTTCGCTGCCCGCTCGATGTCGAGGGGGACTGGTGCCATTTCGGCGCGCGGCTGCAGCGCTCGCCGATGCACCGGGAAGCGAAGGGAGCCGAGCTCGCTTATGAGGACGAGAAGTTCAGTTACGTCGCCGCGATCCGCGCGGATGCGATCCGCGGCCAGCAGGCTGGCCTGCCGGTCCGGCCCTCAGGCCGGGTGGTGCGCAGGCCCGCGCAGCGCAAGGGGCTGGTCATGCTCGACCTTTGTCGTGCCGACGGCAGCAGCGGTCGCGAGCTGGTGAGCAAGAGCAAGGGCGAGCTCTACCGGCGGGCAAGGAAAACCGGCTGGGGCGATCGATGGACGCCGTGAAGGCCGCGCATTCGCAGGCCGGAACTCGATGATCTCCCGGCTGCTGTGCAGCCGCGAGCCGGCAGGCTCCGGCTGAGTAACGGCCGAATCTTGACAGTTGCCGGGTCGCTTGACGGTTGTCGGGTCGCCGGGACGGCTGGAAGACTGGCTGCCGTGGCGGAAGAGCGGGATCAGTGGCATCGCTGGTTGCTTGAGGTCCGGCACGGCGGCGATCCGCGCTACCGGGAGCAGATGCTCTCGACGCTCCGCCGCGTCTGCGACGAAGTGCTCGACCGGGCGCCATTGCGGCCGGACGACACACTGCTCGATATCGGGACCGGTGACGGCCTGATCGCGTTCGCCGCGCTGGACCGGCTTGGCCCCCACGGCCGCGTGATCTTCTCTGATGTATCCCGCGACCTGCTCGATTACTGCCATACCGTTGCCGCGGAGGCGCAGCAGCTAAACCGATGCGACTTTCTCCTGGCGTCCGCCGAGGACCTGGCAGCAGTTCCTGACTCCTCGGTCGACGTAGTGACAACGAGATCGGTGCTGATCTATGTGGCGGACAAGGCGGCTGCCTTCGCCGAATTCCGCAGGGTGCTGCGGCCGGGTGGTCGGCTCAGCCTGTTCGAGCCGATCAACGTGCTGATGCGCGAATGCGGCTCGCGGCTGTTCTTCGGCTATGACATCAGCCCGGTTGCGGAGATCGCGGCGAAACTGAGCGCTCAGTTCGCAGGTATCCAGCCGGCCCGAGACGACCCGATGACGGACTTCGACGACCGGGATCTGGTCCGCCTCGCGGAGCAGGCTGGGTTCGCGGATGTGGAGCTGGACTTGCGTGTCACCGTGCGGCGGCAGCGTGCCGCGGCGCCGTGGGACCGTTTCTTGCGACAATCGGGAAACCCGAACCTGCCCCCGCTGGGCGAGATGCTGCGCAGCGCACTCAGCCCGGCGGAGCTGGGCGCGTTCACTGCCCATCTGCGGCCACTGGTGGAGACCGGGAACGGGGAAGACCGGCAGGCGGTCGCGTACCTCACGGCTCGCGACACCGCTGCGGAGCCGGCCGGGGGATAACTCGCAGCCAGAGTTCGTCATTACGGCCCGGCGGAATCTGGCTCGCCGGAAGCGGGACTCATCAGCTCGATGCCGACGGCTGGAGCAAGCTGCGCGCCCAGCGCGGCGAAGTCCTCGTAGCTCCAGGTCAAGGCGCCGCTGCTGAGGTCGGCCACGACCCCGTCGATCCAGGCCAGCTCTGCCTTGCTCACGGCGACCAGATACTCGTCGTCCATCAGGGCCACCCTCGGCAGGCCCGGACCGTAGTTCGCCAGATCGGCCTCCATCGTCGCGAGCTGGCCGCGGAGCACGCTGGCGCGCTGCTCCAGCGCTGCCCTCGCTTCATCCGGCGTCAGCATCATCAGGAACGACAAAGCCGCCGGGAACTGCGGGAACTCGTTGCGCGGGCGAACCACCATGTCGGTGAGCCAGTCGTGCGCGGTCCGGCGGCCAGCCTCGGTTAGCTCGTACACGGTCCGCTCCGGGTACTGCTGGTCTCGCTCCGTCTGCCGGACTGTGATGAGGCCAGCCTGATCCAGGCGCTTAATCGTCTTGTACAGGTTGGCGCGCTGGCCGACGTTGATGACGTTGTCCTTGCCCCATTCCTTGAGCAGCCGCTGCATGGCATACGGGTGCAACGGGGCGGCGTGAAGCAGGCTCAGCACCGCAAGTGCGAGCGGTGACGAGCGAACGTCCGGCTCCAGTTCCTCCACGCGCTTCAGTCTACTAGTCACCGTCGCACTAGTAGCCGAGGATTCGTGTGTTGAGCCCGGCGATTAGCAGCGGGATGACCGCGTCGTAGTTGCTGCGCCACTAGTCTCGACACTATGAGTTGCAAAAACACTAGTAGCCTGGTTACTATCACTCGCGACATAACTCGTCTGTCGCGTTGCGGGTGAGAACAGGCTCAACCGCCGATGGCGACTCAGCTCAAGGAGACGACGACGATGAACGTGGCAACGGAGCCGGGCGCGGTGCCTCTGCTCGAGGCCCGCGGGCTGACCGTGCGGTTCGGCAAGGTGACGGCACTGAACGGCCTGGACCTCACCGCTCCGCCTGGGCAGGTCCTGGCGATCCTCGGGCCGAACGGCGCGGGCAAGACAACATTCGTCCGCACTGTCGCGACCCTGGTGCGGCCGACCGGGGGCAGTCTCCTGGTCAACGGGCGGGACGTCGTGCGCGACCCGGCTGGGGTCCGGCGAGACATCGGGCTGGCTGGCCAGTTCGCCGCCGTGGAGCCGACAATGACCGGCCGGGAGAACCTCGAGATGACCGCTCGGCTCTTCGGCCACGGCCGTACCGCGGCTGAGCGCGCGGCTGCTGCCGTGATCGAGCAGCTCAGCCTTGGCGAGGTCGCCGATCGTCGCAGCAGCGGCTACTCCGGCGGTCAGCGGCGGCGGCTAGACCTCGGAGCCAGCCTCGTCGGCGGCCCCCGGTTGCTGCTGCTTGACGAGCCGACCACTGGCCTCGACCCGGTCAGCAGGCGCGAGGTCTGGGATGCCGTCCGCGGCCTGGCCGCACACGGCACCGACATCTTGCTGACCACCCATTACCTCGATGAAGCCGACGAACTGGCTGACCAGGTAGTCGTGATCGATCACGGCTCGGTCGTCGCATCAGGCCCGCTCAGCGAGCTCAAGGCGAGCATCGGGCAGGACGTCATCGAGGTGGCGGTGACCGAGCCTGCCTTGGTCGGCGCCGTCGGGCAGATCCTCGAGCGAGTCACCCTGACCGCGGCCCGGCACGAGCCGGGCGGGCGGCATGTCAGCGCACCGGCTCCGGGCGGACCTGCCGAGCTGGCTTCAGTTATCGGCCTGCTGGAAGACGCCGCGATTGCCGTCGACGAGATAGGCCTGCGCCGGCCGACGCTCGACGAGGTCTTCCTGACACTCACCGGCGAAGCCCGCGACGACAACAGCAACAACAGCGACAACGCCGCGGCTGCCGCCGGGCCAGCGATGAACGGGAGCACGCGATGACAGTCACCGAAGCGCTCGCCAACCCAGCGATCGGCAGGCCAGCCAGGGCGCCGGGCGTCGTGCCCGCGGCCCGCCAGGTCGCGCTCCGAGCGCTGCGCAAGTACATCAGGACTCCGAGCCTGTGCATCATGGCGATCGTCCAGTCCGCGCTGTTCCTGTTCAGCTTCCGCTACGTCTTCGGCGGCGCGATCCAGGTCGGTCCGGGACTCAGCTACGTCGACTTCCTCGTCCCGTCGTACGTGGCGACAATCGTGCTATTCACCGGCGGCGGCATCGCGGTGGCTGTCGCCGAAGACAAGACGCAGGGCTTCACCGACCGGCTGTTGTCCCTGCCGGTGCCGCGATACGCGCTCGTGCTCGGGCGCACGCTCGCCGACTCAACCACGAACGTGTGGTCGATCCTGACAACGGCCGCGTTCGGTTTCCTCTTCGGATTCCGGCTGCCGGGCTCCTGGCTGGACGGCCTGGCCGCATTCGGCCTTTGCGTGCTCTACGCCGTCGTCTTCACCGTCGTCTTCATCGTCATGGGCCTGTTCGCGGCGAATGCGCAGGCTGCTCAGGGGATGTCGCTGATTGCCTTCGTGTTCGCATTCCTGTCCAGCGCGTACGTGCCGGCCACGTCGATGCCGGGCTGGCTGCAGCCGTTTTCGAAGTACCAGCCGATCACCCCGATGGTCGATGCGGTCAGATCACTGCTTACCGGATCGGCGAGTGACGTCGGGCTGGCGCTCGCCTGGTCCGTTCTGCTGATCTTGGTGTTCACACCGGTCGCCGTGTTCCGCTACCGCCGGGCCTGACGGCGGCCCGGCGAGGTCAGGCGGAAACGGCAACCGCCCCTGCGCGCGACCAGCAGCGGACGATGTCCCGCATGGACAGCAAACCGGCCACCTCGTTGTCCTCCAGCACGATCAGGTGGCGGAAGTTGCCCTTCGTCATAGCGGCCGCTGCCTGATCCAGTGTCCATTCCGGTGACGCGAACACCACATCTGACGTCCGGTGGTCGCCGACAACCTCGGCGTCCGGGTCCTGGCCAGCAGCTACCGAGTCCAGGATGTCGCGTTCGGTCAGAATTCCGATGACAGGCTGCGATTGGTCGACGACCACGGCGGCGCCCACGCGCTGGGCTGACATCCGCTGGGCCGCTTCACGAAGCGTGTGGGCGGGCCCGATGCTGACCACGACCTTGGTCATCCCGTCACTGACGTTCATGCTGCATTGCTCCTCTCGCGTGCACAGCGCAGAACTGCACCAGAGCGAGATGGCGGCCTAAGTTGGCCCTGGCGACACTGCCGCAGCGAACCGCCCGGCTTGCTTGTGCGCTTGTGACTGCCGGTGCTGTCCAGCATCCGTCGGAATCAGGCTGAGGGCAAGTCCCGATCTTCGGCGCCCAGCAGGCTGAGAACTTCAGCGTGCAGCAGTCCGTTGGTGCAGACCGCGCTGCCACCGTCGGGCCGTGGCGTCCCGGCGAGGTCGGTAAAGACTCCGCCTGCCTCCTCGACGATGACCTGTAGTGCGGCTAGGTCCCAGAGAGTCACGTTGCTCTCCGCGGAAATATCAACAGCACCTTCGGCAACCAGCATGTGCGACCAGAAATCGCCATACGCGCGGGTGCGCCACACTTTCTGGGTCAGGCCGAGGAACTCACCGAGCCGCCCGTCTTCTTCCCAGGTCGACAGGCCGGAGTAAGACAGCGACGCGTCGGACAAGTTCGAAACTTGCGAAACCCGGCACGGTGAAGCCTTCGTCATGCTCTTGCCGGTCCAGGCGCCGCCGTCCCGCGCAGCCCACCACCGGCGGCCGAGCGCTGGTGCGGTGACCACCCCGACAATGACCTCATCGGCGTCCATCAGGCCGATCAGCGTCGCCCACACCGGCACGCCGCGGACGTAGTTCTTGGTCCCGTCAATCGGGTCGATCACCCAGCAGCGCTGGCTGGATCCGGTCCGGCCGAATTCTTCTCCGAGCATGGCGTCACGTGGCCGGGCCCGGCTAAGCACGTTTCTCAGAGATTCCTCGACGGCAAGGTCCGCGTCGCTCACCGGAGTCAGGTCGGGCTTCGCCTCGACCCGCAGATCCAGCGCCCGGAAGCGGCGCATGGTGATGTCGTCCGCCGCGTCCGCCAGGACGTGCGCGAAGCCGAGGTCGCCGTCAAAACCTGCCATCCCGGGCAACGGTAGCGGTTACAGCGCCGCCCGTGCCACGCCGGGCCGCAGATCGCACCCGGTGCGTCGCAGGGTTTCTCATCAGGCCGCCGCGGCCGCTGAAATTCACGGGCATTTTGCCGGGAACGCGGTAGTTGGCGGCAATCGCTTTAGACGGCTCGCAGCGTCGCGGGGAACTGCAAACCACAGCGAGTGGCCAACTGCTGTCGCTCTAGCGACAGCAGTCGTACGAGCGCTGTGGTTCCGCGCACTCGCGGTTGGGCGCTCGTGGCACCGGTTGCCACGGAGGCCGGGGTAGCGGGCGCGCGAGTTTGCCTGATTTGGCGCGTGCTCGCTGCTAGGGCCCGGCCGAGTCCGCTGGCTCCAGCCCCTCGCGGCTGCGCAGCAAACGACGGAGCGAGTCAAGCCGCGCGGCCCCGGCCGGGCCACCGTGTTCCGCGACCCAGTCATCCAGGCAGCAGTCTGCATCGAGGTGGCTGCAGCCGGGACGGCACCCGGCGATCGCGTCCGCGAACTCCTCGAACGCGGACACCACCTTGTCGGCCGCGATATGGCCGAGGCCGAAGCTGCGCAGCCCCGGCGTGTCGATGATCCAGCCGCCGCCGGGCAGTTGGAGCGCGACTGCCGACGACGACGTGTGCCGTCCGCGGCCGGTCACCGGGCTAACCGACCCGACGGCCCGGTCAGCGTCCGGCAGCAGGGCGTTGACCAGGGTCGACTTGCCGACCCCCGAGTGGCCGACCAGGACGCTGATCCGGCCCGCGAGCAGAGCGCGCACCTGGTCGAGCTGACCGCTGAATGGCCGGCTCAGCGTGATCCAGCGGATGCCAAGCGGCTCGTAGATGGCCACGAGATCATCCGGTGCGGCCAGGTCGGCCTTCGTCAGGCAGAGCAGCGGCTCAAGGCCGGCATCGAATGCGGCAACGAGGAAACGGTCGATCAGCCGCGGCCGGGGTTCCGGGTCGGCTAGCGCCGTGACGATCACCAGCTGATCCGCGTTGGCAACGATGACCCGCTCGGTCGGGTCATCGTCCTCCGCTGACCTGCGGAGCACCGACGTCCGCGGCCGGACGCGCACGACTCTGGCGAGGGTGTCGGGGCGGCCGGAAACGTCGCCAGCCAGGCTCACCCGGTCGCCGACCACGATGCTGCCCCGGCCAAGTTCCCTGGCTTTCATCGCAGTGACGGTCCGGCCGTCTACCCAGCATCGGTACCGGCCGCGATCCACTCCGATGACGAACGCTTCTACCGCGTCTTCGTGGGCCGGCCGTTTGCGGGTGCGCGGCCGCGAGCCCTTGCCGGGCCGGATCCGCACATCGTCTTCGTCCAGCCGCGAGTGGCTAGCGGCCGGGCTCAGTTTGCCTGCTCCAGCATCTGCTGCCACAGCGTGAGGAACGAGGGGAAGGTCTTGGCGACGGTGCCGGCGTTGCGCACGCGCAAGCCGGGCACAGCGAGTCCGAGCACCGCGGCAGCCATCACCATCCGGTGGTCGTCGTGGCTGTCGAACGGCTGCGAACCGGCACGCAGCGGCCGCGGCACGATGCGCAGCCCGTCGGGCTGCTCGGTAACGTCGCCGCCGAGCGCGCCGATCTGGCCCGCGAGGGCCGCCAGCCGGTCGCTCTCGTGAAACCGCATGTGCCCGATCCCGGTGAACTCCGACGGACTGTCCGCGAGCGCAGCGACTGCGGTGAGCACAGGCGCGAGCTCGTTGATATCACGCAGGTCCGCCGAAATGCCGCAAATCTTGCCGGTGCCAGTGACTTGCATGCCGTCCGCGGTGGCTTCGTATTCCGCGCCCATCTGCTGGAGGATGTCCAGGATCTGGCGGGACGCTTGCAAACTGACAGCCGGCCAGCCGGGAATTGTGATCGTCCCGCTGGTCACCAGCGCGCTGGCCAGGAACGGCACCGCATTCGACAGATCGGGCTCCACCACGATCGTGCCGGGCGCCAGCCGTCCGGGCAGCACTCGCCAGAAGTCCGGTGCGGCCCTACCGCTGAGACCCTCCCCGGTCCGGCCGCATTCCACGTCGGCTCCGGCAGCCGTCAGCATGGCCGCGGTCATCGCAATATGCGGCGCCGACGGTATCCGCGGGCCGTCGTGGGTGATCTGGATTCCCTGGTCGTATCGCGGCGCAGCCAGCATCAGCCCGGACACCAGCTGGGACGAGGAGGAAGCATCGAGCGTTACGGCGCCGCCGCGGACCCGCCCCCGGCCGCGTACCACAAAGGGGACCGCGCCGCGGCCCCCGTCATCGATATCGACCCCGGCAACGCGCAGGCTGGCCAGCAGCTGGCCGACGGGCCGCTGCGCGGCCCTGGCGTCGCCGCTGAACTCCACGTCCCCCTCGGCGAGCGCCGCGGCTGGCGGCACGAACCGCAGCACGGTGCCAGCGTTGCCGACGTCGACAGTTACTTTGCCGGAGACCTGGCCCGGCGCCACTGTCCAGGTCGTGCTCGCCGACTGGGCGGGGCTAGCGGCCGAAATGGTTGCGCCGAGTGCAGTCACTGCCCCTGCCATCAGGTCAGTGTCCCTGGCGAGCAACGGCCCGGCGATCGTCGTCGGCCCGTCGGCCAGGGCGGCCAGGATCAGTGCCCGGTTGGTGATGGACTTGGAGCCAGGCAGCCGGACGCTCGCCCGCACCGTCTTCGTAGCGACTGGCGCTGGCCAGTCGACGTCGGCCTGCCCGGTAACCTGCATGTCTCAACAGATTACTGGCTCGGTAACCGTCTAGACGTGCCTGGCCGCGGGGAGCGACAATCAGACACCGCGACCCTGCGGGCCGGGAAGCACTGGGGATTATCTCGGCAAGGTTTGGCATAGCCGGATCTGGGTTATCAACTGCCGGATTCGGTACTTCGGCCAGATCGGTCGGCTGGGCTGTCAGGTGAGGTTATGTGTGGTCGGTATGCGTCGGCGCGAAAGCGCATTGAGCTCCTCGAGGAGTTCAGTGTGCAGCGCGACCAGGCCGCCGAGCCGTTGAAGCCGGACTACAACGTGGCGCCCACCAAGCCTGTCTATACCGTCCTGGACCGGACAGCGACCGACCGGACAGCTACCGACGACGGGGCTGGCCGGGACGACGGTGCCGGCCGAGGCGACGATCCTCGCACCGCAGAGCGCGAGTTGCGGATTATGCGGTGGGGCCTGGTGCCGTTCTGGGCGAAGGATGTCAAGATCGGCAGCCGGATGATCAATGCCCGGGCTGAGACCGTCGCCGAGAAGCCCGCGTTCCGGCGCGCCTTCGGCAAGCGCCGGTGCCTGGTGCCTGCCGACGGCTATTACGAGTGGCAGCAGATGCCGGGCGCGGCGAAGCAGCCGATGTATATCAGCCGCAGGGACGGCCGATCGCTGGCTTTCGCCGGCCTGTACGAGTTGTGGCGAGATCCAGCGGTGGATTCCGAAGATCAGGACGCCTGGCTGTGGACCACCACGATCATCACCACGACCGCGCCTGATGAGATCGGCATGATCCACGACCGGATGCCGATGATCATTGATCCCGGCAGCTGGGACGACTGGCTCGACCCGGCGAACAACGACGTCGCCGACCTGAAGTCGCTCCTAACTCCAGCCATGGTCGGTGACCTCATCACCTGGCCGGTCTCGACCGCGGTCAACTCGGTGCGCAACAACGGGCCCGAGTTGATCACACCGGTCTCGGTAAGCCCGGCCGGCGCGTTAGCTTCCGCGGCGCCGCCCGCCGGCAATCCGGCCGCCGCGGCGCAAGCGGCTCGTCATCGTGGCAACGACGGCACCGGAACGCTGTTCTAGGCCAGCAGGATGGGCCCGGCAGCGCGGTTAAGTTCCCCGATGGTGCTGTCGGCCAAGTGCAAAAGGAGGCGGGGATCGCATGGATGTCATCTCAGCGCGGGAGCGGCTTGAACAGATTCGCAGCGAGCTGGACCGCTCGATCACAGTGCTCAAGGGCAACGGCGATCAGACTTTGGGGCCCGGTGACTATCCCCAGGACCCGGCTGACGCAGGCGCCAACCTCTCCGAGACCGACCGGTCCGAGGCCGTGCTCGCAGTGGCGAGGAGACAGCGCTCCGACGTGCTAGCCGCTCTGCACCGGATTGATCTGGGCACCTACGGGACCTGCGTGGAATGTGGCGGGCCCGTAGCGGAGGGCAGGCTGGAGGCCAAGCCAGAAGCCGCCAGATGCGTAGCGTGTCAGGGCAAGCTGGACCGGATGCGCCGGTAACGCCGGCCGCCTGACCTTCGGCGGAATGAAGGCGGGGGGCTCCGCGTTCCACCGAGCGTGTCTCTTGCCAGCTGTCAGACGCGGCCAGATCCCTCCAGGGTGGTCGCGCGCAATCTGATGAGCGTGGGCGTTGTATCCTCCCGGCGAGGCGGCTCGCAGCCCAGGCGGCTGCAGCCCTCGACTCCGGAAGGGGTGGGTCCGGTCCCCGAGACACTTGAGCAGCGCAGCGAGCGGTTCGAACACGACGTGCTGCCGTACCTCGACCAGCTGTATGCGGCCGGGATGCGGATGACACGGAATCCAGCCGACGCGGAAGACCTGGTACAGGAGACCTTCGCGAAGGCTTATGCGTCGTTTCACCAGTTCCAGGCTGGAACGAACCTGAAAGCATGGCTGTTCAGGATCTTGACGAACACCTTTATTAACAGCTACCGGAAGCGTCAGCGGGAGCCCCAGCGATCGGGTACCGAAGAAATCGAAGACTGGCAGCTTGCCCGGGCGGCTTCGCACACCTCGTCGGGCCTGAAGTCCGCCGAGACCGAGGCGCTCGAGCGGCTACCAGACTCCGATATCAAGGCTGCCCTGCAGGCGCTGCCAGAGGACTTCCGCCTGGCCGTTTACCTGGCCGATGTCGAGGGTTTCGCCTACAAGGAGATCGCCGAGATCATGGGCACTCCGATCGGAACAGTGATGTCGCGATTGCATCGCGGCCGCAGGCAGCTACGCGACCTGCTGCAGGATTACGCGGCGGACCGGGGCATGCTTGCCACCACGCCCGCCGCGCCGGCGGCCTCCGATGGCGAGGCGTCACGGAAGGACGCGCAATGAGCTGCGGCAAGCCGCACGAGGTGCCGTGTACCGAGGTGCTCGCGATGGTGTACTCCTACATCGACGGCGAGCTGGAGGACAGCGGCTGCGCTGAGATCAAGGAGCACCTCGACGAGTGCGGGCCTTGCCTGCGCGAGTACGGCCTGGAGGAGCTCGTCAAGAAGCTGGTGCACAACTGCTGCGGGCGCGAAGCGGTGCCCGGCGAGCTGCGCACCAAGGTGCTTACCCGGATCGCTGCGGTTCGTGCGGAGATCGAGCAGACCGAGGTTCTGGCCGAGTAACGCGGCTCCGCCAGGCTGATCCCGCCGAGCGGGCACTGTGCAGCAAGTCGCGGGACACGCCGTGATCCGTGACGCTGTGAATCCATCTAGCTACTATTAGGTAGCGTTGTCGCGGAGTCTCCGCGACAATCGTGCGCCGCGAGTTACTGTAAGTGGCGACGCCAGTCGGATTCGCCGGCCGGCCGCGAGAGCGCGGCGCTAGTTATCCGGGTGATCAGGCCAGTCCTGGCATCCGGTCAGCATGCCCGCAACGAGGGGGTCACGGCATGGTCTCCCGGGCCGCATGGCTCTATATCGGCCTGGTCGTGAGTTCCGCAGTGGTCCTCGTGGTCGTCTTCGCCAGGCGGGCGATGATCCTGCCGCAAGGCGGCATTTACTCGACGAATACGCCGCATCCTTTACTGACCCTGGTCGCCCTGCAGTTGCTATTCCTGGTCTGCGACTCGGGCAGGACTCCGCTGACGTCACGGCAGACCAAATGGTCGCCGAGTTCGTCCGCCACACTCGCCGCCGTTGTGCTGCTCGGCCCGGTCCCGGCCGCGCTGGTCGGGGCAACCGCGTTGCTGAGCGTGCAACGCCATCTGCGGCTCGCCGAGCGGATGTTCAACGGCGCCATGTACGCTCTGGCGGGCCTTGCCGCGGGCGGGGCGTATATCGCCTGCAAGGGCGCGCTGACAACGTGCGCGAAGGTTCGATCATGCAAGTCCCCGCTCGCGCTCGGGCCGCCGCATACGGAGTATTTCGCCGCGATCCTGCTGGCCTTCGCCGCCGCCGCCGCGGTGCACGTGCTCGTCAATCACGGGCTGATCTGGGGCGTCTACCGGCTCAACCGGCAGAGCGGCATGTGGCGCCAGGACGGCCTGGAATCCAGCATGGCCCTGCTCCTCGCCTCAGATCTCGGCTACGCCAGCCTCGGCCTGGTGATTGCCTCGTTGTGGGTGATCATGAGCTGGTTCGCCGCGGCGCTGGTACTGGTGCCGCTGTTCGTCGCTCGCTGGGCCATGGGCCAGTTCGCCGAGCAGCAGCGCGCCTACGCGGCGACGATGGACGCCCTGTGCCAGGCAGTGGAGACGAAGGACTACTACACCCGGGGCCACGGCGACCGCGTTTCCCGTGGTGCCGTCATGATCGCCAACCAGATCCGGATGAGCGCGGCCCGCACGGAAGCCATCAAGTTCGCCGGCATGTTGCATGATGTCGGGAAGCTAGGCGTCCCGACCCAGGTCCTCCAGAAGACCGGCACCCTCACCGAGGACGAGTTCGCGACCATTCAGCTGCATCCGATGCGCGGCCTGGAGATCGTCAGGGAGATCGGCTTCCTTTACGAGGCGCTGAACGGCATCATGCACCATCATGAGCGGATCGACGGCCGTGGTTACCCGATGGGCCTCGCCGGACATGAAATCCCTGAGTTCGCGCGCATCATCGCGGTCGCCGACGCCTTCGACTCCATGACCACGACCCGGTCGTATCGCGAGGCAAAAAGCATCGAGTTCGCGCTTGACGAGTTGCGCAAGGGCGCCGGCACGCAGTTCGACCCGGAGGTCGTCGATGCATTCATCACGGCGATCGAGAACGCGGACTGGCCGGTGCCCAGGCCCGCGGTTGAGCCCGCTGATCCGACGACGGTGACTGTGAAAGATCACGACGACCCGACCGCGCCGCTGCATGTGGTGGACCCGTGACCGGGGAGACGATTGCCCGGCGGCCGGCGACGGACCGGATGGCGTACTGGCAGGCGCTGGATTCTGGCCGGATCCTGCTGATGGTCGCCTCGGCAATGCTGGTGCTGGCGGCATTTGCCGGAGTAGTGGCGATGAATCACAATCACACTCACACTCACTCCGTGAACTGGCGCCTGGCGCTAGCGTTCGGGGCGTTCATCGCCTTCGGTGAACTACTGCGGCTGGCCCTGCCCGGCGGCCGGGAGTCCGCGCCGATCGCGATGGTCGGCGCGATGGCCTACGCCCTGCTGCTCGAAGTCCCTAGCAGGCACGGACCGCACTTCGTCAGCTACAACGCGCTGCTGGTCATCGCGGTCTCGGCAGTGGGCATGACGCTGGGCGCGTTGCCGCATATCGCGGCCGGGCGGCCGGCCGGGCTGACCGGGATGTGTGGCCGGCTGGTGGCGGTGTCGTGCGTGGCGTTCGTCTTCCGGTCGCTCGTGACTCAGTGGTTCGTCGACTTGCCGTGGGAAGTGGTCTGTACCGTTGTCACGCTGGCTTTCCTGCTGGGCTGGCTGATCGACACGCTCATCGGGGCGCTGATCCGGGCCGATGACGTAGGAGCGCGGTTCGCCGTGGCGGTACGGGACGAGCTGCGGTTGCAGTGGCCGCTGGGCCTTGCGGTCGGCGCGTCCGTGCTCATCGCGGTGTTCGGTACGGAAGAGATCGGGATCATGGAGCTGGCGGTGTTCATCGGCCCGCTCCTAGTCACCCAGGTCGCCTTCCGCCGGTACGCGGGCATCCGCGCCACCTACCTGCAGACCGTCCGGTCGCTGGCCCGGGTCACCGAGGTCGCCG
>DATJNX010000052.1:0-12243 GCA_035507615.1 Streptosporangiaceae bacterium
CGCTGCTGCGCGGCGCTGCGGCCCGCGGCCCGGTAGCCGAAAGAGACTGGGCGCCGGTCCCGGACGGCTTCCCAGAGCGGCGCGAACGCCGCTTCCGGTGTCCGGACCCGCGGCTCGATTCCGGGCTGCGTCAGGTCCTCAGCATCGATTCCGGCCGCCCGCAGCTTCAGCAGCGCGCCCTCAGCTGCTCCGGCTAGCTCGGCCCGGCGCCAGACCCGCGCGGCGAGGCCGAGTACTGCCACCTCGTCCGCCTCCAGCGTGATCTCCGGCAGCTCGTAGGCCTGCCGCGGGATCCGGTAGCCGTACTCGTCGTCACCGGGCGAATTCGTCCCGGTCTCCAGTGGAATGCCTAGCTCGCGCAGCTCGTCCTTATCGCGTTCGAACATCCGCTTGAACGCGTCGAAAGACTCGGGGTACCCGGGCACTGCCTCCCTGATCTGGGTGGCCGTCAGGTACCTGCGCGCGGACAGCAGGCAGACCACCAGGCTCAGCAGCCGCTCCGTCTTCCGCCTCGACATCGCCATCCCTTCTCGCGACCGACGCTACCCTGCCGGAGTGATCAGGTGGCGTAGTGGCGAGGTTTCCGCGCTCGGTCAGTCGTGGCCGGGCGCGCAGGAACTCAGCGTGACAGTCGCCGGCCAAAGCGTGCCGGCCCTTGCATACGACAGGCTCACCGGCCGACCGCAGCCAGGCGACCGGGTCCTGCTCAATACCAACGCGCTGGAGGCGGGTCTGGGCACCGGCGGATACGCGCTGGTCGTGGCCATCCCCGGCCGGCTACCGCCCGACCCGGCCGGACCGGGCCATCTCATCAAGGCCAGGTACACGCCGCTGCAGGCCCGCGTGGCCGGCGCCGACGAGCAGGGCTCGGAGTACCACGACGTGCTCCGCGAGGCCGACGATCTGGACGGCTTGCCGGTCGTCGTCGCCGACCTGCACTCCGCGCTGCCCGCGATCCTGGCCGCCTACCGGGCTGACCGGGCCGGCGCCGCGCCGCGGATTGCCTACGTGATGCTCGATGGCGGCGCGCTGCCCGCGTGGTTCTCCCGCTCGGCAGCGGCACTCAGTGAGGCTGGCTGGCTGGCCGGCACGGTAACGGTCGGTCAGGCTTTCGGCGGTGATCTGGAAGCCGTCAGCCTGCATAGCGGCCTGCTGGCCGCCCGGCACGTACTTGGCGCCGAGCTGGCGATCGTGACCCAGGGCCCCGGCAACCTCGGCACCGGCACCCGGTGGGGCTTCTCCGGCGTGGCGGCGGGCGAGGCGGTAAACGCGGCCGCCGTGCTGAACGGCAGGCCGGTCGGCTCGCTGCGGATCAGTGACGCCGATCCGCGCGAGCGGCACCGCGGCATCTCCCACCACAGCATGACCTGCTATCGCAGGGTCGCGCTGGCACCGGCCGACATCGTCGTGCCTGACCTCGGCGGCGAATTCGGCGCGCGGATAATGGCCGAAGCGCAACCGCTGGCCGTGAGGCACAACCTGGTCCGGATCGGCGTCGATGGCCTGCACGACGCCCTGCGGGACTGCCCGGTCACGCTCTCCACCATGGGCCGGGGCCTCGAGGCCGACCTGGCCTACTTCCTCGCCGCCGCGGCGGCCGGCCGCCACGCTGCAGCTCTGGCTGCCGGCCCCAGCGGATCCGGCCAGCCCGGCTGGCCCGGCGCCGCAGGTCAGGACCTTAGGTACGACCTGGAGCGATCGTGCGTCCGCGTGGTCCTGCAGGACGCCGCGGGCCGGGTGCTGCTGTTCCGTGCGCAACTCGAGTCACGCAGCCACCAGCACTGGTGGGAGCTGCCCGGCGGTGGTATCGAGGCGGGCGAGAGCTACCAGCAGGCCGCCGTGCGGGAGCTGGCCGAGGAGACCGGCCTGCTGGTCAGCCCGTCGCGCGTCGGGCCGCCGCGCTGGCGGCGGACGTCGACCTGGACCGCGCGCGGGGTCAGACGGCTCCAGCACGAGGTCGTCGTGCCAGTCCAGCTGGACGCCGAGCGGCCGCCGGTCACCGGCGGCGGCCGCACGCCAGAAGAGCTCGAAGAGTATGTCGAAGCCCGCTGGTGGGACATCGCCGACCTGCTGGCCAGTTCCGAGCGCTTCTACCCCGGACGGCTGCCAGCCCTGCTGCCGGCCTTCCTGGCCGGCGCCGAGCTGACCGAGCCGTTCGAGCGCTGGAACTAGCTTGCGGGCTCAGCAGCCAGCACGTCGATGACGAACACCAGGGTGTCGTTCTTCTTGATGCCGGCGCTCGCCTGACCGCCGTCAGGGCCGTAGCCGAGGGACGGCGGGATGACCAGCATCACCCGGCTGCCCACCGGGACTCCGATCAGCCCGTCGTTCCAGCCCTCGATCACGCCGCCACCGAGCTGGAAGCTGAACGGGATTCCGTCCGGCTGGTTGGACGTCGGCCAGGTCGTGCTGAAGACCTTGCCAGTCCGCCAGATGGAGCCGACATACTCCGCGACTACGGTCTCGCCGTTGGTCAGCTTGGGCCCGGTGCCCTTGATCAGCGTGGTGACCGACAGCTTCGACGGCGGAGAGTTCTTCGGAATCGAGATGGCCGGCCCCTGGCCCGCCTTAGCCGTGATCGCGGGCAGCTTGCCGCCGCCGTTGGAGAGCTGCGTCCCGCTGGCCGACTGGCCCACCGCGAACTGCTGGATCAGGTCGATCACCCACACCAGCGTGTCCTTGCCGGTGACCTGAAGCTCGGATTCGCCGGCCGGGCCGTAGCCGTACTTGGGCGGCAGCACCGCGACGATCCGGCTGCCCATGTGCGCGCCCTTCAGCGCGGTGATCAGGCCGGGAAGACCCATCTTCGCCGGGATCATCTGCGCACCGGAACCGAACGTGCTTTCGATCAGGCTGTGCTTGGTGCCGGACCACTTGTACACCGCGACGTTCGCCAGCGCGTTGTCATCGCTGTTCAGGGCCGGGCCGGTGCCCTTGATCGGCGTCTGGACGACCAGGTTGGCGCTGGCGTCCTGCGCCGGGATCGAGACCGACGGCTGCTTGCCGAAGGCGCCAGTCACCTTCACGGCGGCGTTCGCGTCCGTGCTGGCAGCGGACGGGCCCGCCGAAGACCCGCACGCGGCCAGGGCAAGGCAAGCGGCAAGCGGGGCCAGCAGGGCTGCGGCGATGCGGCGCATGTGATTCCTCAGCGTTGGGTTCGAGGGGACGAGTCAGCCTATCGCCCCCAGCCGGCTGTCTTGTGCCAGCATCGGTGACCAGCCGGTTACGAAAGGTTGACAAAAAGATTGCTGTAGCTGGCCAGACGGGGTCCGCTGAGGGCGATGCATGGCCTGCAGCAGCCGGCTACATTCCGGCGATCAGCTTCTCCACCCGCTCGTCGACCGACCGGAACGGATCCTTGCACAGGACCGTCCGCTGGGCCTGGTCGTTGAGCTTCAGGTGCACCCAGTCGACGGTGAAGTCGCGCCGCCGCTCCTGCGCCCGGCGGATGAACTCGCCGCGCAGCCTGGCCCTGGTGGTCTGCGGCGGAACCGACTTGGCTGCGAAGATGTCCAGGTCCCGGCAAACGCGCTCGACCGCGCCGCGCTTCTGCAGCAGGTAATAGAGGCCGCGGCCCCGGTGCACGTCGTGATAGGCCAGGTCAAGCTGCGCCACCCGGGGGGAAGCGAGCGGCAGGTCATGCTTAGTCCGGTAGCGCTCGATCAGCTGCAGCTTGGTGACCCAGTCAATCTCCCTGGCCACTAGGCCGAGGTCACCGGTCTCCACGGCGCGCAGGGTTCGCTCCCACATCTCGATCACGCGGCTGGTCACCGGGTCGGCGCCTTTGCGCGCGATGAAGTCTTGCGCCTTAGCCAGGTACTCCTGCTGGATGTCCAGCGCGCTGACCTCGCGGCCGTTGGCCAGTCGCACCCGGCGCCGCCCGGTCATGTCGTGGCTCACGTCCCTGATCGCCCGGATCGGGTTCTCCAGCGTGAGGTCCCGCATGACGATCCCGGCCTCGACCATCCGCAGCACCAGGTCGGTGGCACCGACCTTGAGCAGCATGGTGGTCTCGCTCATGTTCGAGTCGCCGACGATCACGTGCAGCCGCCGGAAACGCTCCGCGTCGGCGTGCGGCTCGTCCCTGGTGTTGATGATGGGCCGGGACCTGGTGGTCGCCGAGGAGACGCCTTCCCAGATGTGCTCGGCCCGCTGACTGACGCAGTACACCGCGCCCCGCGGGGTTTGCAGCACCTTCCCCGCCCCGCAGATGATCTGCCTGGTCACCAGGAACGGGATCAGCACATCCGCCAGCCTGCCGAACTCGCCGTGCCGGCCGACCAGGTAGTTCTCATGGCACCCGTAAGAGTTGCCAGCCGAGTCAGTGTTGTTCTTGAACAGGTAGATGTCGCCCGCGATGCCTTCCTCGCGCAGCCGGGTGTCGGCGTCGACGAGCAGGCCCTCCAGGATCCGCTCGCCCGCCTTGTCGTGCGTGACGAGATCGATCAGGTTGTCGCACTCCGGCGTCGCGTACTCCGGGTGGCTGCCGACGTCCAGGTACAGCCTGGCGCCGTTGCGCAGGAACACGTTGCTGCTGCGGCCCCACGAGACCACGCGCCGGAACAGGTACCTGGCCACTTCGTCCGGGGACAGCCGGCGCTGACCGCGGAACGTGCAGGTCACGCCGTACTCGTTCTCAAGTCCGAAGATCCGCCGGTCCACTGCTGCCGTCTCCCCTGCCTACCAGTCGACTGCGATGTACTTGGTCTCGGTGTACTCGAGCAGTCCGTCGTGCGCGCCCTCGCGGCCGAGGCCGGACTGCTTCACGCCGCCGAACGGAGCCGCCGGGTCGGACACCACACCGCGGTTGATCCCGACCATTCCTGCCTCGAGCGCCTCTGCGATGCGCAGCGCGCGGCGCAGGTCACCGGAATATACATAGGAAACGAGGCCGTATTCGGTGCTGTTGGCCTGCGCAATCGCGTCTGCTTCGGCAGTGAACCTGACGATGGGGGCGACCGGCCCGAAGATCTCCTCGCCGAGGATGCCAGCCGCGGCCGGCACGTTGTCGAGCACGGTCGGCTGGTAGTAGTAGCCGACGCGATCCGGCGCGTGACCGCCGGTCAGCACCGCCGCTCCGGCCGCCGTGGCCGAGTCGACCAGGCTGGCGACCTTGTCCCGAGTGTCAGCGTTCACCAGCGGCCCCAGGTCAACGCCTTCGTCCAGGCCGGGACCGACGGTCAGCGCCGCGAGCTTCTCCGCCAGCCTGGCTGAGAACTCGCCCGCCACCTTCTCATGCACGTAGAACCGGTTCGCCGCAGTGCAGGCCTCGCCGCCATTGCGCATCTTGGCCAGCACGGCGCCGCTCACCGCGGCTTCGATGTCTGCGTCCTCCAGAACGAGGAACGGGGCGTTGCCGCCGAGTTCCATCGAGCAGTTCGTGACGTAGTCCGCGGCCTGCCTGAGCAGCATCCGGCCCACCTCGGTGGACCCGGTGAACGATAGCTTGCGCACCCGCGGGTCGGCCAGCACGGCCTCGGTCATCGGACCGGGCTTCGCGGTCGGGAGAACGTTCACCACACCATCCGGAACGCCCGCTTCCGCCAGCAGCTTTGCCACCGCGAGCGCGGTCAGCGGAGTCTCCTTGGCAGGCTTCAGCAGCACCGTGCAGCCTGCCGCGAGCGCGGGGCCGATCTTCCGGGTGGCCATCGCCGCCGGGAAGTTCCACGGCGTGATCAGGTAGCTGACGCCGACTGGCTGGCGAGTCACCATGATCTTGTTGGCGCCAGACGGTGCGACCGAGAGCGACCCGTCGATCCGGACGGCCTCCTCGGCGTACCAGCGGAAGAACTCGGCCGCGTATACGATCTCGCCGCGCGCGTCTCGCAGCGCCTTGCCGTTCTCGACCACCATCAGGCGGGCAAGCTGCTCGGACCGCGCGATCATCAGCTCATAAGCGCGGCGCAGGCACTCGGCACGCTCCCGCGGCGGCCGGGCGGCCCAGGCCGGCAGGGCGGCAGCCGCGGCGGCGACCGCGTCCAGCGCGTCCTCGGGGCTGGCGTCGGCAACCTCGGTCACCGGCTGCTCAGTTGCCGGATCGATGACAGGCAGGCTCCCTGCTCGCCCGGCTGACCACTGCCCCCCGATCAGCAGCCCGGTCGGGGCGTCAATACCGGTAATCGTCGCCAGGTCGGCTGTCACGCTGTCCTCCTGCCAGGTTCATCGGGCCGCAATTGCACGTTCCCTTGCCCTGACGCTACCAACACCCGGAGCGCTGTCTTGATGCCCGATCCGGGCGCAACCCACCCGCAGCGAACGCGGCTGGGATCTCCGGCCCCGCCTTAGCCGCCGGAGGCATCGCCGCTACCTGCAGCGCCATTGCTGGCCGCACTGTCGCCTCCCGCATCCGGCGTCCCGGTACCTGGCTCAGCGGTGGCGGACTCGCCCGTGCTGGACTCGCCCGTGCTCGACTCGCCCGTGCTGGACTCGCCCGCGCTGGATTCAGCCGTGGCTGACCCCGCCTGGCCCGCGTCGGCGGTAGCGGATTCAGCAAGCAGCGCCTCGAGCCGGGTGCCAGTCAGTCGGCGGAATGCCCGGTGTGTGCGGCTTCGCTCCAGTAGCGCGACTTCCAGCTGGCCGCTTGTCACCGGCTCGTTAGCGCCATCGCCCTGGCCGCTGAGAGCCGCAATCGCCAGGGTCATCGCCGCAGTCAGCGACATGCCCGGCGCGTAGCTGTCCTTGAGCACGGCCGCGACCTTGTCGGCCTGCCCGCCCATCACCACGAACCCGTGCTCGTCGGCAACCGAGCCCTCGAACGTGATCCGGTAGATCTCGTCGGCGTCGGCGGTGGGGCCGACTTCGGCGACGACGATCTCTACCTCATACGGCTTGTTGCTGTCGGTGAACAGCGAGCCGAGCAGCTGCCCGTACCAGTTCGCCAGACCGCGCGCGGTAACGTCCTGCCGGTCGTACTGGAAGCCGGTCATGTCCGCGTACCGCACGCCGGCCTTGCGCAGGCTCTCGAACTCGTTGTACCGGCCCACCGCGGCAAACGCGATGCGGTCGTACATCTCGCTGAACTTCCGCAGCGCCCGCGACGGGTTCGGCGCGACGAACAGGATGCCGGCTTCGCAGTCGATCACGACGCCGCTGCGGATCTGCGCGATGCGCTTGCGCGCGTAATCCGCCTTGTCCTTCATCACCTGCTCAGGTGAGACGTAGAACGGCATCGACACGACGGGCGCTTCCTTACTCGAGTGGGGTTATCAGGGGGTTGAGCAGATCACCAGGGACCAGCGAGCATCAGGACGCCGCTGACCGCAGTGGCGCTGGCGGGCCGTCGGGCGCCTGCATCCGCTCGGCCACGACGGCCTCGGCGTATCCGGCCGCCTCCTCATCGGTGAGCCGCCGGTATCCGTCAGCGCTGACCGTCGCGACCAGCGGGTAGATGCGGCGCGACATGTCCGGGCCGCCGGTAGCCGAGTCATCATCCGCAGCGTCGTAGAGCGCCTGCATGACGGCGAGGATGACGTCGTCGGTGCTCATACCGTCGCGGTAGAGCTTCTTGAGTGACCCGCGCGCAAACACCGAGCCGGAGCCGATCGAAGCGAACCGGTGCTCCGCGTACTTGCCGCCGGCCACGTCGAAACTGAAGATCCGGCCGCACTGCGCATCTTCGTCGTAACCGGCCAGCAGCGGCACCGCGACCAGGCCTTGCATAGCACCGCCCAGGTTAGCGCGAACCAGGCCGGCCAGCCTGTTGGCCTTGCCCTCGAGCGACAGCAACCTGCCTTCCAGCTTCTCGTAGTGCTCGAGCTCGACCTGGAACAGCCGCACCAGCTCAATTCCGATACCTGCCACGCCCGAGATGCCGACACAGCTGTACTCGTCGGTCCCGAATACCTTGTCCAGGTCGCGCGAGGAGATCATGTTGCCGGCCGTGGCGCGCCGGTCGCCGATCATTACCGCGCCGCCGTCGCACTCCGCGGCGATGATCGTGGTGCCGTGCGGAAGGTCGGCCGTGCCACCAGCCACGCTCGCGCTGCCCTGCTGGACGGACCCGGCACCATCGGCGTACCGGAACCTCGGCAGCAAGTCCGGCGCTGCGATCGTGAGGAAGTCAGTAAAAGACGAGGAGCCGGCCGCGAGGAACGCCGAGTCCTGCCAACGAGCCTGGGGTTCAAAGCCGCCCACCGCGAAAGTCCTTCCGGTCTTGTGCCACCACCAAGCCGGGACGGCTCTCCTCCGGTTCGCCCGGAGCGTGCGTTCCCGGTATAACCTGCCGCGCTCTCCGACCCTAATCCTGCCGCCGGCTGCGGCTCACCTCGGCACGCTGCAGCTAACGGCTCACTCGCCGCCCTTCTGCACATAGGACCTGACGAACTCTTCGGCGTTCTCTTCAAGTACCTCGTCGATCTCGTCCAGGATCGCGTCCACGTCGTCGGTCAGCTTGTCCTGCCGCTCGCGCGCTTCCTCGGTTTCGCGGACGTCAGCGTCCTGCTCCTCCTCGGTCCGCCGGGGCGCCTGCCGCTGTCCGCCAGTGTCCTTCGTCGCCATTCCGTAACCTCCGTGCCTCGCGGTGCAGTCCGCCAGTCCCAACGCTATCCTCGCCTGCTCGTGCGCGATCCAACCCTGGCGCACTGCATCGGTATCACGACGAGACAACTCGTGGCCAGAGCAGACACACTGGATCGGGTGTCGCGCGTCCGACTTAGCCCGCTATGCGGGATACATCCGATTAGCTCGGCTGGAGAGCTACTGACCGGTGAGCGCGGCTACCAGCTCGGCCGCGGTGGCGCTGGAGTCCAGAAGTGCGCCCACGTGCGCCCTGGTGCCGCGCAACGGCTCTAGGGTCGGTACCCGCTGCAGCGACTCGCGGCCGGGGATGTCGAAGATGACCGAGTCCCAGGAGGCCGCCGCCACGGATTCCGGGTACTGCCGCAGGCAACGGCCCCGGAAGTACGCCCTGGTGTCCTCCGGAGGCTCGTCCATCGCCGCCACCACGTCGTCCTCGGTCACCAGCCGGGTTATCCGGCCGCGGCTGGCGAGCCGGTTGTACAGGCCGCGCTCGGCCCGCACGTCGGAGTACTGCAGGTCGACCAGCTGCAGGCGAGGATGCCCCCAGGCGAGGCCATCCCTGGACCGGTAGCCCTCCAGGATCTCGAGCTTGGCCACCCAGTCGAGTTCTCGCGAAGTGAGCATCGGGTCCTCGGCCAGCCGCGTCAGCACGCTTTCCCACCGGCTCAGCACGTCGCTGGTGACATCGTCGATGTCCCCGCCGTACTTGTCCTCGCTGTACTTGCGCGCCAGCTCGAGGTACTCCATCTGCAGCTGAACGCCGGTCATCTTCCGCCCGTCGCGCAGCGTAACGAGGTGTTTGAGCGTCGGGTCGTGCGAGATGGAGCGAAGCTCAGCGACCGGCGACTCGATGCTGAGGTCGGAGGCAAGGAACCGGTCCTCGATCATCGCCAACACCAGCGCCGTGCTGCCGAGCTTGAGATAGCTGGAAATCTCGCTCATGTTGGCGTCGCCGATAATGACGTGCAGCCGCCGGTATTTGTCCGGGTCGGCGTGCGGCTCGTCCCTGGTGTTGATGATCGGCCGCTTAAGCGTCGTCTCCAGCCCGACTTCGACTTCGAAGAAGTCGGCGCGCTGGCTGATCTGAAAGCCGTCCTCGCGGCCGTCAGCGCCGCGGCCGACCCGGCCGGCCCCGCAGACCACCTGACGTGAGACGAAGAACGGGGTGAGATGCCGGACAATGTCGGCGAACGGAGTCCCGCGGTTCATCAGGTAGTTCTCGTGGCAGCCGTACGAGGCGCCCTTATTGTCGGTGTTGTTCTTGTACAGCTGGATTGCCGGTGCACCGGGCATCGCACTGGCCCGCGCCGCGGCCTCGGCCATGACCCGCTCGCCCGCCTTGTCCCAGATAACGGCATCGAGCGGGTTCGTGCATTCCGGTGCGGAGTATTCCGGGTGCGCGTGATCGACGTACAGCCGGGCGCCGTTCGTCAGGATGACGTTCGCCAGGCCCAGGTCTTCGTCCGTGAGCTGAGACGAATCGGCCGTTTCCGCCGCAAGGTCGAACCCCCTGGCGTCGCGCAGCGGGTTCTCCTCCTCGAAGTCCCAGCGAGCCCGGCGCGCCCTGGCGGCAGTCGCCGCCTGGTAAGCGTTCACCACCTGAGAGGAGCTGACCATGGCATTCACGCCCGGCTGACCGGGCACGGAAATGCCGTACTCGGTCTCGATGCCCATCACCCGGCGCACGCTCATGTGTTAGAGCCTAATGCCGTACCGGCCCGGGTGCCGCGCCGCGCCCTGCCGGACGGCCGCGGCGCCAGTGCTACCGCCGTTTCCGGATTCCAGCTTTATCGCCTGCTTATCGCGCCGGCCTACCCGTGCCGGGCAAGCGCATCGCGGGCTTACAGGTACTGGCCGGTGTTGGACACAGTGTCGATCGACCGGCCCGCCTCCGTGCCGCTCTTGCCGGAGATGAGCGTGCGGATGTACACGATCCGCTCGCCCTTCTTCCCGGAGATGCGCGCCCAGTCGTCGGGGTTGGTGGTGTTCGGCAGGTCCTCGTTCTCCTTGAACTCGTCGACGCACGCAGTCAGCAGGTGCGCGATGCGCAGCCCCTTCTGCCCGGTCTCCAGGAACTCCTTGATGGCCATCTTCTTCGCCCGGTCCACGATGTTCTGGATCATCGCGCCGGAGTTGAAGTCGCGGAAGTACAGCACTTCCTTGTCGCCGTTGGCGTAGGTGACCTCGAGGAACCTGTTCTCTTCGGTCTCGGAGTACATGCGCTCGACCACGCGCTGGATCATCTCCGCGACCGTCGCGGCGGCGTTCCCGCCGTGCTCGGCCAGGTCGTCCGGGTGCAGCGGCAGGTTGGCCTGCACGTACTTGGAGAAGATGTCGCGCGCCGCCTCAGCGTCCGGCCGCTCGATCTTGATTTTCACATCGAGCCGCCCGGGCCGCAGGATGGCCGGGTCGATCATGTCCTCGCGGTTGGACGCGCCGATGACGATGACGTTCTCCAGGCCTTCCACGCCGTCGATCTCGCTGAGCAGCTGCGGCACGATGGTGTTCTCCACGTCGCTGGAGACACCCGAGCCGCGGGTCCGGAAGATCGAGTCCATTTCGTCGAAGAACACGATCACCGGCATGCCCTCGCTGGCCTTCTCGCGCGCACGCTGGAAGACCAGCCGGATGTGCCGCTCGGTCTCGCCGACATACTTGTTCAGCAATTCCGGGCCCTTGATATTGAGGAAGAAGCTCCGCGGCTCCTTCCCCGGAACGCCATCCGGCACCGGCAGACCCGACTCCGCGGCATCGCGCGCGGCCCGCGCCGCCACTTGCTTGGCAAGCGAGTTCGCGACCGCCTTAGCGATGAGCGTCTTGCCGCAGCCGGGCGGGCCGTACAGCAGCACGCCCTTCGGCGGCCGCAGCCTGTGCTCGCGGAACAAGTCCGCGTGCAGGTACGGCAACTCGATGGCATCGCGGATCTGCTCGATCTGCGGGCCGAGCCCGCCGATCTCGTTGTAGCTCATGTCCGGGACTTCCTCGAGGATCAGCTCCTCGACCTCTGCCTTCGGGATGCGCTCAAAGACGTAGCCAGACCGCGGCTCGAGCAGCAGCGAGTCACCCGCCCGGAGGGTGTGCCCGCGCAGCGGCTCGGCCAGCCGCGCGATCCGCTCCTCGTCGGCATGCGAGATCACCAGTGCGCGCTCGCCATCCTCGAGGATCTCCTTGAGCATGACGACTTCGCCGACGCTCTCATAACCCTGCGCGATGACGACGTTCAGCGCCTCGTTCAGCACGACTTCCTGCCCCGGCCGCAGGTCGTCAAGCTCAACGCCCGGGCTCACGCTGACGCGCATCTTGCGGCCGCCCGTGAACACGTCGGCCGTGCCGTCCTCGGTCGCCTGCAGGAACACGCCGAAACCGCTCGGCGGCTGTGCCAGCCGGTCGACCTCTTCCTTCAGCGCGATGATCTGGTCGCGTGCCTCGCGCAGCGTGCCGGCGAGCCGCTCGTTCTGGCCGGTAATGGCAGCCAGGTTGGACTCGGCTTCGCGCAGGCGCTGCTCCAGCAGGTGCGCCTGCCGCGGCGAGTCGGCGAGCCGGCTCCGCAGGGCGGCAACTTCCTCTTCAAGGAAGGAAACCTGTGTAGTCAGGACCTTGACCTCGTCATCGTGCCGCCCCGAGTGAACGCTGTCGTCACGAGAGGCCATGCCCCTCACCCCCTCCTGAGAGCTGAGTTACCTAGACCCTACCTATCCAAGGTCAATCCGTAACCTGGCGGCAGGC
>DATJNX010000053.1:0-37595 GCA_035507615.1 Streptosporangiaceae bacterium
GCGGTCCGCGCCGAGGAACCAGGCAGCACCTGCCGGAACCAACAGCCCGCCATGGCTGAAAACGATGCCATAAGCCCGACTCGGCCGCCAGAATCCAGGCTAGACGGGACTGTCAGGAACTTCGTGTGCGTGAGGCGGTGATCCGAAAGGCTGGGACGAGTGTCCTGGCCGGAAAGGATCACTGATGACACAGATCGACGAGCAGGGCGGGATACCGGCGGAGCAGGCTGAGGGCCTGGAGGTGCGTATCGCCCGGCAGCTGCTCGAGCAGGCGAAGGCCGAGGGCGTCTCCCTGGTCGGGCCGGGCGGGCTGCTTGCGGGTGTGACCAAGACGGTGCTGCAAGCGGCGCTGGACGCCGAGATGGCCGACCATCTCGGCTATGAGAAAGGCGAGCGGCCGCCGTTCCCGGCCGGCAATCACCGCAACGGCACCTCGCCCAAGATGGTGCTGACCGAGGTCGGCCCGATCCCGCTGGAAGTCCCCCGCGACCGGAACGGCAAGTTCGAGCCGCAGATCGTGCCCAAGCACGCCCGCCGGGTCACCGGGTTCAACGAGGCCATCGTTTCTCTTTATGCCAAGGGGTTAACGACCGGGGAGATCCGTGCGCACCTGGGCGAGATCTACGGCGTGGAGGTATCCCGCGACCTGGTCTCCAGAGTCACCGGATCCGTCGCTGAGGAGCTCGCGGCGTGGCAGTCCCGGCCGCTCGATCGCATCTACCCGGTGCTGCTGATCGACGCTATCTTCGTGAAGATCCGCGACGGGCAGGTCGCCAACCGGCCGGTATATGTGGCGCTGGGCATCAACTGCCACGGCCAGCGGGACGTGCTGGGCATGTGGGCCGGCACCGGCGGCGAGGGCGCGAAGGCCTGGATGGGCATCCTGGCCGAGCTGCGCAACCGCGGTGTCGAGGACTGCTGCATCGTCGCCTGCGACGGGCTGAAAGGCCTGCCGGAGGCGATCGGCGAGATCTGGCCGAAGGCCACGGTCCAGCTGTGCGTCGTCCATCTCGTCCGGGCCAGCCTGCGGTATGCGTCCAAGAAGTACTGGGGACAGATCAGCAAGGACCTGCGCGAGGTCTATACCGCCCCGACAGCCGCCGCGGCCGAGCAGCGGTTCGCCGAGTTCGAGCAGGCCTGGGGAGACCGGTACCCGGCGATCATCCGGCTGTGGCGCAACGCGTGGGAGCAGTTCACTCCGTTCCTGGCGTTCCCGCCGGCGATCCGGAAGATCGTTTACACGACCAATGCGATCGAGTCGCTGAACTCCCGGTTCCGGCAGGCCTGCCGGCGGCGCGGCCACTTCCCCGACGAGGCGTCCGCGCTCAAGGTGCTCTACCTGGTCATCGCCACACCGCACAAGAACAGGACTAACGTCAACGGCGGAACGCCGGGCTGGTTGAGTCGGCACGGGGCGCGGTGCCGGCATTGCTACCGGTCCGTTTCCCCGTGCCGCTCGCCGAACCCGGCGTGCGCCTCTCGACGCACCGGGCTCTCCACGGTTCCTGCCGTCAGGCGTGGTTCGCCTTGGCCCAGGGGGTCGGGATCGCGCCCCGGTAGCGGTAACGGGTGACCGTCACTGATGCCGGGTTGAACAGCACGGTCCCGTCCATCGACAGCGGCAGCCACCGCCCCGAGGGGGTGGTGAAGCGCCGCCGGAACTGACTCCAGTGCCAGCGGTGCAGCTTCCTCAGCCACCTGATGACCCGCCATTCGGCGAAGTGCCGCAGGTTGTTGAGGGTGTGCTTGCAGACGGCGTGCCGGAAGTAGTTCGCCCACCCGCGCAGGATCTGATTGATCCTGGTCAGGATGGTCCTGGGATTGGCCTGCGACACCCTGTGCGTCATGGCACGGATCTTCGCCTTCACCGCCTTGAGGGGCCGGTCGGCGATGAAGGTATAGACATACCACTGGCTCGTGCCTCGCTTGCGGCGCCACTGGATGCGGAACCCCAGGAAGTCGAACCCATCGCCCATATGCACGACCCGGGTCTTGGCCGGCGACAGGCGCAGGCCCAGCGGGGCAAGCACGCGGGCGATGTCTTCGCGCAAGGTCTGCACGTCGGGTTCGCGGCCGTGCACGAGCACGACGAAGTCGTCCGCGTAACGAACGATCCGCCAGGTCGGCAGGCCCTTCTTCCGGCGTGCGTGGCGCTGGTAGGTGGTGTTCATCGTCCCGCCCGGCCGCCACGGCGCCATGACGTGCTCGTCGAGCACATGCAATGCGATGTTGGCCAGCAGGGGCGACAAGATCCCGCCTTGCGGGGTGCCGGTGTCGGATTCCTTCAGCCCGGCATGCTCGGTGAGCACCCCGGCTTTGAGGAACGCCTTCACCAGCGCCAGCACGCGCTTGTCCTTCACCCGGAGCCGCACCCGGTCCATCAGGGCCGCGTGGTCGTTCCGGTCGAAGCACGCCTCGATATCGGCGTCCAGCACCCACTGATAGCCCCGGGAGCCGAACATGTGGATCTCGGCGATCGCGTCGTGCGCCCGCCGCCCGGGCCGGAACCCATACGAGACCGGCATGAAGTCCGCCTCGAAAATCGGTTCCAGCACGAGCTTCAGCGCTGCCTGGACCACCCGGTCGGCGATCACGGGAATGCCCAGCTTGCGGACCTTCCCTGAGCCGCCGGGCTTGGGGATCGCGCGCTCCCGCACCGGCAGCGGGCAGAACTCGCCCGCCTTCAGCGCCCGGCGCAGATCGTCCAGGAACCCGGGCACGCCCACGGCCTCTTCGATGCGGGCGACCGTCAGGCCGTCCACCCCGGGAGTGTTCGCGCCGTGGTTACCCGCGACCCGGCCATACGCAACGATCAGCGTCGCCGGGTCGTGCACGAAGTTGAACAGGTCATCGAACCGGCGGCCAGGATCGGCCGCCGCCCAACGGTGAAGCTTGGCCTGCATCTCCGCTACCCGCGACCATGGCCCTTGCGGGGCTTGGCCGGGTGCGCTGCCATTCGGCGGCGCGTCTTGCGGCATTGCAGTCTCCTTCCCTTCTCGATACCGCTGCCGCCCTTCCCCATGCACCGGGCTCTCCCCGGCTCGGAGTACTACGGCGGCTCCGCCCCGCACCCTGGCCGCTCAGCCGACGACGTGCTCAGCCCGGCCGCCGCGCAGGCTGCGCGCCGGACGGGCAGGCCAGGGACGGATCCCGTGTTCACTGCGATTCGCTCACCGAAGGAGGAGCCCGGCTCTGCCCCAGCGGCCTCGCCACGGGTACGCCGCAGACCTTCCCCGCAGCCTCCCGGTCACCAGCTTCACGGCTCCCGGAAGTTCCCCGCCACAACATCAGCGGGGACGCGCCGCTCCCGGCCCTCATCCACCAGGTTCGAGCCAGTGCGAGCGTTGAGGGGCTTTAAGACACCGGTTCCTCGCGTACTCCTCTCCGGTCCGCTCACCGGGCACACGCCATCTGGCAGTGCTAACGCGCCCCGGCTTTGTCAGGACTGCTCCCGCCCCGCCCGGCGTCTCCCGGGCAAGGCTGTCCTCAGCTCCCACCAGGCCGCTGCGACGGCCCGGCGGCGAAGGTCTCTCACCTCCACTCGAATCAGCAGCACCTCACGGCGCACGAAACAAGCCATCAACGCGCTGACCATGTACTACGGCGACAGGATCACCCTCAACTAATGGAGATCACCGCCACCCACGAAATTTCTGACAGTCCCTCCGCGTTGGCAAAAGGGGACACGACATATCGTGTTGCTTCATGGGTCGGGTCTGGGCCATCGACAGGCACCAGGCCTTGCGAGGTGAGCAGTATGACCGGTTGGCACGCAGAGCGGACGACAGACAGGTCCGCCAGGCTTGTGATCGCACTGACGGTACTCGCGCTGCTGCTGGTGGCGGCCGTGCCGCTGGCCGTGCTGGCCGCATTGGTCGTGGTGATGCTGGGACACGTCGTTGCCGGGCTCGCCGTGTTCGGGGGCTCGGTCCTCGCCGCAGCGATCGCTATCGCGCTCGCGGGCATGACCGGGACGCAGCAGCTGCGCAAGTTGCTGTTCAGGGGTGGTTTGCACGTCGTGCAGCTGGACCGTAGCCACTACACCGACGTCGCACAGGACAGCGAATACGCCAACGTTGTGCAACTGGACCGCAGCGAGTACACCGAGGTTCGCTGAACTCGGATCCCTGGTCATCCTCAGCTGTCGCTGAGGGCGTCTTGCAGAAGGTGCCCGCAACCCAGCGCGTTTCCGCGGAAACGCGCTCTCGTGCCGCCGCGGGGTGAGGTGGGTGAGCTGAAGAAGCTACGCCAGGTTCGGACGCGGTAGCGTAGGCCCGGTGAGCAGGGTGCACGACATGGGTGGCCAGACCGGCTTCGGACCGGTCCCTGTGGAGGATGACGGGCAGTTCTTCCATGCCGACTGGGAAGCCCGGGTGTATGCGATTATCCGCGTGCTGCAGCGGCGCGGGGTGATCAATGCCGCCTTCGATGATCTCCGCGACGCTATCGAGCGGATCCCGCCTCCGGAGTACCTGACGATGTCCTACTACGAGCGCTGGCTGCGAGCTGCGGAGATGCTGCTGGCCGAGCGGAAGCTGCTGGCCGATGACTAGGTTCGCCGCTGGTGCCCGGGTGCGAGCCCAGGTGGCTGACCCTGACGGTCACACCCGGCTGCCGCGGTACGCGCGCGGTCATGTAGGCGAAGTCGTTGAGGTTCGCGCGACCTGGCAGCTGCCGGACGAGGCGGTGCGCGGCGTGTTCCGTGCCGAGCCGGTCTACGCTGTGCGCTTCAATGCGGCTGAGCTGTGGGGTTCGGGGTCGCACTCAGTCATCCTCGACCTGTGGGAGTCCTACCTGGAGGAGGCGCCGTGAGCGGCGAACACGGCGAGCTTCCCGTGGCAGCCAGGGTCAGAAGGCTGGAAGAGCGCTTGATCGCGGCCGGGCTGGCGACCGACGAGGAGCTCGACGAAATCCTTGAGCGCGTCTTCTCCTCGGCCTCGCCTGTCAACGGTGCCCGGATGGTCGCTCGTGCCTGGAAGGATCCGGGCTACCATGATCGCCTGCTGGCTGACGGCAACGCAGCGGCCGCCGAACTCGGCTTCGCTTCCGGCGCTCAGGGATACCTGCTGAAGGCTGTCGAAAACACGCCGGGCGTGCACAACATGATCGTGTGCACGCTCTGCTCGTGCTACCCGACAGCGTTGCTCGGGCCCTCGCCGAGCTGGTACAAGAGCTTCGCCTACCGGTCGCGGGCGGTGCGCGAACCGCGCGTCGTGCTAGCCGAGTTCGGGCTCGAGTTGCCCGACACCACCGAGGTCCGGGTGTGGGACGCCAACTCCGAGGCTCGCTTCCTTGTGCTGCCGCTTCGGCCAGAGAGCACCGACGAAATGGACGAGAGCGAGCTGGCATCACTCGTCACGAGGAACGGGCTCATCGGCACCGCCCTTCGCTAACCAGCCATCTCCAGCCGGCCGTCGCCGTCGGGGGGCGACACCTCCGCCCGCTGAGATCATCGCCCGCCGCGCCCCGTCTCGGCTGGTCGGAGTAAGCCAGGCTAAGGCACCCTGCTTCCGCCGAACAGGGCATTTGCCTGATGTAGCGCCGGGGGCCTTACCGGCAGCGTGGCTCGTGCGGGGGCCGCCGGGCACCCGCGACGAGGAGGAACTCCGATGCACTCTCAGGTGCTGCCCCGCGAACCTGGCCTGCGGCTCGTGACCGTCGGGCGGCAGCTCGCCCGCCGAACTCAGGCGATCACCGCGCCGTTGGGGCAGGCTCGGCACCGGCGCCCAGCGCCCTGGGTCAACCCGGAAGCAGACCTGCTGACTCCCGGCCGGGCACCGGAAGAAAGCTACCGCGACTACACGTTCAGAAAAGCCATCTGGCCTTAGCCGGCGAGCAGGATGACGGCACCGATGCTGACTGGAGCGCCCTGCTCGGTCGCGAGCCGGGACTATCGCATGACGGCTGGGTCTACCTCGGTGCCGAAGCGCACTCACCAGGCCGGCCGAACATTGCGCAGGCCGTGTCAGACTGCGCTAGGAAGCCGCGTCGTGACCTCTTGGACTATCCACGCGTTGCCGTCGGGATCGTCAAAGGAGAAGAACGACCCGTAGCTCGTGCGGGCGGGGTCGGGGCCGCTGAGCCGTGCTTCCCGCGGGAACGCGACGCCGTGCCACAGCTCACTCGCGTGGACGCCGCGACCGACGACATCATCATGAGCTGACTTGATGTCGGAGACGGTCAGTGTCCCCTCGGCCGAGCCAGGCGCAGCTGTAGTGATTCCCTCGCCGAACGTCACCGAGCACCCGGAGCCCGGGGGCGTGTACTGGACAAGGCGAACGTTGTCTGCCGGGGCTTTATCGTGGTCGAGCCTCCAGCCCAAGCCATCGTAGAACTGCTTGGATCGCTCGACGTCCGACACCGGAATAACGTGGACCTCTAGTTGCATATCGACCATGTCGAACTCCCAGCGCGATTCCGGGGCTGGGTTCAGTGCCCAGCCGCCGAAGCGGCCGCTGTGGCTACTTCGCCTTCATGCTCGTGCGCGACACGCACAAACCATCGACCGACTCGGCATGAGGTCACGCCCGCGTCAACGAGTCGCCTAATCGGAGGCATTAGCCCTCCGGTCGGTCCGATTCCCAAGCTGATGGCATGCCTCCGCAACCCCGGCAAGCGGATGCGTTTCCAATACAACGCGTTTTCAGGTTCGCGGGATACGTCGGCAGTTCTTGAAGCTCTCCGCGCCGAAGGCGGGGAATGTCAGCATCCATCCCGATGTGACTGTCGATGACGTCGAGGACGCCCTCGAGCTCGTTACCAGCCTGGGCGGGCGCACCACCGGCGAACGATGTCCGCTGTAGTCCCAGATCACCTCGGCTAGCACCTGCTTGCCCGGCATCCTGCACAGTTTGTCATCAATGTGGCACCGCGGCGAAGCCTCTGCGGACTTCGGCGCGGGCGGCAGCACGACGACAGGCCGCCCGTTGAGGATCGGTCCGGCTCACCCTGCACCGCCTTCTTAGGGCAGCCGGAAGACGGCAGCTTCCTGTACCCGGGCCATGCCCCTCCGGGTGAGGATGTAGCTGACGTGGGCGCTTTCAGGGCTCACAACCCAGGCGCTGTACTGCCGCAGCACTGGATCGTGCTGCTCCATGGCTACTTCGGATTGCTGGCCGCCCTGGGAAGTGACCAGCGAGATCAGGCCCTCGGCCAGTAGCTCCCGCAGTGCCCTCTCGGCCATGCCCATCCGCTCGCTTACAGGCCGGTTCGGATACCAAGTATTGGCTTGCCACCAGGCCTCGTAGACCCCGTGTCTATCCTCGGCGGCGCAAGCCAGTATTTCCCACTTGAACTCGCCGAAGTCTGGCTCCCTGAGCAGTCCCGACTTCCAGCTGAACTCGAACTCCTCGGCCGTGATCTGGTTGGACGCTACGCTTACAACGTCGAGCGGCTCAGACCGGATCTCGCCAAAGCGGTCGCCCTTGAGGTTCTCGATAAAAGGGCGGCTCTCCCGGTCGAAACGATGAACGAACGGGGCATCGGCGTACAGCTCCACTTGCCGAACTGGAACCGCGTCCTCATCTACCTCGTACAGGGTGGTCATTGCGCCCCACCTGACCGTCTGATCATGCCGCGGCTCAGCCGAGTAGATCCGGTAGTAGAACCTCACACGACGATCATGTCCCGCGCCGACATGCAGGTCACATCATTTTGCCGTCGCCCGTGGCCGGGACGCGGGTTGTGCTGCTATCGCTGCCAGCGGATGGCCGCCAGCCGGTCGGGCGTCACGTACCCGTTGTCGGTGAACCAGCGGGCCGAGTCTTCGATAGCCAGCCTCGCGGGCCGCGACTTGTGCCCGATCTCCGCGCGCGCCCGGTCGTCATTGAAGATCATCTTCGTCGTCGCCATCCGCGCGCCCTCGAGCGGAACGTGCGGCTCGCGCCGGAGGAGCTTCCCCTCGACCAGATCGGATGCCACGGCAGCCGAGATCATCAGCGACCGCGGAACCTCGAAGCGCGGAACCGGCAGCCCTGAGCAATCCGAGAGCGCCTGCAGGATCTCGCGCATCGTCATGTTTTCGCCGCCCAGGATGTAGCTGCGGCCCTGGCGGCCATGCTCAAGAGCAGCGATGTGCCCGGCTGCGAGGTCATCCACGTGGCACACGTTGAGCGCGGTGTCCACGAACGCGGGCATCCGGCCGTTGAGGTAATCCACCACGACCTTGCCGGTCGGAGTCGGCCCCTGGTCGCCGGGCCCGAGCGGGAACGTCGGCAACGCGAGCGTGACGTTCAGCCCCTGACCGGCGGCGCGCAGCACCTCATGCTCGGCAGCAAACTTCGTGCGCTTGTAGTGGCCGAACATGTGCGCCACGTCCGCATAGCAGGTCTCGTCGGCGGGCCGGCCGTGCTTCGTGCCGTGCAGGCCTATGACACCGACCGTCGAGGTGTACACCAGGCGCTGCACGCCAGCGGCCTGCACCGCGTCGATTACGTTGAGCGTCCCGCCGACATTGACCTCGTGGAAGATCCGCGGGTCACGGGCCCAGAACCGGTAGATCGCGGCGAGGTGGAAGACATAGCGAGCACCGGCGAAGGCAGACCGGACAGCCGTCCCGTCCCGGATGTCGAGCACGACGCGCTCAACGTCCAGTCCGCTCAGGTTGCGGTCGTTCGCACCGGGCTCGGTGACGGCGACCACGTGAGCTCCCCTGGCCTGCGCAGCACGCACGACGGCCGATCCGATGAAGCCCGCTGCGCCGGTAATGACTACCCGGTCACCCGGCTCGATCGGTGCGATCGCCGACCGGTAACCAGCATCGCTTGCGGCACCGCCGGTGCCCGACGGTCGTCCGGCGTCGAGATCACCGGTTGTTGCCTGGTCGCGGGCGCGGTCGCGCACTGCGGGGGTCGCTGCCGCAGGGGCGGCGGGTCCGGCTACCGGCTTGGAGCTGGCCACGCTGCGCAGCGACTTACGGTGCATGGCACCGCGCACCATGGTGCGGCCGAACTCGTAGGTGAGGCCGGAACCGCGCTGCGCGTCAGCCAGGACGTCGTCCAGGGCCGCGATGAAATAGTCGACTTCCTCAGTCCCTGAGATCAGCGGCGGGAGCAGCTTGATGATGTTGACGTTGTCTGCGGCGACCTGCGTGATGATCCGGTGCCGGTGGAACAGCGGCACGACCACCATCTGGGAGAACATGCCGGTCCGCAGCCGTTCGAGAGTCCGGAACCGGCGGGCCCCCGACTTTGGCCCGGGCTCACCGAACTCGATGCCGACCATCAGCCCGAGCCCGCGCACGTCATGGATCAGCTCGTACTTCTGGGCGAGCCCGCGGAGCTTGGCCTGCAGCTCAGCACCGGTACGCTCGGCCCGGCCGACAATGTCGTCGTCATCGAATGTCGCGAGGGTTGCGAGCGCCGCCACCATCGCCATCTGGTTGCGGCCGAAGGTAGTGGAGTGCTTGAGCGCGTCCTCCATCGAGTCGTAGACGCTGGCGAAGATCTTGTCTGTCGTCAGCATGGCGCCGATCGGCACGAAGCCGCCGGACAGAGCCTTAGAGATCGTGATGATGTCCGGCTCAAGGCCCCAGTGCTCGTGGCACATGAACCGGCCGGTACGCCCGAGCCCGGTTTGCACTTCGTCGGTAACCAGCAGCGTTCCGTAGCGACGGCACAGGGCCTGTGCAGCTCGCCAGTACTCCCCCGGCGCGCAGTAGACGCCCTTTCCCTGGATCGGCTCGACAATGAATGCGGCCACGTCGCTGGCCCGCAGCTGGCGCTCGAGCGCCTCGATGTCACCGAACGGGACGGCCGCGGTCTCCAGGAGCGTGCCGAAGCCCTTGCGGAACTCCTTGCCGCCGTTCAGGGCCAGGGCTCCGGTCGTGAGTCCGTGGAAAGCATGCTCGGCGTAAAGGATCTTGGAGCGCCCGGTGGAGTGCCGGGCGAACTTGATAGCCGCCTCGACCGACTCCGCACCGGAGTTGCAGAAGAACGCACGGTTGATGCCAGGGTGAGTGCGGCCAACGAGCTGCTCAGCCAGCAGGCCGGGAAGAAGCGCGCAGTCCATCTGGATCATGTTGGGCAGGTCGAGGTCGAGTGCCTGATGGAGCGCGGCCTTGATCGCGGGGTGGCTTCTGCCCAGGGCATACACCCCGAAGCCAGACAGAAAGTCGAGATACCGCTGTCCGGCATCGTCGTACAGGTAGCTGCCCTCGGCACGCACGTAGTTGCGGTCGAACCCGAGTGTCCTGAGCGTCCTGGCCAGCTGGGGGTTCATGTACCGCTCGTGTAGGGCATAGTTCTCCCCGGAACGCTCCGCGAAGGTGCGGGCAACGTCGAAGGGCATGCTTCTCCTCGCGCTTAGTCACTCGTGTGCTGGTTGTCCACTGGTGTGCTGCCAGGGATTAACCGCCCCCGTAGTGGACCATCTTCTCGCACGTAGCTACAAATTGACCCGTCTCTAGCGGAAGTCGCGGCTGCGAGCTGCCGCGACGACACGCAGCCGCTCGAGCCTGGTGGCCAGCAGGCTGACGGCACCATCCAGCCGCTCGACCCGGCCGTGAATGAGCAGCGCGTTGGCATCTACCCCGATCTTGCGGAAGCGCTGCCACACATTTGGCGGGCAGATGATGTTCGCCATCCCGGTCTCATCCTCCAGGCTGAGGAATACCACACCACGCGCGGTCCCCGGTTGCTGACGGTGCGTGACCAGTCCGCCGACGAGCACGTTACGGCCATTCTCGGCGCCGGTCAGGCTGGCGGCTGGCAGCACCCCACGCTCGTCGAGCATGGCCCTGATGTGCTCGATCGGATGAGTCCCGTAGGTCCCGGTCGCCCACAGGTCGGCAAAGGTCTCCTCGGCTGCCGTCATCGCCGGAAGCGGCGGCGCGGTCATGCCCAGCGTCGTGCCGGGCAACTGATCGGCCCGGATGGTCGCCGCGGCGCCAGCCGCCCACAGCCCCTCGCGCCTGCTGACGCCGAAGCAGCCGAACGCGCCGCCCATGGCCAGGGCCTCCAGCGCGGCGACCGGCACGGTGGTACGCCGGGCAAAGTCCTCCAGGTCCGCGTAGGGCTGGCCGGCCTCGATCTCCTCAGCCGCCTTAGTGCCGAGATTGCGGACTTCGGACAGCCCGAGCCTGATCACTGGCTGACCCGGCGCCGGCAGTCCGCCGGCGGGCGGATCGAGGGTGACGGCCCCGTTTCCTGCCTCGTCTTCGTTTTTCTCCAGAGTCGCCAGCACGCCACTGGCGTTCACGTCCACGCCGCGGACCGTGACGCCGTGCCGGCGCACGTCACTGATGAGACTGGCGGGCGCGTAGAAGCCCATCGGCTGGGCGCGCAGCAGCGCAGCGGTGAACGCGGCCGGGTAATAGCACTTCAGCCAGGCGCTGGCGTAGACCAGGTAAGCGAAGCTGATCGCGTGCGACTCGGGGAAGCCGTAGCTGGAGAACGCCAGGATCTTGACGTAGATGTCCTCTGCGACCTCGAGCGGGATGCCGCGCTCGGCCATCCCGGTCAGCAGCCGGTCACGGAGTTCCTCGATCCGCTCCGGCGCGCGCTTGGAGCTCATCGCCTGGCGCAGCCGGTCGGCCTCGGTCGGGCTGAACCCGGCACAGTCGATGGCGATCTGCATCATCTGCTCCTGGAACAGCGGAACGCCGAGCGTCTTGCCGAGCGCATGCTCCATCAGCGGATGCGGCAGATCCGGCTGCTCATCACCGTGCCGCCGGCGCATGTACGGGTGTACCGAGCCACCCTGAATCGGACCCGGCCGGATCAGCGCCACCTCAACGACCAGGTCGTAGAACTTCTCCGGCCGCAGCCGGGGCAGCGTCGCCATCTGAGCCCTCGACTCGACCTGGAATACCCCGACGGTGTCAGCTTTCTGCAGCATCGCGTAAACGCCCGGGTCCTCCTGCGGGATCGAGGCCAGCGTCCAGCGCGCCCCGTGCGCCTGCTCCACCAGCTCGAAGCAATCCCGGAGGGCGGTCAGCATGCCAAGGCCGAGCAAGTCGAACTTGACCAGGCCCGCGTACGCGCAGTCGTCCTTGTCCCACTGCAACACACTGCGGTTCGGCATCCGCGCCCACTCCACCGGGCACACCTCCCCCACCGGCCGGTCGCAGATCACCATCCCGCCGGAGTGGATGCCGAGATGCCGCGGCAATCGCTGCATCCGGCTCGCCAGTTCCACCACCGAATCGGGAACGCCCGCGTCCGGAGGGACTGGCTGCCCCGGCCCGTACTGCCGCGGGCCCACCTGCCGGGACCACTCGTTCTGCTGCTCCGGCTCGTAGCCGAACGCGCGGCCTGCGTCCCTGATCGCCATCCGCGGCCGGTAGCTGATCACGTTCGCCACCTGGGCGGCGTTCTGGCGGCCATATCTTTCGTAGACGTGCTGGATGACTTCCTCGCGGCGCCGGTGCTCGATGTCCAGGTCGATGTCCGGCGGCCCGTCCCGGCCCGCGGACAGGAACCGTTCGAACAGCAGCCCGTGCTGCACTGGATCAACGCTGGTGATTCCCAGCGCGTAGCAGACTGCCGAGTTGGCCGCCGAGCCGCGGCCCTGGCACAAGATGCCGTTGTCCTCGCAGAACTTCACGATCTCGTGCACGATCAGGAAGTAGCCGGGGAAGCCTAGCTGCTCGATGACACCCAGCTCGCGCCGGATCTGGGCGTAGGCACCGTCGATGCGCTCCGCCTCCGGAGGGCCGTAGCGGGCAGGTGCCTTCCGGGCGACCAGCTCACGCAGCCAGGTGGTCTCGCTGTGGCCCTCCGGCACATCGAAGTCCGGCAGCCTCGGCGCAATCACGTGGAAGTCGAACGCGCAGTCGGCGGCTAGCTCCGCCGTCCGCTCTGCCACGCCGGGGTAGCGGGTGAGCCGGGCGGCCATCTCCTCGGCCGAGCGCAGGTAACTGCTGCCGGACGCGGCCAGCCAGCCGTCCATCTCGTCCAGGCTGAACCGGGCCTGGATGGCGGCAAGCGCCTGCGCCAGCTTCGCGTCCTGGGGGGTGGCGTAGTGCACGTTCCCGGTGGCAATGGTGTCCAGGCCGGCGGCTTCTGCCAGCGCTGTCAGCGCATCGTTGCGCTCGTCGTCGGCGGGCTGGTTGCCGACCGTGAGCTCGACCTTGACGTTCTCCCGGCCGAACGCGTCGGTCAGCCTGGCCAGCTCGCGCGCGGCTGCATCGGGGCCGTGCGCCGCCAGCGCCGCCGGGACCGCGCCCTTGCGGCAGCCGGTGAGGATCACCCAGTGCCCGTCGTGCGCGTCGGCAAGCGCGGGCTCGTCATAGATCGGCAGGCCCTTCTCCCCGCCTGCCAGCTGCGCGGCGCTGATGACCTGACAGAGCTGCCGGTACCCCTCCGGGTCGCGGGCGAGAACGAGGAGATGCCGGCCCACCGGGTCTGGAACGCCCGCCCGAGGCGTCCCGGCAGGCCAGGCGCCACTCGCATGGCCACCACTCGCATGGGCACCGGTCGCGCGGGTGCCACTCGCGCGGGCACCGGTCGCGCGGGTGCCACTCGCTCTGGCACCGGGGCGACGGCCAGCCGACGGCACTGCCCGGCGGGCCAGGTCCAGGCTGAGCTCAGCGCCGAACACGGTGCCGAGCCTGATGCCGCTGTCCCGTAGCCGCGCCGCCGCCTGGGCGAACTGCGGTACCCCGTACATGCCGTCGTGATCGGTGATGGCCAGCGCGGACAGGCCGCGTGCTGCCGCCTCGCGCACCAGGTCCGCCGGGCTCGATGCCCCGTCCAGGAAGCTGTAGGAGGAATGGCAGTGCAGTTCCGCCCCGGCAAGCCGCTGACCGGGCGGGGACTGCGGCCCGCCCGACTGCGGCCCGACCCGAAGGCGAGTTACCAGCTGGCGTGGTCCCTCGCGCTCCGCAGCCTCGGATCCTGCAGCCTCGGATCCTGCAGCCTCCCGGCTGAGCCCGCGGCCTGCGGCGGGGCCGTTGCCCCAGGACAGGCGGCGTTCGAACTCCCGCCACGGCACTGGCGGGTTGTCCCAGCCCATGCCTCTGCCCTCCGCTGCTCAGGGCCAAGCACTCGGAGCCGATCAAGTGCTCCGGTCGCCCAACCTACTCGATTATCGTAACGATAGGCTCTGACATCCCGGCCATAAGATCGGACTGAAATTCGATTTGTATACCCGGCCATCATGATCGATGTGAATCTACTGCGGCTATAGCAACAGTAGATTCACATCGATCATGAAACCCCGCCTGAAGCTCGCTTACACAAATCAAAGCGAAACGGATAAATACACCGCCGAGCTGTGCCACCGCCAGGTCTTGCGGGTGACCAGTAGTCCTGTCCGCCGCCGTGACGGCCGGCCGGCGCCCCGCTTTACTGCACCAGAGCGAGGATCGCGTTGGACTCGTCCGTCGTGAGCTCCACCGACGCGGCCGCGACATTTTCCGCCACATGATCCGGCGAGCCCGAGCCGGGAATCGGCAGGACCTGCGACGACCTGCCAAGCAGCCAGGCAAGCGCGACCTGGCGAGTGCTCACGCCGAGCCGGCGCGCCGCGGTCACCACCGGAATCAGCTCGTCCGCATCCTGGATCGGCGCCCAGGGCAGGAACACGATGCCCTCGGAGTCGCACAGGTCCACCATCGACTCTGACGACCGGTCGTTCAGGTTATAGCGGTTCTGCAGCGACACCACCGGGGTCAGCTTCTGCGCATCCCGCAGCTGATCTTCGGAAAAGTTGGAGACACCGATATGGCGGATCTTGCCTTCCTCCTTAAGTTCCACCAGCGCCCCGATGGACTCGGTGATCGGCACCTTCGGGTCAGGCCGGTGGAACTGGTACAGCGGTATCTGGTCGAGCTTCAGTCTGCGCAGGCTGCCCTCGCACGCGTCGCGCAGATGCTTCGGCCGGCCGTCAGCCTCCCAGCGTCCGGGGCCCGGCCGGATCAGGCCGCCCTTGGTCGCGATCACCAGGTCGTCGGGGTACGGATGCAGCGTCTCGGCGATCAGTTCCTCACTGACGTCCGGGCCGTAAGCGTCAGCGGTGTCGATGAAGTTCACGCCCAGCTCGACTGCCTGCCGCAGGGCCGCCTTCGCCTTATCCCGGTCCGCCGGCTGTCCCCAGATGCCCTGGCCGGTAATCCGCATCGCGCCGAATCCCAGTCGGTTGACCGTGAGGTCGCCACCGATGTTGATCGTGCCTGCTGCTGCTGCGTTCTTGCTCATGGACCCTCTCTACCTGAGGACTGAGGTTCGACAGCCGGGCAGCGGCGCCCACGGCAGGCGTCTGGCGAGTGCCTGGCCGCCGGGCCGAGAGCGGGAATGGGCCGACCGCTAGCCGCTCACTCCACCCTAGTCACTCGCCCCGGGCGTTCACCGGGCAGGGAACGGGCAGTTACCCCGGCGGCACCACCGTCACCCCCGGCCATCTGTCCGAAACGCGCTGCCTCGCCAGCCGCGCCCGCGACACCTCGGGCGTCACCCGGACCGGGTTGACCCGCCACACCCCGCCCAGCAGGTCAGCCAGCCCGTGCGGCGCGCAGACCTCGATCGCGCCGGACCCGCGGCGGACAGCCACGCAGGTGGCTGTCTCCGGCCAGGTCGCTATCGCGTCATGCACGCAGCTGAACGGTTCGACCGGTGGGCCACCGAAGTAGCGGTGATACCAGGTGTGGACAGCTGCCTGATTCGTCGCCTCCCATGGCAGGTCAGCGAGTGCGCTCAGCCCTTCCTGCGCATCGAGGTCACGCTGCTTGCTCAGGTCAGCCGCGTCAAAGTAGGCGACATCGATGTCCCGTACCGAGTCGGCGCTGAACCCGCCGTACAGCCGACCCCAGACCACGTCACGGACGACGCCGGCACCTACCCACGCATCCGGCAGACCGCTGGCATCGACCACGTCGAGTACCCGTGTGAACCAGGGCTCGCCGAGCACGAGCCGGGCAAGCCGCGCAGCGTCGTCTGGCCGGGGACCAGGGCACGGATGCGCTTCCGGTGGCATTGACGGCCTCCGATATTGACGTGATCCGACCGGCCGGCCGGGCTACGGTCGGTCCATGCAGACCATGCTGACGGTGGGTACCGACAAAATCTGGGTCGAGGACTCGGGCGGCTCCGGGCCGCCGCTGTTCCTGCTGCATGAGGGCGTCGGGGATGCCCGGATGTGGGACCCGCTATGGGACGAGCTAAGGGCCAGCTTCCGCGCGATACGGTACGACGTGCGCGGCTTCGGAAGGTCGCCGCAACCGACCGAGAATTTCACCTTGCTCGGGGACGCGGAAACTGTCCTTGACCAGCTCGGCGTCGGCAGTGCGCACGTCATCGGCTGCAGCATGGGCGGCCTGACCGCGCTCGAGCTCGCGCTGGCACAGCCCGGCCGGGTGAGATCCCTGGTACTGCTGTGTCCCGGCATCGGCGGATACCCGTATCCGGAACATCCCGAACTCGAGGCGCAATATGAGGCGCTGGACGCGGCCGGCGACCAGGACGGCCTGCTGCGGCTCAGCCTGGAACAGTGGGCAGCGGCCGGGCCTGATCCGCTGGTGACGGACATGATGCGCTCGGCCCAGCGTGCCTGGGCCGGCGAAGAGCAGTTCGAGCAGGCAGGCGAGCCTACCTACGACAGGCTCGGCGAGCTGCACGCTCGAACCGTGCTGATGATCGGCGACAAGGATGAGCCCGGTCTTATCGCGAGCAACGAAGCAGCAGCGGCCCGGATCCCCGGTTGCGAACTGATCTGGATGCCGGGCGTCGATCACTACCCGACAGTGCGGGAGCCGAAGCTGGTACTGGAAACGATCTTGCGGCACTGCACCGACTAGCGAGGACTCGGTACGCGGCTTAACCGGCGGAAAGCCCCAACCGGCGCGATTACCGCACTCCATATGTCTCGCGGACGTATCGTTCCTGCCAGGGCTCCGCCGAAACCGGGTCAGCTTCGGCGCTCGGAAGGCGGTGGCGAGCGCCGAGCGTCTGGAGCAATGCGGTGGATCAGATTGCAAACGTATTCAAGGCGACCGTGAAGTGGATAAGACAAGAGCCCGCGGCTGTCCAGGTGCTGATACTGGCTTTCGTGGCGCTCGGCATTGCTTTCCAGTGGTGGCACTGGAGTGACGCACAGACCGGTGCCGTAGTCGGCATTTTCGCGGTCCTGCTCGGAATGTTCGTCAGAAGCCAGGTCACGCCGCTTGCCCGCCCCAGGGATGGCGGCCGTGAATTGATCGCGGTTGAGTCGTTTGTCGTGGAGGCCGACCAGCTATAGGCCGCAGGTCCCCTCCTGACCGGTTTTCATGGATCTGGTACGCCTGAACCATGACAAAGTACGATCCGCGGCCGGCAGAATCCTGAAAAGTAGTCGTCCAGAGCTCGCGCTATCCGGCCGCACTAAGCAGCCGACGGCAAAATCGCCGGACCGACGTGTCTCGCAATCTGATTCGGGGCTGTCAGGACTAGCTTTGGCGGGAACACCCAGCTGATATCCGGGGATGGCTGAAGTTAAGCCGGCGCGGAGGATTCCCGATGTCCTCCGCGTCACCAAAGGTGCTGCGAACCTCGGGCCTGATTCCCGCCAGGAGGAGCCGTGTCCGCCAGCGAGCGGGACACTGGCCAAGAGGACACCGGCCAGAAAGATGCCGGCCAGCCAGATACCGGCCAGCAGGGCGGCAGCCGGAGGCCGGTGGCCCGGCGGCCGGTGGGGTCGCCGCCGCACGCACTGTGGCTGCGCGCGCTGCAGCATTCTTCGATACTCCTCACCTACCACCCGCCGCCGCGTCAGGTGCCGACGGACGCTGACTCGACACCGGCAGCCGAGCCGGTATCCGGCAGCAGGCCGTCGCCCCGCGCACAAACAGCGCCCGGCCCTCGCCGCCCGCACGAGCAGAAGGCGGAATCCGGCATCGCTGACGCCACTGCGAGAGAAACCGGCAGCCTGCTGAACGTAGGCCTGCTCGTCGTCGGTATCTTCATGGTCGTCTGCTCACGCATTACGCTGACCCGGACGTGGGCGTGGTCCTGGCATGGCCCAAGCACCACTTTCACCCTGTCCCGCATGCACGGAGCCTGCACGAGCGCGATGGGCGAGCTCGCGCAGGGCGCCTCGGGCGAGGTTGCCAGCCACTGCCTCTGGGTCGACACCACCTGGACCGCGGTAGTCGGTCTCGGCGCGGCCGGCTGCATTCTCGCTGCTTTCGGAATCGCCCGCACGATCCGAGCGATCATGAAGCCGGCCTGACCACAGCTACCGGAAGGGCGTCAGTTACCGATAGAGGCCCGAAGAGGCCACAGGGCTCCGGCGTGTTCCGTGAATGTCCGCTTCTGTCTTAATCGAGGTCGTGGAGGCGGAGGGTTTCGGCGGGGGTGGTATGGTCGCGGCGCCTTCGGGGATGTGCAGGTAGCCGCCGTCTTTGATGGCCGCGATCATGGCGGCAATGCCACTGCGGGCATGCCACACCTCGTTCATGTAGACCTCAGAGACCTACATGATCACGTCGCGGGCCCGCGTCCAGCGAGCCGCACACGAGGCGCTCGCGCGTTGTTCGATCCGCTTCCTCATCTTTGATAAGGAGGGCTCAACGCAGTAACCGGCGGACCACGGTTACGGGGTCTTGCCGTACGCGTCGTGGTAGTTCCACCACGCGTACGGCGGGGTCTGCGGATAGCCCTCCGGCGAGTCCTCCCACTCCTCCTGGCGGCCGAGCGCCGTGATATCCAGGTAACTCCAGGTGCTTCCCATCGCCTCGGCACCCCGGCTGTTGACGAAGTAGGTCCGGTAGATCCGCTCGCCGTCGCGGATGAAGGCGTTGGTCCCGTGCCACTCGTCCACGCCGAAGTCTTTGTCAAAGTCGTCGGTGATCGTGTACCAGGGGATCAGCTCCCAGCCCATGCGCTCCTTCAGGCCCTGGATTGCGGCCTGGGGGGCGCGCGAAGCGAACGCGAGCGTCGTGTCCCGCGCGTTCAAGTGGGCGGGGTGCGCGACCTGGTCGGCGAGGAATGAGCAGCCAGCGCAGGCACGCTCCGGGTAGGCACCGCCCCCCTGTGGGTACGTGGTGACGTCTGGCGCGTAGAAGGCGCGGTAGACGATCAGCTGCCGGCGACCCCCGAACAGGTCGAGAAGGCTCACCGGGCCTTCCGGGCCGTCGAAGCGGTACTCCTTCTCCACCGCCATCCACGGCATCCGGCGGCGCTTGGCGGCCAGCGCATCGCGGGCGCGGGTCAGCTTCTTCTCCTCGACCAGCAGCTCCTCGCGGGCGGCATCCCACTCCTGCGGTGACACGATCGGCGGGGTTTTCATCGGCGGGGTCTTCATCGGCGGAGTCTTCATCGTGGCCTGTCCTCCCTCAGATACTCGTCGACCCTCAGATACTCGTCGACGATGTCGAACAGGCGCCCCACAGGCGCGCTTGTGCTCCATCCAGTCCGTCGCTTGGCTTAGCACAGCGGGCTCGAGCGAGAGCCAGTGGGTGCGGCTCCGATCGTACGCCGCAGCATGCCGGTCTCCTCGAGCCGGGCGTCAGCGGCAACCTGCGCCGCTCGTGTGCCGCCGTCTTGCCTAACGGCAGCGGGCCGCCAACCTGGCCACCATCCGCGCCGCCGTCATCGCGGCCCTCAAAGACGCCGACTAACTGCACATCCCCGAAGGCCGGCGCGACCATACCACTCCCGCCAAAAGCCTCCGCCTCCACGGCCTCGATTAGGGCAGAAGCAGACATTCACGGAACACGCCGGAGCCCTGCGAAGAGGCCACGACCGGCAACTCACGCCCCAAGCCAGCACCCGCACCACCGCCCGAACCGGGGCGCTACCGCACCGACGGGACCGCGTTCGCCTGAACGACGCTCGCGTAGAAGCGCGCGCTCAACTTCGGGATCCGGCGCTGAGTCTCGAAATCGACGAAGACGATCCCGAAACGCCTCTGGTAACCCCAGGCCCACTCGAAGTTGTCGAGCAGCGACCAGACGTAATAGCCAGCTAGGTTCACTCCGGCCGTTACCGCGCGAGAGGCCGCCGCCAGATGCGACTGCAGGTAGCTCACTCGCTCCTGATCGTTTACCACGCCGAGCGGGTCGACATAGTCCTCCGCCGCGCACCCGTTCTCGGTGATGTACAGCGGCATTCCGGGTGCCTGACCCGATACCTGCATCAGCAACTCATACAAACCCTCGGGGTCGACGAGCCAGCCCATCGGCGTGCGCTCGAGTTCGGCGGGCCGGTACTCGACGACCCCCGGCAGCCCGCACCGGGCTGGCTCCTCGCCGCGCCGCAAGTCGTCCGGATCGCCGGCCCGCAGGTAGACCGGCGAGTAATAGTTCACCCCGAGGAAATCGACCGGCTGGCGAATGATGTCCATGTCACCGTCAACAATCATTCTGGAAACGGGCAATAGCGCGGACCTCGCGTGCGCCGGGTACCGTCCGTGCAGGACTGGTTCCAGAAATAGCCCGTTCAGTTCCGCGTCAGTGACCAGCCATGCCTTCTCGACCGCTTCGGGCTGAGTCCCGTCCGGCAGCCGCACCGGATGCATGTCAAACGTGATGCCGACTGGCGTCGCGGCCCGCACGCTGCGCAGTGCTTGCGCGGCCAGGCCATGGGCGACCAGCAGGTGGTGAGTCGCCGCGGCTGCCGCCGGAGGATCCATCAGGCCCGGTGCATGCACGCCGTCACGGTAACCGTGACTAGCCACGACCTGCGGCTCGTTGAGCGTGATCCAGCGCGACACCCGGTCGCCCAGTTGCTCGGCCACGATCTGGGCGTACTCGGCGAACCGCAGCACGGTATCGCGCACTGCCCAGCCGCCGCGGTCCTGCAGTTCCTGCGGGAGATCCCAGTGATACAGCGTGACAGCTGCGGCGATGCCGTGCTCGGCAAGCTCGTCGAGTAGCGCCCGGTAATAGTCGACGCCCTTCTGGTTGACCGCGCCGCTTCCGGTTGGCTGGATCCTCGGCCAGGCGATCGAGAACCGGTAGTCGGTTAGCCCGAGCGATGCCATCAGGGCAACGTCTTCGCGGTAACGGTGATAGGAGTCGCAGGCGATGTCGCCGGTGTCACCTCTGCGCACCTTGCCAGGAAGCCGGCTGAAGGTGTCCCAGATGGACACCCCGCGCCCGTCGGCGGTCACTGCTCCTTCGATCTGGTACGCGGCAGTCGCCGCGCCCCAGGTAAAGCCCTCCGGGAAAGACAGGGAGCCGTTGGAGCTAGTCCCCGCTGCGGTCATCTGGCCACTCCTTGCGTTACCGGAACGTTGCGTGTTTGCCAATTCGGGGCCTTGACGACCCCTGGAGCGAGTCCTAGTGTAAGCGCTTAGATCGGGCAATGTAAGCGGTTAGATCTGTAGATGTGAGTGCATTTAGCCCCTGGCCAATTGGGGATGAGCGCATGGCGCGGGACGCAGGCATTCGGCACCGTAATGGCGCTGCATGAGCACCTCCGAGGTGCCCGGCGGCGCCCTGCCCGGCGCCCCTGAGCCAGGCCTGCCGCAGGTGCCTGAACCCCGATCGTTCGGCTTGCGGGAGCCGGGCGCAGGTGGCGGGCCGGAGGCGGGTATGGTCTCCGGCTCGCCGAGCGGCCCCGTAGCCGATCCAGCTGATGGCAGCGCGGCGACCTTGCCGGCCAGCAGCGCAACTACCGCAGCCGACAGCGCCCCAGCAGCAACGCCAGCCAGCTCGACAACAACCCGGCCGGCCACCAGCGGAACCGCGGCAGCCCCAGCAACCCCGCCGGCCAGCACCGCGCCGGCAGCTGCGCCGGCCGGCGCGGGTCCGAGTTACGGCACGCCGACCTTGTCCCAGCTGCCTATCGACACCGGCCGCGCGGGTGCGAGCGCCGTCACGCTGTATGACGTCGCCCGGCTGGCGGGCGTGTCCACCGCGACTGTGTCACGGGTGGTTCATGGCCTTGACCGGGTAGCCGACAACACCAGAGCACGAGTCCGGCAAGTTATCGATCAGCTCGGTTATGTGCCGGACGGGGCGGCGCAGAGCCTCTCGCGCCGGCAGAAGCACGTCATCGGCCTGGTCGGCGTCGAGCGACTGGCCCCGCTTCAGTACGACATCGAGAGCATGAGCCTGCTGTTCTACGACGAGATCCTCCGCGGCGTCGAGCAGCGCATCCGCTATCACAACTGGTCTCTCCTCTTTACTTACCTGCGCGAGGACAACAAGGAGGACCTGCGCAGGCTCCAGTCGCTCTCCGGCAAGGTGGACGGGCTGCTGATCGGCGAGGGCATCGTGCCCTCTGACGAGCTGGCCCGGCTGGCCGAGCGGCTTCCGGTCGTGGTGGTGGCAGGCGATCCCGCCGAAGAAGCCGCCGACGTCGTAACGGCAGACAACAGGTCCGGCTCTGCCGCCCTCATCCGCCACCTTGTCGAAGTCCACGGGCGCCGCCGGATTTTCCACGTGGACGGGCCGCCGAGCGCGCCGGACGCCAAGGAGCGGCGGCTCGCTGTCAACGAGGTCATCCGGCAGCACCACGGGGTCGCACTGGTCGGCTCGCACAGCGGCCGATTCAGCGTGCAGAGCGGCGAGGAAGCCGCCGAGCTGCTCCTTGCCGAGCGTGCCATGCTGCCGGACGCGATCGTCTGCGCGAACGATCAGATGGCCATCGGTGTGCTGCAGGCGCTGGCCAGGGGCGGCGTGCGCGTCCCCGAAGACCTGGCAGTGACCGGGTTCGACGACATCTTCCCCGGCAGCCTGTTCGAGCCCTCGCTGACGACCGTGCACCAGCCCATGCGGCTGCTCGGCGAGCGGGCCTGCGCGCGGCTACTCGACCGCATCGCGCAGCCAGACTTGCCGCCCCAGGTCGAGCTGCTGCCGACGAGCGTGGTTTTGCGCAAGAGCTGCGGCTGCCCGCCCGGCGCCGCGCTGCGGACAATTGCTCAGCAGCCTGGCACCGCCGGAGTCGCAGCCGGCACGTCCGGCTTCACGAGCAGCCCGGCCAGCATCCCAGGCAGCCTGCCCGGCATCGGGAGGGGTCCGTCAGAGCCGACGACCGGCCCGTCCGGCCTCACTACCGCCACTGGCCAGACCGCTGCCAGCCGGGCCCGCCGCCACGCCGTCCGACCTGAAGAGAGTTAGGAGCAGGGCGATGCCCTTCATCCTCCGCCGGCTGGCGTTCTACGCAATCGCGGCGTGGGTCGCGCTCACCGTGAATTTTTTCTTGCCGCGCGCGATGCCGGGCAACGCGGTCGAGGCGATTATGTCCAAGTTCCCCAGCTTGCAGGCATCGACCTACCACGCGCTCGAGGCCATGCTCGGCGTCGGCCATCCCGGCTCGCTGTGGCACCAGTACGTCACTTACCTCGACGACGTCGTGCACTTCAACTTCGGCACCGATGTATCCAACTACCCGACGCCGGTGTCGACCCTGCTGGCCCAGACCATCCCGTGGACACTGACTCTGGTTGGCACCGCGACGGTAATCGCGTTCTTCCTCGGCACCTTCTTCGGCATCATCGCTGGCTGGCGGAGCGGCGGCTGGATGGACCGGCTGCTGCCAGGGCTGATGTTCGTGCAGGCAATCCCGTACTTCTTCCTCGCGCTCGTACTCCTCTGGCTGCTCGCATTTCAGGTCCTGCACGTGTTCCCGATCGGGTCAGGCTATGCAGGCGGCCTCATCCCCGGCTGGCACTGGGACTTCATCGGGAGCGCGGTCTACCACTCGCTGCTGCCGGCTTTCACCATCGTCATCACGTCGGTGGCTGGCTGGATGCTGCAGATGCGCAACGTCATGATCACCACGATCGGGGAGGACTACGTCCTGGCCGCGCAGGCCAAGGGACTGCCGAACCGGCGCGTCATCTTCAACTACGCGGCGCGCAACGCGTTCCTGCCCCAGCTGCAAGGATTCGGCCTCGCGCTCGGCTTCGTTGTCTCCGGCGCGATCGTCATGGAGATCGTTTTCTCCTATCCGGGCATCGGCCTGCTGCTGCTCGGCGCGGTCCAGTCCGACGATTTCCCGCTGATGCAGGCCATCTTCCTGGTGATCACTCTCGCCGTCCTGCTCGCCAACCTGATCGTCGACCTCGTGATCGTCGCCTTCGATCCGCGCGTCCGGACGAGAGAGGCAGCCTGATGACCGCCGCGTTCACGATCGCCACCGATACCAGCGGGCTGGCCGCGCCAGCACGCCAGCTTGGCCGGTGGCGGCGCCTGCCGCTCAAGGCAAAGGCGGGCGCGATCCTGCTCGGCTTGTTCGTGCTGACCGCCATCATCGGGCCGCTGGTCGCGCCTTATAACCCGAGCTTCCAGAGCCCGAACCCGAATCTGTCACTGAATCCGCCGAGCGCAGCTCACCTGCTCGGCACCACCCAAGCCGGCGAGGATGTACTGTCCCAGCTGCTGAGCGGCATCCGGCTGACACTTGAGCTCGGGCTTCTCGTCGGGCTGATCGCCACCTTGCTCTCGGTGCTGGTCGGGGTAACCGCGGCTTACCTCGGCGGCATCTGGGACGAAGTGCTGTCGCTGCTCATCAACGTTTTCCTGGTCATCCCTGCCCTCCCGCTGCTGATCATCTTGCTCGGCTACCTGCCGCGCACCGGGGATACGGCGACCATCCTGGTGCTCGCCGGGCTGGGCTGGCCGTGGGGCGCGCGGGTGATCCGCGCCCAGACCCTGTCGATCCGCGGCCGTGACTTCATTGCCGCGGCCCGCGAGACCGGCGAGAGCAGCTGGCGGATCATCGCCTTCGAGATCGTCCCGAACGAGGTCAGTCTGATCGCTGCCAACTTCGTCAACACGGTGCTCTACGCGATCGGCGCCTCGGTAGCCCTGGCGTTCATCGGCGTCACCGATACCTCCAGCTGGAGCCTCGGGACGATCTTGTACTGGGCCCAGAGCCAGCAGGCGCTATCTCAGGGAGCCTGGTGGTGGTTCGTTCCGCCCGGCGTGCTGATAGCCCTGATGGGCACCTCGCTGGTGCTGCTGAACACCGGCCTTGACGAGCTCGGCAATCCGCGGCTCAGGGACGCTAACCAGCGCGCCAAGATCAACGGCCGCCGGCTCGCGCCGACCGCTCCGACGCCGGTGCTGCACGCCGCGCACCAGCCGACGAGGCGCAGCCCGGTGACAGCCTTCGTGCGCTCGTTCTCCCGCAGCGCGTATCTAGCTGATCGGGCGCAGCGGCTGTCCGCACCGGAAGCAAGCGAGGCCAGGCGATGAGCGCTGGGCTGGGCGGCCCCGTTTCCGGCCTGGCAGAGCCGGGCGGCCACGGAAGGTTCGCGGGCGAGCCTGTGCTGTCGATTCGCGATCTTTCGGTTGTCTACCGCACCGTCGCAGGCGATGTGCGCGCAGTCGACCGGGTGACGCTGGACCTTAACGCCGGCGAGGTCGTCGGCCTGGTCGGCGAGAGCGGCTCGGGGAAGTCCACGCTGGCGTACGGAGCGACCCGGCTGCTGCGCGCGCCGGCGCTGATTACCAGCGGCAGTGTTCGCTATCAGGGCCGCCGGATGGGCATTCCGACCGACGTCCTCCAGCTGACCGCCGAGCAACTGGCGGGGCTGCGCTGGCGGGAGATCGCCATCGTGTTCCAGAGCGCGATGAACGCGCTGAACCCGGTGCTGAACGTGCACGACCAGCTCACCGACGTGATCCGGGCCCACCTGCCAGTGTCGCGGCAGGAGGCGACGCAGAAGGCCGCGGCACTGCTGGATATGGTCGGCATCGCGCGCGCCCGGATGCGCAGCTACCCGCACGAGCTGTCCGGCGGCATGCGGCAGCGCGTAATGATCGCGATGGCGCTGGCCACCGAGCCTGAAGTCGTGATCATGGATGAGCCGACCACGGCGCTCGACGTCGTCGTGCAGCGCGAGATCCTGGGCCAGATCCTCGAGCTGAAGGACCGGCTGGGCTTCGCGATCCTGTTCATCACGCACGACCTGTCGCTGCTGATCGAGCTCGCCGACCGGATCGCGGTGATGTACGCGGGCCAGCTGATGGAGATCGGCACCGCGCAGGAGATCCACCACAGCCCGGCGCACCCCTACACGAAGCGGCTGCTGCGCTCGTTCCCGTCACTGCGCGGCCCGCGGCGGGACCTCACCGGTATCCCCGGCACTCCGCCGGACTTGCTTAACCCGCCGGCCGGGTGCCCGTTCCTGGCGCGGTGCAGCGAGGGCACGGACGCCTGCAAGACGATCGAGATCCGGCTCGCTCAGGTCCGCTCCGCGCTGGATCCGGCGCACGTGACCGCATGCCCGTTCGTACTGCCCGACGACGCCGGGACCGTGGATCTCGACGGGTCAGCCATAGCAGCCGCAGCCGAACAGCACAGCGTCGAGGAGCTGAAGCCGTGAGCAGCCAGGGAACTGGAGTGGCGCCCACCGGGGCGGCGCCGGCCGGACTGGTGTCTGCTGCCGCGGCGCGCGGGACGCTCACGCTGGCGGCCGCCGGACTGGGCAAGGACTTCCGGCTCGGTCACGGCCACGTCCTGCATGCGGTCCGGGACGTGTCGATCGGCCTGTACCGCGGCGCAGTCGTCGCGCTAGTCGGCGAGAGCGGATCGGGGAAAACCACGGTCGCCCGCCTGCTAGCCGGGCAGGAGCATCCGTCCGCGGGCACGATCTGGCTGGACGACCAGCCAGTGCAGTTGTCGGGGCGAGCCGCATTCCGCCGCTATAAGAGCGAGGTCCAGCTCGTCTTCCAGGACCCGTTCGCGTCGCTGAACCCGGCGCACACCGTCCGCTACCACATCGAGCGCCCGCTGCGGCTGCACCGCGACCGGCTGACGCGCGAGGAACTGGCGGAGCAGGCCGCCGCCGTCATGGAACAGGTGCGCCTCAGCCCGGCGGACAAGTTCCTGGCGAAGTACCCGCACGAGCTATCCGGCGGGCAACGGCAGCGCGTCGCGTTCGCCAGGGCACTGGCGGCCAACCCGCGAGTGCTGCTCGCCGACGAACCAGTCTCGATGCTGGATGTATCCATCCGGCTCGAGATGCTGGCGCTGCTCGACGACCTGCGGGACCGTTTCGAGCTGGCGATGCTCTACATCACCCACGACATCGCGTCGGCCCGCTACTTCGCCGACGAAGTGCTGGTCATGTATGCCGGCCAGATCGTCGACCGGGGCCCGGCCGAAGACGTGACCCAGCAGCCCGCGCATCCCTACACCCAGCTGCTGGTCAGGTCCGCGCCCGATCCCGACAACCTCGGCGGGGCGCTGCGCGAGGTTGCCAGACAACGAAATCAGGACGGAAACGGCAGTGCGAACGGCAGCAGCAGCCCGCCGCCCGCAGGTGCCTGCTCCTTCAGTAACCGGTGCCCGTTCGCGGATGACAGGTGCCGCGCCGAAGCGCCGCCGCTGCTGCAGATCTCGCCGTCACGGGCCGCCGCGTGCTGGCGGCTGGACGTCGCGGCTCCTTCCGTCTACGTCAGGCGCGAAGGGGGTGGAGACATTACGAACTAGCTCACAGTTGTGCGAACCCACAGCAGGCTGCACATTAGGCATACTGCACAGGAAAGGTGAAAATGAGCGTTAATCATTCACGTGCTCGAGGGCTCGCCGCCATGGCCGCGGCGGGTCTGCTCGCAGCCGGGCTCGGGGCCTGCTCGTCAACCCCGGCGCCGAGCTCGTCAAGCTCGGGTTCATCCAGGTCCTCGGACACGCTGGTCATGGAGAGCTCTCCGGAGACCACGATTACCGACGACTTCAACCCGTTCGTATCGACTGCCGCACCACAGGGCATGGGTGCTACCGGCTTGATCTACGAGCCGCTGCTGCAGTTCGATCTTCCCTCACCGCCGCATTACTACCCGTGGCTGGCGACGTCTTACGCATGGTCAGACGGCGGCAAGTCGATCACCTTCACGATCCGGCAGGGCGTGAAGTGGAACAACGGAACCGCGATGACCCCGGCCGACGTCGCCTTCACCTACAACCTGGTGAAGAAGTACCCGGCGACCAACCTGTCCGGACTTCCGATTACCAGCGCGACTGCGTCGGGCAACACTGTCACGATCAACTTCAGCACCGCGGAGTACCTCAACCTGCAGGAGATAGCCGGCGTGCCGATCCTCCCGCAGTCGGTCTGGGGCAGCGTGACGAACCCGACCGCCTTCACCGACGCTAAGCCCGTCGGCACCGGCCCGTACGTGCTGAAGTCCTTCACTCCGCAGGGCTTCACGCTGACGAAGAACCCGTCGTACTGGCAGGCGTCGATGGTGCACGTGCCCAACGTGTACTTCCCCGTCTACACCTCTAACACCGGTGCGCTAGCTGCCCTGTACTCAGGGGCGATCGACTGGACCGGCAACTTCATTCCCGGTCTGCAGAAGAACTTCGTCAGCAAGGCTCCGGCCTACCACCACTTCTGGGAGGCGCCGGGCAGCACCAACGCCCTGATGCCGAACCTGAACAAGTGGCCGACGAATCAGCTAGCCGTCCGGCAGGCCGTAAGCCTGGCGGTCGACCGCAACCTGCTCGCCTCCGAAGGCGAGGCCGGGCTGGAGAACCCGGTCACTAACACCAGCGGCATCACGCTGCCGACGTTCTCCGCCTGGGCAGGGCCGGCTTCCTCGGACACCGTCTCGGCGACTGGCAGCGCGAGCGCGGCCGAAGCTGTACTGGCGAAGGCCGGCTACAAGAAGGACTCCGCCGGTTACTACGCGCTCGGCGGCAAGGAGGTCGATATCACGCTCATCGCTCCGTCGGCCTACACCGACTACGCCGCGGTTGGCTCGATGGTCGCGAACGAACTCAAGTCGGCGGGCATCAATGCCAACTTCCAGGGCATCAGCGTCGACGCCTGGAACGCTGACATGGCCGATGGTGACTTCTCGCTCGCCGAGCACTGGTCGAACAACGGCCTGACGCCGTACAACCTGTACGACAACTGGCTGAACAGCGCGCTGGACAACGGCAAGTCCAACACCGGCGACTACGAAGGCCTGAAGAGCAGCGCGATGGATGCCGATCTGGCGAAGCTGGCCGGCGACGAGAGCGTGGCTCAGCAGACCTCTGACCTCGCCCCGATCGAGAGTTTCGTGGCCCAGAACCTGCCGGTGATCCCGATCACCACAGCGTCGGAGTGGTTCGAGTACAACTCGCAGTACTTCACCGGCTGGCCGACGCAGACCGATCCGTACGAGACCGGGCAGCCGACCGGCACCAACACCGGCGCCGGCGCTGGCACCGACGAGGTGGTGATCCTGCACCTCAGCCCGCGTAAGTAGGTGCCACCTGGGCAGTAACCGCACACGAGATGGGCAGGCCGCGCAGCTAGGCAGAGCGCGCTTAGCGGCAGGCGGCCAAGTCGGCCCGCCCCCGGCAAACCGGGGGCGGGCCGCACCTTGTGAGTGCGATGATCTTGGGGCGCCTGCTTAGTCGTAGCGGGCCTCGAGCAGCCAGCGGCCTTCCTGCACGGCGGCTAGCCAGGCGGCCCCGTCCTCGGTAACGAGCTGGAACCTGGCCTGGCGGCGCACGTGCCGCGGATCCCACCACCGTTCAGTGACTGGCCACGGACCGGCCCAGGCAGTAACTGCTCGCACCGGGCCGCCAGCCGCCGCCAGCCACGCCGGTGACGCTGACAGCTGAGCCCGGCCGCTGACCGTAACGTCCCGGCCGGAATCATCAGTCACGCTGGCCGCCAGCGGCATACCGAACACGGTCGCCGGAGCCGGCGCCGGGATCTGGTCCGGCCACGGCCGGTCGGCCGGGCGCTGCGGCTCTCCGGCATCGCCGAACGGCACGAGCAGTACCTGTTCGGCTGGCCTGCGACCGCCGGCCAGCACCGGCCGGGTCACCCGGTCGTGGCCGAGCATCGCCTGCACCCTGATCGCCGCGCGGGCTACCCGGTCGCTGGGCACTGAGTCGCCCCACAGAGCTAGCTGTCGCCCGGTAGCACGGACCAGCTGATCCGGGACCAGCCGCAGCAACGTGATCCCGGCCGTGCCACGCCAGCCATCGAGCTGCCAGCGAACGCGCTCGGCCACGGCTAGCGCCGACAGCAACCCGTCATGGCGCCACAGCCGGCTCAGCTCCTGACCGTCGGCGCAGCGCACCTGCACCTGGATCCGCACGCAGGCAAAGCCGGCGGCCGCCAGCCGGTCATGCATCTGATCGGCCAGTGCCTTGGCCGCGAAGATAGCTGGCTCGGACTGCTCGGCCGGCGGGTCGAACTCCAGCTGCACAGACAGATCGGCAGCCGGCGGCCGCGGGATCAGCGGCCGCGGGTCGAGCCCGCGGGCCAGCCGGCTGGCGAGTTTGCCGGGCGGCCCGAACCGGCTGGCAGCTTCGGCCGCTGGCAGCACGGCAAGCTGGCCCAGCGTCTCGATGCCCAGCCGGGGCAGCAGCTCGCAGAGCTCGGGCATGTCCAGCACGCCTACCGGAAACCCGGCCAGGAACTCCAGTGTCTCACCCGGCGGCACCAGCAGGCCGGTCGGCCCGGTGCGTGCTGCCAGCGCGGCGGCGAACAGGCCATCAGCGACCCCAGCCTGACAGGTGAACCCGCTCCGGCCGACAGCCTCGGTCAGCTTCCTGGCCAGCTCGGCTTCGCTGCCGAAGTAGCGCGCCGGGCCGCGGGCCGCGATCGCGCAGACGCCCGGCCGCAGCACCTCGACCTGCGGGCAGAAGTTCTCGACGATGGCGACTACCGGTTCGAAGGCGCGCGCAGCTGCACTATCGCCGGCTGCGCTGTCACCGGGCATGCTGGCGCCGTGCGGGCCATTAGTGGCGAGCCAGTCCGGGCAGCGCAGCACAAGCACCCGGCGGCCGGCCGCAGTCCGGCCCGTCATCCGCTGCTCACGAGCGGCTCGCCCGGACCGGCCAGCGTAGTCCCGGAGTAGTCGATCCCGGCAATGCCAGCAGGCTCAGCGGCCGCCGTAACGGCACCGTCTCGACCCGGCAACCACAGCCATGCCGAACGCGGCCGCTCCCCCGCCCCGCGCCCGGCCGCGATCACCTGCGCCTTGCGGGCGCGCAGCCGCCCGTACCCGGCGCCGATCCCGGTCCATTCCGTGTCTGTCACCAGCAGCCGGGAGTGCGCGCCAGGCCAGTCCCCGGCGATCACGAGCACGCTGCCGTACCGCCGGGCTGCCGCCTCCAGCTTGCGCCGCAACTGAGCAGTTGGCTGCTCCGGCGGCCTCAGCAGCACGATGTCGAATCCGTCCAGCAGTGATGCCACCACCTGCGCCCAGCCGGGGCCGGGCTCGGCGACCAGCAGCACCCGGTCCGGGTCCAGCCCCGCCTGCGCCGCTGCCCGTACACCGACGGCCGGCACTCCGACGATCGCGCACCACGCGCCGTCGGCCACCGCACCCGCGGCCAGGGCCAGGGCCAGCAGCCCCCAGTCCCCCGACGTCACCACCGAACCGCGCTGCAGACCGCCGCCTGGCAACAGCTCTCGCAGCGCCGGGAGAACCGGCAGCAAGCCCTCACCGGTCAGCACGTCGTCCCGGTGGCGCGCCGGGGATAGCGAGATGACCTGAGCTACCCCCGTTCCCATCCCACCACTATCGAACAGGTATTCGATCCAGTCAAGTGGCCGGCGGTGCTAAGTGAGCAGGCCGGATCATCAGAACAGGCCGCCATTAGCCGGCGATCGTAGTAAACCTCCGTACATGAGCTATGGCAGCAAGCCCGGTAAGCGCCGTTTCACACGGATCGTCACAGCGCTCGGATTAGCCGTCGCCGGGCCTGCGGCCCTCCTGCAGGTGCTCCCCGCGACCGCCGCCCACGCGACTGCGATGCCCTTCGCAGCCGCTGCCCGGCCGGCGACCAAAGCGGTCTACTTCCATACCCTGCCGCCCGGTGCCAAGCTGCCAAGCGACGCCAAGTGCGCCAGGCTCGTCAACGCCGCGCCGAAGCCTGAGGACAAAGCCGTCAACAAGCCGTACAACAAGCGGAAAGGACGGCACGTCAGCGCGAAGTTCCTGGCCGACGACGGGCCCAAAGCCCAGAAGCTAGCCAGGCGGATCGACGGCAACTTCACCGGCACCACCATCGACATCCTCAGGTGGGCGGCCTGCAAGTGGGGCATCGACCAGGACATCGTGTTCGCCCAGGCTGCCGTCGAGAGCTGGTGGCGGCAGAACACGCTCGGCGACTGGGGCACGGACATGTCCGCCTGCCTGCCCGGCTACGAGAAGGACGGCGAGTGCCCGCAGAGCTACGGCATCCTGCAGAACCGGTACCCGTACGAGCCCGGTGGCTGGCCTGCCATCGCCAGGTCGACCGCGATGAACGCCGACGCGGCCTACGCGATCTGGCGGTCCTGCTACAACGGTTACGAAACCTGGCTCAACACCGTGCCAAGAGGGACTCAGTATCACAAAGGTGACGTCTGGGGTTGCGTCGGGCGCTGGTTCGCCGGCCGCTGGCGCACCCAGGCTGCACTCGGCTACATCGCCAAGGTGAAGCAGTACCTGCACGAGCGGATCTGGACGACTCCGGACTTCCAGCAGGGACACTGACCGCAGCGAACACCGGCCGCAGCGAACACCGGCCGCTGGGGGCGGCCAGCGAGACTGGCCAGCCAGTCGACCTCAGATGTAATGTTGTAATTCCTGATGTGGAGAACAGCATGACATCTGATTCACCGCTTGACGCCTACTCCCGCACGGTGGCCGGCGTCGCCGCCGAGCTCACCCCCCGAGTGGCAAGCCTGCGAGTCCCGAGCCCCGGCGGCCGGCTCCGCGGTGAGGGCCTGGGCTCCGCAGTGATCTACACGCCGGACGGCTTCTTGCTCACCAACGCGCATGTGGTCGGGCGGGCCGAGCACGGCACCGCGCTTTTCGCTGACGGCACGAGTGCAGACTTCCGGGTCGTCGGCGCAGACCCGCTATCCGACCTTGCAGTAGTGCGTGCCGACGGCCCGACCCCCAACACCGCCGCCCTCGGCGAGGCGGACGACCTAGTCGTCGGTCAGCTCGTCGTCGCCGTGGGCAGCCCGCTCGGGCTCACCGGCTCGGTGACCGCTGGTGTCGTGAGCGCACTGGGCCGGTCCTTGCCTACCAGCGCTGGCGCGAGGGCCAGCCTGGTCGAGGACGTGATCCAGACAGACGCCGCGCTCAATCCCGGCAATTCCGGCGGCGCCCTCGCCGACTCGCGCGCCCGGATCGTCGGCATCAACACGGCGGTCGCCGGAGTAGGCCTCGGCCTGGCTGTGCCCATCAACGCCACGACCCGGAAAATCATCGCGGCGCTCATGCGCGACGGCAAGGTCAGGCGCGCCTACCTCGGCATCGTGAGCGTGCCTGCGCCGCTGCCAGAGAAACTGCGCGAGCGGTTCGGACGGCCGAGTGGCCTGCGGGTCGCCGAAGTCGTGCCGAACGGACCTGCCGCCAGAGCCGGACTGCGTCCCGGCGACTTGCTGCTGTCCGCGGCCGGCCGACCGGTGACCAGGGCACAGGACCTGCAGAAGCTGATGTTCAGCGAGGCGATCGGGCTGCCGCTGGCGATCACGGTCATGCGCAACGGCGCTCTCGTGGATGTCATCGCCGAGCCAACTGAGCTGGTCGCGGCCTGACTCGCTGGCTCCCCCGCAGTTACCGGATCAAGCGCAAATATTTAATGCCTCTTACCAATACTTTGCCCGCAGCGAGGAATTACCTGAAGCCCGCAATACCCGCGCCTGAATTTGCCGCGGGATACGTCTCAGATTCGTCAGCGAATTCAATCCTGCTGTTCTAGCCCGTGCCGGACGTCCGCGGCCTATCCAGGGCACTCGATGCTGGTCAGACGTACGGAACGGACCGTCATAAAGGCGTGCGCTTTCCTCGATTACGCTTCGGTATCCTCCCTGCGGAAACCCGCTCGGTGGCTGCTAACTTGGACTCCATAAACGTCAGTCCCGGGTCACGGATGGCTGACGGCCGGGGGCCACGGGGCAACTGCCTCCTTCCTTGAGTTCAAGGCGCAGCCAACTCCTCATTCAGGCGGATAGAGCTTCGCATGAGCTTTGACGTGCACGGGCACGCCCAGTTGAAGTCAGCACAATCAGTACCGGTACCGGCGAAGCAGGCGCACGCGCCATCCGCAACGGAAGCAGCACCGCCACGGTCCGCACGAGTCTGGCTGTGGGTCGCCGCGGCGGGCATCGGCGTCTCGCTGATCACCTTCGTGGCGGTCTCCCTGGCACGGCAGTCCTGGATGGGGCCGCCGCTGACAATGCCTCGGACCGGCCCGCCCTTTCAGCTGTCAAGCTGGCACCTGTCGCTGAACACCGTCGCGGTTGCCCTATGGCTAGCGGCGATCGCGGGCGGCACCGGAGTGACCGCCGGCCTCGTCGCCGTCCGGCGGCGTGCCCTGCCGCCAGTACGGCTCCTGCTCATCACGGCAGCCATCGTGGTGATCGCGCTGACGGTCCTGCCGCCGGTCGGCTCCACGGATTCCCTGGATTACATGGCATTCGGCCGCATGGTGGTACTTGGCCACAGTCCGTATGTCATGGTGCCGTGGGATCTCATTCACATGCACGACCCGGTGGGCAAGTCCATTCCGTGGGAGTGGGGACGCAACACCACGCCCTACGGCCCGGCCGCGACCGTCGAGGAGTTCCTGGCAGCCAAGCTTGGCGGCACCTCAGCAGCCCGGATCGTGTTCTGGCTGAAGTTCGCCAACGCCCTGGCGTTCGGCCTGGTGGCCTGCACCGCAGACCGGCTCCTGCGCTCGGATCCCGCCGCACGACTGCGGGCGCACTTCATGTGGACCGTTAACCCGCTGCTGATCTGGCAGCTGATCGCGGCCGCTCACCTCGACGTGCTGGCAGCCGCGGCCGGAATGCTAGGCCTGCTTGTGGCCGGCGGTTGGCGGGCAACCGCAGCCGCCAGGCATCCTCAGCTCGGCAGCATGCTAGCGGGCGGCATGCTCGTCGGCCTGGCCGCCGACATCAAGATCACTTTCATCCTGTTCGGCCTCGGCCTTGCCTGGGCGCTCCGCCGCTCCGTTGCCTCCTGCGCTGCGGCAGCATGCGGGATGCTCGTTGTCCTCCTGCCGAGCTACGCCTGGTTCGGGCCTGCCGCCATCCTGTCCGTACAGGGCCGCGACGAGCGGACAACTGCAGACAATTTCTACCAGCTCTTCTCGCACGCCAAGCACGGCTTCCTCATGCAGCATGTCGGCGCCATCGCGGCTGTGCTCGTCATCGGCGTGGCAATCGTCACGCTCACCCGCCTGCCGGGCCGGACTGCGGCGCAGCCCGCGATCTTCGCCGCCCTTGCGCTCAGCACTGCCTGGCTCTTCGTCTGGCAGTACCAGCTGCCTTCGTACGAGGCGATGGTGATCTGCCTGCTGATCCTGGTGCCTGCATGCTGGCTCGACTGGCTGGTGATGGCGCGCCTCACCGCCGGCACGATCGCGCTCATGCCGGGCAATCCCACGCCGTTGCGGTCGCACATGCTCGCCAGAGTCGAGCTGGACACGATCACCCTGGCCGTTCCGGTTGTGCTGCTCATGGTCGTCGCCGCGCTGGTCACCGGGTGCCTCGTTCAGCGGCGCCAGCAGCCGCCGCCTGCAGTTGCGCCGCGGGCGTCCCGGCCGGGCTTGCCGCGTCGCGACGGCGCGCCGCCTCGCTGGCAACCGCCAGCACCGCCAGCTGCGCGAACAGCACCAGGCCGGTCAGCACGAAAAGGTTGCCGGTAATCAGCTGGAAGCCATGCCAGTGGTACTCCGCGTACCAGGGCTTATCTCCGCGCTGAGCGAAGATGCCGGGGTTGGTGTTCGGCGGTATCCAGATCAGGCCTTCAGAGAAGCCGCCCAGGTCCGGCGGCTGCCCCCACAGGAAGCCAGGCCAGGCGCCGAACAGGCCGGCGAGGAGAGCCGCCCCGGCAAGGCAGGCCCACCGGAGCGATCGCCGCGCCCGGATCCCGTACACGACCAGAGTGGTAACGCCCGGCACTATCCAGACCCAGTGGTGGTCCCAGCTAATCGGTGACACCAGCAAACCGGTGAGAGCACAGGTCAGCACTCCCACGGTCCGGTGCCCGGCGCGGTCCAGGGCGACCGCCGAAGCGATGCCGACGATCAGCGCGACGAGCGCGGCCAGCAGCCAGAGAGGCTGACCCGCCGCGATGCTGCCGGAGAGCCTGACCAGGAGGCCCTCCAGTGACTGATTGCCCTCCCAGCCGGGGAAGCCGGTTCGGCTGCCGTTCACGAACAGGCCGTCCAGCCACCAGGCGCGCGAGTCGGCCGGCAGGGCTACGGCGCCGATCAGCACAGAGGCTGCGAATGCTGCTACCGCGACAGCCGCCTGCCGGTACCGGCGGGTCAGCAGCAGATACGGGATGAATATCAGGGGCACCAGCTTGATCCCCGCGGCGATGCCGACGCCAGCGCCTTTCCACCACCGGCCGTCCGGCTGGCACAGATCCCACATGATCAGCGCCATCAGTACGAGCTCGATCTGGCCGAGATAGAGCACGCGCTGTACCGGCTCGGTCCACAGCAGCGCGCCGGCCAGTAGCAGCGTGCCACCGAGCCTGGCCAGACCGGCGCGGTAACCGAGAGCGCCGAGGGTGACCCAGATCGTCGCAGCCAGCGCCGCGATGTTTGCCGCGATGGACAGCTTGAGCAACAGCGCCCAGGACGGCAGCAAGAGGAGCGTGAATACTATGGCAGCAAACGGCGGATAGGTGAATTTCAGCCCGGTCCCCGGCCAGTCGTAGAGCGGCACGGCGAGTCCCGGGTTGTAGGCGGGCCGCTGCTGCGCGACGACCTTCCCGCCGAGCCGGTACACGTGCAGGTCCACCGGCACCAGCCAGCGGTCCATCGGATGCGTGAGGATGAAGGCGCAGTAGCACCCCATCATGACCGCGAACACGACGACGCCGGCGACGAGCAGCATTGCCGAGGCCGGCCGGCGGAGGCGCGGAAAATCCACGGCCGCAGCGACGCCGACCGGGCGCGGGCCGATGCCAGGTGCCGTCACGGCCTGGCCGCCCGCAACGTCGCCCGCGGCGGTGACGCTGCCAGAAGAGTGCGCACGTGCCACAGTAACTCGCGGCCAGATTTGGCTTCCCGGCGGGAAACCAGCATGTGACCGCGCATTGAGCGGGAAATTAGCTAGCCGATACCAGCCGCCTGGGGGATGTGCGCAACCAGGTCAGCAATCGCCCTGCCGCATAACACACCGCACCGCCGGCGCCGACAAAAAAACCGATCGGCCAGTTCGTCTCGAACGACGCCGCGATCGCGATCCAGACCGTCAGCATCGCCAGCACGACCGACAGTCCCATCGCCGCGAGCGGCCTTGCCGTCAGCGACCGGGCTGCCGCTGGCGGCCCGATCATCAGGCTGAAAATGAGCAGCGCGCCGACAACCGGCAGCGTCAGGCTGGTCGCGAGCGCGACGATCACCAGGAAGACCAGTTCCATCCGGGCAGTACTGACGCCCGCCGCCGCGCTCGACTCGGGTGCCAGCGACGACAGCAGCAGCGGCCGGAAGAACAGCAAGACTGCCAGCACGCAGGCAGCGCCGAGAATCGCGACTGGCAAGATCTCAGCGGAACTGACCCCGAGCACCTCACCGAACAGCAGCGAGAAGATCTCCGACGAGTACTCACTGGTGAAGCTCAGGAATAGCGCGCCGAGCCCGAGCATGACCACCAGGATCAGCGCAGTCGCGACATCGCGCCTGGCACGTTTGCTGAGCCAGCCGATACCCAGAGATCCAGCCAGCGCGAACACCGCCAGACCGATCAGCGTGTTGATGCCAAGCAAGGCGGCCCCGGCGGCCCCGGCGAAGGCCCCCTGCGGCACCGCATCG
>DATJNX010000054.1:0-15006 GCA_035507615.1 Streptosporangiaceae bacterium
TCGAGGAGATTGCGCGCCTGGTCGCGGCCGGCCAGGTCCGTGTGCCCATCGCGGCAACCTTCCCGGTGGAGCAGATCCGCGCCGCGGTCGAGCTTCAAGCCGGCCGGCACGTGCACGGCAAGGTCGTCATCGACCTCTAGCCTTCGACAGCCCAGGGCGCTGTCCCGACCCCTCATCGGCAAGGTCGCCTGGGTTCGTCTAGTCATGTGCCTGAGCCCATGAAGGCCGCAGGATGTAGTTGGGTCCGGTGCGGCGATCCGGGCCGGAACAGGTGGCTCAGGGCGCCGGCCACGTGGCACCACGGCCGACGATCACGTAGAGCAGGCCGCCCCACGGGCACGAGATCAGGCAGACGGCCGCCCATGCCCACTTGGGTAGGTAACGGACCCTCTCCGGATTAGCGCGGATGAGATCACGCAGGCAGAAGGTGTCCCAGGCGATGGCCGCGGCACATATCCAGCCAGGCGAAGCGGCCGCGATGACCCCGGAGGAGCACTCCAGGGCCGTCATGGCCTACGTCGCCGGGCTGCTAGCCGACTTCGACCGTTACCTCGCCGCCATCGTCCAGCCCCTGCTTGCCAACGCACCAGGCAAAGGACGCCGACGCCGCATGCTCTGCTCCATCTTCCTGCCCGAGCCAGACAGCAGAAATGCGGCCAGAACTCACGAACATTGAGCACGGTTCCCGTAACCAGGTGCGGTCCGAACCCCAGACAGCGGCGAGGCCCGCGACGTGCTGTTATCGGCAATGAGCGGGCGCGCCGGGAGGGCGGAGCACGCTGGCCGCTGGTCAGCCTGGCTGGTCGTCAGCCTCCAGCGACCGCAGCGCGTCGAACTCACAGCCGCAGGAGCGCCGCGGCACTAGCTGCACGCCGACCCTGACCTCGGCGTAGCTCGCCTGCTCGGTCTCGATCGCCTCGATCAGCAGCGCTGCGCTGCGCGCCCCCATCGCGGGGGAGTCGTAGCTGATCACGGTAAGAGCTGGCTCAAGCAATGCCGCGAAGTAGGTGTCGTCGAACGACGCGAGCGCCAGGTCCTCGGGCAGCCGCAGCGGATGACTGCGCGCGGCGGCAAGCGCGCCGAGCGCAAGCTCGGCGCTCGCGGCGACGATCGCGCTCGGCCGGGACTGCATCCTGAGCAGCTCGCGCGTGTGCTCGATGCCGCTGCGCAGGCTCCACTCGCAGGTACGGATCAGTTCAGGCGCGTCGTCGAGGCCCAGCTCGGCTACCGTCGCCAGGAAGCCTTCCCGGCGCTCGCGGCCGTCGGTGTTGTCACGCGGCCCGCTCAGGAAAGCGATGCGCCGGTGACCGTGCCCGGCCAGGTGCCGGACCAGCTGGCCGATGCCTTCCCTGTTCTCCAGCGTGACGCTTCCGGCGCCCACGCCGTCGACGGTTTCGTCGATGAAGACGCTCGGCGTGCCGTGCAGCAGCTCGCGGAACCGGTCCGCGGTGAACGGGGTCGTGGAGATGAGGATTCCGTCCACCCAGTGATCGAGCAGCGTGTTGATGGCCTCGGCGACGCTCCCCGGATCCTCGCCGGAGTCGACGAGGATCAGCCGGTAGCCGATGTCACGCAGATAGGACTGCGCACCCTGGAAGACCGAGGCATAGAACGGGTGCGCGATGTGTGGCACGATCAGGCCTATCGTGCGGGAACGGCGGGTCCGCAACGACTGCGCGAACGGCGACGGGCGGAAGCCGAGCTGTGCGGCGGCTTCCAGAACCGCGGCCCTGGTGCCGTCGGTCAGCTCGCCGCGGCCGTTGAGCGCACGCGACGCAGTGGTCGTCGAGACGCCCGCCATCTCGGCGACATCGGCCAGGCGGACCCGGGAGGCACGTGGCTTCATGGCTGCTGAATTCTCCCGAAATAACGGTTGCGCAAACGTTACCACACGTAGTATCTGGTAACCATGACCTCAGCTTTTGCCAGCTTGGGCTGCCGCGCATGACCGGGCCGCGCGCAGGTCCCCTCGGGCCTTTCGAACTCATCACTATGGGGCGCGCCGGAGTAGATATCTACCCCCTGCAGATCGGCGTCGGGCTGGCCGAGGTCACCACGTTCGGTAAGTATCTGGGCGGCAGCCCGGCCAATGTCGCCGTGGCCGCCGCCCGCTTCGGCCGGCGAGCCGCGGTGATTACCAGGACCGGGGCGGATCCGTTCGGCGACTTCGTGCACGAGGCACTGCGCGGTTACGGCGTCGATGACAGCTTCGTGACGCCCGTGCCGTCGTTGCCGACGCCGGTCACGTTCTGCGAGATCTTCCCGCCGGACAACTTCCCGCTCTACTTCTATCGCTTCCCCAAGGCACCCGACCTCGAGATCTATACCAGCGAGCTTGACTACGCAGCGATCGGCGACGCCGGGGTGTTCTGGGCGACCGTCACGGGCCTGTCGGTGGAGCCCAGCCGCGCGGCCACGCTGGCGGCACTTGCCAGCCGCCGCCACGCCCATCCGACGATCCTCGACCTGGATTACCGGCCAATGTTCTGGGAATCCGCTGCTCTGGCCACGCGATGGAGCAGGGAGGCGATCCAGTTGGCCACGGTCGTCGTTGGCAACCTGGACGAATGCGAGGTCGCCGTCGGCTCGAGGGACCCGGCCCGGATCGCGCCAGCCCTCCTCGACCTCGGCCCGCAGCTTGCCATCGTTAAGCTCGGACCGGAGGGTGTGCTGGCCGCCGACCGCGACCAGCAGGTCCGCGTGCCGCCAGTACGGGTCGAGGTGGTGAACGGGCTCGGGGCTGGCGACGCTTTCGGCGGCGCCCTCTGCCACGGCCTGCTCGCTGGCTGGGACCTGGCAACGATCATCAGATTCGCTAACGCTGCGGGCGCGATTGTCGCCTCACGGATCGCATGCTCGGACGCGATGCCTACGGCGGCCGAGGTGCGGTCCCTACTGGGAGAGGAAAAAGAGGAAGCACATGCGTGACGAACTGCGGCATCGGCTGATCGAGGCGCGTGCGCACGATCCGGGCGCGATCGCCGCGGCTGCGGCCAGCCGGCCCCGCCGCCCGCTCCTCGGCGAGACCGGGCGGCTGATGATCATCGCTGCGGACCATACGGCGCGTGGCATCCTCGGCGTCGGCCGCGATCTGATGGCCATGGAGAACCGGTTCGACCTGCTGGACCGCCTCATGCTGGCGCTCAGCCGGCCCGGTGTCGATGGCGTGCTCGGCACTGCCGACATCATCGAGGACCTGCTGCTGCTCGGAGCGCTGGACAACAAGATCGCGGTCGGCTCGATGAACCGCGGCGGCCTGCTGGGATCGGCGTTCGAGATGGACGACCGGTTCACCGGTTACTCCGCAGCCGGCATCGCGGCCGGCAACCTGGACGCCGGGAAGATGCTGCTGCGCATCGACCCGGACGACCCGGCTACCGTGCGCACCATAGAGGCATGCAGCGCCGCGGTGAGCGAGCTGGCCGGCGCGCAGCTGCCAGTGATGATCGAGCCGTTCATGGTGACCGGTGAAGGCGGCAGGCGCCGCAACGACCTGAGCCCGGCCGCGGTGATCCGGTCGGTGGCGATCTCCGCGGGACTTGGCAATACCTCTGGCTATACCTGGCTGAAGCTGCCGGTCGTCGCTGAGATGGACCGCGTCGCCGAAGCCTCGACGCTGCCGGTGCTGCTGCTTGGCGGCGACCCGTCCGGTGATCAGGACGCCATGTTTGCCAGCTGGAAGCAGGCGCTGTCGCTGCCGACGGTGCGCGGCCTCGTCGTCGGCCGGAGCCTGCTGTATCCGTCGGCGGGTGACGTGGCGACCGCAGTCGACACAGCGGTGAGCCTGCTGTGACCGAGCCCCTCTCGCCGTCGGGACAGTACTATCTTCCGGCTGGCAGCAGCCCGGCGGCCCGTTTCGAGCTGGAGGTAACGCCAGCCTCCGCGGGCTGGGCTTACAGTTCGCTGCGCGTGCTCAGCCTGGCGCCCGGTGAGCGGCTCAGCTTCGAAACCGGGCCGGAAGAGATGATCGTGCTGCCGCTGTCGGGCGGCTGCACCGTGACCGCGGGCGGGGCCGGGCTCGAGCTGGCCGGGCGCAGCAACGTCTTCAGCCAGGTCTCCGATTTCGCCTACGTTCCCCGCGATGCCGCCGTGACCATCGAGAGCGCCGCGGGCGGCCGGTTCGCGCTGCCCGGTGCGCTGGCTAGCCGCCGGCTCCCGGTCCGCTACGGGGCAGCCGATGACGTGCCAGTAGAGCTTCGCGGCGCGGGCCAGGCCAGCCGCCAGGTCAACAATTTCTGCCGGCCGGACGCATTTGAGTGCGACAAGCTGGTCGCCGTCGAAGTGCTGACCCCCGCCGGGAACTGGTCGTCGTATCCGCCGCACAAGCATGATGAGCCTCGCTCAGGCGAGGCGGTGCTCGAGGAGATTTACTACTTCGAGATCGCCGAGGCGCAGCGCGGTGGCGGCATGGCTTACCAGCGCGTCTACTCATCCGGGCCGGACCGGCAGATCGACGTCCTGGCCGAAGTTCGCAGCGGCGACGTCGTGCTGGTGCCCTATGGCTATCACGGGCCCTCGATGTCCGCGCCGGGCCATCACCTGTACTACCTGAACGTGCTAGCGGGGCCGGCCGACGAGCGGTCGATGGCGTTCTGCGACGACCCGGCGCACGCCTGGATCCGCGGGACCTGGGACTCGGAGTTGGTGGACCCGCGGCTGCCGCTGACCGCTGCCAGCCAGTCCGCAGGCGGCCAAGCATGAGGCTCACCGTGGCGCAGGCGCTGGTCCGGTTCCTGACCGTTCAGTACAGCGAGCGCGACGGGGTGTCCCGCCGGTTCTTCGCCGGCTGCTTCGGCATCTTCGGGCACGGGAACATTGCCGGACTCAGCGCGGCGCTGCAGGAGGCCGGCGACGACCTGCGTTATTTCCAGGCGCGCAACGAGCAGGCGATGGTGCACACTGCTGCCGGGTATGCCCGGGCAAAGCACCGGCTGGAAACGTTCGCCTGCACCTCCTCAATAGGCCCTGGCGCTACCAACATGGTCACCGGCGCGGCGCTGGCGACCGTGAACCGTCTCCCGGTGCTGCTGCTTCCCGGCGACGTGTTCGCTACCCGCTCGGCCAGCCCGGTGCTGCAGGAGCTAGAGGACCCGCGGTCGGCCGATGTCTCAGTGAACGACTGCTTCCGGCCGGTCTCCCGGTACTTCGACCGGATCTGGCGGCCCGAGCAGCTTCCGGCCGCGCTGCTGCGCGCGATGCGGGTGCTCACCGACCCGGCCGAAACCGGCGCGGTCACTCTCGCGCTTCCGCAGGACACCGCGATCGAAGCGCACGACTGGCCCGGCGAGCTGTTCAGCAAGCGGGTCTGGCACGTGCCCCGAGCGCGCCCCGAGCCCGAGCTCATCGAGGAAGCAGCCGCCGCGATCCGGGCGAGCAAGCGGCCGCTGCTGGTAGCGGGCGGCGGAGTGCGCTACAGCGAAGCGACGGCAGCCCTGGCCGGATTCGCGACCCAGACCGGGATCCCGGTCGCCGAGACGCAGGCGGGCAAGGGTTCGCTGGACTTCGGTGATCCGTCCGCGGTCGGCGCCATCGGTGCCACCGGCACCACCGCCGCCAACGCGCTGGCCGCCGACGCCGACCTGGTGATCGGCGTCGGCACGCGGTGGAGCGACTTCACCACGTCGTCGTCGAGCGCGTTCGCGGCCGCCGCCCGGTTCATCAACCTCAACGTGGCCGGCTTCGACGCGGCCAAGCAGTCCGCGATCCCGCTGGTGGCCGACGCGCGCGCCGGCCTGGACGAGCTGGCCGCAGCTCTCACCGGCTGGCAGGCCGACACCGCCTACCAGGCCAGGGCAGCGACCCTCACCGCTGACTGGAACGCCGAAGTGGATCGCGCCTATCAACTCGGCCACGGACCGCGGCCGGCCCAGTCAGAGGTCATCGGCGCAGTCAACGAGGCTTGCGAGCCGGGCGATGTGGTGGTCTGCGCGGCCGGCAGCATGCCGGGCGACCTGCATAAGCTCTGGCGGCCACGCGGCGCGGACGGGTATCACGTCGAGTACGGCTACTCCTGCATGGGCTACGAGATCGCCGGCGGGCTGGGCGTCAAGATGGCTACCCCCGACGCCGAGGTGTTCGTGCTGGTCGGCGACGGGTCGTACCTGATGCTGAGTTCCGACCTGGTGACGGCCGTCCAGGAACGGATCAAGCTCATCGTGGTGCTCGTCCAGAACCATGGCTTCCAGTCAATCGGCGCGCTGTCAGAAACGGTGGGCACCGACCGGTTCGGGACCTGGTACCGGTACCGCGGGCAGGACTCGGGGCTGCTGGACGGCGACGTGCTGCCTGTCGACCTGGCCGCCAATGCGGAGAGCCTCGGCGCCCGAGTGCTGCGAGCCGGCTCAGTGCAGGACCTGCGCGATGCGCTCAAAGTTGCCCGGCAGTCTGCCGCCACGACGGTGATCTACATCGAGACTGACCCGCTCGTCGCCGCGCCTGACTCGGCTGGCTGGTGGGACGTGCCGGTGGCCGAGACAGCCGAGTTCCGGTCAGTCCGGGCGGCGCGCGAGCGCTACGAGCAGACGAGGCCGCCGCAGTATCCGGTGCGGGGCCCTTCACATGCGGGCTAAGTCACATGCAAGCCGCGTCATATGCAACGGGCCGGCCTTGCGCGGCATGAGCCCGTCGCGAGACGGTTGGTCACCATGAAGGCCGTTTCGGAACTTGAGCTGGCGCAGATCGACCTGACCGCCGGAGACCTGACGGGCGACACCTACCACGAGCGCCTCGCCGGGGTCACCGGTCACGGCGAGTTCGGCTGGCTGGCTTCGTCGCCGCTCGCGTTCATCGTGCTGGACCGGGAGTCAGCCGAATTCTTCCTGCGATCGCGTGCCACCGCGTTTCCTGGCCGTGAGATTGCCGACCTGTTCGGCGTAACGTCGGGGCGCCTGCGCGAGCAGATCGACGCGAACATCCTGAACCAGCGCGGTGCGCAGCACCGCCGGCTCAGGTCGCTGGTCGGCGGCGCGTTCACGCCCCGCGCTGCCGATCGCTGGCGGCCGGCCATGCGCGCCTTCATCGGAAGGCTCTGGGCTGCCGCCGAGCCGGACGGCAGCTGCGACTTCGTGGCGGCGATCGCGCGGCCGTACCCGGCGCTGACCATCGCGGCAGTCCTCGGCGCGCCGGAGGCCGACGCCGACCGGCTGCAGCAATGGTCGGGTCTCATCCAGCGCCAGTTCGACATCCAGGCCCTCGGGACCCAGGTACCGGAGCTCGAACGTGCCGCGACCGAGGTCTATGACTACGTCGAGGCCCTGCTTCACCAGCGCCAGACCGACCCTGGCGACGACCTGCTGACCGCGCTGCTGGCCGCGGCGGAGGAGGGCGATCGGCTGTCGCACCCTGAGTGCGTCAATCTCGTGCTGAACGTGATCGCCGGGGGAGTGGACACCACCCAGGCCCAGCTGTCTCACGCGTTCCGGCTGTTCGCGGCCCATCCCGATCAGTGGGCTGCGATCCGGCAGCGGCCCGAGCTCATCGGGGCGGCCATCGACGAGGTGCTGCGCGCCGAGCCGATCACCCCGTTCACTGCGCGGATCTGCCTGGAGGACATCGAGCACCGGGGGGTGCTCTTCCCGGCCGGCACGATCGTCGCCGTATGCGCCGAGCGAGGTAACCGTGAGCAGCCGGGCGGCGAGGAGTTCGACATCACCGCGCCGCGGGACGGGCGGCTGCTGACCTTCGGCGCGGGCGCGCATTTCTGCCTCGGCGCGAATCTGGCCAGAGCCGAGCTGGAAGAGGCCATCGCGTTCCTCGCCCCGCGGATGCCGGGCCTCGAAGCCGCCGGGCCAGTCGTGCTCGGCGGCATCGAGGGCATCTACGGCGTGGAGTCCCTGCCGTTGCAGTGGCATCCGGCGCCTACGGGCTAGAGCAGCACAGTCAGGGCTGGTAGGAGCCCGGCAGCCAGGCGCGGGTCGTGACGCCGATCCCGTTCCAGGCGTTGATCGTTACGATGAGGCTGATCAGCGCGCCCAGCTCAGTCTCGGAGAACTGCTCGCCCGCCTGGGCGAAGTCCGCTTCCGGCACATGCGTCTGCGGCATGAGCGTGACGGATTCGGCCAGTGCGAGCGCGGCCCGTTCCCGGTCGGTAAAGAACGGCGTCTCCCGCCAGGCCGGGAGCGCATAAATCCGCTGCTCGGTTTCCCCGGCCGCCCGCGCGTCCTTGGTGTGCATGTCGATGCAGAACGCGCAGCCGTTGAGCTGGGACGCGCGGATGCGGATCAGTTCGCGCAGCAGCACGTCGATGCCGGCGTTGTCGAGTTCCTTCGTCGTCGCCTGGTCGAGGTGAGCCATCGCGCGGTAGAAGCCCGCGGCGTGAGCCTCGAAGTCAATCCTGGGGTGAGCCGTGGTCATCGAATTCCTCCTCGTTGCCGGTTCCGGATGCCTTCACGCTACTGATCAAGAGGATCAGATTTAAGATCCAGTTCCATGCAGGAAACGTGGGCCACTTCGCCTGGTCTCGATCTTCACCTCGAGCTGTCCGGCACTCGGCGAAGAGCCGCGCTTGAGTCAGCGCTGCGTGACGCGGTGCGCAGCGGCAGGCTGGCGGCCGGGACCGCGCTGCCATCGTCGCGGGCGCTTGCCGCCGATCTGGGCGTGGCGCGCAACACCGTCGCCGACGCCTACGGTCAGCTTGTCGCCGAGGGCTGGCTCGCGGCCAGGCACGGCAGCGGAACCTGGGTCGCCGAGCACGCAGCGCAGGTGCCGCTGGTCAGTCCCGCACCAGCGGGCGTTTCCTCCGAAGGCCTGCGGTTTAACCTCCGGCCTGGCCTCCCGGACGTGTCGGCGTTCCCGCGTGCGGCGTGGCTGGCGGCGGCGCGCCGGGCGGTTGCCGGGGCGCCGTCGCGCTCGCTGGTCGGCTACGGTGACCCGCGCGGCCTGCAGGTGCTCCGCGTCGCGCTGGCCGAGTACCTGGCCCGTGCCCGCGGCGTCAGCGTCACGGCGGAGCGAGTCATCGTGTGCGCTGGCTTCTCCCAGGGGCTCGAGCTGGTGTGCGACCTGCTGAGGAGCAGGGGAGAGTACGCCCTCGCGATCGAGGCTTACGGCCACCCGGCGCACCGGCAGGTTGCCACGTCGGCGGGGATGAGCCTCGTCCCCGTGCCGGTTGACGATCGAGGCGCGCTTGCCGATGGCGTGCCGGCAGGCGGCGCCAGCGCGCTGCTGCTGACGCCGGCTCACCAGTACCCGCTGGGTGTCGCGCTCGCGCCGGAGCGCCGGCGGCTGGCCGTCGACTGGGCGACGGCCGGGAACGGACTGATCATCGAGGACGACTACGACGGTGAGTTCCGCTACGACCGGCAGGCGGTAGGCGCGTTGCAGTCGCTGGCCCCCGACGACGTTGTCTACGCCGGCACGGCCAGCAAGAGCCTCGCTCCCGGGCTGCGGCTCGGCTGGCTTGCCGTGCCGGACCGGCTGGCCCGCGACATCACCGAGATCAAGCGCGCGACGAGCCGGCTCAGCAGCAGCCTTGACCAGCTCACGCTCGCCGAGTTCATCAGCTCGGGCGGCTACGACCGGCAGGTGCGCCGGGCCAGGCTTGCCTACCGGAAGCGGCGCGACCGGCTGGTCAGCGAACTGCACCGGCAGGTGCCGGGCGTCGCTGTCAGCGGCATCGCAGCCGGGCTGCACGTACTGGTGCAGTTGCCGGCCGGCGTCGCTGAAGAGGACGTGATCGCGGCCGCTGCGGCCCGCGGGCTCGCGCTGGAGGGACTCGCCAGCTGCCGGGCAGGCGGGCAGGACCGCGGCCCGGCGGTGATCGTCGGCTACGCCACGCCGCCGGGGCACGCGTTCAGTACCTGCATCGCCCGGCTGTGCGCTGCGCTGGCTGATTGTGCTGGGACGCAATCAGCCAAGACGTAAACATTTGCGGCTGTCAGGCTCAGAAGTCTTCGCGATCATGGTCCGCTGGCCATTCTGCGCGAAGTTATCCGGATCGGCACTCTTTACTTACCCGTCATCTGCGAGTTGCTTTGTTCCGCTAAACATCTGAGTGCGACATGCAGTCCGCGCTCGGGGTGCCGCGATCTTGCCTTCCCCGGAACGGCATCGCGTTGCCGGCGGCACCTGCCCCTTCGGCGTTAGGAGAATGTGCGTGACGATTGAGGTAACCCGGCGTCAGCTGATGGCGTCGGCAGGCGGGATGGTGCTGGCGTCGTTCGCCTTGCCGTCCAACCTGCGGAAGATCATCGAGGGCGCGCCAGCAGCGCGTCTCAACTCTGCGCGGAAGACCGCGCCCATCTCCGAGATCAAGCACGTCGTCGTGCTGATGCAGGAGAACCGTTCCTTCGACCATTACTTCGGCGCAATGCCGGGGGTACGCGGCTTCAGCGACCCGACCGCGATCCCGGGCGTTTTCCAGCAGGCGGACCCGCAGAATCCTGATGGCTACCTGTACCCGTTCCACGCCGACACCCACAGCACGAGTGCTCAGGCGCTGCCCTCGACCAGCCACAACTGGCTGCCGCAGCACGACTCGTGGGACAACGGCGCCATGGACGGCTTCGTGACCGCCCGACTCAACAAGTCGATCGACTCGTATGACGGGCTCGCCGCGCAGTACTCCATGGCGTACTTCAAGCGGGACGACATCCCGTTCCAGTGGGCACTGGCTGACGCGTTCACCATCTGCGATGGCTACCACTGCTCGGTACTAGGACCGACCTGGCCGAACCGGCTCTACCTGATGACCGGTCAGATCGACCCCGCCGGCACGAACGGCGGCCCGACCTACGGCAACTACGTGCCGACGGAGGGCTTCTCGTGGCAGACCTACCCGGAGCTGCTGACCAATGCCGGCGTGTCCTGGAAGGTCTACCAGGAGGTCGACAACTACGGTTTCAACGTGCTGGAGTACTTCGACCAGTACCAGAACGCATCGACCTCGTCGCCGCTGTACCAGAACGCGATGAAGTTCTACCAGGCGGGCCAGTTCGAGTACGACGCCATGCATGACCGGCTGCCGACGGTGTCGTACATCCTGCCGACCTCTTACCAGTCCGAGCACCCCGACTTCATGCCTGCAGCCGGGGCCGACTATGTGGCCAGCAAGGTCAATGCGATCGCGGCCAACCCCGACGTCTGGGCCAAGACGCTGTTCATCCTCATCTACGACGAGAACGACGGGTACTTCGATCACGTCGTCCCGCCGACCGCGCCTGCTGGCACTGCAGGCGAGTACATCACGACCTCGGCGGCGACAAAGTCCGCACCGGGGCCGATCGGCCTGGGCTTCCGCGTCCCGTGCATCCTGGTCTCGCCGTGGACAGTGGGTGGTTTCGTCAGTCACGACACCTTCGACCACACGTCGGTTACCCGGCTGCTCGAGCTAGTGACCGGTGTGGTCAATCCCAACATCACTGCCTGGCGTCGCCAGACCGTCGGCGATTTCACCTCGGCGCTGGGGATGTTCCCGAGCGGGCGATTCCCGCGGCTGCCGGACACGAAGCGGCAGCTCGAGCGCGCCGAAGAGGAAGTGATCCAGTTCCAGCTCCCGCCCTACCCGGGAGCGAGCCAGACCCCGCCCGTCCAGCCGGCTGGGTTCAAGCCGGCACGTAACGCAGCAGCCGCCAGGGCTGTAGTGGGGGTGTGATCAGATGGCACCGCGCGAATCCTGGAATTCTGGTGCCGGCTGGGCGAGCCGGCGCGTGATCATAGCGGCAGCGGCCGCCGTCGTGCTCGCTGCCGGCGGTACCGCAACGGCGCTCGCCGTTGGCCACTCCGGCGCCGGTCATTCCGCTGCTGGCCACTCTGGCGCTAGCCACCGGGCGGTCAACGCCCGGCTCGCCGCGTCAGCCTGCACCGGCCCGAAAGGCGCAGCGTATATTGCGCTGCCTGGTTACCAAGCCTTCGACGCCGTCAATACCGACGACTGCTATCTCGTCCAGCAGTACAACGAGGGCGACGGAGAAGTGCCGGGTACTGGTACTGAGGACTTCAACTACGACTCCACCAATGAGGGCGTGGCGATGTACGGCAACACGCTGTACTTCGCCAACACCGGCAATGACACGGTCGGGGTGCTTGACACCACCGCGCTGCAGGTGAGCAACTACGAGAACCCTGCTGAGACGCTCGTCCACGTGGGTTTCGATCCGCAGAATCTGGCCGTGACCCCTGACGGCAGCCAGGTGTGGGTGGCCGACACGGGCCCTCAGACCGATGAGCCGTCGCTCGGCGGGATCAGCGTGATCTCGACGGGCACCGACACGGTGACGGCGAGGCTGCGCCTGCACACAGATCCCCGGAACATCGCGTTCTCGCCGTCGGATGCCACTGCGTACGTGACCACGAGCGCGGGACTTTTCGTCATCAACACCGCCAGCCTCCGGGTCACCTCCATCATCTACGGGCTCGGCAATCCGGAGGGCGTCGCCGTCTCCCCGGACGGCAGCACGGTCTACGTGACCAACACCGTCGAGGGCAAGGTGGACGTCATTAACACGGCGACCAACAAGGTGACCGGCGCAATCGGAGTCGGCCAGATGCCGTGGCAGCTGGTGCTGTCCTCCGACGGCAGCAGGCTGTACGTGGCCGACGGCGACTCCAATGCCATCTCGGTCATCAGCACGGCGTCCGACACGGTCACGAACACGATTTCCGATCCCGGCGACCCGGTCAGCCTGGCCCTCACACCCGACGGCAGCGAGCTGTGGGTGGGCGGGCTCACCTCGGGCATCGTCACGGTATTCAACACCTCCACCGGCAGCTCCGTCGGCAGCTTCAACGTCGGCTATGGCGGCGAGGCTAACTCGGGTGACGGGGACGAGCCGACTGGCATCGTCATCACCTCCACCTTGACCGCGGGCGGAAGCTAGCTGGCCGGGGGTCGACGTAGCTCACTGACGATGCGGGGTCCTGCCTTCGGGCAGGGCCCCGCGTCCGGCGTGCGGGACAGCCAACCCTTCGAGATAGAAGTATTAGACATCAACTAGTTGTGCTAGCCTGGGCTCATGCGACCTGCTCACACGCCGATCGGCCTGTACCTGACGCATGCGTCCAGGGCCATCAGCCGTGCGTTCGACGACGCGCTCGCCGCCGCAGGCGGGTCGCTGCCGGTCTGGCTGGTGCTGGTCAACCTCAAGATGCGCAGCGTGGCGAGTCAGCGCGACCTTGCCGAGGCTATGGGCATCAAGGAAGCGACGCTCACGCATCACCTGAACGCTATGGAGACTGCCGGGTTGCTTACCCGGCGGCGTGACCCGGCGAACCGGCGGATCCACGTGGTCGAACTCACGCCGGCGGGGGAGTTGGCGTTCGGACGCCTGCGCGGAGCGGCGTTGTCCTTCGACGCCCGGCTCCGCCAGAACGTGACCGACGATGAGATCGCGACGCTGGAGAGCCTGCTCGGGCGCCTTGCCGCTAACGTCACGCAGCCAGATGGCCGGCCGCTATGGGCCGGGCTTGCCGAGGACAAGCCATGACCGAAGGAGCGCATGCCATGCCCGAGTCCTCCCGACCACCGCTCAGTCGTCGCCTGCAGGCGCGCGCGTTCCGGATCATCAACGTCCCGATGCGTGCCGTGCTCGGCCTCCCTGTCGCCACGCCGCTGGGCCGCAGCCTCATGCTCGCGTTCATTGTCGGACGTAAGAGTGGCAAGACGTACCGGCAGCCGCTCAGCTATGTCCGCGATGGCGACGCGCTGCTGACGCCGGGCGGCGGCAACTGGAAGCGCAACCTGAAAACCGGCGTCCCGGTCCGCATCAGGCTGCGCGGCAAAGATCTCACCGCGACGCCGGAAATCGTGAGTGACGTCGACGACATTGGCAAGCTGCTCGTCGTCATGGCCGCCGGAAATCCGCGGTCCGCTTCGTTCATCGGGATTCCCCGCGATCCTGACGGCCAGTTCGACCGCGACGGTCTGGAAACCGCAGTGCACTACGGCTTCCGGATCGTGCGCTGGCATCCGGTCACTTCATGACAGCAGGTGAGAGCCTGGATCGAAGGCACCCTCAGGATTGTCTGTCGCCAGGTTCCTGAGGGTGCCCCCAGCGCGTCTCCAGGGCTGCTAGCGGGCAACCTCTGGAGGCGTCTGACGATGAGCGAACATCGCGGGCACCTCCTTCCGGAATACAGAGGACATATCTTGCCGCGGCGCGCCCACTTTAGGACTGCACTTTGACATCCGGCAACGCGTTTACTGGCGGCCAAGATCGTCACTGGCGCCGCCGGAAGGCAGGTCAGGCTTCGAACTCCGCCAGCCGCGCACGCTGCTCGTCGGTGAACGAGACCGCGGCACGGGCATCCTGATCCCAGCGCACCGTGATGACGCGCGCTTCGGCGGCCACCTCACCGCTGGCGGTCCGAAGCACCTCACGGGTCCTCAGGCTGGTCGTTCCCACCCGTTCCACGTCAATCTCGACGCGCACGATCCGGTCGGCGTGGCGGACCTCGGCGCGGAAGTCGATCTCGATGCGTACCACCACGTAGATCGGATCTCCCAGCGCGCGCAGGTAGAACGCGTCGCGAGCCTCCTCGAGGTAGGTGAGGTAGACCGCGTTATTGACGTGCCCCAGAGCATCGGTATCCCGCCAGCGCACGCTGACCTGGTGCTCGAAGACCTGCGCCACTCGCTGCTCCTTGTAACTCGGGCCGACATGGAGGAGGGGATCGTCAGTTACCTTCTGGCCGAAGGGCAGATCGGCCGACCAGAATAACTGAACACGCTCGGGTCGGCACCGCTCAGCGAAGTGGGCACAGTTGACGAGCAGGATCAGCACCACGGCTAGAGGGCGTTGAAGCTTTGCTTCGATCTCTTGAGTTGGCGGGTTGTCGACGCAGTCGGGGATTTGCGGCTCCGTCATTGAAGATGCGCGGGGTGCGGGTCAGCGAGGTCATCGGCGGCTGCGACTCGGCCGGCTGCTGCCGCGCCGCGGCCGACCGCGCTGACAATCGGTACGACCAACGGCCCGGCGGCAGGCGTCGGCGGTGAGTTGCTGATCTCTCCGAACGGTGTCGCCCACTTTGCAGGGTGCCTGCACAAGGGCGGGGATCCCGACTACAGCAGTTGGG
>DATJNX010000055.1:0-79052 GCA_035507615.1 Streptosporangiaceae bacterium
GACGTACCTGCCGGCTGATGCCCGCGAGGTATTCCGCGGTGCGCTAGCAGTGGATGACGCGACGTGGTCTCGGGGACGCGGCTGGGCGTTGCAGTTCGGGTTGAGGGCTGCCGCCTATTCGGCGGACAATCCTGTGCTTGACAACATTGGCCGATACACCCTCGCCCAGATCCTGGCTGACTTCGACTAGACAAGCCCGGTGCTCGGCGAGCTGCCGTGCTACGCGCTCGGGCTGGCGGGCGAGGTCGGAAACCCGCCGGGCCTGGTGCGAGTTGCGCTCGAGTACACGCACGCGAGGTGCACCGCGGGTGCATCGCAGGTCAATGGCAGGTCAGCGTGCCCGTCGCCTCTGCTAAACAGTCGCAATGCAAATGCAATACAATACTGGCGTGTTCAAGGCAGTCCGGGGACAGCGAGTGGTAGCCGGCCACATCGCTGCTCACGGCGTGTCCTTAGACGAGGTCCGGGAGGCGATTCTCGAGCATCCCTACTGGGCTGCTCCGGCCGGGATGGCACGACGCTGGTCTACGGTCGCACCTACGCGGGCCGCTACCTGCTGGTGGTGGTGATCGGCGAAGGCCAGGAGGCGTTCGCGGTCACCGCCCGCGACATGACCGAAGCCGAGAAGAAGACCTTCCGCAGGAAAGCGCGATGACTATGACCAAGCATTCCGAGCAGCTTCCCCGGCCGGCGGCCGAGCTTGAGGAACTGGCCGAGTACTACGGCAGCCACGACACCAGCGGCGAGATGGAGCGTGGTGAGTGGGTTGAGCCGCAGCCGATGGCCACGACCTCGCTGCGGCTGCCCGCCGACGTGATCGACCAGCTCAAGCGGCAGGCCCGGGCACGGCATGTCCGGTACACCAGCTACCTGCGCTCGATCCTGGAACGCACCGCCCGCGGCGATGCGCTACCCGAGATCGCCGACATCACCGAACGGCTGGAACGGATCGAGCGCGCGGTGACGCGCGGCCAGGGCGCAGACGACCAGAAAACAGCCTGAACAAGTCGACTGCCGTTTCTCGCCAGCCCGGCTCAGGACGCCACTCGCATACGAACAGGCCTGATCAGGATCTCAGCCCCGGCTGCAACCAGACCCGGAGCACGGTTCGCGTGCTGGTCCATTAGGCCCACCAACCTCAGCATTGCGCGAACCGCGGGTTCGGCCGCGGCGCTGTTTGTGTCGCCGGAGGCCGACAGCGCGGGGGCGAGCCACGATCATCTCGGCCCGGCGGTCCCGCAAGGAGGAAGTAGCGCTCTATGAAGGCTAAGGAGTTCGACCGCAGGTTCGACGCTGGCGAGGACATCACAGGCGACCTGGACCTCGCCGGGCTGCGCCGCCCGGCGCTGGAACAGCGCCGGGTCAACGTGGACTTCCCGTCATGGATGATCGAGTCCCTGGACCGGGAAGCGCGGCGCCTCGGCGTTACCCGGCAATCCATCATCAAGGTCTGGATCGCCGAGCGCCTTGAGCGTAACAACGCTGCTGGCTGACGCTGCGCCGACCGCGTCGCGGGCCCATGTTCCAATCGGCTATACGGCGAGGTCGTTCTCCCAGAATCCGAGCGGTCTGGCTGCTCTGCAGCCCGCGTGAAGCCTTGGAGCAGCTGCACCAGTTCGCGATCCTGAAACTCAAGGGCAGGGCTGCTATGCGCCTTGTACGCCCGGTCAGCTGGTCCGCGCGCGGGCACGGCATCCTGACCCGCACATACACGGCACGGCGAGCCCGCACAGCACGATGAGTCGGCTCCGCACCCGTGTGCTGGACGCCGATCCGATCCCACTAACTGATGGTGCTCACAAAGGACGCCATGGCAGGCAGCAGGGTAGCGACCGCATGGCAGGTGACCAGCGCAGCCGAGGAGCGCTGCGCTGGCTTCTCGCAGGCGCCCGGTGGGCAAGGACTAGCAGGTCGCGCGGCGAGCGTGAGCGAGGCCGACAATCTGCCGGACCAGCGCGCCGCTCAGCTGCGGGCAGGAAGCTTGTCCAAGCTGGATTGCTGGCCGGTACTGCCGCCGATGGCGTAAGTCGCGGCGGGAATGCATAAGGGCGCTCGAGTCGGCAATCGGTTTGCCCAGCAGGTCAACTAGCGCGTTGTGGATGCTCGTTTTTGATGCCAGCGGACGTGAGGAGAAGCTTCATATTGCCCTTCCTTGGCCTCGGGTCGCTGTCCTAGGGGGTGAACAGCTTCCAGTGTCCTTCGGTGACGACTTCGACGGTGCCGTCCGTCACCTTGATGGCGGTCTGGTCATCGATCGCGTACGTCGGCGCCGGTATCCGCGCGGCCCATTGTTCTGCGATGGCCATGTCTTGGTGATCCGCGTTGTCCACGTGCGGAATAATCGCAAAATCGACCAGTCCGACTCCCTGAGCTTTAACCAGGATCATGCGGACTTCGCCATCGGGTGTATCGAACACGATGTCTTCCGTCGAGAGCGCGTCACCGCTGCCGCGACGCGGTTCGGGGTAAGTCTCGGCAAAGCTGGAGGCTGCTGCGATGCTCCCGGCGCTCACCCCCAGGTAGACCGTCTCGCCAGGCAGCGAAGGCAGGACGTCTGCAAGCCCCGACCGCCGCATCCAGTAGGCCAGGAACACCGGGTCACCGCCCCAGACCAGCAGGGCGTCGGTCTCCCGGACCGCAGGGACCCAGCACTCTTCGTCGATGCTGGGCAGCACGGACAGCTCCAGCACTCCCAAAGACTTCCAGCCCAATCCGGCGAACGGACTCTTGCTCCGTCCGCAGATCGCCTCCCATGCGTGGCCAGCACCGCCAGGGAAGGGATATATCGCAGTCGGGATGACGAGGGCGCTGGACTCCTCGACCGGCTTGCCGAGCAGGCCGACGAGCGCCTGGTGGATGGTCGTGTTCGCGATGCCAGACGAAGTCAGCAGAAGTTTCACGCCATCCCCTCGTTGTCGAGCAGTGACATCAGGTAATCCTCCAGCTTGTCGAAGCTGGATTCCTGGCCGTCATGCTTGGTCATGTGGTCACGGCCGGCCTTGTCACGGAACGCCATCGTCACCGTCAGCGTGGTTACACCGTCGGCTTCCTTCAGCTCATCCGTCTCGTCGGCCCACGCGTCGGGCCAGCCTTCGAACAGCCACGTCTGGACGATCCGGGTCGGCGGCCCGACCCCCAGGTAGGTCCCGCGGAACGAGCACTCTTTCCCGTCCGGCGTCACGAAGACCATGTGGTAGTCCCCCCCGACGTATAGGTCCATCGAGCACACCGTCATCTTGTCCTCGAAGGGAGCGAACCAGTGGCGCACATGCTCGGGCTTTGTCAGCACGTCGAAGACGAGCTCAATCGGCGCGTCGAACTCGCGAATGGTGACGATCACGAGCTCGCTCGGGTATTCGACCACTGCGGACCCATGCCGGTTAGGTGTCACTGAAGGTCTCCTTGTTGCTGAAGCTCGTTCCCGGCGCTCAGCTGCCTGAATCACCGCCTGCCGGTTAGCCGCGGATCGCGACGTGCCTTCGCCAGTCAGCCTGCGCGGCGGCGACTGCTTCCTCGACAGCATTGCGACCCGCGTCAGTCGAGCGGCTGCCTCGCGATGACCTTCGGCTCGCGACCGGCCAGCAGCCAGCCGCCGGCTGCGGCGACCAACGGCAGTCCGATCAGCAGGATCAGAAAGTCGGTTAGCGGCACGTCGCTGAACATGGCGGACAGGCTGGCGTGTGCCCAGACCAGGCTGGCGGCCATGGCGAAGGCCAGGCCGAGGACGGCGCCGAGCAGGCCGAGTGCGGCCGCGGTCGCTGCGGTGATCGTCCGGCGCGTGGTGGTGCTGGCCCCGGTCGCGGCGAGCGTGCGCAGGTCCGGCGCGGTCTCGCTGCGGATCAGGCCGACGGACGCGGCTAGCACGCCGAGGGCGATGATGATGCCGAGCAGTGTGGCCACGCTGGCGACCTCGGCGAAGTCTGGGCCGCCGGAGGCGATCTCGAGCGGCGCCTGGTAGCGAAGAGTGATGTGCCGCGCGGCTTGGATCTGCGTGGCGGTGAGCGGGGCCAGTGCCTGGATCAGCCACCCGGACAGGTGAATCTGCATGTGGTACTTGCGCAGCGCGTACTCGGTGATCAGCGTGTTCGGCGCGTCGGTGCCGCTGGGCAGGCTGCTGATCGTCTGGATCGCGGGGCTGGCCAGGCAGCTGCCCGGCGTGCAGGACGGGCCATTGTTGTTACTGTCGGGTTCGCCTCCGTTGCCTGAACTCTGCCAGATCATCTCCAGGCGAGACAGGCCCGCCAGCCCCGGCCGCGCGGTGAGGACGTCGGTGCCGGGAGCGATCTGGCTGGCCTTGATCCCGTACATGGCCAGCAGCTGCGGGGTGGCCACATACAGGCCAACCCCGTTGATGTTGCTGTTGCGGTTGAGGGGCGCACCCGCCTGATTGAGTATGCCCGCGGATTCCAGCGGCACCGCGGAACGCGCGTGCAGGCTGACGGCGAGCCGATTGAGCTGGCTGGCCAGGCTGGCCTCCTGGGCGCTGGTAAGCGGCATCATCATGCCGGGGGACGGGCTGCGCCCCGCGGTGATGACGAGCTGGCTGCTGGACAGGTTGGGGCCGGATGGGCTGAGCGGGTTGGCGGTCCGCTCGCTGCCGACGAGGCAGATCACCATGGCCAGGAACATGGCGAACGTGATCGCAGCCAGCGCAGCGCCGGACCGGGCCCGGTAGCGGACCAGGTCACGCACCGCGATCCGGATCGCGACCGGCAGCCGCGGCCCGGCGCCGGCTTTCAGCACGCTGATGCCTAGCGGCGCGAGCAGGAAAATGCCGACGATCACCCCGACCAGGCCGACGAGCAGAGGTAGCGCGCCGCCGGGACCACGGCCTCCGCCGGGCGGCCCGGCTTGGCCGCCGGCGAACGCCAGGATGGCCAGGCCTGCCGCGAACGCAATGACGCCGGGCAGGGCGGAGCGGTGCACCGCCTTCGGCGGCGCTGGGCGGCCGGACAGCGCGGCCACCACGGGGACCGCGGCCATTGTCTTAGCCGGGTTGCGCGACGCCAGCACCGACGTCACGATCGCGAAAACGGCCCCGATGCCGATCGCCCACCACGGCAGGCTGGCCGGGTCGACCACGTGGCCGGTGGCCTGCTGGAGCGTGGGCACGTAGGTGAACCAGGCGGCGAGGCCAAGCGCCGCCCCGGCCACCGCTCCGGCCAGGCCGAGGACCAGGCCGCCCGCGGTCATGACCAGTCGGAGGTTGCGTTCGGTCGCGCCGATCGCGCTGAGCATGCCGAGGGCACGGAGCCTGCGCTGAGCCAGCACGGAGAAACTGGCGACCGACAGCAGGCCGATGAACGCGAGGCCGAGTACCTCCAGCACCAGGATGAGTACCGCCTGCGAGAATCCGCCAGAGAAACCAGTGGGCACGAACAGCGCGGCCGCCGGCACGCCGGGTAGCGTCACGTCGCCGTCGCTGGTCGCCAGCTGCGCCGCGGCCGAGCCGAGCAGGATGATCACCTGGCTGGGGTGCCTGACCTGGCCCGGCTCGACCAGCGCGAACTCGTCCGACAGGCTGCTGGGGTCCTGCACGATGCCGGTCACCCGCCAGGTGGTCCCGGCGGCCCGCCACGTGCCTCCCACGCGCGCACCGTACAGGCTAGCCACCTGGCTGGTCAGCGCGACCTGACCGGGCCCGGCCGGGTATGCGCCGGCCACCAGGCTGAGCAGCGGAGCATTAAAGTGCCCGTGCGGCTTCTCGGCGCGGAGCTGCACGGACTGGTTGGTGCCGGTGGCGATTCTCTCGTTCTCGATGACGTCTGCCGGGCCCCAGCGGCGCTGAATGGTAGCGATGTCGGCGACCAGGTGCAGGTCGCTGCCGGGCAGCGTGGCCTTCGCGGCAGCGGTGCCGTAGGTGGCCCAGTTAGGGTTGCCGAGCGGCGCGTTCGTGACGACCCCGGCGCCCCAGACCGTTGCCGCGACCGCCACGGTGAGCAGGCAGAGCACTAGCAGCTGCTGGCGCCATTCGCGGCGGAACAGCCGCCAGCCCCAGCGGAACACCGCCCGGCGGGCCGGGATGCCTCCGCGACTAGCTGCCGCGCGCGGGCGGGTGAGGGTAGTCACCGCTGCTGCCTCAGCAGCGATTCCGGACCCGGCGCGGGCGTCGTCTGGTCGACAATGCGGCCGTCTCGGATGAACACCACCCGGTCTGCCCACGAGGCAAGCTGTGCGTCGTGCGTGACGACCACGGCGGCGATGCCTTGCCTGCACGCAGTGTGGATCATGCGCATCACCGTCTCGCTGTTGTCGGAGTCCAGCGCGCCAGATGGCTCGTCGGCGAGCAGCAGGTGCCGGTCGCCGACGACGGCGCGGGCGATCGCGACCCGCTGCCGTTCACCGCCGGACAGCTGATCGGGGTAGTTCGACGCGCGGTCCGCCAGGCCGAGCGCGTCCAGTGCGCGCATCCCGGCGTCCCTGGACTTCCGCGCGCTGATTCCGTCCAGCTCCAGCGGCAGCGCCACGTTCTCGGCGGCGGTCAGACCGGGCAGCAGGTTGAAGTCCTGGAACACATATCCGACCGACTGGCGGCGCAGCCGTGCCTTGCCGTTGCGCGACATCGTGGCCAGATCCTGCCCGGCTACGACGACCTGCCCGCTGGTCGGCTCCTCCAGGCTTCCGGCGATGGTCAGCAGCGTCGACTTGCCCGACCCGCTCGGCCCCATCACCGCCACCATCATGCCCGGGTCGACTTCGAGGCTGACGTCTCGCAGCGCGTGCACCTCGGCGGCGCCCTGGCCGTACACCTTGGACACCTGCCGCAGTTCGAGCATGCTCATCGTGCCGTCCCTGCCCTCATCCTCAGCCTGGGCAGGTCATCCCTAGTCGCCTTCTGCGGCTCGGCAGCGGCACGCTTAATCCGGCCGTCGGCGGCGTCTAGCCAGCGGACCACCGCGTCCAGCCGGAACAGCTCTGCGTCCACCGCCAGCCCCAGCGCGAGGTCACCGCCGGCGTCGGCGTCCTTGATCCGCGTCCACTGCTGCATGAGCTCGACGAGGTAGCGGCGGTGCGCCTGGATCACCTCGCGCACGTCGGTGCCCGGCACCCGCAGCGCCACCAGCACCTTGATCACCAGCTCGTCGCGCGGCGGCGAAGACATGTCCGGCGGGGTCCGCAGCCAGGCAGCCAGCTCATATTCGCCGTCGGCGGTGATCCGGAACCGCTTCTGCGGGCTGTCCCGCTCATCGTCGTCGTCGGACTCGATCAGCCCGTCGCGCTCCAGCCGCTGCAGTGTCGTGTACACCTGCCCGATGTTCAGCGGCCAGACCTCGCCGGTGCCCGCCTCGAACTCCTCACGCAGCCGCAGTCCGTACTTCGGTCCTTCGCTGAGCAGCGCCAGCAGCGCGTGCCGGACGCTCATGAATGCCGGGTCTTCGATATCATACTGAGTATCCTACTGAATGACAGCGGTGCTCGGCACCCGGTTTTGCGTGACGATTGGACAGTGGCTGCGCGCGGCCGCGCCGATTATCGCCTGGCAGCCACGCGCTAAGGGTGCCTGCGGGACAGCGGACATGAAGCCCCGCGGGGGCCGGAGAGATCTGCTCGCCTAAACCATTCTCTGTCCGGCGAGTTCCAGAGTCTCAGCCTCGCAGACCAGCGCTGAACCGGCTAGGTAACCCGCTTGAGGCTGCGGTGCGTTGAATGGATATGGGATCCCCGAGTCTGGACTTCGCGGAGTTCTACCGCGGAGCGAAGGATGATTGCCTGTTCGCGGTCCTGGTCAGTGTCGGTGACCAGGACACCGCGCAGGACCTGGTGGCGGAGGCGTTCGCCAGGGCCTGGGCGTCATGGTCTTCGGTCAGCAGGCACCCGGCCCCGGCGGCATGGGTGGTGCGTACCGCGCTGAACGCCGGCGTCTCCCGTTGGCGGCGCCGCCGACGGGAAGTGCCGGTACCTGACCTCGCCCTCGTCGCGGACTGGCCGGCAGCAGGCGAGACCGCTGACGGCAGCGTCGATCCCAGGATCATGGCGGCGCTGTTGCGGCTGCCGGCCCGGCAGCGGCAGGTGGTCGCACTGCGGCTGTTCCTGGACCTGGATACCGAGTGCACCGCGCGGGTGCTCGGGATCGCGCCCGGCACGGTCCAGGCCCACCTGGGCCGCGCGATAGCCGCGCTTCGCGGCGATCTCGTCCCTACCAGGCAGGAGGAGAGCCAGTCATGATCGACGACGAACTGATCACGGTACTGCTGGAGCAGCGCGGCAAGGTCGTGATGACCACGCCGGTGGAGCAGATCATCAACCGCGGCCACGCGGTACGCAACCGGCACCGCGTCCACGGCGTGGTCGCAGCGGCGGGGGCGGCGGCCGCCGCGGTGGTTGTGACCGTGAGCGTGGCACTGCCCGCCAGCCGCCCGGCTGGCAGCCACCCAGCCGCGAGCCACCTGCCCGCCGGCCACCCGGCCAACCTGCCCAGTGCCCGGCTGACGGCCTGGACTGTTACCAGGCTGGCCGGCGGCAGCATCCGGGTCACCTTCCGCGAAGCGGCCGACGCCGCCGGGCTGCAGCGGACGCTGCGCGCCGACGGCGTCCCGGTCAGCGTCACCTTCACCGGCCAGCAGAACCCGGCCTGCCAGCCCTACTCCGCTGGCACCAGCCAGGCCTTCTGGCCGTTTGGCCCGAGCACCGGCCCGCTGGGCGGGGCGAGGTTCATTGCCAACCCCAAGGACGCCTACACCACGCCGTACGCCTTGGTTATCGACCCCTCGGCGCTGCCGTCGGGCGCGGGGCTGCAGATTTCGACCTCCGGAACCCCGGGACCGACAGACAGTTTCCAGCTGGACGTGAGCCTGGTGCAGGCCAGTGCGCAGTGCACTGGCGGCTAGCTGCCGATTCGTGACCTGGCTGGCGCGGTCACCGACGCCATGGGCCGCGCGGTTGCTCGCGCGGCCCATCGCCGGGTCACATTGCGTGAACGCATCGGCGACTACCCCAGCGCAGGTCGGCTGACGGCGGTTCGCTTACGCGATAGAAGGCAGCGCAGTCGTGGTGCTCGTCAAGCTGGTCAGGCTGACGCGCAACTGGCGACAGCACCGGCGGCAGACCGCAGTGGCCGTCGCCTCGCCGGCCTGAAGCTCGCGGCCGCACGATAGGGTCCACGGACGTGACACCCGCTCCTGATCCGTGGCAGTGCGCTTACGGCGAGAACGCATGGCAGACGCCAGCCCGCTTGGTCCACGAAGAGACTGATGACCCGCTAGCCCTCGGACGGTTCGCCCTGCTCGAGGGCTTGGCGCCAAGCTACAACAACCTGGTCGAGATTGACCGCCAGCTGCAGACCATCACGCACATCGCGGCCGCGTTCGACGTCGCCGGTAACGGCGTTCCGGCGGTGGCAGTCGGTACCAAGCACGGCAATGCTTGCGGGGCGGCTGTGGCCAGCACGCCGGTAGAAGCCACGCGGCTGATGCTGACCGGCGACACGCGTGCGATCTTCGGCGGCTGCGTGATGCTCGGATTCGTCGTCGACGAGGAGGTCGCCGATGCGCTACTCAACCATGCCAGCGAGGCGCGCAGACTGCTCGACACGGTGGCGGCAGCCGCGGTTACGGACGGGGCGATTGATTTGCTCGCGCGCAAGCAGGGCAAGTGCCGGGTCCTGGCCAATCCGGCGCTCGGTGACCTTGGCCGCCGGTCGATTGACACTGCGCCGCGCCGACGGCAGGTGCGGGGCGGCGTGATGGAGCAGCCAAACTACACATTCATCCTGGATCTGGCTGACCCGGCGGTGCGCCGCTTCGGAACACTCACGCGGGCGCAGGAGCGCGACATTCTGCTGGCCTGGGCGGTGGGTTCCACTAGCAATTCGAACACGGTCACGCTCGTCCGTGACGGCCGGCTGCTCGGCAACGGAGTCGGCCAGCAGGACCGGGTCGGAGCGTGCGCGCTCGCGGTCACCCGAGCTCGCGATGCGGGCCACGACACGGCGGGGGCGGCCGCCTACAGCGACAGCTACTTCCCGTTCCCGGACGCTCCCCAGGTGCTGATTGACGCGGGTGTCCGCGCGATCTTCTGCACCAGCGGCTCTGTCCGTGATGACATCGTGCTTCAGGCGATGCTCGACGCCGGCGTTGGCGTGGTGCAGCTCCCCGACCGCGAAGCCCGCGGGTTCTTCGGGCACTAGACAGGAGGGCTGCCGAGCGCCTGGTCGAGCCGCGCCAGGCCAGCCTCATCGGGGACGGCAATGCGCACGATGCCCGGCATGCCGAAGCTCGAGCAGTCCCTGACGACGACGCCGTGGAGCGCCAGCCGGGCGCGCAAATCAGGTGCGTCCACCAGCAGCCAGCATGCATCCGACGGACGTGGCTGCAGGCCGTGCCGGCGAAGCAGCCCGGCGAGCTGGTCGCGGAGCCGGGCCACGGCAGCTGACCAGGCCGGCAGCTCGACCGTGTCCAGCAGGTCTGGCAGGGCGCTGGCGGCCAGGCCGTTAACCGACCAGGCCGGCTGGCGAGCCCGGCATCTGGCCACTAGCGGCGGATCGGCCAGCAGGTAGCCCAGCCGCAAGCCAGGGCAGGCGAGCAGCTTGGTCAGCGACCCGACGACCACTGCGCCGGGGTCGCCGCGCGTCCACTGCCCGGTAGCCAGCGGGTAGAAGGCCTCGTCCCACACGGCCACCCCGAGGCTCGGCCCGGCAAGCAGCCCGGTCGGGTTGTGCGGGTTAGACCGCCAGCGCGGGCCGCTGCCGCGCGGGTACAGGCCGAAATCCGGCTCGGTCACGCAGCCTCCGAGCTCGGAGCCGACCAGAGCAATCGCCTCGGCTCCGCCGTTGGTCAGCAAAAGCCGGTCCGGGTCGGTTCCGATTGCCTCAGCGAGCGCCTGCGTCGCGCTGGCCAGGCAGACCGCTGCCGGGTAGCGCCGGATCGCGGTCAGGTGCCGGGCGACGCACGGCACCGGATCGGGCGCGACGGGGTTCAGCGAGGCAGACAGGTCGAGGATGGCATCGGGGCTGACGCCGAGCCAGGCAGCAATCGCCGGCCCGTCTCCGCCGTGCGCCCCGGCAGCAGGAAGCGGGCCTGCCGGCCGGGCCGGTGCAGTCACCGGATTGCGGCCGGCGCGCGGATCGGGGCCGGTCATCGGCCGCGGAGTGGCCGGCGACCGCCTGGCGCGGCTGCGGTGTCGGTGACAGCGACAGCCGCCAGCAGCGCGGCGAGCAGCAGGCTGACGTCGGCCGAGAGCCGGACCGCGCGCGGGATGTCGGCCGCGGCCGGGGGACGCCCGGTGCCAAGAGCCGGCCGGTTCTCGACGCGACCGCCGTAGCGACTCATGCCGCCGAGTCGCACGCCCAGTGCCGCCGCGAACGCTGCTTCGCCAACACCAGCATTCGGGGAGGGGTGGTCGACCGCCTGGGTGCGGATCGCCCGCCAGATCGCCGCCGCGGAGCGGGGCCGCACCGCGGTGACCAGCGCGGCCGTCACACGCGCAGGAACGTAGCCGGCCACGTCATCCAGACGCGCGCTAGCCCAGCCGTAGCGCTCGTAACGAGCGCTGCGATGGCCCACCATCGCGTCAAGCGTGTTCACGGCACGGTAACCGAGCGCCCCGGCCGCGCCGCCGCATGCTGCCCAGAACGCCGGTGCGACGACGGCGTCGACTGTGTTCTCGGCAACTGACTCGACAACTGCCCTCGCCACCTCCTGGCCGCCGAGCGCTGACGGGTCGCGGCCCACGAGCGCTGGAAGTTTCGCCCGCGCCGAGGCCAGGTCGCCGCGGTCCAGGGCCGCACCGATATCGAGGGCCGTCTCACGAAGCGAGCGTCCCGCGACCGCAATCGCGGTAGCAGCCGCAGTGGATCTCAGCGCGGCGCCGCTCACCAGGCCAACCGTGCTGCCAACGACTGCATGCCCGATGCCGGCAGTGCGGCTATCGCGGTAGCCGACCCGTTCGACGACAGTCATCGCGCGGCCGAACAAGGCGACCGGATGAACCGGCGCCGGTGGCTCGCCGAAGGCCCCGTCGATCAAGATCCCGGCGGCGGCTTGCGCCGGATGGGACACGAGCACCCGGCGTACTGCCGTCCCGTTCATCCGTACTCGATTCCCTAACGGCCGTCGATGCCCTGGTCCTATGCGGGTTTGAGATTACGCGCCTTGGTCACGGTAAAGGTCACGGGCTTGTCCCTTCCGCCCGGCTATGCTTCGTTGCTGGCCAGGATTACTTCCTCAGCGGGGTTGCACTTGACGGTTATCGATCCGCAGGACCGGCCTGCCGTGCAGGCGGCCGATTCCGGCGAGCGATTGCCTGTCCTGGCAGGCACGCACCGGGGCCGGTCCATCTCGCCTGCCTTGCAAGGCGTGCTTGCACTCGCGATCTACCTGCTGGCCTGGTTGTCGACTTCGGCCAGGCCGCTGATCCAGCACCTGGGCTGGGCGAAGCTCGACCAGCTGAGCATGGACCCGAACTTCTACACCTGGTGCCTGCGGTGGTGGCCGTATGCGGTGAGCCACGCACTGAACCCGCTGTACACCCATCAGATCGCCGCGCCAGCAGGCCAGTCCCTGGGCTGGGTGACCACGGTCCCGCCGCTGGCCCTGCTCGCCGCACCGCTGACCCTGGCAGCGGGTCCGGTGACCACCCTCAACTTGCTGACAGCGATAGCGCTTCCGGTCTCTGCCTGGGCCGCGTTCTTGCTTTGCCGGCGGCTGACCGGGAAGTTCTGGGCTTCGCTCGCGGGAGGCGCCGTTTTCGGCTTCTCCGCCTACGAGGTCAACCATGCCAGCGCCGGCCAGCTCAACCTGATATTCAGCCTGCTGCTCCCGATCCTGGCCTACCTGATCGTGGTGTGGCGGGACGGCAGCATCACTAGTCGCACCTTCGTGATCCTGGCCGGCCTCACGATGGCGCTGCAGTTCTACCTGTTCCTGGAAACCTTCGCGGACCTGACCGCGATTCTGGTTATCGCTCTCCTTGTCGGCTTGGCGCTCGCAGGCGCGAGCTACCGGCCAGCTATCGCCCGGCTCGCCAAGGTCCTCGGGCTGGCCTACCTGATCGCAATCGCGCTGGCCCTGCCGTACCTTTCGGTTGCGCTGGCCGGACGGCCGCCGAAACTGCGAGCAGTGACCGGGCTGGATCTGGCCAGTCTGGTCGTCCCGCGACCGCAGCGTACCTACGGCATCGCCTGGCTGGCTCACGCCGCGAGCGGGCCGGTCAACTCGTCCGCGGCCGGCTACGTCGGAATCCCCCTCCTGCTGCTGGCCCTGCTGCTCGCCGTCACCAGGTGGTCCAGCAAGATTGTCCGGTTCCTGACGTGCATGCTGGTCCTGATCGTGGTCGCGGCCTTCGGCCCCGATGTCTACCTCGAGGGCAAGCAGGTCGCCCGCTTGCCATGGGCGGGGCTGTGGAACCTGCCGTTCCTGCGCAACGCCTGGGCGTCCCGGCTGATGCTGTTTGCCTTCCTGGTGCTGGCGGTCGCCACGGCACTGTGGCTTGCCGCGCCGGGCTGGCGAACGGCATGGCTCCGCTGGTCGCTGGCCGCGCTCGTGATCGCCTCCATCGCAGCCGACACGCTGCCTCTCGACCTGACAACGGGCACAACCGTCCCCCGCTTCATCACCTCCGGGCAGTACCGACGCCAGCTAGCACCAGGCGAGATCGTGATCGTGGTGTCCAATATCGGCAACGCTGGAATGCTCTGGCAAGCCCAGTCTGACTTCTACATGCGCATCTCTGGCGGCTTCATCAACGCCGGGCTCAGCCACCGCACTGACCTGCCGCGGCAGGTCCAGGAACTCGCCCACGCCACACCGGCCTACGTGGCTCAGTTCGAGAGATTCGTCAAGAGCCACCACATCGGCGCCGTCCTACTCGACGAAAGCAACGAACCGCAGTGGGTGGGCATTTTCCGCCGGGTCGGCCTGGTCGGCCACATAACGGGCGGCGTTGTCGTCTATCCGACCCATGACTGCCAGGCCTGTCACGGCCTGGTTAGCCCTCACCATCACTCTCGTGCCGGCGGCAACCGGTAGACAAGGACGCCGTCGGCTGCGTAGTCGAACTTGAAGCCCGTTTCCGCAAGGTAACGCTCGACGTCTGCGTAGAACCGCTTGGATGCCGACAGGTTCACTGGCCCGGCCCAGCGCCTCGTCCATACCAGCGCCCACCCGATGTTCAGCGTTCGCAGGTCCTGGCGTGCCGCCCCCAGCCGGGCCGACGTGATTGCCGCACGCGCGCCGGCCGCGACGAGGTCAGCGTAGAACGCATGCTGCTGGATCCCGGCGATGGTGCGCGCGGGAACGCCAGCGGTGTAGGACATGGCCCGCGGGTGGCCGTCCTCGGTGGCCAGCACCAGCGGATAGTCGGCGGCGGGAGCGCTGCCGTACCGCTCCGGTCCCCGGACGACGTAGGGGATATCGATGACCACCGATCCCGAATGATCGGCGGCAATCGGAGCATCGAGGGCCGGCATCGACGTCGGCACGGTCGTCAGCGTGGCCGGCCCGGCCCACCCTGCTTCGGGCGCGGCGAGTAGCGCCACCACGATCACGGCTGGCCAGGCGCGCTGGCGCAGCCAGTCCACTGCCGCTCCGGCTAGCAGTGCCGCACCGACAAGGCCGAGTAGCGCCCAGCGGTCCGCTTCCCGGAAGGAGGCAAGGACAGGCAGCCGGACCAGCCAGGTATAGGGCATGAGGAGCGAGACGCGAATGCCGCGCCAGGTCTGGCTCAGCGGCACATAGTCGTGACCGCCGACGTACAGCGTTGGCCCCAGGGCCACCGCCGCGCTGCCTAGCCAGAGGACCGCCAGCTTCCAGGCGGCAGACCGCCGCCAGCTGACGATCAGGCCGAGAATCGCAAGCGCGCTCAGCACAACGCCGAACGTAGCGGTCATCTCCACGTCGTTGTGAGCAGAGTAACCAGCGGCCAGCCACGCCAGGCCGTAGTGACCTAGTTGCGGCGATGGCGAGAACAGGCTGGGAAACTGCGCCGCGTCCTGAATGTAGTTGCCGGCCGGCGGCAGCTCAGGACCGCCCTTCCCGCCCGCCGCGATCATCGCGAGGAGCTGCGGGCTCGCGACGACAACGCAGGCCATGGCACCAGCGGCCAGCGCTTTGAGGGCCTGGAATCCCGGTCTGCGCACTAGCCATGGGACGAGGACCGCGGCCGCGACAACGGCCACCAGCACGGCCGATTCCTGGTCCACCAGCAGCGCGGCTCCGGCAACGACTCCGGCGAGGATGCCGCGGCCCAGGGTAGGGTCGCGCCGCAGCCGGGCCGCGGTCTCGAGCGTCAGCGGCAGGAACACACAGCCGAAGGCTGTGTGCATGTGACTCCAGTCCTGCGAGGTCAGCATCGCGGAGAAGCCGAAAAAGGCGCCCGCTGCGATGGCACCCGTCATGCTCGGCAGCCAGAGCCGGGCTGCCCGGTACATTGCATACGCCGCCACGCCTGGCGCCGCGACGACCAGCAAGTTATAGGAGACCGACGGCCCGAGCAGGAGCGTGACGGGGGCCATCAGCAGCCCGAGTAGCGGGCTGAGGGTGTCGTAGCCGAGCTGGACGCCGACGGGCGCGGCCAGGTAGCTGGTGTACCAGGGGTTGTGCAGGTGGACGACCTGCCGCGCCACCCACCACAAGCTCCAGACATCCTGGGACTGATCAGAGCTCAGCGGAAGCCTGCCGTTCAGGAGCGAGGCACGCGGCCAGGTTGCCGCGATGCCGACGGCAAGAAAGATCAGCAGTACGAGGATTTCGCGCGGCCAGTTCCGGCCCGCCGGCTGCCGGTGCGAGCCCGCCTGCCCGGAACCCCGCTGGTCGGCGGCGGGCGGCCGGACCGGGCTCGGCGGGCCAGAGAATGGCACGGCTACGCCGCTCGCATCCTCGTTCAACCGAACCCGACCTCTCCCGGTCCCCAGGACCCCGGGACCTCACCTGGACGGTACACGGGCACCGAGCCGGTTTGCGGTTAGTCAGGCGGTTTGCCGCTAAACTGACGCGCCCGGCTCAGAAGTCCCAGTCGCCGTCGACGTGGCTCCAGCCAGAGGAGGGCAGGCCTGCGCTGTCGGCCAGGATTGGCTGGTCGGACGACCCGATCGTGATGCGGAACTTCTCAGGGCGAAGGGCTGTAACGGTGAGCGCCACCGGCGTGCCATCTCGCAGGTCGTCGTACCTGCTGGTGATCATGACTGCACGCTGGCAGGCGCTCAGTCCAAGCGCCTGAGCCGCGCCGCGCGTCGGCTGCTGCATACAGGCCTCCAGGGTCCCCGGCACAAGCCAGCCAGGCTGCGCAATGTCGCAGCGGGCGTCCGTCATCAGCGGAGTCAGCGGAAGGACGGGCGTGCTGGCGTCCGGTCCGGCGGAGTCAAGCTCGGTCATCAGCGACTCAGCCAGCGACGGCGGCAGGTAGGTCGTGGTTAGCGCTCCCGGCGTGCCGTCAACTGTCCACGCTAGCTGGAGGATCCAGACAGGATCATCCGATGCGAGCTGCAGCGCCCACTCGATGTCGTGCCGTACTGGATGCTCTGCGACAGTGCGGCTCTTGACACATAGGTCACCGCCGACCGGGTAGGCGAACGCGCGCAGACCGCGCGGCCCGTCCCCCTCGAACGGCAGCACGTAGTGGGCTGGGCTAGTCCGGCAGTAGTGCCCGTCCTGAGCATGCCGGATGAGACCGCGATTGACCAGGTCCGCGACGGCCCCGGCTACCTGATCGGCAGTCACGTCGTATTGCCTAGCGAGGACCGAGAACCTGGGCAGGCGCCAGCCAGGTTCGTGATGCACGAGCGCCGCCGCGATCCGGTTGGTGAGCACTGGGATCGGCTGCGACAGGCGGCGGCGTAGCCGGGGCAATTCGATGACGTTGGCTTCACGCTCCCACGATGACTGACTGAGCACAGCACCACCTGGCGCGCCTCGGCCGGAGTCACTGGCGCTCCCGTTGCCAGTGTTCACGGCGCCGAAGTCAGCACCCTGACGGCCGCTGCCTTCCTCTCCGTGGCGGCAGCCTGTGTCCTGGCCGCTGCGTCTGCCGATGGCTGCGGCCCACGGCGCGCCAGGTTGCTCTGGTCTCATCTCTCCGGACTGGCAGATTGATTCTGTAGCAGAATTTATTTAGTTCTATCACAGAAACGATGTTTGCGTATGACTGCAGCCCGGAGATCCAGCGGCAGCCTGGCGATGAGCAAGACCCGGCAGATTCACCCGCCGCTAGCCGCGGCAACGGCAGCGAACGCCGCGAGCGCGAGCAGCACAGTCCCGGTGAGGCGCCGGACGAGTGAGGACGGCAGCCGCTGCAGCGGCCGGCCTGCTACCACGGCAAGGGCCGCGACGCTCCACAGTGCCAGCGCAGCCCCCAGCCCGACAGCGACCGGCTGGTGGAATCGCGCGGCCAGGCTGGCAGTCAGGATCTGGGTAAGGTCACCCCACTCGGCGAGGAACACAACCCCGAAGGTGGTGAGAAAGATGCGGCGCCAGCCGACGCTGCCCGCTGCGGCGGGGCTGGCGGAAGGAGTGCCCGAAGAGTCGGTTGCATCGTCGGCCGCCGCTCCGGAGCTAGTGTGCCCGCCTGCGGCCGGCCTTGCGATGGATCCGATCAGCAGCCAGGCCCCGGCCCCGAAGAAGAGCGCCGCCGCCAGCGCCTGGACAGCACGCTGCGGCAGCCAGGTGAACAGGGCGGCGCCGATCGTGACGGCAATGCAGACATGCACAGCGAATGCGCTTGCAGCGCCGGCCCATACCGCCAAGGCGCGGCCGCGGGTGGCCAGCACCAGTGAGGCGAACATCGTCTTGTCCGGAAGCTCGCTGATGAAGATGACCGGGTATACGGCCGCAACAACTGCCAGGCTCATTGCTCTCCGTCCCGGCCGGGGCGGAGAGTGGCTGACCTCCGCGCCCGTGCCTCGCAGGCAGGGCCGGAAGGTCTTGCCATCCGTGCTGACACGGACCCGGCGACCGGGCGCCATCAGGCGCCGGGTATGGCGATCAGCCGGCGGAGGGCTACTCCCCTTCGCCAGGCACCTTAGCAGAGAAGGACGAACCGGGCAAAGCGGAGACGCGGCGGATTGCCCTGGCGAGTCCAGTCTGTGCCCGGTGGCCTCAGCGCCACCGATCCCCGCCGGCGGTCTGAGCCTTGATGACCGCGAAGGCCTGATCCAGCAGCTGCTCGACGGTGCGCTGGCCGATCGTGCCGGTTGCGCGAAGTTCCCGGTATTCGATTACCGCGCTACGCAGTGCGGCGACAGCCACCCGGCCGATGACGCGCGCAGCGAACTCGTCGTCAGCTGTCCCCTGAGTAGCTTGATATTCAGCGGCGTCGGTCGCAGGTCCGGAGCCGATCCTCGGCAGGATCGCCGCGGCGATCGAAGCCTCGAGGCGCAACAGCGGGCGAGGCTCGAAGCGCCGCAGGGTGCGCAGCGACGGACCGCCACTGAACAGCCAGATCGGCGCGAGCTCCCGCTCCGCCGCGGCCTGCCGTGCGATCGCCATCATCGCGTGGCGCACCGCATCAATCGGTGACTCAGCCAGCGGCCTGGCAAGGATGGCTTGGTGCAGCCGGTCCAGCCAGCTGGAGAACTCCTCGGCGATAAGCCCCTCCTTGCCGTCGAAGTACCGGTAGAAGGTGCGCTCGGTGACCGATGCTGCTCTGGCGATATCGCGAACGGTCGTCTGCTCGAAGCCTCGTTCGGCGAACAGGCGCTCGGCGGCAGCAGCCAGCGCAGCCCTGGTTGCCTGCTTGCTGGCCTCCCGGCGGCCAGCCGGCGCAGGCCCTGCCGCATCTTCCATGAACACATCGTCGCACGAGTTGTCAGGTGTGACAGTTCTCGTTAATCTGTCATGTGTGACAGATTCTCCCCCGTCCCGGCGCAAGGCTGGAAAGCCCGGCGGACTGCTGTACCGCTTTGGCCTATGGAGCGCCCGGCACCGGGTCGTGGTCCTGACGGGCTGGATTGGCCTGCTCGTCGCGGCTGCCGTCGGCAGCCACGTGCTCGGCGGCACCTACTCCGATAACTTCGCGCTGCCGGGCACTTCCGCCCAGCAGGGCGCCGACCTACTGCAAGCACATCGCCCCTCAGCCGGAGGCCAGGGCGGCCAGCTCGTGTTCACCACCGCATCCGGCTCGCTCGTCAGCCACCGAAGCGCGATCGAGCAGTCGATGACGCAGCTGCGCCGGTTGCCATACGTGCTAGCTGCCTCCGATCCGCTCACCCCGACGACCATCGCGAAGGATGGCAGGGTCGCTTACGCGACCGCCCACTTCTCCGTTAACCCGCAATCACTGGGGCAGAGCTACCTGGACAAGGTCAATCAGGCGGTCGCGCCTGCCAGGGCGGCGGGCGTAGCGGTCAACTACGGCGGTCAGCTTGGCCAGGCGGCGAAGCTGAAGAACAAGGACCCGCGGTCGGAAGCGATCGGCATCGTGGCGGCCTTGGTGATCCTGCTTGTCGGCTTCGGCAGTGTGTACGCTGCGGGCCTGCCGGTGCTCAGCGCGCTGGCAGGAGCGTTCGCGGGCTTGTCGGTCGTTGGCATGTTCGCGGCCTGGACGACATTTGCCACAACCTCTCCGACGCTAGCGATCATGATGGGACTCGGCGTCGGCATTGACTACGCCCTGTTTCTCACCACGCGGCATCGCCAGCTGGTGATGGACGGCACCGATCCCGTGGAGGCAGCAGCCCTCAGCCTGGCTGGCAGCGGGCGGGCGGTGCTCGTCGCCGCACTCACGGTGGTGATAGCGCTGCTGGGGCTTTATGCCTCCGGCCTCACCTTTATCGGCAAGCTGGGACTGGCCGCGGGAATTACCGTATCGGTTGCCGCACTCGGCGCCATCACCGTTGTCCCCGCTTTGCTGGCGCTGGCCGGCCGGCACATCGACCAGATCCGGGTCCGCCGCCCGGTCGCGGAGGCATCCGGCGAGCATGCCGGCTGGCAGCGCTACGCCGAGCGGGTCGGCGCGCACCCGTGGAGCTACCTGCTCGCAGGCGTAGCGCTGCTCGCTATCCTCGCCATCCCCGCGTTCTCGATGCAACTGGGCCACGTGGACGCAGGCGCCGACCCCGCCAGCTCGACAGCGAAGAAGGCGTACGACGCGCTCAGCGCCGGCTTCGGCCCTGGTGCCAACGGGCCCTTCACCGTCGTGGCGCAGCTCGGACCGGGCGGGAAAACCGCTGCGCAGCGACAGAGCCTGGCAAGTCTGCTGCACTCGGCGATCGCCACCACGCCGGACGTAGCCGCGTTGACGCCGGTTAAGGCCACGCCTGACGGAGCGCTGCTCTACGCCACCGTGCTACCCCGGACCGCACCTCAGGCGGCCGCCACGAATCAGCTGATGCAGACCCTGCAAAACAGCACGCTGCCCGGAGTGCTGTACGCCAGCGAGTCAACCGGATACGTCACCGGCTCGCTAGCCGCGCAGCTCCAGTTCCGCGACGTCGTTGACAGCCGGCTGCCGCTGATGATCGCCGTGGTCATCGCCGCTGCGTTCGTGTTGCTCCTGCTCGCGTTCCGCAGCCCGATCCTCGCCATCAAAGCTGGCCTGCTCAATCTGCTGTCGATTGGCGCCGCGTACGGAGTAGTCGTCGCGGTATTCCAGTGGGGCTGGGGCAGCTCAGTCCTGGGCGTCAGCGAGAAGGTTCCGATCGAGTCCTACGTACCGATGATGATCTTCGCCATCGTGTTCGGCCTCTCCATGGACTACGAGGTCTTCCTGCTCTCCCGGGTACGCGAGGCGTGGCTGCGCACGGGCGACAACCACGCCAGCGTCGCTCACGGCCTCGCTGCCACGGCGCGGGTGATCAGCTGCGCCGCGCTGATCATGACGAGCGTATTCGCCGCATTCTTGCTGTCGACTAGCGTAATCGTGAAGATGCTCGCACTCGGCCTCGGGCTCAGCGTTCTCATCGATGCGTCGGTCATCAGGCTTCTGGTCGTTCCGGCGGCAATGTTCCTGCTCGGCAAGTACAACTGGTGGACTCCGCGCTGGCTAGACCGGCTCACGCCGCGCCGCGTCCGGCAACTGGCCGGACTTGAGACTCAGCCTGAGTCCGTGCCCGCCGCATAGCCAGCGTCCGCCGCCACACCGAGCACCTGTTCGACGCCAGAGAACGCAAAGGCCGCCTGCGCAGCGCCGCTCACCGCCACGTTAATCCGGCTCAGCGTGCCAGGTTCCAGATCAGCCAGCCGGTCCAGGGCTGTCAGCGCATGCCAGCCGACCTCGATCGACTCGCTATCGTTCACCCGTGCGTTGCCACCGCAAGGGCGACAGCGGAACAGCAACTCGAGGTACCGGACGACGTCCCCGTTCTGATAGGTGACCTGCCCGCACACCGTCACGGCGGCGAGGACCTCGGGAACCGCGACGATGCCAGTTTCTTCGAATATCTCCCTGACCGCCGCATCGGCAGGCTCTTCACCAGGCTCGATGATGCCGCCCGGAAGTGCCCAGGTTCCTGTGTCCGCGCGCCGCCCGAGCAGGACGCGCCCGTCGTCGTCCAGCACCACGCCAGCCGCGGTCGAGAGCCACAGCAGGTCGTGGCCGACGCGGGCGCGCAAGCCAGCAACGAAATCGGGAGTCGGCATGGCCCCGACCCTATCGGGCCAGGCCGGCTTGATCCGCAAGCCCATCGACGGCCGGGTAGGCCACTAACGCGGCGAAGTAGCGATTAGTGGCCTGGCTTAAGGAGATCACGCGCTGGTTTCGTAGCTTGGATGATTGCCGAGTGCAGCCCGTCACCTGCCTGGCTGGTAGTGGTAATGGTGACATCCGCGAACCCCGCGGCCACAAGCAGGCGCTGATACTCAGGCTGAGTCAACGTGCCGGCCGCGCAGCCGACCTGCTGTTCTGCACGCCCGAGCAGCATGGCATCGGCGCCTCCGTCGGCCGTGATATCGCTGACTCCAAGACGTCCGCCCGGTTTGAGCACGCGGTACGCCTCTGTCAGAACGCGAGCTTTGTCGCCGGACAAATTGATGACGCAGTTGGAAATGACGACGTCGACGTGATCATCCGGCAGCGGGATGTTCTCGATGTGGCCGTGCAGGAAGCGGGCGTTGGTGACGTGCGCTTGGTCGGCGTTCATGCGGGCGAGAGTCAGCATGTCGGTGCTGGCGTCCAGGCCGTACACGACGCCGTCGGGCGCGACTCTGCGGGCTGATAGCAGCACGTCGAGGCCACCGCCCGAGCCGAGGTCCAGGACAGTTTCACCGGGCCGGAGATCGGCGATAGCAAGCGGGTTTCCGCAACCCAGGCTCGCCTGGAACGCCGCTTCTGGCGCCTGGGTGCGGTCTGCGTAAACGGCGGCGCCGAAGCGTCCGTCGTCAAAGGTGTCCGGGTCGCAATCGGTGATCGCTTCTCCGCGGAGCGCCGCGCGCGCGAGTTGCGAGTACCTGCCGACGATCCGGTCGCTGTCTGCGGCTGTCACGCTGACCTCCCTATGCCGACGCCACTGATAGGGGCGGCTCGGGTGCGGGCCTGCCCATGACGATGTCTGCTGCAGTGGGAAAGCAATCAACGCACAGGTCGTTGATCCGGTAGTACGTGGCCGTGCCCCGGTGGTCGGCGAGCACGAATCGCACGTCAGCCAGCACCTTGAGGTGGGCCGACACAGTGGACTGGCCGATATCGAGTGCGGCCACGACCTCGCCGACACTCATCGGCGCGCCGCGGCGAGCCAGCAGCGTCACGATCTGGATCCGGCTTGCATCCGCGAGCGCCTTGAACCAGCTAGCGAACTCGACGGCCGTCGCACGGTCTAGGGACTGCTCAGGAACCTTCATCGTTCATCGACGATAAACGATAAAGTTTGATGGTGGCAACCCTCGCCCAGATGGGGCCGTCAGGGGGTGGCGGGCGTATAGGCGACAAGAGCAGCCACGCTGGCGAGCGCCTCTGCCCTGATCCGGTAGTACGCCCAGACGCCGCGCTTCTCGCGATCCAGCAATCCGGCGTCGTGCAGGACCTTCAGGTGGTGGCTGATGGTCGGCTGGGACAGATCGAAGGCGTCATTGAGATCGCAGACGCAGGCCTCCCCGCCGGAGTGTGAGGCGACCAGGGACATCAGCCGCAGGCGCACAGGGTCGGCGAGAGCCTTGAGGAGGGGTGCGATCTGGTCGGCCTGATCCTGAGACAAAGGCTGGGCGGTCAGCGGCGGGCAGCACGCCACCGTGCTTGCGGGATCCAGGGCGAGCCGAGACTTCGACATGCGTCTATATTGACAGACGCCTATGTGTCGTGGCAAGCTCAGGGCTGCGAAGACATAGACGGTTATCAATATTAGGGGAGGCTTCCATGACCGGCCGCGTACAACTCGCTATCAACGTCGACGACCTGGACGAGTCCATCGGGTTCTACACCAAGCTCTTCGGCACCGAGCCAGCAAAGATCAGGCCCGGTTATGCCAACTTCGCCATCGCCGACCCGCCGCTCAAGCTCATCCTGATGGAGAACCGCGGTCAGGGCGGCAGCCTCAACCATCTCGGCGTCGAGGTCGCTGACACCGACACGGTCGATGCCGAGCAGCGGCGTCTGGCCGAGGTCGGTCTGACCTCGATCGACGAACGCGACACCACCTGCTGCTACGCCCGGCAGAACAAGTTCTGGGTCGAGCGGACACCCAACGGCGAGCGGTGGGAGATCTACACGGTCCTCGAGGATAGCCGGAGCTTCTGGGGCGAGGACGGCGGCCAGGGCTGGGCAGCCGTCGAGGCATCCCTCGATGCGGGCGCAACCGCCACGCCGGCACCATCGGGCGAGACACAATGCTGCGGATCGCAGCAGCAGACCAGCGAGAGTTAGCCGACCGGGACCGACAGCAGCCCGGCAATGCGGTCAAGTGCGGCGGGGACCAGGCGGTAGTAGACCCACGTGCCGCGCCGTTCGCTTTCGATCAAGCCGGCCTCGCGGAGCACTTTCAGGTGATGGCTGATCGTCGGCTGGCTGAGGTCGAACGCGCTGGTGAGGTCGCAGACGCAGACCTCACCGCCCTGCCGCGCGCCGATAAGTGAGACCAGCCTGAGCCGGACCGGATCGCCGAGCGCCTTGAACACCTGCGCCAGCCCGGCGGCTGAGACCTCGTCGATCGGCTCGCTGACCAGAGCGGGCTGGACACAGGCATCGGGGCCCGTCACGGCGATGATCGCCAGATCCGCCGGCACGCGCTGGATTGACATGAGTCTATGTTGACGAGATTCGATGCAGGATGGCAAGCTGTTCCCTGCATCGATGACTGTCTATGAAGGTTGGCGGGAGCGTTAGCGTGAGCCAGGTTACGCTGTGGCGGCGGCTGACTGCCGAGTTCCTGGGCAGCGCCTTCCTGGCAGCGCTGGTGATCGGGTCCGGAATCGCAGCTCAGCACCTGTCTCCCGGTGACACGGGCCTGGAACTGCTGGAGAACGCGGCGGCAACGGCCGCCGGGCTGTTCGCGATCATCCTGATGTTCGGCCCGGTCTCCGGCGGTCACTTCAATCCGGTGGTCTCGTTCGTCGATGCGGCATTCCGCGGCGTGTCGTGGCGCGATGCGGCCGCCTACCTGCCCGCGCAGATGGCCGGCTGCATAACGGGCGCGATCGCGGCCAACGCGATGTTCGCCCTGCCGACAGTGAGCATCTCGGTGAACCACAGGGCCTCCGGCGCCCATTTCCTGTCCGAGATCATCGCGACGCTCGGGCTCATCCTGGTGATCTTCGCGCTCGCCAGGTCGGGAAGGAGCCGCACGACTCCCGCCGCCGTAGGCGCGTATATCGGCGCGGCCTACTTCTTCACCTCCTCGGCCAGTTTCGCCAACCCGGCCATCACCATCGGCCGGATGTTTTCCAACACGTTCGCGGGGATTGCTCCGTCATCGGTGCCGAGCTTTATCGGCGCACAGGTCGTTGGCGGCATCCTCGCCGTCGGCCTGGTTCGCGCCCTCTACCCGGGCATTACACCGGCTGAGGCGGCTGACGTTACCGTGCCCCACGGCCGAGCCAGCAATTTCGAAAGGCCGGGAAGCAAGGCGGCTAGTGACGGCGCAGATCCGGTAGGCAGCCGGCCCGGCGGCCGCAGCCGCAGCTGACCAGAAAGCAGAGCAGATCGATGCACCTCGTCATGATCGGCGGTAGCGATGCGGGGATCAGCGCGGCGCTTCGGGCTCGCGAGCTCGATCCAGGCGCTGAGGTCACTGTCGTTGTCGCCGACGCATACCCGAACTTCTCGATCTGCGGGATTCCGTACTACGTCTCCGGTGAGGTAGCCCACTGGCGCAATCTGGCGCACCGCACCATCGCCGACCTTGAGGAAACGGGGATGGCCCTGCGGCTGGACACCGTGGCACGGCGGATTGACGCCGGAGCCCGAAAGCTGCTGGTCACAGGCGCCGACGGATCAGAGGAACTGATCAGCTACGACAAGCTGATGGTCGGGACCGGAGCGTTGCCGGCACGGCCGCCGATCAGCGGTCTCGAGCACCTCGGCGCCGACGACGGCGTGCACCTGCTCCACTCAATGCCGGACACCTTCGCCGTCATGCGCACCCTTGAGGAACGCCAGCCAGCCAGCGCCGTCATCGTCGGCGCAGGCTACGTCGGCCTGGAAATGGCCGAAGCCCTGACCGCTCGCGGTATTGCAGTTACGCAGGTTGAGCAGTTCTCGGAGGTACTCCCGACAGTCGACCCTGAGCTAGGGGCGCTGATTCACGCAGAACTGGCGGCGCGCGGCGTCGAGGTGATCACTGGCGCCGCAGTCAACCAGATCAGCGAAGCCCGCCCCGGTCAGTCCGGCAGACTGGCCGTCGACGCCACTGCGGCCGGTGCTTCACGGACCATCATGGCCGACATGGTTCTTGTGAGCACGGGGGTCAGGCCAGACACCGTTCTGGCCGAGTCTTCCGGGGCGAGGCTCGGCGTCAAGAACGCAATCGTTGTCGACAGGGGAATGCACACCAATCTGCCCGACGTACTGGCGGCCGGCGACTGCGTGGTCACCCACCACCGGCTGCTGGGCGAGACCTACCTGCCGCTTGGAACTACTGCCCACAAGCAAGGTCGCGTGGCCGGCGAGAACGCGCTCGGCGGAGAGCGACGGTTCGCCGGCAGCCTGGGAACGCAAGTCGTCAAGATCTTCGAATACGCCGCCGCTCGTACCGGGCTACGTGATCACGAGGCGGCGGCCGCTGGATTCGACCCGGTCACGGTTCCGGCCGAGGCGGACGATCACAAGGCCTATTACCCCGGCAGCCACCGCGTCCGGATGCGCGTCACCGGCGACCGCACGACGGGGCGCCTGCTGGGCATGCAGTTGTTCGGCCACCGACACGCTGAGGTCGCCAAGCGGATCGACATCGCCGCGACCGCAATCTTCAACAACATGACGGTCGAGGCCATGAGCGAAATCGACCTCTCGTATACACCTCCGCTAGGCAGCCCATGGGAAGCAGTCCAGATGGGCACTCAGGTCTTCGAGCGGGAGGTTCTGCGACTCAGCAAGTAAGGAGAACACGCAGATGGCCAACCATGTCATGACGCGGGCTGATCGCATGTGCCTGCACAGCGCCGGACGTTCCCAGATGGCACTCGGCTGGTTCACTCGCCTGGCTGGCGACCGGGCAATCGCCTGGTCCGGGGCTGCGCATTAGTAACTTCGGGGCGCTGGCCCCGGCTGGGAAGCTGTGCGGCTACGGGCGGGTGCCGAAGGACGGGCGTCCCGGCGCTGACGGCAGGATCGCGTACGCGTCCTTCACCCAGTCGCACAGCAGCGCGCGGGTCTCGCGAGGATCGATGATCTCCTCGATGCCGAACCGCTCGGCGGTACGGAACGGGCTCCGCACCGCGTCCAGCCGCGACCGGATGTCAGCGAGCAGCGCGGCCGGCTCTTGCGCGGCCTCGAGTTCGGCACGGTATGCAGCCTCGATCCCGCCCTCGACCGGCAGCGAACCCCAGTCCGCCGACGGCCAGGCCCAGCGGCGGACAAGGCCGTGCCGGTTAACCAGGCCTGCGCCGCCCACCCCGAAGACGCGCCGCACGATGATCTCGGCACCTGGCACACTGCCCTGATACACCGCGCTGATCGCCCGGACGCCGTGCCTGATCGTTGCCCGCTGCTCAGCCCGGGTGCCGATCAGCAGGCCCGGCTGATCGGTGAAGGTGACGACCGGCAAGTGGAAAGTCGAGCACAGGTCCGCGAGCCGGATCACCGCATCGGCGCCCTCGGCCGTCATGCAGCCGCCGGCGATGTACGGATCGCATGCGACGACACCGACCGGATGCCCGTCGAGCCGGGCCAGCGCGGTGACGATGGACCCGCCGTAGCCCTGCACCTCGAACAGCGACCCCTCGTCAAGCACCGCCCGGAGAATCTCCCGGATGCGGTACGGCTTCCGCCGGTCCCTCGGGATTGCCGACAGCAGGGACTCCTCCCGCCGCGCGACCGGATCCGTCGATTCGATCACTGGCGGCAGTGAATAGGCACTCGACGGCAGATAGGAAAGGAACTGCCGGATCAGCCCGAAGGCCGCGGCCTCTGATTGAGCGATCAGGTCGACGGCCCCGTTTCCGGCATGAACGTGGTGCCCGCCCAGGGTTTGCTTGTCGACGTCCTCGCCCACGCCGCTCTTGACTACCGGCGGGCCCGCGACGAATAGCTGCGCTGTCTCCTCGACCAGGATCGACAGGTGCGCGGCGCAGAGCCGGGCCGCGCCGAGTCCGGCCACCGGGCCAAGCCCGGCCGCGACAACGGGAACCACGGACAAGTTGTCGACCACGTAGTCCCAGCCCGGATTGACGGGGACGTAGGTGTGCCCGGTCTGCTCCAGGGACTTGACGCTGCCACCGCCGCCAGTGCCCTCCACCAGCCGGACGATCGGCAGCCGCAACTGGTTAGCAAGCTGCTCGGCGTAGATCTGCTTGCCCGCGATGGCCGCGTCCGCAGCGCCGCCGCGGATCGTGAAGTCGTCGGCACCGACGACGACCTTCCTGCCGCCGATCCGGCCGGTGCCGGTCACGAAGTTCGCCGCCATGAAGCTCTTCAGCTCACCGGCAGCGTCATACAGCGCTTTGCCGGCCAGCGCGCCGATCTCGGCGAACGAGCCCTCGTCGAGCAGCGCGGCAAGCCGCTCACGGACAGTGAGCCGCCCGGCATCGTGCTGCCGGGCGACCTTGTCCGGCCCGCCCATCTGCCCGGCGAGCTCCTGCCGCTTGCGCAGCTCGTCTAGTTCGGGTTGCCATGTCATGCCGGTACAAACTAACTCATCCACGCCAGGCCAGCCAGGGCTGCCTAGCTTCGGGTCCGCAACGGCTGCGGGCCGCCTCTCGGCACGGAGAGGCGGCCCGCAGTTAGCACTAATCGGATGTGGCTAGCTGACCTTCACTCCGGCCGTGCTCACTGAGCCATTGGCGAAGCCGGGGGCGTGCGCGGTAACGCGGCAGCTAATCTTCTTGCCCTTGTCGGCCTTGCTCAGCTTGAGCGACGACTTGGTCGCGTGCTTGATTACCTTGCCGTTGACCAGCCACTGGTAGGTGAAGCTGACTCTGGAAGCTCCAGGGTCATTCCAGTTGCCTGGATTCACCTTCTCGGTCTTGCCCACCTTGTGCGGACCCGACAGCGACGGCCCCTTGTGCTTGAGCGGCGTAAGTTTCCCGCCGCGCGACACGGTGACGGACGAGCTGGTGGCGCTGCTCACCGGGCCGCCGCCATCACTGACCGATACCTCGCAGGTCAGATTTGCCTTGTAGGCGGTGCCAGGCACAGTGAACTTCATCCCGGAACCGATCGGCTTGTTGTTGGCCAGCCAGTTGTACGTCACCGTCACGCCGGAAGCGTGCGTCTCGTTGCAGGTCTCTGGCTGGCCAGCCTGATGCCGACCGGAGAGGGTCGGCTTCGCGGCGACCGGGTTCACCTGGTACGTCACCGGGGATGACGTCGAGCCGCTGTAACCCGAGGTGTTCGTTGGCATGAAGGTGGCAGTCAGCGGCTCTCCGGCAGGACCGGTGGGCGGCAGGCTGGTCGTTGTCACTGCCGCGACACCGCTGCTGTTCACAGCCATGGAGCCGATCAAGGTGGTCCCGTCGAAGAACTGGACTGTCCCGGCCGGGTTCGTCGAGTCGCTGGCGACCTCCATCGCGCTCAGGGTCACCGAAGTACCCTGACTGACCGGGCTTGCCGGACTCGCCGTCAACGTCGTGGTGGTCGTCGCCGGCCCGGTTCCGACCAGGTAGGACAGCGATCCGGTGGAACCGATGTCAGCCGAGCCGATCGCAGGCGTGAAGATGGCGGTGTAGTCGGTCGTCCCGGTCGGCGGGGTCGTCGTCACCGAAGCGGTGCCGCCGCTGACCGTCTGGGTGGTGCCGACCTGGGTGGTGCCGTTCCAGAAGCTCACGGTGCCCGTCGAGTCGGCGCTCGGCGCCACGGTGGCGGTCAGCGTGATCGGGGCCGGCGTCGTCTCCGTCGAGGGGCTCGCGGTCACCGTCGTCGTGGTGTTCTGGGTCCAGTCCGGGTAGTCAACCGACCATGTACTGGTGGCCGTGTTGATCGAGATGACAGTCTCGTAGAAAAAGTTGGGATTGACCGGCTGCCCGATCCCGGTGGGCTCCAGCCGGATGTCATACAGACCCGGATAGCCCGAGGTGGTTTGCGTGTTCGGGTATGTCGCGATGTACTGCGACAGCTGCGTGTCAGTGCCATTGTTCGACTCGACCGGGTTCGCCGTGCCGCTGACCGGCAACGGCGCGGACGTGTTGGGGTACGCCGTCGCCAGGCTCAGTTCCTCGCCTGACCACGTCTGCGGGTTCTGACCGGCGACCGGTGTGTAAGCGAACAGCGCCGCCTTGAAGTCGCCGGTCCGTGAGTCGGGAGCTGTCCCGACCGCGTAGGCGGCTAGACCGTTCGCGGTGATCGAACCACCGGTAACCACCTGCCCCTGCGCGTTGTAGAAGGTGATGGACCCGATCGGCTTGACAGTCTCCTGCGAAATCCATGGCGGAGTAGGTCCGCCTCCACCTCCGGCGATGGCAGCGCCACCCCCCGCGAGCAAGCTGACGCTAGCGGTTACGACCGCTGCTGCGGCAGCCAGCACACCCAATTTGCCGTATCTCACAGCATTCCCTTCGCCAATTGATTGGTGGATAGATCAGCCAGTAATCCGCCGACGGCGGCGCCAGATGCCTCCGGCAGCGAGTAGCGCGATAACCAGGACGGCTACCGCCCCGAGGGCCGCCGCGACAGGCACGGCGCTTGAGCTGTGGGCAGCATCGGCCGCGTCAACCGAGCCGGCTGCGCCAGAGCCGGTCGAAGTGCTGGATGTGGAGCCATTGGCGCCCGCGGCAGGAGCAGCGCTACCGCTCTGGGCGGCACCGGCTTTGGCGGGCTTCGGCATGCCACTAGCGCCCGGCATTCCGACAAGGGTCTCCTCTGAAACAACCTTGCCGCTGGTGCAGGAGGAATTGCCGCCCGCCACCAGGTGCCAGGTATTGCCGATGACCTGGATGTCGGCGGCTGCATAGCCGTCGACATCTTCGGCCATGCCTGGCGCACCCATGTAAAGGCGCAACTGGATGAGGTGGTCGAAGATAGGGGGGAAGTCGATCGTCATGTACGACAACGGCTGGTCGATCGGCGTGAACTGTGCCATCGGGTGCAGGCGGTTGCTGAACTCCGACGGTGTGGCCATGATCGTGCCGCTCCAGGCACCGGCAGGAGTCTGCTCGCGAGGCTGGTAGGCGTACAGCACGGCCCTCGCGCCGTGGCTGAAGTAGACCTTCGGCGCGGGCACGCTGGATACCACGCGCCAGACGAACGGCTTGGTGTTGATGTTGCCCGAGGTAACCGGCTTGAGGTTCGTGCCGCACAAGGTCAGCCAGCCGGCCTGATTCGGGTCGGTGTACGGGAGATGGAAACCCGCCTTGCTGGTGGCCAGGCTGCCGCTGCTGGCCTGACTCACTGTCCGGGCCTGGCCTACCGTGCCCTGTGACGGCGCGGCCATCGCCGCCTGCGCGGGTATCGCTGCTGCCGCGCAGACCGCTGTGGTTGCGATGAGCAGCCGGGCGAGTTTCATGCTGTTCCTCCACTGATCACTGCCGAAGGCTGGCCGGCTGGCGCTTTCGAACCTGCACGCCGCCGGCGGCGCCGGCGGTACCACAAACCGAACGGGATCAGCACTATGAGGATCACAATGATCAGCGGGACCCACGGGACCGCCCAGAAGCTGACCTCACCCGAGTACGGCTTCAGGCCCAGATCGACCTGGCCCTCCGGAACAAGCGGCTTGATATTGACTTTGCCGGTGTCGAGGAACCCCGGGTACACACCATCGACTCTCACGCTTGCTGCGTCCGTGCCGCCGGGCAGCATGGCTGGAACGCTGATGATGTCCGTACGGTTCTTAGCTGATCCGATGAGCCCGTTGACGGAAACGGAGACTTTGCCGCCGAGGACCTCGTTGCCGGAGTTCACGATCGTGAATGCGAGCGTCGCCGGGTTCGTCGCCGCGGGGTTAAGGGGGTCGTCGTAGGCGATCCGCAAGCCGGTCACGCTCAGCCGGGGCTCGAGCCGACCAGAGATCCGCGCGATGATCCGGTCAGCGACTTGCTGGACCAGGTGTACCTTGACGTGATTCTTGCTTTCGACCACCGAGGACAGGCTTGCCACGATCGCGCCGACATGGTCGCCAGGCTGCGCGTTCTTCGGGAACACCGCACTAATCGGTACGACGATCTTGCTGCGCGGCGCCAGGTGAAGGACCGGTGAGCCCTTCGGCAGGCGCAACTTCACCCACGCTACGAGGCCACCGTGAGCTTTCCCCCGCGACAGGAACGCAGTCCCGCCGTGCGGCGTGGGCACCGCGTTGGTGACGAATACGGTAATCGTCACCGGGCTGACGCCAAAGTTAACGAATGCCACCTCGTCGTTGAGAAAACTGCCCGGGCTCGCGCTCCAGGAGAAATACGGTCGGCCGTCGATCTTGCCTTTTGTAGCCGGACCGAGGCCGAAGAACGCTCGCGGCGCAGGCTTTGAGCTTGACGTCGCGGCGCTTGCCGATACGAGGCCGGCAAAACTGGCCAGGCTGACGAGCATTCCGATGACGAGCGAGCCAGCCGCAATCCGCGCCGCCGCGATCCGGGCGCGCGCCCGGAAATGACCCGCACTGGCCGGGGCGGCCGCGCTGATGTGCTTCATGTATTAAAAATCCTCCGCCCGCCCGTCAAAACGATGTCCGAGCGAATCGAGTCGGACGTTATCGCCGACCAGACGCTATCAACTGCATTCACAGCAGGAAACGGCCATAATCTGAACAGCGTGTTAATTGGAGGTATCAATTAACCCAACCTGCTACTCTTGGCGTTCGCCGGATACGGCAAGGCGGGGCGGGCTCTTGCGGTGAGCCCGCCCCGCCGTTACCTGAACGAAAGCGATCTACTGCTAGCTGGCTGCTAGCTGGCGATCGTGAACGTGATGGTGCCGACGAACGTGCCCGCCTCGGTTGAGGTCGGTGCGTTCAGGACGACGGTGCCATTGATGCCGACAGTTCCGGTTGGCTGCGCGGAGTCGGTTGCGATGACGTGCGCGGCGGTGCCGCCCAGGCCAAGGCTGCCAGTGTCGGTCGGGCTGACCGGCGGGGTTGCCGGCGGCTGGTTGGTGACGGTCACGTCCCCGGCCTGAATGGCGTTGCCAGACACGAACACCGGGGTCAGGTTGGTCAGGCCAACGTTCTCCCCGCTGATCGTGCTGCCGGGGTTCTTGCCGCCGTCAGACAGGTTGCTCGCCAGCGCCGACACGGTCCACGGCAGATTGCCCGCTTGGGTGTCGACAATCGTGATCCCGTTGAAGTTGGTGCCCGGAATGTCCGCGGCACCGCCGGTGTCCATGGACGCCGAGGCGGTGAAGTACGTGCCAGCCGCGTTCAGTGCCAGGGTTCCGAGGCTCAGCGGGTTTGTCGTGGTGAACGGCGTAGAGATCGAGAGCGTACCGGCGGGGACTATGCCCGAGATCGTCGCCGTGGTGTTACATGTTGTGCAGGCCGGGGCAGCCTCGGTGAAGGTCACCGGAGTGGAGCTCGACCCGCTCTGGGTGGCGGTGCCGGAGAAGGTTGCCACTACGGAGTGGCTGCCACCCGCGGTGTAGGTGTAAGTGGTGCTGAAGGCACCGCCGGCACCCACGGAGGTGGTGGCGAACGGAGTGGTCGAGCCATTGTCGAACAGGCTCACCGTTCCGGACGTCGCCGGGCTTGAGGTGGTCGTGTCGGTGACGGTACCGGTGAAGGTAACCGGACCAGCAGGACCGCCGCCGCCAGACTCAGCCAGCGTCGTGGTCGTGTTGTCCAGCGGCGCGCTCACGACATAGTTCAGTGTCGCGGACGAGCCGATGTCAGCCGAGCCGATCGACGGGGTGAAGATCGCCTCGTAAGGCGTCGTTCCGTTCGCAGGCGTGTCCGTCACTGACGCGGTGTTCCCGCCTGTGCCGGTAACCGTCTGCGTGGTACCAATCTGCGTGTTGGTGCTGGTGTTCCAGAAACTCACCGTGCCAACAGCGTCGGCGGCCGGAGTCACCGTCGCGGTCAGCGTTGTCAGGGCGGCCGGTGCCGTCTGCGGGCTGGCCGGGCTGGCGGTCAGCGCCGTGGTGGTGTTCTGGGTGTAATCCGGGTAGTCCACCGACCACGTGCCCGCGGTGGTGTTGACCGAGATCACCGTGTCGTAGTACGCGGTCGGCGTGGGCAGGCCGATACCGGACAGCTTCATCCGGATGTCATACACGTTGGTATAGCCCGATGTCGTCTGCGTGTTCGGGAACGCGGTGATGTACTGAGTGAACGGGAACTCATCGCCGCCGCTCTGCACCGGGTTGGCGGTCGTCCCGATGGCCCCCGGAGCCGAGGCGTTCGGGAACGTGCTCGCCAGGCTGATCTCCTCACCCGACCAGGTGCCCGGGTTCTGACCCGCTACCGGCGTGTACGCATACAGCGTGGCCTTGGTATAGCCAGTCGCTGCGGTGTACGGGGCCGAGGCGACCGCGTAGGCGCCAAACCCACTGTCGGTGAGATTGCCGCCGGTCACCACCTGCCCCTGCGCGTTGTAGAAGGTGATGGAGCCGAGCGGAGCGGGGCTGATCGATGATTCCCACGGCGGAGTAGGACCGCCTCCGCCTGCGGCGAGGGCAGCACCACCCCCCGCCATGAGTCCGACACCGGCGAGAGTAGCGGCCGAAGCCGCCACCACCGCCAGTGAGCGGAATGTCCTTCTCATTTGGACCCCTTTCGTGATGGGTGACACCGATCCGGGCCCGGACCCTCCGAGCCCGGACCATTAAGTGACCTGGGCTAGCGGGGCCCGGGAGCCGCTGGACACGGACAGCCAGCGGCCCCCGGAAGGAACTCAGGTCAGGTCAGCGGGCTGGTCAGGCAGGACTGGGTGGCGGGGTTGCCACCTGCCTCAGCGATCAGCAGCTTGCCTTCGGCCGTCTGGAAGAACGGCGTCGGGCCGCCTGGGTCACAGAACAGCGTCTCCGCCCAGTTCAGCGTGCTGCCCGGCTGCCACGAAGTGGTGGAGATCTGGTCGGTCCACCGGTAGACGATGTTCAGGTTGCGGGTGTCGGTGTAGGTGGCGGCGCCGTCGACCGGTGAGCCGGTCAACTGCTCGATCCCAGGGGTCAGCACGTCGGCTGAGGTGTTCGGGTAGGCGTCGGCCGGGTTGCGGAAGTAGGCGTTCGCCTGGCCGACGCTCGCGCCGTATGTGGTGTTGCCGCTCACACCTGAGTACAGGTCCAGACGGGCGCCGGAGAACGGCTCGATGGCGTCGGCAGCGCAGTTAGGCGTGCACGTACCGCCGACGATGGGGTTGGTGGTGGTGCTGGACAGGCTCGTAATGGCCGTCGGGTCGTTCTCCTCGCCGATCGTTGTGCAGCTACCTGGCGTGAGCTGGGTGCCGGACGGCAAGCCGGCGGCCGCGCCCAGGTCTGTCAGGAACGTGCTGCGGGTGCCCGAGCCGGGCTGCGGGAGAATCGGGATGATCGTGTCGGTGGACACGCCCGATGGGATCGACTTGCCAGCCAGCGTGTACAGCTGAGACCACGTCACGCAGTTCGGCGTGTTGGCCTCGTAGATGTCGGCCAGTTCGACTGCGGACAGTCCCGGCACGGTCCCCGACGGGCAGGTGCCGCTCACGCACGGGATGTTGTTGGTGAGGTCCGCGGCTGCCCGGAGGTTCTCGGTGCCGAGGACGAAGTCCTGCAGGCCCTGCCAGCCGTTGGATTGCGCAGTCGCGCCTTCGGCGGCGGTGGGATTGCTCGACATCCGGGCGAAGTTGATCGTCGGGTCAGCCGCCGAGGTGTCTGCCAGCAGCGCGTTGATACCCGCGCCGCTGCCGTTGATCCGCACCTGCGGGTAGGTGCCACCCCGGTAGACCGCGGTCGGGTTCAGCGCGCCAGCGGTGGGGTTGGACAGCGACGCTCCGACAGCCCACGAGAAACGGGCGTTGGAGTCAGCGGTGGCGTCCATGCTGACGAGCTTGTACAGGTTGCCTGCATCGTTGTAGCCGGGGTCTGCTGCGACGTCGCCGTCCGCTGCAAAATCGACCATGTACTGCAGGGTGTCCGACCCGCCGCCGACGACGTCGTTGGCGTTGGGCGCGTAGTCAGCCAGAGCGGGCGCTGCACTCATAGCTGCGGAGAGCGCGATGCCTCCGAGCAGAGTGCAGGCAGCCGCCAGGCTGACTGTGACTCGTGTTCGCTTGCGCACGTTGATAGGTCCCTTCTCTCGCGCCAGCGGTACGGCGTATGGCCGCCGACTAAGCGAAGCGGGCCTGGGCCACGATGGACCGCTCTTCATGTGAACAATCAGCGAATTGGATCTTAAGTTTGGCGCGTAATCGGCCAGGACCTGCTGGTTCGCAATGGTGTACCGGAAATGCCAGTCGGCGGAAAGAATGAACAGCAAGCGTCATGACGAGCAACGGCAGTCAAACGACGGGTATCGCAGGCGCTAGATCAACTGGTACCCGGGATAAATTGCTGACCTAGATCAGGTTCGGCAACAATTGGAAACTTACTTCCGAGATCACCCACACCAGGCATAGCAGCGCGGGAGCCGCAACGAGCCAGGTCATCCACCGACTCCAGCGCGAGCGCACCCAGATCACCCCGAGTACGGCAAGCACGAGAGCTTGCAGCCAGAAGATCAGCGGTATCAGCGCTGTACTGTCACCGTGCATCGGCCGCTCGCTGCCCGGAATCGCGGTGGGCATGCCGGGGGGCGTGGCAACAGGGCTGCCGACGAGGCCGGCGTCGACGTACAGGAATCCGCTCGGCGATCCGAGGCTGCGCCAGCCGCCGCCGACAGTCGTGGTGAGCGTCAGCCGGTTCGGCGCGGCCGCGAGATGCGACGGCAGCGGACCCCCCGAGTAATGCACATCGAGCACCTTGTAGGCGAAGGAACCCTGCCCGGTGGTGACCTCCAGGACATCACCCGGCCTGAGCGCGTTGAGATGACGGAACGGCCCGCCGAACATCGTTCCCCGGCCGTAGATGATGGAGTTGCCAGCCTGGCCGGGCAGCGGGGTGTCAGCCCTGAGGCCAGGACCCTTCTCGAGCAAGCCGGACGTAGTTCCGTACACCACGACGTCGTCGATTCCGGCTTGCGGCGCGTGCAACAGTGCCACCGGCGCACCTGGCGCGATTCTGCCGCCTAGCGGCGCAACACCCAGAGCTAGCTCGTTGCGGAACTTCGCGTAGAGCGCGTCCTGCGCCGCGTGCTCTTGAAAACCAGATAGCACGAAGGCGTAGAGCAAGAACCAGGTCGCAAGAACGGCCAGCGCTGTCATGAACCACAGCGCGGTGGCTATCCAGAGCGGGAGTTGCGGTCCCGCATCCACCTGGGCGGCCGCCGCACCGAGCAGACGGCGTGACACCTGCCGGTATCCCGGCCGCTGGACAACCGACGGTGGGGTCTGCGCTGCTATCCCCACTTCTTGCCCTTGACTCGGGTCATCCAGAAGAAGGCAGCCGCCCCGACGGCTGCCAGGACCGCAAGGCCGCCGACTGCGGGAAGCACATACCCGACGACGCCGAAGTTCGCCTCCGGCGTCAGCGCTATGCGCGCTCGCGACGACGGACTGCTCGGGCTGGCCGATTTTGTGCTCGTCGTGCTGCTGGGAGCGGCAGAACTGGTCGCCGAGGTACCGGAGCCAGTCGTACTCGTCGAACCGGTCGTACTCGGGCTGGGCGTAGCTGAGCTCTTGGCCTTCTTCGGCGGGATCAGGGCGGGCACCGCTCCCTTCTGTGCCGTGATCGCCGAGGCTGCCCGGTAGGCGTAACTCGCCTCTGCGCTGAGATGGTTGGCCACGGTCATCGGCAGGTATCCCGGCGGTAGCTGGCCGACGCCACCGCCCGGCTTCTGGCCAGTGGTCGCAGCGAACTTGATGAAGGTCGCGTAATCCTGGGCGTCGACCTCCTTCTTGTCCGACTTTGGCAAGCCCTTGGTAGGCACGTCCGCGTATACGAGCATGGTGCCGGGGTATGCATCAGCGACCTTGGTGCTGTCCTTGTTGTACAGCGAGTACGGGAAGTCCCACTCATGGGTCGCCTTGTCCGGGCGCAGGAGTGCGGCCGCGGTGCGCAGCGAAGCCGTCGTCGGCGCCGTGAATGTCATCCCGGAGTCCGACGTGAATTTCGCCGGGGTACCTGGCTTCGTATAAGTCAGCAGCGACGCGACGCCTAGCCCGTACCGTTCGGCGTCCGCCAGAGTTGTCAGGCCGATCATGAAGCGGTGACCGACAGTCTCCTGTCCCTGCGCCGCCAGGTGCAGCGAGGCGGGGATGTTCACGTCGCCGGCGCACAGTACCTGAGCCTGGCTCTGGTAGAACTGGATGTCCTCCGCGAGGTCGAACAGGTCAGGGACCGGCGCGGCAATCAGCGGGAGGACCGGCGTCGGGTCGATGCTGTAGCAGTAACCGGGACCGGAGTTGTCAGCCTGCCAAGAGGGCTGCACGTAGGTGCTGAGCAGCGGCCAGTCCAGCCGGGGCAGCGTAATGCCCTTGTATTCACAGTTGACCACCATTCCCCACGGGTCTGGCGTCCCGTTGAGCCACGCGCGTGCTGCCGGGTTGGAGTTGATGTACGAGGTCAGCGCCCAGGTGAGATCCGAGTTCGAGGACAACGCCAGCATGATCGAAGCGGTATAGATCTGAGCGTTTTCTTCTGGTATGCCTGGGTTGAGAGCCTGGAACTCCGGATCGTAGGTGATGTTGACCGGGTTGTTAGACACAGTCGGGTGAAAGTAAGTAACTGTCACCCCGTTCGCAGCTGCTGCCGCCGTGGTGTTGCTCACGCCGCGGACGACGGTCCAGGTTGTGTCGCCTGTCCCGGACACCGCGGTCACGGTCAGTTCCTCGGAGCCGATCGTGACGTTGAAAGGCGCCGCCGGGAACCCGCTATCGCTGGCCACGGTGATAGACGGTTGAGTTGCGTTGATCGCTGCCGTCAGCGTCGTCGCGACCGGGGTCCCCTTGCATGTGCTTCCGGATTGGTCGGCATCGGGGGCCAGTTCCGGATCATCGGTGGCGACGCCCGCCGTATAGGACTCGGTCAGCAGTTTCGCCAGCAGCCTGGGATCCAGCCGCAGGGTCGTTACCGGCAGGCCAGCCGCGTTGTCGATCACGAAACTGATCGCGTATCCGGTGGCAGCCACCGGAGCATGTACCACGGGTTCCTGGAACGTCGCGGTGGCCTGATCAGTGACTTGCTGGTTGGAAGCCAGACTCGCCTCGACACTGCCAGGTGCCCCCGGTGGCAGCGACTCCATCTCCGACAGCGACGCCGGCTCCGAGTTCGGGATGTACTGGACCGTGAACAGCTTCTTGTTCACGCAGAAGTGCGGCTGCCACTGGAGCATCGCCTGGTCCATCAGTTCCGAGCCGTACATCTGGATGACGTGGTTGTTCTGGTTGACGATCGAGCACACATTTGACGGCGGCGCGAAGGTGAGCGGCACGACGAACCTGTTCCGCCAGTTCGACGCGGCCCACCAGAGTTCGCCGGTCACGGCCAACTGCTGGTCTCCGGATGCTCCCGATTCTCCGGTCGGGGCAGGAGCACCCGGCGCGAAGAAGCCGGTCTGCTCGCACTCGGCTGCCGCCTGCTGCTCATCCGCTCCCGGCTGATCAGCCGGCGGCATGGACGCGGCGGCAGGGTCGCAGCTGATACCCATGATCGGCACTGCGACCAGCGAGCAGGACACGGTCTGCGAGCAGCCCAGATCCAGGTTGGTTTCGCTCGTCCAGACATCAAACTGCGTCGCGCCCTTGCCGCGGGTGTTGGTGACAGCGAATGTCTCGTTGTCCGGCAGGATGCCGACGCCACCCAGCAGGCTCATCTCGTTCGGCGCGCCCGCACATTCACCCGGCCCGATCGGGTAGTCCCGGCCGCCCGGCGTCACGTAGTTAAGCCAGTAGTTCGCGATGCCGTTGAAGATGAAGCACCCTTTCGGTACCGGGTTCGGCACGCCGACGTTGAGGTTGCGCTGGCCGGCGGCGGTTGCGTACCGGTCCAGCCGCCAGGCCGGCCACGCGTCCTCGCCGGAGAACACGCGCTCCTGGGGCGTCGCGGTATAGCAGTCCTGTGGCTGGATCTGTTGCGCGGCCGGGGCCTTCGGGGATGGATTGCCATGACACTCCAGCAGCACCATCGGGTATTCCTGGTACTCGGCGACCGGGTTGTTGGGGTTGGCCCCGATACCCCCGGTGGGATGCGCGCCGCTCCAGCTAACTCCGATCTCCTGCCGGTTGATCAGGTTCTTCGTGACGTTCACCGACAGCGTCACAGTGCGCTTGTCGACCACGACGTTCTGGCCGTTGATCAGGTTGACTCGCTCGATCGTCTTGGTCTGCTGGAAGGCGCCCGCTGCCTTCCCCGAGAGCGCCATCACGCCTGGATTGGCGGCGGACGCGCTTGCCTGCTGCCGGCCCAGGGATGTAGCCCCGGCGCCTTGGGCAGCAAAGACGCCGAGCGCTGCGACCGCGATGCTCAGCGCTACCGCTCTGGGCACCCGGTCGCGGATCGCTGACGCGAACCTGTTGGCACTCACCACTGCCGTCCTCTCCCGGACATGCCACGGGACACTATTGGCGGAATGATCAGGATCGCGAGCAGGAGCAGCACGACAAGGGCGCCGAGTGCCCAGTCATTCAGGCCGTTGTCTTGCCCGGGCGGAAGCTCCGCGGCGACGTTACTGGCGGTGCCATCTGGGGTGGTGCCGCCGGTACTCGTCGGTCCGGTGGTGCCGGAGGTATCAGTCGCGCCACCAGTACTGCTGCTTGTGCTGCTGCTGGCACTACTGCTCGCGCTGGCACTCGCACTGGCGCTCGCACTCGGGGTGCTCCCGCTGCCGCTCTTCGTACTGCTGCCTTTGCCGCCGTTGGCATTGGCGTTGAGGATGCCGGTGCACGGGCCCTGGCCGCTCTTGTCGCACGACGGCGGCGCCGGCGCCACCAGAGCGAGATAATTCTCGTTAAGGTTCTTCCTATCGAACGTCGGGTTGTGACAGGTGCTGATATTCAGCGCGGCCAGGCTTACCTGCGGGGCCGCTGCCTTGATCTTTTCGATCTGCTGGAATCCTGCCTCCACCAGATTGACGGGAAGCGCCGAGTAGCCGATCGGCCCGATGTATTCCTGGCCCTGGCAGATCGAGTAGTCCAGGAAGGCCGCCAGCGACTGCGCCTTCGCCGGGAATGCCGGGCTGCCAGACTTCGCCATCAGTTCGTCGCTAGGAGACGTCGGGATGATGGAATAGGAGTACGAGGACAGCGGATAGGCGCGCGGGTCGGGATTGGTGTAGACGTTGTTGAGATTCTCGAGCAAGTAGTCGGATGAACTCTTGTTCGTATTGATTATCGCTTTGGTAAGCGCAACCGCGTCGTTGTACTCGCTCGGCAGGACGTAATAGCCCGCCTGGTTCTCCAGCCCGATGACCGGGTATCCGGCCTGCAGCGCGTAAGAGTACTCGTCGTAGCCGATGGAACCCGGGGCCGACGAGATGTAGTTCATTACCTGAGCCGAGCTGCTCTGCGCGACCTGGCCGATCCCTGAGGCCTGCGGCCAGTATTCGGTGGCGCCCGAATGCCCGCCATCGAATGGCACCCAGTACGACGGGAACAAGTCGTTCAGGTACCTGCTGAACTGGTAACTAGTGCCCGAACCTTCAGACTCAACGACGGTCGTAATCGGCATGCTGGGAAGCTTGCGGCCGTTGTTGTCCGCGGTAATCGCCGGATCATCCCAGTTCGTGATGTGCTTAGTGAAGATCTCGGCGAGCGTCTTGCCTGACAACCGCAGGTTGGTTATCCGCTTCCCGCTCACCGAAATGTTGTACGGGAACGATGTTCCGCCGGCCGTAACCGGCAAGTACGCGTACGCACGGTGCGAGACGTCGTCGGTGTCAGTGACCGGGTCAAAGCCCTGGTAACCGATATCGCTGATGGCGAAGTCGAATGTGCCCAGCGCAAAGTCCGTCCGGCCGGCCGCCGAGCCATCGCCGGTAAATGTCACCTGGAAGTTATTGATATTCGCGATCCATTGATCGACCGCGTTCTGCGCCCACGTCGAGCCAGACCCAGTGATCGCGGCATAGTGCACGGACGAGCTTGCGGACTGCTGTGCCGCGCTCGCTGTCGACCCTGACACCACTGCCAGCAGGCACGGCACGGCGGTCGCGCCGAATATCATCAGTGCCTTGCGGCGCCGGGACATGATTCCTCCTTCACGACCGGCCAGGTCGCGACCTGGCCAGGATGCGTGCGGTAACAAACAAGATCAAGATGATGGCGAGCAGCACGCTGGCTGCCCCCCAGGCGCGCAAGACCATCTCAGTGATGCCGCTCTCGTAGCCCTGGTAGACAAAGAGCGGCAGGGAGTTCATCGGCTCGACGAACGGGTTGGCGTTGAAGTAAGTAGCTTCGCCAGAGCAAATCAGCACCGGGGCGGTCTCGCCGATTCCGCGTGCTATGCCGAGGATGAGCGCGGTCGCCAGGCCGGACCGCGCGGTCGGCAGCACCACCCGCCATACCGTGCGCCACCGCGATGCTCCGAGCGCGAGGCTGGCCTCGCGCAGGCCGCCGGGGACTACCCGCAGCACGACTTCCGACGAGCGGGCGATGATCGGCAGCATCATCACCGACAACGCCATCGCTGCTGCGAAACCGCTGAACTGCACGTGGAACTTGACGATCAGGACGGCATAGATGAACAGGCCAGCCAGGATGTCCGGCATGGCCGTCATCGCCTCCACCACGGTGCGGACCACTCGCGCGAACCGGCCGCTCACCTCGGTGATGAATACTGCGGTACCGATGCCGAGCGGCAACGCGACGCAGGTCGCGATCCCGATCTCGATGAGCGTGCCCACGATGGCGTGCAGGATGCCGCCCTGGCTCAGCGGCGCGGTCTCCTCCGTGTGCGCCATGGCCTGGGTGAAGAAGTTGAGATGGAGGAACGCGTGGTAACCGCGGAAGAACGTGTAGAAGATCGTGCTGAGAACAGCGCCGAACACTACCGCGGCCGCGCCATGGATCAGCGCAGCCAGCAGCCTGTCGACCACGACCTGCCGCGGGTGTGCCATCGCGCTGACCGCCAGATAGCACAGCATGAACACCAGGTACCAGCAGACGAAGAAGCCGACCGGGCCACTGAACGGCAGCAACCTGTCATAGGTGACAAAGACCAGGCCGAGCGAGCCGGCCAGGCTGCCCGCCAGCGCGAGCCGGTCATCCGCCGTTCGCGCGCCTACCGGTCGCGGCCGCTTCGGCCCGTACGGGTCGGCACCCGGTTGCCCGAGACCCGGTCCCCCGAGGCCTGGCTGAGCCTGCCCGGACTGCAGCCCCGAACTCAGACTTGTTGCTGCCGGTCTCGGCGAGGGCTGCGACAAGGTGCCCGTCATGACTCAGATCTCCGTACTCGCGCCGCTGCGGCTGCGCGTGACGAAGATCGCCGCGATGAAGTTCACTGCCATGGTGATGACGAAAAGCACGAAGCCCGCCGCCAGCAGCGCGGACAACTGGCCGGGCGTTGCCTCATTCCACCGGTCGGCTATCAGCGAGGCGACAGTGATAGTGCCGCTGCGCAGGATGCGGAAATTGATGTCGAAGACCACCGCGATGACAGTGAGGACCGCGATCGTCTCGCCGAGCGCGCGGCCGAGCCCGAGCATGGTGCCGCCGATGATGCCGCCACGCCCGAATGGCAGGACGACCGTGCGGATGACGCCCCACTTGGTCGCGCCGAGTGCCAGCGCCCCTTCCCGCTCGCCTGGCGGTGCCTGAGCGAAGACCCCGCGCATGACCGCGCACGCCATCGGGATGACCATCATGGCGACCACCACGCCCGCGATTGCGACTGAGCCGTAGTAGGTCGAAGCCATCGAAACGACCGCGGCGCGCGGGTTAGCGCCAGCCACCTTGAACAGCGGGAACCAGCCCAGGTAGGTGTTCAGCCACCGGCTGACCTCTTCAGCGCGGGGCGTCAACAGGAAGAAGCCCCACAGGCCGTAGATGATGCTCGGGATCGCCGCCATCAGGTCGATCAGCGACACCAGGCCGCTTTTGAGGAACTGCGGCGCGTACTCGGTGATGTACAGAGCCGTGAGCAGCGCCAGTGGCACCGACACGACAATCGCAACCAGGGCCACCTCGAACGTGCCGAGCAGCGCAGCGGCCACGCCGATCTGACCGATGTACGGGTCCCAGTTGACTTGCGTGAAGAAATGCAGGCCGTAAGCGCGCACTGTCGGGATCAGCTGGAGCAGCAGGAACAGGCCGATCGACCCGCAGATGATCAGCACTAGAGTGCCAACAGACCAGGACACACCGAAGAACACCCGGTCCGCCGGCATTAGCCCGCGGAAGATGCGCCGGGGTGAAGGCCCGGTAGCCTGCCCGCCTGGGCCGCTAATGGCCGCGCTCATCTCCCCCCATTCCTGACTGGCCCAGCTGGCTTCATCGGCATTGACGATAGATTAGGGCGGTATCTGCGATCAGACGCGTGGGTGAACTGGTCGTGAATGCGGGTTAGGCGTTAGCCGAATCGGCCGTGGACATAGTCGGATGTACGCGGGTCTTTTGGATCGCCGAAGATCTGGCGCGTGTCCCCCGCTTCCACGATGCCGCCCGGCATTCCGGGCTCCGCAAGGAAGAACGCGCACTGCTGCGAGACCCGCGCAGCCTGCTGCATGTTGTGCGTGACGATGACGATGATGACGTCGTGCCTGATGTCAGCGATCGTCTGCTCGATCCGCGCCGTCGAGCCGGGGTCGAGTGCGGAGCACGGCTCGTCCATGAGCAGGACGTCAGGATTGACCGCGAGCGAGCGCGCGATGCACAGTCGCTGCTGCTGCCCGCCGGAGAGCGCACCGCCCGGCTGGGCGAGCCTGTCCTTGACCTCGTCCCAGAGGCCGGCTCGCTGCAGGCTGCGCTCCAGCAGCTCGGCTCGCTCGGCCCGGCTCGCCCTGGCGCCAGTGAGGCGCAAGCCCGCCAGCACGTTCTCCGCAATCGACATCGCCGGGAACGGGTTGGGCTTCTGGAACACCATCCCGATCCGGCTCCGGCTCTCGGTGACCCGCACGGCAGGCGCATAGATGTCCTGCCCGTCGAGCAGCACCTCACCAGCCAGCTGAGCACCGGGCACGGTCTCGTGCATCCGGTTCAGGATCCGCAGGAAGGTTGACTTGCCGCAGCCCGACGGCCCGATCAGCGCGGTCACGATGCCCGGCGGCATGCTCAGCGAGACGCCTTGCAAGACCAGGCGGCTGCCGAACCACGCCCAGATGTCGACGGCTTGCAGGCCGGCGCCGCCCAGCACTGCGACCCCCTGCATCGTCTCGGCGGCCGGCGGCGACGCGATCATCGCCGCGTCCGGCGCACCCCAGCCCGGGATACCGCTGATCTGAGGGAGCTCGAAACCGGCTGGCTGCGAAAGGCTCTGGCCAGTCGGCCCAGACGGCAGCACGTCGCTCATGAACCGGCGTACCTTTCTGCATGGCTGCGCGCGTGGCTTCGGGGGTTCGCGCGTCGGACAGGGCGGCAGTCTCCGGCAGAAGAACGACATCCTCCCCAATGCCCGAACTATAACTGGCATCCGTGGCAAAGCGAATACGGGTCAGATCCGTTCACGAACTGGTCGCCGAATTGCCGGATTGATCGAGGCTTTGTTTACCTGCAATTCGCCAATTGGCCACCGGCCGTTAATGCCAGCAGCTAAACGGCATCAGCCAGATCACATTCCGACTCGGCCGCAGCTGTTACCTCAGGCGGCTGGCCGGATCGCCACTCGGTGTACGCCATGGCCAGCAGGTTCGGCACCAGATCGGTCGATCTGCGGGCAACCCACGCTGTCCCCTTAGTAGCCATCCAGGCGAATTGCTCCAGCTTGGTCGGCGGCTGGTTCGTCGGCTCAGCGCCAGGTGCGTCGGCAACCGGGATCTCAGTCTCGGCAAGCAGCGCATGGAACCTGCGCGCGATCAGGCGGTGCCCGCGCTCGCTCGGGTGCAGCCGGTCCACCGCCCACATCCGCGGGTCATAGGCCTCGTCGTCACGAGCGGCGTCGAAGTGCAGCGTTCCGAACCGGTGAGCTACCTCGTCCATGACGAGGTTGAGTTCGTGCGCGCGACGCGCCAGCGGCCGCGCTATCACAGTCGGCATGCCCAGCATGCGCCCGGGATCGGGTAGCCGCATCGTCAGCACCTGAGCACCGGTCGCGCGCAACGCGCCAATCGTGTGCGCGGCCGACGCAGCGATGCGGTCGGTGTCGAAGTTCGGGCGCAAAGTGTCATTGACGCCGATGACAACGCTCGCGATATCCGGCCGCAATTGCAGCGCAGCAGGCAGCTGGTCCCGTTCCACATCGGCCCAGAGAGCCCCGTTTCCCGCGACTATATGCAGATCCGGCTCAATGAGCCCGTCGGCAAGCAGGGCCGCCCAGCCGCGCCAGCCGCGCTTGCCCTTACCCCGGCCAGGGCGCTCGGCCGGCTCCGGAGCGAGCCGGACCGGATCGCCGATGCCGAGCGTTATCGAATCGCCGAGCGCGACGAACGTCGTCATGCTGCCACCGCTTCCCGGTTCGCAAAACCAGTCGCTTCAAGCACGTCAGCGTAGTGCCCGATGAGCTCATCGCACATCACCGGCCAGGTCCGGCCCAGCACCAGTTGCCGGCCGGCCGCGCCCTGCGCCGCCCGCAGCTGCGGATCCGCGGCGAGCATCGCTACCGCGCCGGCCAGTGCCGCTGCGCTGCCGGGCTCCACCAGGAACCCGGTCAGTCCGTGCCGCACCAGGTCAAGCGGGCCGCCTGCGGCCGGCGCCACCACCGGCAGGCCGCTGGCGGCTGCTTCCTGGAGTGTCTGGCCGAAGGTGTCATGCGGGCCGCTATGCACGAACACGTCGAGGCTGGCGTAGATGCTGGCGAGCTCCTCCCCGCCATGCTGCCCAAGAAAAAGGGCCGTCGGAACGGCCCGGCGGATCGCGGCCTCGGCAGGCCCGGTACCCACAATGACTAGCCGCACCCCGGGCAGAGCTGCTACCTGCGAAAGCAGATCGACCCGCTTCTCGGTGGCCAGCCGCCCGACGTACCCGACGAGAGTCTCGCCTTCGGGCGCTAGCTCAGCGCGTAGCCTCAGGCTGCGCTTGGCCGGGTCGAACCGGCGGCAGTCCACACCGCGGGCCCAGACAGCGACGCGCTCGATGCCGTGGGCGCGGATCTCGGTCGCCGTCGCAGTACACGGCGCCAGAGTGCGTTCGGCTGCGTTGTGGATCCTGCGAAGCCACCACCAGGCGAGCTTCTCGCCCGCGGTGCCGGTGTGGTAGGCGTGGGCATAGGCGGGCAGATCGGTCGCGTAGACCGCGACCATCGGCAACTGCAGCTCAAGTGCTGCCGAGCAGGCCCTGGCACCCAGCACGAACGGCCCGGCCAGGTGCACCAGGTCGGCATTGTGGGACGCGATGGCGTCCTTCACCCGGGAGCCCGGCAGCCCGACCCGGAAGCCCTTGTAGATCGGGATCCCCACCGACGGCACCCGGACTACGGGAAAATCGAAGCCCCGGTCCGGCAGCGGCACGCCGCTCTCCGGCTCGGGCGCGATCACGACCGGTTGATGGCCTCTGGACAGAAGGTGTTCCGCCACGCGCACCGCAGTGTGCGCGACGCCGTTGACTGCGGGCGGAAATGACTCTGTGACATAAGCAATTCGCACGCTCACACCGTCGGTCATCTTCATGCCCGAAACGTACGCCACGCCGTGACGACCTGGCGAACTGTGGGTGACATCTCGGTGAGGTGGCGCAGGCCCGCCTGCGGGCCGGGACCAAAGCTGACCGATCACCGCGATCCGGCTCAACATGCCGGAAACGGGCAGGTCCCGCACCCCGGACTAGTGCCGGGACGCGGGACCTGCACCAATGGCATCGGCGTTGAGCGGCCCGGCTACATCGGGTGGCGCCGGAAGTCGAGCGCAAGCTTGTCCAGGTTCGGCACGCCGAGCCCGGAGCCAGGGTTGTAAACCGCCTTCGCGGTGCCGGTGTAGTAGAGGTTGTCGTTGTTCGCGCTGGCCGAGTCCAGCGGCGTGAACGGCGTGTAGGACGGATGCACAGCGAACTGGTAGATCGCCGGGTTCCAGAAACCGGTCCGGTGATGCAGGAAGGAGTCGATCACCGCGGCCGAGCCGTTCAGCTGCGGCGCCACGAAGCTTGTGCCGCCCCAGCCGGTGTCAAGGGTCGGGTAACCCGCCTGGGGGAACTTGCTGAAGTACTCCTCGTAGCCGGTGTACGGATCGGCGTCGGCGACGATGTCAGGCACCGCCCGTCCGCCCGGACCTGAGAAGGTCCCGGTCTCCACGGCCGGCGGGGTAGGCGAGTTGGTCTCCTGATCCCAGGCGGTCCACGTCGTCGGCAGGCACAGATCCGCCCCGGTGTCTGGCGGGCAGGCTACCGCCTCGTTCGTGACCGACTGATATTCCTGGCACGCGCCGGTGTCCGTCTGGCAGTCGGGGTACGACACGTACGGCACGTAGCTGTAATTGTCGATGCCCTTGATCTTGCTCTGATAAGTCGGCTGCTTCTCGACGACGCTGTAACCGCCGCCGCTACCGCCGGCGTAATACGGATCATCCACGAACGGCGGCTCGGTCGAGAAGAACGCGCTGTCGCTCTGCGGGAACAGGTTGTAGTAGGGGTAGAGGTAGTCCCATCCCCAGGTCCGCTGGGCCGTGATGGTGATCGGCGTGGCCGGGTCGCCGTACTCGTCGTAGAGCTGGATCGTGCCGGCTTCGGTCGTGCCGCCGCCGGCCGTGATCCACGGGCTGTCCGCGGGGTTGTCGACCGAGAGCTCGGTATAGGCGACCGGTGTATCCTCCGTGTCGTCGTATGCACCCGAGTCGCCGGAGGCGTCGAACGCGCTCTGGCCCTGCGCCGCCATCTCCAGGCCGGCCTCGTCGAAGATGCCGCCGTACGTTGTCGCCTCGATCTGGTGCGCGGCGATGGCTTCGTTGAGGATCTCGGACTCGCCCCAGCTGGTGGAGATCGTGGCCGCGATGTTCTGGCTGGCCGCGCCGAACCAGGCGTCCGCCGAGCCGTAGTCGGTGTTAGGTGCCTGGTAAACCAGGATGTTCGCGTACGGCGCTACCGCACCGGACTGCTCGACGTCGAGCGTGGTCTCACCCGAACCGCTGCCGTAGCTCACCTTGCCGGATCCGCCGTCAACGTTGTCGAGCTTGATGCGGTTAGCCTTCGTTCCGATCTTGAGGACCTTGGACCAGAAGTGGGTCGCGTCTGATGGCGTGACGCTCGCGTACGTGATGATCCCGATGGTCTGGCCGCGGCCCCTGGCGCCCTTGACGTACAGCGGGTCCAGCCCGTACTGCTTCGCGAAGTTCTCCGGGGTGCGGTTGCCTTCCTGCAGGCCCTTGCGGGTCGAGTGCACTTCAGCGACTGGCGTGTGCACGGCGTCGCTGCTGGCAATCGGGTAGTTAGTCAGGCCGAGGATGGAGTAAACGAAGGCGGCGAGGCTGGCCGGCAGCAGCGGCTTGTCCGTCGTCCCGTGGAATGTCACTGCGGGCCGCGCGGGCTGGGCACCGCGGGCCGGGACGGCCTTGGTCGTGTACTCGCCCTGGGTGACGGACAGCGCTTTGTTGAATTCCCTGGCCGTGCCGGTGGCACTGACGTCGAGCCGGTCAGCATACGCGGTCGTCTTGATGCCGTACTGCTTCAGGTACTTCTCCAGGGCCGCGACATGGGCCTTCGTCTGGCCGTACTGGGCGGCGAAGGTGCCCACTTTCAGGTAGCCGTGTGGCATCCCGGCCTCGACGGCGGACTCCAGGGCGGCCGACTGGCGCAGCTTGAGCACGAAGGACACCCGCTCTTTTGTGCTGCCGTTGACCGGGAAGACCGAGTGCCCGGTCAGCCCCGCGACGCTGATGTCCTGCGGTACCGCGACCTTCCCCGAGCTCGGGCCGGTAGCGGCGCCCGCAGGCGCTACCGCGCACAGCAACAGCAGCGATCCGGCCGTCCCGGCGGCGAGCAGTGACCCGGCGCGCAGCCGCCCCCGCCAGTGTGCAGGCTTCAAAACTTGATCCTCCCGTATGAGTGCCACAACGGAACTCTGCCGTCCCATCCGAAGCCGAGGTAGCAGTTTTGCGGAATTTGCGGACTACCACTTAACCCGGACTGCGGCAATGCGGGGGTTACGACGCGCCTGCGAGCTATGTGAGGAAAGTCACGCTAGCGGGCCGCCTGACGGCAAGTGCTGAGTCGCTCCGGCCCCGCTAGCGCAACGCTTCCGGTCAGGCGGCCGGACGGCGACGGGACGCGCGCCTGTCGGTCGACCGGGATGAGTGGCCCGGGCGACTGCGCGCTCGCGGCGGCGCGCCCGCGGGCCGCGGCCTCGCCTCGCGCACCGGCGGCGGGGGTGGCACCGGCGTGCCAGTCGTCGCGATCTCCCGGACGACGGGGTGACCGGCTGTCACGTGATGCCTGGCCGACTCCACACCTGCCGCCGCGTGCAAACGCTGAATCTCGCGGACCTGGTCGCGGAGTGCCAGGGTCACCACCAGTCCGGTAGCGCCAGCCCTCGCAGTGCGGCCGGAGCGATGCAGGTAGTCCTTATGGTCATTCGGCGGATCGAAGTGCACGACTAGCTCGACGCCGTCCACGTGAATGCCCCGGGCCGCCACGTCAGTTGCGACGAGCACTCGCGGGTGCCCGGCCGAGAAACTGTCGAGCGCTCGCTGCCGCTGACCCTGGGTCCTGTCGCCGTGGATCGCCGCGGCGGGCACTCCCGCCTTGTCGAGTTGCCGCGCCAGCCGGTCGGCTCCGTGCTTAGTACGGACGAAGAACAGAGTCCGGGCCGGGCGGCTGGCCATCTCTGCGGCGACGGCGACCTTATCGCCGTCGTCGAGGACCAGCAGCGAGTGCTCAGCCGCGCTGCCGGCCGCGATCTCTGGGGTGACCGCGTGTAGCGCCGGATCGGCGAGATATGAGCGGACCAGGGTGTCCACGCCCCGGTCCAGGGTCGCGGAGAACAGCAGGCGCTGACCGCCGGCCGGAGTGGCATCCAGGATCCGCGTGACGGATGGCAGGAAGCCCAGGTCCGCCATGTGATCAGCCTCGTCCAGGACGGTGATCCCGATGTCGGTCAGCGTGCACGCACGCCGCTCGAGCAGGTCGATGAGGCGGCCGGGCGTGGCGACGACAATGTCGACCCCGCCGGCAATGCGGCTGATCTGCCGCCCGATGGGGACTCCGCCGTAGACGGTCGTGACGCTGACGCCCAGGCTGCGCCCGAGTGGCGTCAGTACGGCGGCTACCTGCTGCGCGAGCTCCCGGGTCGGGACCAGGATCAAACCGCGAGGTGCCTTCTCGCGCACCCGGCCAGGCAGTCCGGCGAGACGGCTGAGCATGGGCAGCCCGAAGGCGAGCGTCTTGCCGGATCCGGTCTCGGCCCGGCCAAGTACGTCCCGGCCAGCCATCGCATCGGGCAGGGCGCGAGCCTGAATGGCGAACGGCACCCGGATGCCACGCGCGGCAAGGGCGGAGACCAGCCGTGGATCAAGGCCCAGCTCGGTGAAGTCGGCTGTGGACTGCGGCAGCGCGGCTGCCGCAGCCAGGGCCTGCTCTAGCTGGGATCTGGTGTCGTCAGGCCGGCGCGACGGCTGACCGCCGCCGGACTGACCGTTTCCCGGGCGCTGCCCGTTGGTCATGCGCTGGCCACCGGCCGGCTGACGCCGCGGTTTGCCGTGATAGTGCGCGGGCGCGCGGCGGCGCCCTGAAGTTGCAGGCATTAGCTGCCAGGCTCCAATCGGTAATCCTGGGCCGCGTCATGTCAAGAGTCGACGACAGCGGCGAAATTCAGGTTCACCGAGAAGCGGACAGCTCGCATAGCGACCGCGCGAGCTGCACCTGCAAGGCGCGCGGAACTCGCGAGATGGTGCAACATGCACCAACGATGGTCAACGCTATCAGTGCTGTAGATGTTCCTGGTACACCGGTTCACCGCACGGCCCGGGAGGGCTGCGGTCAGCGCAGCAGCAGCCGGGCGGCCAGTTCCAGGTGCGAAGCGACGTCGTTCGCTGATGCCCGCCTGGTCACCCAGGCCACCAGGTTCGATAGCCAGACGTCCCCGATTACCCGTGCGATGGCGCGCTCGTCCGGGGTCGGCTCACCGTCATGCATCGCCTTGGTGAGCATCTCCTCCATCAGCCTGGCGACCGTGTTGACCTCCGCAGCGGCGCTCGGGTCCGCGAACATGAACGCCCTGGTCATCGCCTCGGTCAGGAGCGGCTCGCGCTGCATGGACCGGGTGACCCTGCCTAGCACGTAGAGCATCCGCTCGTATGCGGTGTCGCCCGGCAGCGGCGACCGGTCCAGCCGTTCCTGAGCGCGCTCGAACTCCCTGGCGAGGCCGGAGACCAGCAGGTGGATCTTGGACGGGAAGTAGCGGTAGAGCGTGCCGAGGGCCACGTCGGCGCGCTCGGCCACGGCCCGCATCTGCACCGCGTCGTAGCCGCCCTTAGAGGCAAGCGCGAGCGTCGCGTCCAGGATCCGCTTGCGCCGCTCGCGCTGCGCGGCCGAGCCCAGATCAGGGTCGGCTGCGGCAGGCATGGCCGGCTGGTCAGCCGCGCCACTGTTACGTGTTCTCGGCGTTGCCATCGCGGCCTTCCGTCCTTGTCGAGCTTGCCAGAAGCGTAGCAACGGGATCAGTTCTGGCCTGCTAGGAGTGCGTGACCAGGCCAGACGAATGAGCCGTGGGTGGGAGCTCGCTCCGGCGCGCTGGCCCGCTACAGCTATAACGTGTTCTAATTTTGTCTGCTAACGGACGAGGAGGAGCAATTGCCGATCGCGAGCACGGACGAGCAGCTTGCGCTCCAGGCCTCCATCCGCGAATGGGCGAAGCGTGCAGGCGCGATCGACGTCGTCCGGGGGCTGGAACCGGGCGGGGACGATCATCATGAGGTGGCCACGACACTAGGTGACGGACCAGGCACAGAGCGCTGGGTCGCGCTCGCCGAGCTTGGCGTGCTGGGCATCGGGTTGCCGTCCGCCGCCGGTGGCGCAGACGGCAGCACTGCCGACCTGGCAGCGGCGCTGGCTCAGCTCACCGAGTCCCTGGTACCCGGCCCGGTACTGCCTACCCTGATCGCCGGCCTGGTGCTGCGCCGCTGCCCGGACCAGTCGTCAGTGCGGGCCGCACTCCGGTCGCTGACGACGGGCGAGATGTCCGTCGCGGTGGCGCTGGAGCGCGGGTCTGTCACCGCGGCCGCGCAGCCCGATGGCGCGGTGATGCTGACCGGCAAGGCCGGCCCGGTACTCGGCGGCGGCAGCACGACCCACCTGCTAGTCAGCGGCTCGGCGGGCGGCACCTGGTGCCTGCTCGGGGCCGATCAGCCAGGGGTCACGCTGGCCGAGCGAGCGCCGGCCGACTTTTCCCGCTCGCTGGCCGACATCGAGCTAACCGACGTTGCGGCCGGCCCAGGCCAGATCTTGTCAGGAATCAGCACCGAACTCGTCCGCGACTTCGCTGCCGTGCTGTTCTCGGTCGAGGCAGCCGCAGTAGCGAGCTGGTGCACCCGGACCGCGGCGGAGTACGCGGCGGTCAGGTACCAGTTCGGGCGGCCCATCGGCTCGTTCCAGGCAATCAAGCACCTGTGCGCGACGATGCTCTGCCGGGCCGAAACTGCGGCCGCGCTTGCCTGGGATGCCGCTCGCGCCGTCGACGACGCGCACGCCGAACTGCCGCTCATTGCGGCCGCAGCCGCGGCGGTCAACCTCGATGCCGCGGTCGGCGTGGCCAAGGACTGCATCCAGGTGCTCGGTGGCATCGGTTTCACCTGGGAGCACGACGCGCACCTGTACCTTCGGCGGGCGCTGGCGTTGCGGCAGTTGCTCGGCGGCAGCGCGCGGTGGAAGGACCGGACCGCCCGGATCGGGCTATCGGGCGCGCGCCGCGAGCTCCGGCTGGACGACTCAGAGATCACCGGGGGGCTGCAGACCGTCCGGGAGCAGGCTGCTCGGCTGGCGGCCAGGATCACCGGCCTCACCGGCGCGGAGCAGCGGCGCGTGCTGGCCGACTCGGGTTACGCGTCGCCGGCCTGGCCGGCGCCGCACGGGCTCGCGGCTTCTCCCGGCGCGCTGCTGGTCATCGACCACGAACTCGGCAAGGCCGGCGTCACCCGGCCGGACCTCGTCATCGGCGGGTGGGCGATCCCGGCCATCCTCGCGCACGGCACGGCGGCCCAGGCAGACCGGTTCGCCGGGCCGACGCTGCGCGGCGAACTGACCTGGTGCCAGCTCTTCAGCGAGCCGGAGGCTGGTTCTGATCTGGCCTCGCTGCGTACCAGGGCAGAGCGGTGCGACGGCGGCTGGCTGCTGACCGGCCAGAAGGTCTGGACGTCACTGGCACGCGAAGCTGACTGGGCCATCTGCCTCGCCCGCACGGACGCGGCCGCGCCCAAGCACAAGGGGCTGACCTACTTCCTCGTAGACATGGCGAGCCCGGGCATCGACGTCAGGCCGCTGCGTGAGATGACCGGCCGCCAGATGTTCAACCAGGTATTCCTGGACCAGGTGTTCGTACCGGACGAGTTCGTCGTCGGCGCTCCCGGCGGCGGCTGGCGGGTCGCACGTACGACGCTGGCGTCCGAACGCGTCGCGATGGGTGCCGGCTCGTCGGTAGGCGAGGCGGTCGAGCGACTACTTGAGCTAACTGCCGGGAACGGGGCCGCTGACGACCCGGTTGCCCGCCAGCGACTCGGCGGGCTCATCGCGAACGGCATGGCCGTCAGCCTGCTTGACCTGCGTGCGGTTCTGGCACAGCTCCGGGGTGCCGACGCCGGGCCGCTCGCCGCGGTGGGCAAGCTCGTCGGCGTGGCGCACCGGCAGGCGGTCGCGGAAGCCGCGCTGGAACTCACCGGTCCGGCCGGCGCTGCCGCCGACGGTGAGGGCAGCGAGTTCCTCCACGAGTTCCTGCTCACCCGCTGCCTGAGCATCGCCGGCGGGACTACTCAGATCCTGCTGTCGCTGGTAGCGGAACGACAGCTCGGCCTGCCGAGGGAGGAGATGCGGTAGTGGACTTCACCCGTAGCGAGGCCGAGATCGAAGTGTCAGAGCTGGCCGCGCAGGTCCTGGCCGGCAGCAGCCAGCCGGCCGCCGCTGACTTCGACACTGATCGCTGGCAGCAGCTTGCGCAGGCTGGCCTGCTCGCGCTGGCACTGCCGGCCGAGCTTGGCGGTGACGAGCTCGGCGTGCAAGCTGTCGCCGCTGTGCTGACTGAGGCGGGCAGGAACGCCGCCCGGATACCGGCGCTGGCAACCCTCGCCCTTGGCGTGCTGCCGGTGACGCGCTCGGCGGACTCGGGGCTGAAGCGACGGCTGCTCGCCGGTGTCGCGACCGGGGACACGGTGCTCACGGCGGCGATCCGCGAGCCCTCGGACCCGATGCCGGCCGCGCCGGGCACTGTTGCGACCCTGACCGCGGGAGCGACACTGACATCGGGCGCGACGCCGGCCAGCGGCGGGCAACCTGCGACACTGACCGGGCTGAAGACCGGCGTGCCGTACGCGGCAGCGGCCAGCTGGATCCTGGTTCCGGCCAGCGTCGGTTCCGGCGACTGGCCGTCGGATACCGTCGTCGCGGTCATCGAGCCGGATGCCGATGGGCTGTCCTGCCAGCGCACCCGCAGCTCATCCGGCCTGCCGGAGTACACGCTGCGGCTGGAGGACACTCCGGTGGCGCACTTGCTCGACGGGTGTGACGCGGCCGCGCTCTACGAATTCGCTGTCGCGGGTGCCTGCGCCGTCGCAGACGGCGCGCTGGCCGCGGCGCTCGAGCTCACCACCGAGCACGTCCGCACCAGAGAGCAGTTCGGCCGGCCGCTGGCGACGTTCCAGGCCGTCGCTCAGCAGATCGCTGATGTCTACGCAGCTGCGCGAACGCTGCACCTGGCCACAGTGTCGGCCTGCTGGCGGCTGGACACCGGCAGGGACGCTGGCAGGGACGCCGACGTGGCGGCCTACTGGCTGGCCGACCACGGCCAGCGGGCCATGCGCACCTGTCATCATTTGCACGGCGGCCTCGGCATGGACGTCAGTTATCCGCTTCCTCAGTACTCGGCGCTCCTGACTGACCTGGTCGCGTTCGTCGGCGGCGCGGACGACCGGCTGGATCGCCTGGGCTGGCGAGAGGCGGCTGGTGCCTGATGTTTATCGACCTCACCGATGCGCAGCTCAAGCTGCGCGACGAGCTGCGTGCATACTTCGCCACGCTGATCTCGCCCGCCGAGCGCGAGGTGATGCTCACGCAGCGGCACGGCACTGTCTACCGCGACGTCGTCCGCCGGATGGGCCGGGACGGCTGGCTGGGCGTGGGCTGGCCGGTCGAGTACGGCGGGCACGGCCTTGGCCAGATCGAGCAGCAGATCTTCGTGACCGAGGCCGCGCTGGCAGACGTCCCGTTGCCGGCCGTCACGCTGCAGACCGTCGGTCCGACGCTGATGGCGCACGGCAGCCAGGAGCAGAAGGACTTCTTCCTGCCGCGGATCCTGACCGGCGAACTGCACTTCGCCATCGGCTATACCGAGCCGGGCGCGGGCACCGACCTGGCCTCGCTGCGAACTAGGGCAGTCCTCGACGGCGACCACTACCTGGTGAACGGCCAGAAGATCTTCACCACCGGCGGCCACGACGCCGATTACGTCTGGCTGGCTTGCCGTACCGACCCGGCGGCCGCCAAGCACAAGGGCCTGTCCATCCTGATTGTCGACACAACCGACCCCGGCTACTCGTGGACCCCGATCATCACCCATGACGGCGCGCATCATGTGAACGCCACCTATTACTCCGACGTGCGGGTCCCGGTGGCGATGCGGGTCGGTGCCGAGAATGCCGGCTGGCGGCTGATCACTGCGCAGCTCAATCATGAACGGGTGATGCTCGGGCCATCGGGGCGGATCGGCGTGCTGCACCGGCAGGTACGCGACTGGGCCGCGCGCAAGGCCGGGCCAGACGGCCGCCGGTTGCTCGACCAGCCTGCTGTCCAGCGGGCGCTGGCCAGGGCCAGCGCGGCCGAGCGGGTCAACGAGCTGCTCAACTGGCAGGTCGCGGTGACCGAGACAGTCGACGTCGCGGACGCGTCGGTGACCAAGGTATTCGGGTCTGAGCAGGTCCAGCAGATCGGCACCGAGCTAGCCGAGATCGTCAGCAAGCACGGCGACCTGGCCGAGCCGGACACTGCCGAGCTCGCCCGGTGGCTGGATGTGCAGAACAAGCGCAACACGGTCATGACGTTCGGCGGAGGGGTTAACGAAGTGCAGCGTGAGCTGATCGCGATGGCTGGCCTGAAGCTGCCGCGGGTGCCCCGGTGACGCCAGAACCAGGCGGGACGCAGGCCCCGGACGAACAAGCGCTAGACGACCAGACTGCGGCAATCCTCGCCGCCGCCGAGAAGGTCCGGGCAGCCGGTCCGAGCTCGCCCCGTCTCGCCAGGGACCCGGTGAACCTGCCCGCCATCAGGAACTGGACTGATGCCATCGGCGATGAGAACCCGCTGTACACCGATCCAGAGTTCGCCGCGCGTTCGGTGCACGGCCAGCTAGTGGCACCGCCCGCCATGGTCCAGGTCTGGACAATGCCGGGGCTGCAGCGGCCGCCGGCGAACGGGCCCGGTACCGATCCGCTCGGTCAGATGATGGCGGTCCTCGACCAGGCCGGATTCCCCGCGGTCGTGGCGACTAACTGCGCCCAGAGTTACCACCGGTACCTCCGGCATGGTGAGCTGCTCAGCTTGCGCGCCGAGCTCACCGAGGTCAGCGGACCCAAGAACACCGCGCTCGGCGAGGGGTGGTTCGTGACCACCAGGAACACCTGGTTCTCCGGCGACGAGCCGGTAGCGGAGATGGACTGGCGAGTGCTCAAGTTCCGGCCCCGGGCCGGCCAGCCAGAGCCGTCAGCGCAAGACGGGGCTGGAACCGGGACGGCTTCATCGGTTGGCCCGGCGATGCGGCCGCCGGCGTCTCCCGACACCGAGTTCTTCTGGGCGGGCACCAGGGCCGGCGAACTCCGTATCCAGCGCTGCGGCGAATGCGGTGCGCTCCGCCATCCGCCCGGCCCGGCCTGCCTCAGCTGCGGGACCGTCCGTAATCAGGGTTACCAAGCCGCCGCAGGCACTGGCACCGTCTATAGCTACGTGGTACACCGGCACCCGCCCGTTCCCGGCAAGCGACTGCCGATCACCATCGCCCTGGTCGAGCTCACCGAGGGCCCCCGAGTCATGGCTGAGCTGACCGGGGTCGACCCCGACAAGGTGCAGATCGGCATGCCGGTCCGCACCAAGTTCATCCGGATCGACGACGACCTGGTGCTGCCTGGCTGGCGGCCCGACGAGCGGACCGCGCCGGGAGCCCTACCGGAGTGGACCCTGCAGGTCACGCCGACCGTCGTGGTGTCCACCGCGATCGCCACCCGGGACTTCTATCCGGTGCACCATGACCGCGACTTCGCCGAGCGCGGCGGCAGCAAGGACATCTTCCTGAATATCCTCACCACGACCGGCCTGGTGCAGCGGTACGTCACCGACTGGGCCGGCCCGCAGGTGCTGGTGCGCGCAGTCTCGATCCGGCTCGGGGTGCCGTGCTATGCCGGGGACACGCTGACGTTCGCGGGGAGGGTTACTGACGACACCGGCCCAGACGGCAGCGAGCGGGTGATAGCGGTGACCGGAAGCTGCAGCCTCGGCAACCACGTGACCGGCACGGTCCGCCTCGCTGCGGTGGGGAGCAAGCCATGAGCACCTTGCCAGCCGGAGCCGCCGCGATCGCCGGGATCGGGGCTACCGAGTTTTCCAAGGATTCCGGGCGCAGCGAGCTGAAGCTAGCCGTCGAAGCGGTACGCGCCGCGCTCGACGACGCCGGGCTGTCGCCGGCCGACGTGGACGGGCTCGTCACGTTCAGCATGGACTCCAACGCGGAGATCGCCGTAGCCCGCGAGATCGGGGCCGGTGAACTGACCTTCTTCAGCCTGATCGGGTACGGCGGCGGAGCAGCGTGCGGGACCGTGCACCAGGCTGCGATGGCAGTCGCAACCGGTGCCGCGGACGTGGTCGTTTGCTACCGGGCGCTGAATGAGCGGTCGGGCCGCCGGTTCGGCCAGGTCGCGGTCGGCGCAGTCCAGGCAGCCACCTCGTCCGGTATCGACAGCGGCTGGCACTATCCGATGGGACTGGCCACGCCGGCCGCGACCGTCGCGATGGCAGCCCGCCGGTATATGCACACCTTCGGCGCGACCAGCGCGGACTTCGGCGCCGTCGCGGTAGCGGACCGCAAGCACGCGGCCACCAATCCGGCGGCCTGGTTCTATCAGCGGCCGATCACGCTGGCTGAGCACCAGGAGTCACGGTGGATCTGTGAGCCGCTGCGACTGCTGGACTGCTGTCAGGAGACCGATGGCGCAGTCGCTGTCGTAGTGACCAGCCTGGACCGTGCCCGTTTCGGTAAAAAATCGCCGGTCGTCATCCGGGCCGCGGCTCAGGGTAGCGGGCCGAACCAGTTCACGATGACCAGCTACTACTCCCGAGACCTGGCCGGCTTGCCCGAGATGGGCGTGGTGGCGCGCCAGCTATGGGCGCAGGCCGGAATCAGGCCGGCTGACATCCGGACAGCGGTGCTGTACGACCACTTCACCCCGTACGTGCTGATGCAGCTGGAGGAGCTCGGCTTCTGCCCGCGCGGCGAGGCACGGCACTTCATTGCGGGCGGCGCGATCGAGCTGGGCGGCGTGCTGCCGCTGAATCCGCATGGCGGTCAGCTCGGCGAGGGCTATCTGCACGGCATGAACGGCATCGCCGAGGCGGTCCGGCAGGTCCGTGGCACGTCCGTCAACCAGGTCCCCGGCGACGGACCGGTGCTGGTGACGGCCGGTACCGGAGTGCCGACGAGCGGGCTGATCCTGGGTCCTGACAGCTGATTCTGCGAGCGGGACGGTCAGCCGGGCAGCCAGGTCTCGCCAGAGCCGGCCGGAGCGCCGATGACCGCCGAGTGGGCGCAGCAGATCTGCGCGACCGAGTCACTGTGCCGTTCCTCGGTCATGACGGTGGCCGGGTAAGCGCACAGCAACCCGAACGGGTACTGGCTGCCGATCTCGTTCCAGAGCGCCTCGACCTCGATGGCAGCATCCAGCAGACCTGACTCCCAGAGCACTGCGACCATCTCGCCGAAGACGCGCGCCGGGGCCTGCTTGCTGGTTGCGGGCTTGCCGGCGGCGGCCAGCACAGGACTGATGGTTTCCCAGAAAGCTGCCGCGTCGGGCTGTCCGTTGATGATGAACTGGCTCATCGTCTCGCGCGCGTCCAGTACCACGTAGGAACCGTCAGCCCACGCTCCGGCCACGTCGACGCCTGCCTCGCTGAGCCAGGAGTTGATCTCGGACCGGTGCTCGGGCGTCGCCACCAGGACCGCTGCTCCGCCGCTGGCGATGGCAGGCTGCAAAAACTCGCCGACGAGCCCGGCTAGCTCACGCTCCTGATAGAACGCAACGGCGTGGTCGCCAGGACCAACGCTCAACACCGGACTGTCCTTTCTGTCGCTTTCACCGGACGCTATCGCTCTATGCCCAGACGGCTAAGAGTTAATCTCCGGTCCTGAAGGGGTGGACCCGGTGGTATCGATGCCCGTGGTACCGATGCCCGTGGTACCGATGCCCGTGGTACCGGGCACAGCGGTATTGGCGGCCGCGGCGTCGAGCGCTGCTAGGTAACCGAAGGTCATGGCCGGCCCGATCGTGGCACCCGGCCCGGCGTAGCTGCGCCCCATAACCATCGCGCTGGTGTTGCCGGCCGCGTAGAGGCCGTCGATGACGCTGCCGTCGGCCCGTAGCACGCGAGCGTGTTCGTCGGTGCGGAGCCCGCCTTTCGTGCCGAGGTCGCCGGGCACGATCTTGATCGCGTAGTAGGGCGGAGTGGCGAGCGGGGCCAGGTTCGGGTTCGGCTTGCAGTTCGGGTCGCCGTAGTAATGGTCGTAAGCGGAGTCACCGCGGCCGAAGTCGGCGTCCTTGCCGGCCTTCGCGAACTCGTTGAACGTCTGCACGGTCTTCGTCAGGCCGTCGGCGGAGACGCCGATCTGGCTGGCCAGCTCCGCGAGCGAGTCGGCCTTGACCACGACGCCGGAACGGAGCCAGCGGCGCGGCAGCGGCTTGCGCGGCGGGATGCCGGTGAACACGTACCGGTTCCGGTAGCGCTGGTCGGCGATCATCCAGCACGGGATATGCGGGTTGTCCTCGGTGTGCTTGTCATACATGACGTGCACGGCATCGACGTACGGGGCTGCCTCGTTAACGAACCGCTCGCCCGCCGCGTTGACGAAGATGCTTCCCGGCAGGCTCCGCTCGGCCAGGCAGAAGACCGGCCCGCTGGCGAGCGGGATCGACGGGCCCCACCAGGCTTCGTCCATCAGGTCCAGCACGCCTCCGGCTTCCTGGCCTGCAAGGATGCCGTCGCCGGTGTTGCCTGGCGAGCCCACCGTCCACTCCGTCGCGACCGGGTTCCGCTGGTAGCGCTTTCGCATCTCGTCATTGCGCTCGAACCCGCCGGTCGCCAGCAGCACGCCGCGGCGCGCGCGGATCGTGACCTGCCCCCCGTCGGCCTTGGTCGCGGTCAGCCCGGTGACCCGGCCATCCTCGATCAGCAGCCCGGTCATCGGAGTGCTGAGCCAGACCGGCACTTGTGCCTTGATCAGTCCCTCACGCAGGCCGGCCGCCAGCGCCTGGCCCATGCTGAGCAGCTGGCGATGACGCAATCTGCTGATGATCATCCGGCCGGTCACCCTGGCCGTGGTCGTGATCGCGCGCGGGTGGCTCGTGCCCAGGCTCATCCAGCGGTAATTGGCCTGCGTGACGGTGATGTGGGCGGGCGCGGGCAAGTATGGCGGGCGCAGGCTGGCCAGTTCCGGGCCGAGGACGCGGCCGTCGAGCAGTGATGGTTCGATCGAGCGGCCGCCGGGGCGGCCGCCGGGCGCTTCAGGGTAGTAGTCGGAGTAGCCGGGCACCCAGTCGAATCCCAGCGGCGTGTTGGCGAGAACGAAGTCGAGCATCTGCGGGCCATGCTCGAGATAAGCGCGGCGCAGACCGGGCGGGACCGACTCGGCTCCCACGTGCGCCAGGTAGGCGTCTGCCTGCTCGGCCGTGTCGGCTATCCCGGCCTTGCGGAGCACGGAGTTGCGGGGCACCCAGACGCCTCCGCCGGACCGGGCCGTGGACCCGCCGAAGTATTCCGTCTTCTCGATGACCAGAACGCTGAGGCCACTGCGGGCCGCGGTCAGGGCCGCGGTCATGCCCGCTGCGCCGCTGCCCGCGACGACGAAGTCGAACACCGGCTCGTCGGCTGTCATCTGCTCTCCGCGATCGCGTCCGGCGGCCCAGTCCGGCACTGGCCTTGGCGCTAACAGTAGAACACGTTTCAGTTCTGGCCTCCAGACCGCACGCCACGGCCGGTTGAACTGCCCTTGCGGGATGGCCCGCTCGCCCGCATTCAAAGGTTTCATGGGTTCGGCGAAAGGCTTCATGGGTTCGGTGACCACATACTGGACATATCGGTCGCAGAATCGGCACAAGCCCATGAAGGGTGCGCGCAAACCCATGAAGCGTCGGTATGGCCGAGCATCCTTGGCGCCATGACGGCAAAGAGTTCTCTCCCAGAATGGCGGTTAGCGGGCGTCAGGACTGCAGCTGAGCTAAGAGCCAAGGGAAACAGCGCAGCCCAGATCGCCAACCTGACTCAGCAAGGCACGCTCGTACGGGTCCGTCGCGGGGTATACGCGCGCGGCGCCATGGCCGAGCAAGTACTGAGGCGCACCGACGGCGCCCAGTTACTGGCAGCAGCAGCGGAACTCCTCTCCGTGGGACCCGGTGCGGTGGCCAGTCACGAAACCGCCGCCTGGATCCACGGGATCGAGCTGCTTAGCTCTCCCGATCGAGACCCGGCGACCAGCAAAGTGACCCTGACCAGACCACCGGCGCACAACCGGTCCGGCCGGGCGGGCGTGCGGGTCCATTCGGCGCAACTGCCAGCCCGCCACGTGACAGTCGAACACGGCATACCTGTCACCACCGCTGCGAGGACCATCGTTGACCTAGCCCGCAGCCTGGAGTTCCGCGCCGGAGTGGTTGCCGCCGACTCGGCTCTGCGCCAGCGCCTCGTGACCAAGGCCGACATGGAAAGGGTGCTGACCGAGTGCGCGCGGTGGTCGGGCATCAAGACGGCCGCGGACGTAGTCGCGTTCGCTGATCGCCTGGCCGAATCCGTGCTCGAGTCCTTGGCGCGTGTCGTCTTCAAGGATTGCGGCCTGCCGCCTCCTGAGTTGCAGGTCTGGGTCGGCGAAGCCGAGGTCGTCGGCCGGGTGGACTTCCTGTGGCGGCAATTCTGGACTGTGGCGGAAGTCGACGGCCGGATGAAGTACGGCGACCCGAACCGTGCCGTGCAGCAGCTTGACCGGGACAGGCTGCTACGCGACGCCGGATACGAAGTAGTCCACTTCGGCTGGCAGCACATCAACGAGAGCCCCGGTTACGTCAACACCGCGATCAGGAAAGCCTTCGAGCGGGGACGGCGCGCGCCTCGGCCGGCCGCGTGAGGGCTGACCTCGCTCATGAGGGCGTAGCGAAACCGTCGCCCGGCGGCGACGGCGAAATGCTTCGTGATCATGCTCGGCGCGCAGATCTACTCGTAGCTGACGCTGACCTCGGGCGTCAGAGCCACCGACTGGCAGGCCAGGATGTAACCGTCGGCGATGTCGGCGTCGTCGAGCACCTCGTTGCTGGCCATTTCCACCTTGCCGCCGGTCAGCTGGCACGCGCACGCTCCGCAGATGCCCTCCCGGCAGGAGAACGGCGGATCTAGCTGCGCGCCGATCAGCACGTCGAGCATCCGCGTGCCGGCCGGCCACGCCAGCGACGTCGTCTCGCCGTCCAGGGTCACCTCGAGTGTGGCCGCCACCCCGGCGGCGACCGGCTCAGCCACGTCGAACGGGTTGTGCTGCAGGGACAGGAACCGCTCGACCCGGACGCCGCGCGGTGGCACGCCGACAGCGCTGGCAGCGTCCCGTACGGCAGCGAGGAACGGGTCGGGACCGCTCGCGTAGATCTGGCAGGCCCGGAATGGCCGGACCAGCGGTACCAGTCCCGGGCCGGAGGGCAGCCCCTGCAGCACATCGAGCCAGTGCACGACCAGCAGCCGCGGCCCGGAACTTGCAGCCAGCTCTTTCAGTGCCGCGCCGAAGATGACGGACCGCTCATCCCGGTTCGCGTACACGAGCACTATCCGGCCGGACCCCCCGGCGAGTACCGACTTCAAGATCGACATCACCGGCGTGATGCCGCTTCCGGCCGCGAGCAGCAGGTAGTCGTCGTCGAGCGACGAGGGCACGAACATGCCGGCCGGCGGCAGCACGTCCAGCACCGTGCCGGGGTTGACATTCGCAGCTATCCAGTTCGAGGCATAGCCGCCCGCCGTCTGCTTCACCGTGACGGTCAGCGGATCTCCAGTCAGGGGCGAGCTGCACAGCGAGTAGCACCGCGCCACCGAGCCATCGCGATCGCTGGGAATCCGCAGCGTCAGGAACTGTCCGGGCTGGTAGGCGAACGTCGCAGCAAGCTCAGGCGGCACCTCGAAAACCAGCGAGCAAGCCTCCGCTGTCTCCGGAATCACGGCCTGCACCCGGAGCTGATGGAAGGCCCGCGGTGGTGCTGTCAAGGTGGCGCCACTGGCAGCCGGCCATCGAGCGCCGCGAGCTCGATGCTGCCGCGCATTGCGTCGCAGCGCTCGATCAAGGGCGTCTCCTCGCCAGCCTTTCTCCGCCGGGTGAACTCGGCGCACTGGCGCACTGCCGCAGCGTCCCACTGCACGCTCGTGTGCTGACTAGAGAACTTGGCTGCGAGGACGACGGCGCCGCACTGGGCACACTCCACCGGGCAGTACCGGGACAGCCGCTCGTCCGGCCGCGCCGCCCCGCCGGGGAGCGCCTGCCAGTCACCGGCAGTCCGGACGCTATCGGTCATGCCCGCACCATCGTCATGTGGGCGTCACACCGGGTCAGGATCGGCCGTGGCCGGCTGACGGGCCGCCAGATTCGCGGCTACCTCGGCCTCCCACGCCTCCACGGCCCGCGTGGTGTCGACCTCGAACTCGTGCCGCGCGACCATGTCAGCCGGGACCTCGGCAACGTCCAGGTAGAACTGCTCGTACCAGCGGCGCAGCTGGTATACCGGGCCATCGTCGGCGCACAGCAGCGGGTTGTCGATCCGGCTCTTGTGCGTCCAGATGTCGACGTCCTGCTGGAACCCGAGCCCCACGAACTTGGCGAACTTGCCGGCCACCTTGTCCGCCTGCTCCGGCGACAGGCCGGGCAGCTTCTTCACGATGACGCCCCACTGCAGCACGAACTGCTCCGGCGTCACCGGGTAATGACAGTTGATCAGCACGGCGTCCATCGGCACACCGTGGTAGTCGTAGTTCAGGTAGTCGATCATGTAAGACGGCCCGTAGTAGGCGGCCTCAGACACCAGTCCTATCTCCGTCGTGGCCCCGTTCGGCTGACGCGCGTCCGGTTCGTAGTCAGGCCGCGACCTGGTCTTGAGGTACTGCGAAGCGACGTGGCCCTCGAACACGTTCCGGAAGTAGGTCGGGAACGCGAAGTGGATGTAGAAGAAGTGCGCCATGTCCACGACGTTGTCGACGACTTCGCGGCAGTTCGCGTCGACGGTCAGCGAGTCCCAGGTCCAGTTCGACCACTCGCCGGAGTAGGCGCCTTCGATCCGCGGGATCGTGATGTCCGGCGGCGGCGGGTTGCCCTCCGGGTCGTTCCAGACGAACAACTGCTGGTTCTGCTCGAGGGTCAGCCAGGACCTGGTGCGCGCGGTCACCGGCACCCGGCGCGAATACGGGATCTTCACGCACTTGCCGTCGCCGCCCCAGCGCCAGTCGTGAAACGGGCACGCGATCGCGTCGCCCTTGATCGTCCCGCGGCTCAGGTCACCGCCCATGTGCCGGCAGTACCCGTCCAGGACACGCAACTCGCCAGACTCGCCGGCGAAGACCACGAGCTTGGTACCGAACGCTTCGACCGGGTGCGGGTTCCCGTCCCGGAACGGCGCGGCCAGGCCGAGGCAGTGCCAGCCACGGGCGAATCTGGTCGGCGGCGCGCCCGCGTCGATGCTCCGCACTCCGTTCCGGTCGCTCATGACTCCTCCAGCCCAGCCGTCCCTCGCGCGCCTGACCGGCAGCTAGACCGTGGCCGCTACCAGAAGACTAGAACATGTTCTAGTCTAGGGGTATTGTCGGTGCGGCCATCAGTAGCCTTGGGAGCCGGATTGACTGAGAACGTGGGACATCAGGTCATCGAGGCCGTCCGCGAACTCCTTCCGGTGCTCCGCGACCGTGCGCAAGAAGCCGAGGACGGCCGCGTAGTGCCTGCGGAGTCCATCAAATCTTTGGCGGAAACGGGGTTTTTCCGCCTTCTCCAGCCTGCCAGCTTCGGCGGCATGGAGGCCGATCCGATCACCTTCTATACCGCGGTCCGCCTCGTCGCCAGTGCGTGCGGGTCCACCGGCTGGGTGTCGTCAGTGGTCGGCGTGCACCCGTGGCATGTCGGCCTCTTCCCTCCGCAGGCGCAGCAGGAGGTGTGGGGCACCGACCAGGCCACCAGGATCTCGTCGTCGTACGCGCCGACCGGGAAGGCGGTCATCGTCGACGGCGGGCACCAGGTCAGCGGCCGGTGGAGCTTCTCCTCCGGCTGCGATCACGCCACCTGGGTCCTGCTGGGCCAGATCGTCACCGACGAGGAGAGCCGGCCAGTCGACTTCCGCACGTTCTTGCTCCCGCACTCGGATTACACCATCGAGGACGTCTGGGACACAGTCGGGCTGCGCGGCACCGGCAGCAACGACATCGTGGTCGACAGTGTTTTCGTGCCGGCCCACCGGTCGCTCAGCTTCATCGATGTGTCCAAGCTCGTCGTACCGGGCCAGGAACTCAATCACGCGCCGCTGTACAAGCTGCCGTATGGCTCGGTCTTCCCGTACTCGATCACCACTCCGATCATCGGAATGGCGACCGGCGCGTACCAGGCGCATGTTGCCTACACCAGGGAACGTGTCCGGGTCGCGTACATCGGCCAGAAGGCGGCCCAGGATCCGTTCGCGCAGGTGCGGGTCGCCGAGGCGGCCGCCGAGATCGACGACGCGTGGGGCGCGCTGGAGCGGAACATGACCGAGCTGATGGGTCATGCGCGAGCGGGCCGTCCGATCCCGACCGACCTGCGTCTGCGCGTGCGGCGCGACCAGGTCCGCGGTACCGGGCTGGCGATCAAGGCGGTGGACCAGCTGTTCGAGAACTCCGGCGGCCGGGCGCTGAAAACCGGCACGCCGATTCAGCGGTTCTGGCGGGACGCGCACGCCGGCCGGGTACACGCGATCAACGACCCGGAGCGGGCGCTCACGATGTTCGGCGGCGGCGAGTTCGGCCTGCCGGTCCCGGCAGATGCGATGCTCTGAGCGACACTTCGGAGGCAGCGGTGTCCGACGCTGACGTTCTATCGACTGGCCACGCCGCGGTGATTGACGGGCTCCCCGTCCGGTATTACGACTCCGGCCCGGCTTCCGCTGGCGACGCCGGGACCGGGCGGGGCGACGCCGACACTGTCGTCCTGCTGCATGGCGGCGGGCCGGGCGCCTCGTCGTGGAGCAACTTCGGCAGGAACATGCCCGTGTTCGCCAAGCGGTTCCGCGCGGTGATGATGGACCTGCCGGGCTACGGCGGGTCGGCCGCTCGCCCGGCTACCGGCCACTTCTTCACGGTGGCCGCGGGCGCGCTGGCTGGCCTGCTGGACGAACTCGGCGTGGCCAGGACCCACGTCGTCGGCAACTCGCTCGGCGGCGGCACAGCGCTGCGGTTCGCGCTGGACTACCCGGACCGGGTAGGCCGGCTAGTCCTGATGGGACCAGGCGGGCTGACGCTGAACGTCCTCGCGCCGGATCCGACCGAAGGCGTCCGGCGGCTGATGGAGTTCGCCGCCCCGCCAGGCCCGAGCAGGGAAAAGATGGCGGCGTTCCTCAGAATCATGGTGCACGACCAGCGGCTTGTCACCGACGAGCTGATCGACGAGCGGTTCGCAGTCGCCAGCCGCCCTGAAGCGCTGGCCGGAATGGCCGCGATGGGCGCCTCGTTCTTCGGCGAGCACGCGGAGGACGGCATGCTCTGGCGGGAGGCGCACCGGGTCAAGCACGAGGCGCTGCTGATCTGGGGTCGCGAGGACCGGGTCAACCCGCTCGACGGGGCGCTGATCGCGCTCAAGCAGCTGAAGCGCGCTCAGCTGCACGTCTTCGGCGGCTGCGGGCACTGGGCCCAGCTCGAGAAGTTCGACGAATTCAACGACCTGTCGCTGCGGTTCCTGGCTGGCGGTGCGGCATGACCGGCCCGATTAGCTCGCTTGGCTACCTGCGGGTTAGCTCGGCCGACACGGGGGCTTGGCGCGAGTTCGGCACCAGGGTGCTGGGCATGACCGAGGGCCGCGGGCCCGATCCGGACGCGGTCTACCTGCGGATGGATGACTTCCCGGCCCGGCTCGTCATCGTGCCTGGTGAGCAAGACCGGCTGATCGCGACCGGCTGGGAAGTCGCTGACGAGCGCGCACTGGCCGTGGTGGCGGACAGTCTGGCTTCTGCTGGCGTTCCGGTGAAGCACGGCGACGCGGCTGAACTCGCGGACCGGCGGGTCGGCCAGTTGCTGCATGCTGAGGATCCGTCCGGCAACGCTCTGGAGATCTTCTGCGGCGCCGCGCTCGATAACCGGCCCGCCATCAGCCCGTACGGGAACGAGTTCGTCACCGGCGATCAGGGGCTCGGGCACGTCGTCCTGCCCGCCGCCGCTGGCGAGGAGACGCTGGCGTTCTATACCGGACTGCTTGGCTTCCGGCTCAGGGACTCCATGCGAATGCCGGGCGAGTTCTTCGGCAAACCCGGCCAGCAAGTATGGATGCGCTTCCTCGGCTGCTGCCCGCGGCATCATTCGCTCGCGCTGGCTCCGATGAATCCGGCTGCCGGGATAGTGCACCTCATGGTCGAGGTCGCCACCCTGGACGACGTGGGCCGGGCGCTGGACCGGTCCATCCGCCGCAAGGCGACGATCAGCTCAACGCTGGGTCGTCACGCCAACGACCTGATGGTCTCGTTTTACCTGCGGACACCAGGCGGGTTCGACATCGAGTACGGGACTGGCGGACGCGTGGTGGACGACAGCACCTGGGTCAGCCGGGAGAGCACCGCGGTCAGCCTGTGGGGGCACGTGTTCAGTTCTGGTCCCGCTCACTGAGCCCGGCACGCGTGGCCGCGGCGGCCGGACGGGACACTAGGTGCATGGACCTGCCGTCGTTCGAGCCAGACCCGCAGCGTTTCCGCCAGGTACTCGGTCATTTCGCCACCGGCGTGACCGTCATCACCGGCATGCACGAAGGGGAGCCGGCCGGATTCGCCTGCCAGGCCTTCACCGCGCTCTCGCTCGACCCGCCGCTGGTGCTGTTCTGTCCGAGCAAGACGTCGGGGACATGGCCGCGCATCGCGCGGATCGGCCAGCTCGGCGTGAACATACTGGCTGCGGAGCAGCGCGACCTGGCCCGCAAGTTCGGAGTGACGGCAGCCGACAAGTTCGACGGGGTGAGCTGGGCGCCGGCCGGTAACGGCGCACCAATCCTGGACGGAGTGCTGGCCTGGGCCTCGTGCGTGGTCGAGACGGTGCACGAAGCCGGTGATCACTTCATCGTCACTGCGCGGGTTACCGAATTCGGAGACACCGCGCCGGGCGATCCAGTGCTGTTCTACCGGGGCCGGTTCACGCTCTCCGCGACGCCGGACGCTGACACGGCACCCGAAGTCGTCGACACCCTGCTCGCCTGGCCCCGATACGCCGACTGGATTTAACTTAGCCGCATGGAGGAGATTGCGGGCCAGCCAGAACCGGGCGACGCATTCGGGCGAGCCCTGCTAGACCGGCTAACGGACAACCCCAGTCCGGTCGTCATCGAACGCGACGACGGTTACGTCTCGCTCGACGGGCTCGACTACCTGGCCGGGCTCGGCGAGATTGACATGTGGGCACTGGACCGCTCGCACGGACGGGTCCTCGATGTGGGCGCGGGGGCGGGCAGGGCATCGCTCGTACTCCAGGAACACGGCCGTGACGTGGTCGCGCTCGACGTGTCGCCAGGAGCCGCGGAGACATGTCGTCGCCGCGGCGTACGGAATGTCTACACCGGCACTGTCGAACAGGCCGCGGCCGACGGGCTGGCCACGACCTTCGATACCGCGCTCATGCTCGGAAACAACCTAGGGCTGCTGGGCTCGGCTGACGCGGCCGGAACCTACCTGGCCGCACTGGGCGACCTGCTGCGGCCGGGCGGCGTGATCGTCGGCACCTGCCTTGACGTGTATGAGACTGACAATCCGGTCCACCTGCGCTACCACCAGCGGAACCGCCAGCGCGGCCGGATGGCCGGCCAGCTCACCCTGCGGGTCCGTTACCAGCAGCTAGCGAGCAGCTGGTTCGACTGGCTGGCGATGTCGCCGGACGAGCTCGCCGGGCTTGCCCAGCCGGCCGGCTGGCGGATTGCCGACGTCCGGCAAGGTGGCGTGTACGCGGTGGTGCTGGCCCGGGCGTAACCCCGCCGGTCACGGGCTTTCGGTGAGCAGGCCGAGGCCGATGCCGAGCATCCAGACGTCCTTGCTGACCGCGATACCCGCATGGGATGGCCAGACGCTGCCCGGCTCGTGCAGTGCAGGCGTGCGCAGGTACATGGTGAGCAAGCCGCCGGCGAACGCGGTGAGGGCGGCACCCGCGACCTTGTTGTGAACTACCGGGGTGAGCAGCGCAGTTCCGGTGGCGATCTCCGCCACCGACAGCGCCTTCAGGAACGTGGCTGGCGGCACCTTGGCCAGGAACGGGAACGCGCCGGACGCCATGGCGTGCACGCCTTTCGCCTGTTCCTCACTCCCGCTCCACTTGCTGATGCCGGAATGAAGCACGTAGGCGCCGGTCGCTGCTCGGGTCGGGATATTACGCACATGCATGAACATGGGACGCTCCTTGTCAGCCTGAGCCCGGGCACGGGTCTGCATGGCAAACTTCAGGATTAACGCCTGCGGGCGCCGCCGACAGCGTCTGATTCTCGCGCCGCGGCGGGGGCTTCCATCTGGTCCAGGTACGCTTGCGTCTTGCTGATGCGGGCGTCCAGGTCGGCCAGGAACCCCTCGATCCCCTGCCGCTTGGCCTCGACGGTGGCACGCAGGACTCGCTGCACGTCTAGGCTCTCACGAAGCAGGGCCTGTCGCTTATCACGGCTAGTTCCCTCGTCCTGGTACGCGAGCCTGATCTCGGCCATCCGGTCCTCGCCCCCGAGGACCACGGCGATCTCGTCGAGGTTGAGGCCGAGCAACTGCTGGAGCTGGCGGATGCGGGCTACCCGGGCGAGATCATCCTCGGAATAGCGCCGCAATCCGCCCGGCGTACTGGCGCATGGCGTGATCAGGCCGAGCTGCTGGTAATAGCGCAGCGCACGTTGCGACACGCCTGCCTTCTGCGCAGCCGCGCCGATGCCCAGCAGGTGCTCGTCCCGGCTATCGCCCGCTGGGACGGCAGGCGAATCTGTCATCGCGGCCCGACGTGCGCTTCCAGTCATGATTAACGGCTCTCGCCGACAGCTCCCGGCTCCCCGGCCAGCTCCGCGTCCACTGGGTAGGCAATCATCTCCCCAGCGACCGCGTCGACCGGCGCTTCCGCGTCTACCACGACACTACCGCCGTGGACGTAGCGCTTCCCGCGCAAGGCGGAGGCGATGATCGCGATAAGCGTGGCGATCGCGGCGAACGTGAACGCCAGGTGCAGCCCGCCCGCGAACGGTTCCTCGATCAGGTGCGGGAAGAACGACCGCCCGGTGATGTAAGCGGCTTGCTTGGCCGGAAGCTGCTTCAGCGCGCCGGTCGGCCCGAGCAGTTCCTTGATCGGGTTGTAGCCGAGGAACGCCGAGAACAGGCTGCCGATCGGCGGCTCGCTCGCGACCAAGTGCGCGGCCGCCGGATTCACGCCCTGGCTGACCAGGCCCTTGTACAGGTGCGAAGGGAGCCGCGAGGCCAGTCCGAGCGTGACGATCGTGAAGAACAAGCCCATCGACAGCACCGTGGCCGAGTTCTGGAATGTGTTGAGCATGCCCGCGCCAGCGCCGCGCTGGTCGGGCGGCAGGCTGTTCATGACGCTGGCCTGGTTCGGCGAGAAGAAGAGCCCCATTCCGACCGCGAACAGGAAGATCAGCAACGCGAACCAGATGTAGCTGAAGTCGATCGGCAGCGTTTCGAGCAGCAGGAAGCTGACGCCAGAGACGATCAGCCCGCTGGTCGCAAACAGTCTTGCGCCGTGGCGGTCCGATAGCCAGCCGGCCAGCGGGCCGACGATCAGGAAGCCAACCGTCAGCGGAATCATCGAGATGCCCGCCCACAGTGGAGTCTGGCTGAAGCTGTAGCCATGCTGTGGCAGCCAGATGCCCTGGAGCCAGATGATCAGCATGAACTGGATGCCGCCCCGGCCCAGCGCGCCGAGCAGGCCCGCGATGTTTCCGGCAGTGAACGCCCTGATCCGGAACAAGCTCAGCCGGAACATCGGAGCCGGGACCTTGGTCTCGACCCAGGCGAACAGCACCAGGACCGCGATACCGCCGAAGATCGCGGCAAGCACGTACGGGTTGGTCCAGCCGGTCGGATGCCCGCCGTACGGCAGCAGCGAGTAGACGATGCCGGTCAGAATCGAGATCAGGCCGACCGCGAACAGCGTGTTGCCGATCCAGTCGATCTTCGCCGGGATGCGGATCCCGTTGTCCTTGAGCTTCAGGTACGCCCATACGGTCCCGAACAGGCCGAACGGAACCGACACCAGGAAAACCAGGCGCCACTCGATCGGGGCGAGGACGCCGCCGAGCATCAGTCCGAGGAACGAGCCGCCGACGGCCGCGACGCCGTTGATCCCCATCGCCTTGCCGCGCTCGTCCGGCGGGAACGCGTCGGTGAGGATCGCGGTGGAGTTCGCGAACAGCAGAGCGCCTCCGACGCCCTGGAAGACACGCATGATGATGATCCACATCGCGCCGCTCACGCCGGTCAGGAACGTCACCGACAGCAGGATCGAGAAGAGCGTGAAGACCGCGAAGCCGAGGTTGTACATCTTGACCCGGCCGTAGATGTCGCCGACTCGGCCGAGGCTGACGACCAGCACAGCCGTGACCAGCATGAAGCCCATGAACACCCAGAGGAAATAGGAGGTGTTCGACGACTCCAGCGGGTTCAGGTCGATCCCCCGGAACAATGCTGGCAGCGAGATCAGCAGGATCGACTGGTTGATGGTCACCATCAGGATGCCGAGAGTCGTATTCGACAACGCGATCCACTTGTAGTGCTTGCCCCGGCTGTCCGGGGCGGGGATTACCTCGAGGGTCTGTTCCTCGACCGCCATGCGTACTCCTCATCCCGCCGCGCTGCTTCGAGTGCTAGCCCCAACTCTAACCTTGACGTAAGCGTCATGTTTCAGGTGTCCCGCAGCGCTGAATGAGATCGCAGGTCAGAGCCACAACGCACATTGGTTTTGTGCGAAAGCACACTACTTATGTACTGTTAGTTGCATGGACGGGACCGCGCGGCTGACGGCACTCGTTCAGATCCTGCAGCGCGATGGGCGCCTTGACATTGCGGAGATGGCTGCCGAGTTCGGGACCGCCGAGATGACGATCCGCCGCGACCTCGACCGGATCGCGGCCATGGGCATGGCGCGACGGGTCCGCGGCGGCGCGATCAGCCTGCTCATGCGCGGCGAGGAGTTGCCGTTCGCGCTTCGGGTGCTGGAGCGGGCCGGCGCTAAGGGGCGCATCGCCGCCGCGGTAGCCGACCGGCTTCGCGATGGCGAAGCCATCCTGCTCGACAGCGGCACTACGGCGGTCCTGGTCGGCCGCGCCCTCGCGGGACGGCGGCTGACCGTGATGCCGATGTCGCTGCACGCGGCCTCCGCGCTGTCGGCGAGCGAGTCGGTGCGGCTGCTGATGCCAGGCGGCGAGACGCGGGCCGGCGAGCTGGCCATGGTCGGACCGCTCGCGCTCGCCTCTATCAGCGCGTTGCGATTCGACACCGCGGTGCTGACCTGCTGCGGCCTCGCCGACGGGCAGGTAACCACGCACAACCTGGGCGACGCCGAGGTGAAGCAGGCCATGGTGCGGTCCGCCGCGAGGGTGATCGTCGCAGCAGACAGCTCGAAGTTCCGGCAGACAGCCCTGGCCGTAGTGTGCGCAGCCACCGACGTTGACGTGATCATCACCGATACTGATGCACCGCCCGACGTCGTGGGCTCGCTCCGGGCCGCTGGCCTGCAGGTCGAGTGTGCCTAGCCCGGTTGTAGCGCGGCCGCTGCCTGGCGCCGGCAACGCCACTTCCCGCACGCAGCGCGCGGCAACAGTGGCGGCGTTCGTCAGCCACGGGCTGCTGTTCGCCTCCTGGACCGCGCATATCCCGCAGGTCAAAGACCACATAGGGCTGACCGACGGATCGCTCGGCCTGGCGCTGCTCGGAGCTCCGGTCGGTTCGGTAGCCGCGATGCTGATCGTGGCCCGCGTCCTGCCCAAGGCGGGCAGCAAGCGCATGGTGCAGATCAGCCTGCTCGGCTATTGCCTCGCCGGACCACTGGTCGGACTGGCCGGTTCGCTACCAGCGTTGTTCGCGGCGCTGTTTGCCTGGGGAGCTTTCCAGGGCACGCTCGACGTGTCGATGAACACGCAGGCGGTGACCGTGGAGCGCGCCGCCGGACGGCCGCTGATGTCTGGTTTCCATGCCTGCTGGAGCATCGGCGCCTTTGCCGGCGCCGGCGTTGGCGCGCTCGGCGTTGCAGCCGGACTCTCGCTAACCCGGCAACTGCTATTGCTAGCGGTGCCGGTGCTGGCTATCACCGGCTGGCTCACCAGACGAATGCTGGCCGACCCCGCCCCGGCGAGACAGGACCAGCAGGCTCCTCCACACCCGTCCCGGCAGACCGGAATGGCCGGCCGCAGTAACCCGGCCAGCGGTTTCGCGATCCGCCTGTCCCGGCCGGTGCTGATACTCGGCGCTATCGCGTTCGCGTCGATGCTGTGTGAAGGCGCGAGTGCAGACTGGGCGTCGGTCTACCTTCGCGGATCGCTCCATATCGGCGCTGCAGCCGCGGGTCTTGGCTACACCGGATTCGCGCTGGCAATGGTCGTCGTCCGGCTGTCCGGCAACCGGTTGCTCGGCAAGTTCCGGCGCGAGCGCCTACTCCCGGCGCTGGCTGTGGTGGCCACGGCGGGTTTCACAGCCGGGCTCGTCGCCGACCGCAGCGCCGCGGTCATCGCCGGGTTCGGCTGTCTCGGGATCGGGCTCGCGCTGGTCATCCCGACCGTCAACAGCGCGGCCGGGCGACTACCGGGGATCAGCCCTGGAACCGCGATCGCTATGGTTTCGGCGTGGGGCTGGGCAGGCTTCGTCTTCGGGCCGCCGATCATCGGACAGCTCGCGTCGGCGACCTCGCTGACGGTGGCTCTCGGCGTACTACCGGTTCTCACCGCCTGCATCGCGGCCGCCACCGCGCGGGCGCGCGCACTTCACGGCACCTGATGATCGGAGCTACAGCGACCGGCATGACAGGGATTTACCTGGTCCGGCACGGCGAGGCCGACTATGACGCGATCCAGCGGCGGCGCTGGCCGGGGAAACTGGCCGACCTGGCGCCGCTTACCCCTCTCGGCTTTGAGCAGGCCAACGCTGCCGGGGAACAGCTTGCAGGCGTCGGCGCGGCCAAGCTGCTCTCGTCGCCGTTCACTCGCACCATGCAGACCGCGAGCGCTGTGTCGTGCCGGGTCGGCCTAGCCATCGACGTCGAGCTTGACTTGCATGAGTGGCTCCCGGACGACACCTTCAGCTGGCACGACGTTGCCGACGTGCGAGCGCTCGTCGCTGACTTCGACAGTTGCGGCGGCGAGTGGCCGCCCGGCGAGCGCCGCGTGTGGGAGCCGCTGTCATCGGTGCGTCGCCGTGCCGCTGCCACGCTCCGCCGGGCGGCAGACAGCGTGGCCGGTCAGGGATCGCTCATCGCGGTCTGCCACGAGATGGTCATCCGCTCGGTTACCGGAGTGGTTAAGACCCGGTATGGCCAGGTCCGCTATATCGACTCAACCGAGCTGCCCGTCGGCATGCGATGATCGCCAGGGTGCTCTACGACGAACTCGGCCGCACTTACAGTGCGACCCGGCAGGCAGACCCGCGCATCGCTGCGACCATCTGGGCTGCGCTCGCCGGCAATGCGACGGTGATCAACATCGGGGCGGGAACGGGCTCTTACGAGCCAGTCGAGACCATCGCGGCGATCGAGCCTAGCCCGGTCATGATCGCCCAGCGCCCGCCCGGTTCCGCGCCCGCCATCCAGGCTGTCGCCGAGCACGTTCCGCTCCGGGACGACTGCGCAGATGCCGCGCTCGCGGTGCTGACCATTCATCACTGGACTGACCTGGCGGCCGGCCTCGCCGAGATGCGCCGCGTGGCCAGGCGGCGCCTGGTCTTCCTGACGTGGGACGCCGATGTGATCGGCTCAGCGTTCTGGCTGCTTGCCGAGTACCTGCCCGAGGCTCGGACGGTCGATGCCGCGCTGGCCGTGCCGATCACGCAGCTGACCAGGCTTCTTGATGAGCCGCTCGTCGAGCCGGTGCCGGTGCCGTACGACTGCACCGACGGCTTCGGCGCCGCGTTCTGGCGGCGGCCCGAGGCCTACCTGGATGCCGCCGTGCAAGCTGGCATGTCCCTGTTTGCCAAGGCCGACCCGGCCCTGCTCCAGCCGGGCCTGGCCCGCCTCGAAGCGGACCTGGCTTCCGGCCGCTGGCATGACGAACACGCTGACTTGCTGGCCCGTGAGGAGCTTGACCTGGGGTACCGCCTGGTCACCGCTGACCTCTGAGGCCGTCAGGTCGGCGGGGGCACGATCGCTGTGTTGCTTACTGCCGATGCGTGCCTGATGGTTGCGACCAGCAGTACCTCGACCGTCTTATTCTTCAACCGCTTGCCGCTGAGGATGAACCAGGTCTTCCCGTCGGCGTTCAGCCGCTTCTTCCGCAGCTTAACCCAGGTACCGTTGGCGGACTGGACCTCGAGCCAGACCACATTGCCGGCGCGGGCGTACTGCGTAGTCACCGTGAGCAGGTCCCGCAGCGCTGACGCACCCGGCGTGAGCACCACGTCGACCTGCGGTGTGACCGTGACCAGCACACCGGTGCTGTGCACGCCGCCGGGGAACCGCAGCCGGAACACCGCGTTCTGGGTGAGCGGCGGGCCGGTAACAGTCACGTTCCCGGCCGGATCTGTCTGGCCTGTCCCGGCAACGTGCCACAGTAGCTGGCCGGTAAGCCGCTCGATCAGCGTGACGGTGACGCCCGGAATGCCGGTTCCGGACCTGGTCAGCTGACCGTTGATGACCGGCGCGGTGCCGGCCGGGATGTTCGTGCTGGGAGCAGATGCGGTCAGGACCGCTGACCCGGTCGTCGTCGAGGGAGACGGAGACGGAGAAACTCTCGGCGAGGTACTCGGTTTGACTGACGCGTGCACAGACGGGCTGGGCTTCACTCCCTGGCTCGGACGCGCTGACCGGCCCGGAGCCGTGCTGGAATGACTCCCGGACGCCCCTATCTGATGGCCGTGGCCTCGCGATGACCCGGTGTGCTGGCGATGGTGCGCGTCCGGCACTCCGATGCCCCCGAGGAGCTGATGCGCGAGATTCTGGACGGGCGCAGGGAGGACTGCCGCATAGGCGGCTGCGGCCGTACCGCCGGCGATCGCGATGACGCCGGCCACACCCAGCCTGAGCCCCCAGCGCGCAGGCGCCCGGAACGGATGCCGGACCGACCGCTTCGGCTCGCTAGCCGGCCGGCCCGCCGGGATCGACCCGTCCTGGATCGGCCTGAACGGCACGGTCGCGCCGTTAACAAGACCTTGGCTGGCGAGCGGACTGACGTTCGCCCGGAACATGGCGAGGGCATCCTGCTCGCCCGCCAGCTCGCCCTCGGCCGGCCCGCCCGTCAGGATACGGAACAGCTGATCGATGCCGGGATCGGCGGAGTCAGCGCCGCCGGTCAGATCGGAGCTCATCAGTCCACCTCCTCCAGCGTCCAGCGGGCCTGATCAGGTCCCGCCCGGCCGGCCAGCGCCCGCACGGACGGGTCAGCGGCGAGCGTCTTGAGGCCGCGATGCAAGGCCACCCGGATCGCGCCGGCCGATTTCCCCAGGATTTTCGCGACGTCCGGGGTGTCCAGGCCGGCGATCACCCGCAATGCGACGGCCTCCGCCTGGTCCCTGGACAGCCCGGCAAGGAGGGCGACCGCCTGCTGGATCGACATGCCGTCCAGCACCTGGTCCTCGACAAGCTGGCTGTCGGCCAGGATGTCGAGGCCGGCGGCGGAGGGGTCGACCGGACGCCTGGCCCTGGCCCGTGCGGCATCGATGGCCCGGTGCCGGCCGATGGTGAACAGCCAGCGCCGGAAGTCTTCCTCACCGCCGGAGAACCTGTTCAGGTCCCTGACGACCTGGAGCCAGGTCTCGCTCGCCACGTCGTCGGGGTCATCGCAGCCGACGACCCGGAGAAACCGCAACAGCCGGGGCTGGAGGGCTCGCCACAGTTCCAGAAACCCGGCTTCATCACCGTTGCTCGCCCTGGCCAGAGCATCGTCGAGCACATTGATCTGACTCGCCATTGCGGCAGTAAGGGTCGCACACCGGCGGGCAGTCGCGGGACATCTCTGCCAAATCGCAACGCCCGCCGGTGCCGTGCTCCTCCTGGAGCTAGGACGCGCTCGCCGGTGCGATCGTGTCGGACGCGCTCACGGCCTTAGCGAAATTCGGCGTGCCGCGGAACACCAGCCGGAAACTGGCGGCGACCTTGCGCACGTGCACGCGGAAGCGGACCCAGCCGGCGCGGCCAGTCCGGCGGATCTGAACGACGAACCAGTGGCCCTTGGGACCCTGGCGCTCCAGGAACACCCGCTTGAAGCGAACCGGCGAAGTCGTCGTGCTGACAGCGGTCAGCTGACCGTAGACGATCGCCGTTGTCTGGTGCCGGTGGGCCTTGGGCGTGGTGTTCGCGATAGACAGCGCTGTGGTGACCTTCGCCGGGGCGGCGGTCGCGGCGTTAGCGGCGCTGGCAGCTACGGTTGCGCCGGTCGCCGCGATTGCTGCCGCGGCGGCAACCGCGCCAACGCGGACCGCGAGAGACTTTGGAAGACGCATTGTTCTCCTTCAGGTTGGGCCTTCGACGGAGTGAGGCCGCTGACAACACCGCCTAAAGCGATAGCGGCACGGCCGGCGTTACTCGTCCGAGTGTGACCTGCATCACAGCCCTGAAGGTGCTGGGAATCTCACTGAGAGTGACGGCTGCTAGATCCGCTCGATGATTGTCGCGGTAGCCATCGCGCCGCCCGCGCACATCGAGATCAGCGCGGTGCTGGCGTCCCGGCGTTCCAGTTCGTGCAGCGCCGTCGTGATCAGCCTGGAGCCGGTGCTGCCGACCGGGTGACCGAGCGCGATCGCGCCGCCGTTG
>DATJNX010000056.1:0-26127 GCA_035507615.1 Streptosporangiaceae bacterium
TCCGGCGACAAATGCGTGTCCGATACCAGGATCGCGCGCAGCCGCGTCATAGCCGAACCGTAACGTGAGGTCCCGTGCGGCGATACGAGCCCGTTCCCGCCCCTATCAGGACTATGACGGGAACGGGCTCGTACACGCTGACCTCAGCCGGCACTACGCGGTAGCCGCCGGGACTGCCTTCTTGTCGTGGTCGCGCCACGGCTGCCGCTGGCGCGAGATGCCACGGCCGAAAACGAAGGTCTCGAACGGCGCCGTGGGCAGCGTGGTCGTGCCGGTGTGCAGCGGGCCGGTCTCGTCGGAGACCGCCGGGACGGCGAAATACTTGAAGGTGATCGTCGTGTCGCCGGGGCGCTGGCCGGGGTCGACATCGAAGATCGCGTACCCGTAGGCGTCGCCAGCGTTGGTAGCCGCCGACCACGGCGCGTCCTCGCGCGAGTCAGCCGAGTTGCGGGTGAAGCCGGTCGCCTCCGAGCCGCTGATCGCGTTGCGCTCGGTGATGACCTTCGCCTGCGGCAGACTGGTCGCCGCGTCGACGCCGTAGGTGTTGGTCGGGCCGTCGGTCCCGCCGCCGCCCAGCACCAGGAACACAGTGCCCTGCTCGGTGTCCCACGCCTGCTGGCCGCTGTAGCTGACCGGCGTCGTAGTCGCGACGTGCGGACGGCGCGTGTTGACGGCCTCGTTCAGCGTCTGGTCCGGGTTCGGCGAGGCGACCCAGCCCTGGTAGTCCGCGTCATAGCCGCGGACCGGATAGCTGCGCTCGTAGTCGTGCTCGTGCCCGGACAGCACCAGGTCGACCTGGTACCGGTCGAACAGCGGCAGCCAGGCCTGGCGGATGCCGAGGTCGGACCCGTTGCCGGGAACCGAAGTGGACATCGCGCACTGGTGCATGAACACGACGATCATGTCGACGCTAGGGTCCTGGCGCGCCTCACGCAGCGTCCGCTCGAGCCAGATGCACTGGAGGTTCGGCGTTCCGCTGCTGAAGTCCGGGACGAGGGAGTAGTCCGCGGCATTGACGGCGAGCTCGCCGGTGTAGCCGTGGTTGTAGGTCACCGTGCCGTTGGGGATGGCCGCACCGGAGGAAGTGGCCTCGTCTGCCGCGTTGGGAGCCGCGTTGAGGTAGGCCGACGCGCCGTCCTGGTAGATGACGTCGTCGGCGTCGAGCGAGATGAACATAACGGTGCCGACCTGGAACGAGTAGAAGTTGCCGCGCAGCCGGTTGCCGTCCCAGTTGGTCACGTCGTTGTCCGGCAGCAGGAAGCGGCTGAGGTAGTGGCCGTAGCCGTACGGGCCGTTCCAGTAGTTCCCGGCCGCGCCCTGTGCTGAGATGCCGCCGGGGGCGTCGCCTTGCTGGCCCGCATGGTTGCAGGTGCCGAACTCGGTCTCGTGATTGCCGAGCGCGGGCATCCACGGGCGGTTCTTCGCCGAGCGGGACACGTTGACGCCGAAGTCGCGCCACACGCCGGGCGCGTTGAAGATGTCCAGGTTGGCGTAGCACAGGTCGCCGTTGAGCAGGTGGAACAGTGGCGGGCCGTTGCCGTCGCCCGGGTTCTCGATCGCGCTGACCGCGTAGTAGGAGTTGTCGCAGGACTCGTGCCATTGGTTGCCGGACGCGTTGAGGTCATACGACGGGGTGGCGAGGTCGCCGTAGCTGGAGAAGCGGAACTTCGCGCGTCCCCGCGGCGCGGTCGTGAAGCTCGCGCCGGCCGCCGACGGCGTCGGCGTCGCGCCGTCGCTGACCTGGTAGTAGTACGTCGTGCCAGGCTCGAGCTCGCGCAGTTCCACGTGGTAGTAGTACGTGGTCTGAGCGTTGAGCCCGTCGGTGAACGAGACGCTCGATGCCTGCGGGTACCGCTGCGTCACGTTGAGCGGCTGCGGCGCCGGAAGCTGGACGGACCGGCCCGGATTTGTCGCGGTGATCGGCCAGCGGGACCAGCTCAGGGCCGGGGCGGGCATCGGCACCTCACCCGGCGAGAGCCAGGAGACGGTGACGTCGCTAGCCGGGTTATTGCCCCAGGTCAGCCAGATCTGCTCGGGGGCAGTTGTTGTCGGCAGCGGGAGAGTCGTGGTCGGCGGTCCGGTGGGCGGTGTCGGGGGCGCCGCAAGTGCCGGCTGCGCAGCGATGGCACCTTCGGCCACGCCGGTCAGCCCGACTGCGGCGCCGACAACGACAACGCCACTGAGGAAAGTGCGCCTGCTGAGGCCGCCGTCAGAGCTGTCGGCTGCGCGGCCGCCTCCAAACATGCCGGAATCATCCATGGCAAAGACGCTAGGGAAGGTAGGTAAACCAATCGTGACGCGCGAGCGGCAGCTATCCCGCAGCCTGGGTAATTCGCGGCGCGGCTAATCAGCCGCGCGGCGGCAGCGCTGCCTCGATGAGATGCGGTCCGGGCTCTGCGAAGGCGCGCCGCAACTGAGCAGCGAACTCGGCTATCGTCGTCGCTCGGCTGGCGGGCACACCCATCCCGGCCGCTAGCGCGGTGAAGTCGATGTCCGGCCTGGACAGATCGAGCAGATCGCGCGCCGTAGTGCCGGTCGTGGCGGCACCGGTCCGCTCGAGTTCCATGGTGAGGATCGCGTACGCGCGATTGCTGAAGATGACCGTCGTGATGTCGAGCTGCTCGCGCGCGTGCGTCCACAGCGCTGATGCTGTGTACATCGCGCTGCCGTCCGCTTCGAGCGCCAGGACCGGCCGGTCTGGGCAGGCCAGGGCCGCTCCGGTTGCCAGCGGCAGGCCCTGGCCGATTGCGCCGCCGGTCAGGCTGAGCCAGTCGTGCGGCGGCGCGCCTGCGGTTGCGGCCGGCAGCCAGATCCCCGACGTGTTGGCCTCGTCGCAGACGATCGCGCTCTCGGGAAGCAGCGCGCCGATGACGCTGGCGGCAACCTGGGCGCTGAGCTCGCCTTCTCCGAACGCGGGTCGCTCCGGCTGCTGCAGGCGTGGCGCTTCGCCAGCGGCAACGAGATCGGCGAGCGCGGCCAGCGCGCCGGGAACGTCATCGCCGGGCTCGGCGAGCACGTGCACCCGGCAGTCCGCCGGGACTGGCGTACCGGGCTTGTCCGGGTAGGCGAAGAACGACACCGGTGCGTCCGCGCCTGCCAGGATCAGGTGGCGCGTGCCAGCCAGCTGATGAGCCGCGAACTCGACCAGGTAGGCGAGCCGGTCGACTGCGGGGATCCCCGCGCCTCGCTCGTGTCTCGCCGGGAACGTCTCGGCGAACAGCCGCGCCCCGGTCGCCGCCGCTGCACGGCTGGCCGCATCAAGCGAAGGACGGCGCAGCCCGGTGCCGCCGAGCAGGATCACGGCCGGCTCCCCGCTCCGCAGCACGGTCGCCACCTGCTTGATCGCTTCGTCCGGCACCAGTGACGGCCGTCGCGGGGCGATCGGGGTGCCAGCCTCGCCGCCGTCGGTCCAGGTAACGTCGGCGGGCAGGATCAGCGAGGCGATCTGTCCAGGCGCGCGCAGCGCAGCGGCAACAGCTTCGGCGGTGTCGGAGCCTGCCTCCGCGCTGCGGGTAGTCCGCCTGACCCAGCCGGAGACCGAGCCCGCCAGGGCGTCGATATCCGATTCCAGCGGCGCGTCGAAGCGCTTGTGATAAGTAGCGTGGTCGCCGACGATCGCGAGCAGCGGCGTTCGGGCCCGGCGCGCGTTATGCAGGTTGGCCAGCCCGTTCGCCAGGCCGGGTCCGAGGTGCATGAGCACGCCGGCCGGGTGCCCGGTCATCCGGCCGTAGCCGTCCGCCGCGCCGGTCGCTACGCCCTCGAACAGGCACAGCACGCCGTGCAGTTCCGGAACCGTGTCCAGCGCCGCGACGAAATGCATCTCCGAGGTGCCGGGATTGGCAAAGCACGTGGTCACGCCGCAATCCGCGAGCGTGCGGGCGACGGCCTGCGCTCCGTTCACGTCGTTCCCCCTATGACGGGTCTCCTGCTCAGGGTGTTGGCGTCGTCAGCTCGCCCGCTTGTAGGCGCGGACGGCGAGCGGCGCGAAAACAAGGAAGATCCCGGCTAGCCAGGCGGCGGTCTTCCACAGGTTCGCTTCGATCGGACCGCCGAGCGCAAGTGCACGCATGGTGTCGATGACGAATGTCACCGGCTGGTTGTTGGCGAAAGCCTGCAGCCAGCCCGGCATCGAGGAGACCGGCACGAACGCGGAACTGAGGAACGTCAGCGGGAACAGCCAGATCAGCCCGAACGCCTGGACTGATTCCTCGTCCTTGATGGCCAGGCCGGTGTAGGCCGAGATCAGGCACATCGCAACCCCGAACACCATCGCCAGCACGATCATCAGGACGGCCGGACCGAACCCGTTGAGGAAGCGGAAATCGACGGCATAGCCAACGCCCACGACTATCAGAACCGTCACCAGCATCCGCCCGGTGTCGGCCACCAGCCGGCCGGCCAGCACCCCCGATCGTGCCATCGGCATAGAGCGAAGCCGGTCGATAACGCCCTTCTGCAGCTCCTGCGCCAATGAGATCGCGGTACCGACGGTCGCGAACGCCGCAGTCTGCGCCAAGATCCCCGGCATCAGGAATTCCACATAGGACAGATGTCCTGGCACGTTGATCGCGCCGCCGAAGACATAGCGGAACATCAGCACGAACATCACGGGCTGGACCACGGTGAAGACCAGGTACGCCGGCACCCGGGTCCAGACCATCAGGTTCCGGCGGGTAATCGTGAGGGTGTCGCTCACTGCCCAGCGAGCCCGGACCAGCAGGCCGGGATCGTCGCTCGGGGCCTTTGGCAGGGCAACTGCGGCAGTCATGACGCATCCTTCGCTGTGTCTTTGGTGGTGCGCTTGCGGCGGCCGCGGCGGCCGTTGCTAGCTGCGACTTCTTCCTCGGCGGCATGCCCGGTCAGTGCCAGGAACACATCATCCAGCGATGGCCGGCGCAACGCGAGGCCATGGGTCCGCACTCCAGCTTCGTCCAGCGCCCGGACCGATTCGACGAGCGCGTCAGAACCCCGGCCGCCAACGCCGACGTTCACCACGCCGGTCTCCTTGTCCGCGTGCGGCTCGCCGTCGCCCACGCTCGCGACGGCCGTCACCGCGTCGCTGATCCGGGAGCGGTCCGGCACGGTGAACTCGAGCACGTCTCCGCCGACGCGGCTCTTGAGCTCTTCCGCTGTCCCGGCCGCGATGACCAGGCCGTGATCGATGACCACGATTTCATCAGCCAGCTCGTCAGCCTCATCGAGGTACTGGGTCGTCAGCAGCGTCGTCGTCCCGCCCGCTACCAGGGAGCGGATGATGTCCCACATCCCGAGCCTGGACCGAGGGTCGAGTCCGGTGGTCGGCTCATCCAGGAACAGGACTTTCGGCTGACCGACCAAGCTGGCAGCGAGGTCCAGCCGGCGCTGCATGCCGCCGGAGAAGTTCTTGGCCGGCCGGTCGGCAGCGTCGGTCAGCTCGAACTGTGCCAGCAGCTCAGTCGCGCGGTGACGGGCATCCTTCCAGCTCAGGTGGAACAGCCGCCCGATGATCTCGAGATTCTCCCTGCCGGTCAGTTCTTCCTGAATTGCCGCCGACTGCCCGGACAGACCGATGAGCCGGCGCACGGCGGCGGCCTCCCGGACGACGTCGCGGCCCTCGACGGTGGCCCGGCCTTTGTCCGGTCGCAGGAGGGTTGTCAGGATGCGGACCGCGGTTGTCTTTCCCGCACCGTTCGGCCCCAGAACGCCGAGGACAGTGCCGCGCGGCACCGCGAGGTCGATGCCGCGCAGCGCCTGCACCTCGCCAAACGACTTGGTCAGGCCCTCGACGAGAATGGCCGGTCCTGAACTCTGTGGTGACACTGACACTGACTGACCTCCCGATCCGTGTCCGGATTACCGAACCTACCTGCCGGATCACCATCCGGGCCAAGTCGATAACTCCGTCCCGGCCCGGCTTCGGCGTCCCCCGCTGTCTGCAAGACGAGATCAGGCGCCGCCGGGCCGGTGAGCCAGTCCGCGTCACGGTCGCGCGGCGGCTCGTCAGGGTGGCCAGGGGCCCGGCACATCGTGGCTTCCGGGATCAGTTCCATGATCCGGGAGAGTTAGGCACGCTCCTACGTGTCTAACTCTCCCGGATCATGGAACGCGGCGGTCCGCTAGCCCTTAGCGAAGGCAGCGAGGTCGCGGGCGGTGTCCCGGCTGATCTCCGGGCACGCGATCGTGAAGATCTCGGTGCCGTGCGACGTGCCCATCACTTGCCGGCACCGCGCGGGGATGCCAGCTGAGAGCAGCAGCCGGTAGAAGTTGATGCCCTCGTCACGCAGCGGATCGCACTCGTTCACGCTGATCACGGTCGGCGGGAATCCCTCGACGTCCTGAGCCGTCGCGAACGACGGCCAGGCCAGCGGGTTGCGCTCGTTGAAAGCCTCGATCCCGTATCCGACCGCGCCGCGGTTGTTGTGCAGGTTGAGCAGGATGCCGTCGTTCTCCGTCGAAGACGGGCACTCTGGCGTCGGCCACTCACCGCGGATGTACGGGCACAGCGCGTACAGGCCCTGGATGAGGCCCAGGTCACCGTCCTGCTTGAGCTTGAGGCCAGTGGCCAGCGTCAGGTTGCCACCGCCGCTCTCGCCCGCGACGATGATCCGCGCCGGGTCGATGTTGAGGTGCGCGGCGTTGGCGACGACCCACTTCAAACCCGAGACACAATCATTAAGACCGGCCGGGAACGGGGCTACTTCGGGAACTGACGAAGCCACCAGGCAGTTGCGGAAGTCAACCATGATGACGGCGACCCCGTTGGCCGCGATGATCTTGCCCCAGCCGCGGTACATGCCGTCATAGCACGACAGCGATGCCATCCCGCCGCCGTGGATGTAGTAGACGCAAGCCACGGTCTCGTCGGTGTCAGGACGGATGACCTGAAGGTTGATGGAGTTGCCGTCGGGCTCGGAGATGACCTTCTCGGTGTGCACGCGCAGCCCGGCCGACGGAGCGGTTTCCTCGGTGTCGCACATTTCCATGAACGAACGGAAAAGCTCTGCCTGCGTGCGCGCTTCCTCCGAGTTCGACTCGGCGAGCAGCGTCTCGCGGCTGTCGACGTCAGGCCCGCCTTCGACGTTCATCCCGGCCAGGATCGCCTTCAGCCTGGGGTCAAGCCGGATGTCAGCCGCGATGTCATACGCCATGGTGAGGTCTCCCCTGCTCGTGCCGGTCGGCCGCCGATTGCTGTTACGGAGATTAATCGCAGCCCGGCGACAAGTCACGGGGTGAGTTAGCCGCTCCGCTGGCGGTCGATGTCTATCTCGGTACCTCCAGTTCGTTGTCCTCATATCCGGCCAGCAAGGCCGGCGCCAGCCGGCCACCCGGCCGTGTCGAGGAGGAAGACGTGCACCCAGCGACCATGCAGGCGATTGCCGCGCAGCGCGGCGACCTGTACACCGCGGCCGCCGCAGCGCGGCAGGCGCGCGAAGCGAAGCGGCATCCGGCTAGCGACTGCGGACGGCTTGCCCACCCAGTACTCACCCAAGGAGCGAGAAGCATGATGCCGTACGACGGCTACCGGCTCTATCAGGCAGAACGGCCCAAAAGCGCCGCCGAGATCAGGCAAGCCGACAGGCAGGCAGGCCAGCTCGCTGCGGCAGTTGCCCGGCTGTTCCGCAGCATCACCCGGACCCGGCGGGTCACGCCGGCACAGCGACGCGACGTTCAGCCGCAGGTTTCCTGTCGCGCTGCCGAGCCGGCTACCCGGTACTGATGAGCGTGATGTCCTCAGGATGATCACCGCGCCCACTGGATGCGTAACGATAGGCATACATCTATCGTTGTGGTTTCCTGGCCGGAGGAGGCGCCTGTTGGCGATCACCCTCACTCAGATCCGCGCGTTCCTGGCGGTCAAGACCACCGGCAGTGTGCACGTAGCGGCCGACCAGCTGCTGATCAGCCAGCCGTCGGTTTCGGCGGCCGTCTCCGCGCTCGCCGGTGAGCTCGGCACGGCGCTGGTCGAACGGCACGGCCGGGGGGTGCGGCTGACCGCAGCTGGGGAGGCGTTTGCCCCGTACGCGGCCCAGGTGCTCGGGCTGCTCGAGCAGGGCCGGTTCGCCGCGCTGGAGGCGGCGCACCCGGAGAGCTCGAAGATCCGGCTGGTCGCCGTCAACACCGCAGGCGAGTACCTGGTGCCGCCGCTGATCCGCGCCTACCGGCAGCTGCATCCCGGCATCAGCATCCTGCTGGAGGTCGCCAACCGCGCTACCGTCCTCGAGCGGCTGCAGTCCAGGCGCGCCGATATCGGGATCGGCGGCCGACCGCCGGGCCGCAGCCTGTCCGGCTTTCCGTTCCTGGCAAACGAGCTCCTGGTCGTAGGCCGGGAGATCCCGGCTGACCTGGCCCAGGCGTCATGGCTGCTGCGCGAGGAAGGGTCGGGTACCCGGCTAGCCACCGAGCGGCTGCTAGCCGACCTCGACCTCGGCGCGCCTGAGCTGCAGACGCTCGGGTCGAACGGCGCGATCAAGCACGGGCTGGCGGTCGGGCTGGGCATCACGCTGATCTCCCGGTTTGCTGTTGCGCGAGAGCTGCGCGACGGGCAACTGGTCGAGATCGCCGTTCCCGGCACGCCGCTCACCCGCCCGTGGCACGTGCTGTTCGCGCCGTCCGGGCCGGACCGCCCGGCGGTGCGCGCGTTCGGCGAATTCCTCCGGTCCGAGCGCGCCCGCAAATTGATAGAGGAATACCTATGAGTCATTGGCGAATCTGGCCTTTTTTATATGACTCAGCCTGCCTACGCTGCTGAGTATGTTCGAAGCAGGAGTTCGCGAGTACCGGGAGATCTACTGGACGCCCGGGTTCCAGCCGCGCGAGACCGACGTGCTCGCGGCGTTCCGGCTGATCCCGCAACCGGGGGTACCGCCGCAGGAGGCCGCAGCGGCGGTGGCCGCTGAATCCTCGACGGCGACCTGGACCACAGTCTGGACCGATCACCTCACGACGCTCGATCGCTACAAGGCGCGGGTTTATGACCTCGAGCCGGTGCCAGGGCGGGACAACCAGTACCTGGCCTACATCGCCTACCCGCTGGAGCTCTTCGAAGAGGGCTCGGTGACCAGCATGATGGCCTCGATCACCGGCAATGTGTTCGGCTTCAAGGCGCTGAGGGCGTTGCGTCTGGAGGACTTGCGTATCCCGGTCGCGTACGTGAAGACGTTCCAGGGGCCTCCGAACGGGATCCAGGTCGAGCGCGACAAGCTGAACAAGTACGGCCGTCCGCTGCTCGGCGCCACGCTGAAGCCCAAGCTCGGCCTGTCCGCCCGGAACTACGGCCGCGCCTGCTTTGAGCTGTTGGCCGGAGGGCTCGACTTCACCAAGGACGACGAGAACATCACCTCGCAGCCGTTCATGCGCTGGGGCGACCGGTACGAGTTCGTCATGGAGGCCGTGCGCAAAGCCGAGCAGGAGACCGGCGAACGCAAGGGGCATTACCTTAACGTCACTGCGCCGGACTGCGAGCAGATGCTGGAGCGGGCTGAGTTCGCCCGGCAGCTCGGATCGCCCATCATCATGCACGACTTCCTGGTGGGCGGATTCGCGGCGCATGCCACGCTGTCCCGGTGGTGCCGGCGTAACGGCATGCTGCTGCACGTGCACCGCGCCCTGCACGCGGTGATGGACCGGCAGAAGGACCACGGCATCCACTTTCGCGTTCTCGCCAAGTGGCTGCGGCTGGCCGGGGGCGACCACCTGCACACCGGCACTGTCGTCGGCAAGCTCGAGGGTGACCGGGCAACCACGCTCGGCGTGGTTGACTTGCTGCGCTCGGACTTCATCGCTGCCGACCGCAGCCGCGGGATCTACTTCGACCAGGAATGGGCGTCGCTGCCCGCCGTGCTGCCCGCGGCGTCCGGCGGTATCCACGTCTGGCACATGCCCGCGCTGGTCGACATCTTCGGCGATGACTCGGTGCTGCAGTTCGGCGGCGGTTCCGCCGGGCACCCGCAGGGCAGCCGGGCCGGCGCTACAGCGAACCGGGTCGCACTGGAGGCGTGCGTGCAGGCCCGTAACGAGGGCCGCGACCTGGCCGCCGAGGGCCCGCGGATCCTTGAGCAGGCCGCGAAGCGGTCTGGTGAGCTCGCCGCCGCGCTTGACACCTGGCGGGAGATCAAGTTCGATTTCGAATCCGTCGATACCCCGGATGTGATGCCGGCATGAAGCTAGAGACCTTCTCCTACCTGCCCCAGATGTCGGCTGGGCTGCTGGAGCAGCAGATCCGCTCGATCCTCGATCGCAACCTGGTGGTAGGCATCGAGTTCACTTCGGCGCCTGACCCGCGCGACCATTACTGGACCATGTGGAAACTGCCACTGTTCTCAGTTGATGACGCGGGCGCGGTACTGGCCGAGCTTGAGTTCTGCCGCCGGGCTCATCCGGACGCGTACATCAAGATCAACGGCTATGACGCGGTGCGCCAGGGCCAGGTGGTGTCGTTCGTCGCGTACCAGCCGGAACGCGGTCCGTGATGCCGCGGCCCATCATCCTCAGCATCGCGGGCGACTCCGGCTCCGGGAAAACTACGATCACCCGCGGCGTGGTCCGCGTGCTCGGCGAAGAGCGGGTCACTCACTTCTGCGCCGATGATTACCATCGGTACGACCGGCGCCAGCGTGCCGAGCGGGGCATCACCCCGCTTGACCCGGAGTGCAATTACCTCGACGTGCTGACCCAGGACGTCCGGCACCTCCGGCAGAACGAGGCCATCCTCAAGCCGGTCTACCAGCACGCCGACGGGACATTCGGGCCACCGGTGTACATGAAGCCTGCCCGCTTCGTCATCGCGGAGGGCCTGCTGATCAACCACACGTCCGAGCTGCGCGAGATGTTCGACGTCCGCGTCTACCTGAACCCGCCGGAGGAGATCCGGCGGCGCTGGAAGGTGGCCCGCGACTGCTCCCGGCGCGGCTACTCGACCGACCAGGTACTCCGCGAGCTCGACCGGCGGGAGCGCGACTCGGAAGCGTTCATCCGGCCGCAGCGGCACTATGCGGACATGGTCGTGTCGTTCGTGCCTGGCCGTTTGCAGGGCCCTGACCAGCTCGACGCGCATCTGTTCCTGCGAGACTCGCTGCCGCATCCCGACCTGTCCGGTGTGGTCAGGGTCGTCGGCGACAGCGCGGCCGAGGCCGAAGCGGCCGCGGTGGAGGACGAGCTCACGCTGATCGAGCGTCCGGGCGAGCAGGAACTGCGCATCCCGGGGACCATCTCGGCTGAGCGCGCCCTGGAACTGGAGGAAGCGATCTGGGACCGGATGCACTTCGCCAGTCACTTGCGCCAGCAGCGCCTCGGCGAGTTCACCACCGGCCCCGACCTGCACCGCTCCGATGCCCTCGCGCTCACCCAGTTGCTGCTGCTCTACCAGCTAGTCACGGCCCGCGCAGTGATCGCACTCGGCGGTCAGACGGCTCGAGCGAGGCCCATGCACTCCGGCGAGCCGGACCCCGTCCTGGATCCTGTTCCAGCCGTGCCGACCTCGTGACCTGTGGAACGGGCACGTCTGCGCAGGCGCCGCCTGCCCGCGCGGTTCTCGGCATGACCGCAGCCCCGGCCAGGGGGAAGCCGGGGCTGCGGTCGGGCCTGCCGTCTCGTGCGGTCACACTCGAACGGACGCCGGGATGGCCGGCCGAGCTGCCCGCGCGGTCGCGCGTCGCGCCTTCGCGGCCAGCGTTCCGGTCCGGGCCAGGAGCATCGCCACGGACAGGAAGATCAGCGCGTCGGTGAGAGCGTCGGCGGTGATCTGGTTGGTGATCGCCCAGTGCGCGAGTTGCGCGCTGAAGACGTGAGTCGCTCCGTAGGCGAAGTAGATCCGCCCGCCGACGACCGCGATCCAGACGAGCGCGTACGGCAGGCCAGCCCACGAAGTCGCCTTGCCGGCGGCCTCGTCGTATGAGGTATGCATCACCGCGGCCGCCAGGACACCCAGGGCCAGGCCGGCTGCGGTGGCTGCCGCTTCCAGGGCGAGCCCGTTCCCGGACGTCGCGGCGCCCTTCAGATAGAACGGAACGATGATCGCCGCTGCAATGAACGGGCGGATCAGCCGGTGCACGGAGACCTTGCGGTGACCGAGATCGGAGATCAGCACCATGCCGAGGATGATGAGGTTGGGGATCAAGACACTGGCGGTCACGGTAACTCCCTAATCACGGTGTCGCGGTGAAGCTCTGACAATGGAAGACGCTAGGTAGCCGGGCCCTGTCAGCGCGCCGGCCTGCGGCATGATCGCGGGTCCAGGCGAGGCGGACGTTTACGCGCGGCCAGGTGGAGGCAGTCACCTCAACCCGTGTCAACCCGCTCTCCACCCCTAGGCCGGCGCGGGCCTGCGAGCCGAGGGATACGTTGAAGGCGTGGTTCGCTCATCTCCTGGCAGCCGGCTCCCGCAGCTGACCAGCGCGGACGCGCAGCTGGTGATGAGGACGGTGCGCGTGCTGGTGATCGCTGGAGTGCTCGTCACCGTCCCGTTCGCGGAGCCGCATGCGGGGGCGGGAGCTCGCGGTGTCGCTATCGCCGTCGGCCTCGGGGTCGTGGCCGTATGCACCGTCTTCTGGCTGATCTATGAGCGCAGCGAGCAGCTGACGATCGCGGCGCTAGCCGTTATGGGAGTCACCGGCGGCGTCCTCGGCGGACTGTCTCCGCAGAGCACAGTCCTCGCCGTCGGGTGCGTGGTCACTTCGGCGGCCGGCGTTCGCCTGAGTACCGAGGCATCGCTCGCCATCACGGCGGGAACTGTGGCGGCATTCCTGGCGACTGGCCTGGCACTGGGCGTTCCCACCGAAACGCTGGTCGGCTATCCGTTCGCCTGGATCGGCCTGTGGGCGGTCGGCCTGACTCGACGTGCTTACCAGCTCCGCGCAGAGCAAGCCGAGCGGACCCTCGCGGAGACGCGCCGGGCGCACGACGCCGAGAATCACGCGGCCGCTCTGGCCGAGCGGGCCAGGATAGCCAGGGAGATTCACGACGTCCTCGCCCACTCGCTGGCCGCTGTATCGGTCAACCTGCAGGCTGCTGAGGGCCTGCTCGATTCCGTCCGGGACGGGAGTCCCGAGCTTGCCAGGGCGATTGAGTGCCTCGGCCGGGCCGGCGTGCTCACCAGGGATGGCATGGCCGAGGCTCGCCGCGCGATCCAGGCGCTGCGCGATGACGCGGCCCCGCTGGCCGATCAGTTGGCCGGGCTGGCCAAGGAGTGGGAGGCGGACGGCAACGTGCCGGTCGACTTTAGCGTCAGCGGGTCGCCTCGCCCGGTCGGCACCGAGGTCGGGCTCACCGCCTACCGGACCGCGCAGGAGGCGCTGACGAACGCGCGCAAGCACGCGCCCGGCCAGCCGGTCCGGCTCAGCCTTAAGTTCTCGGGTTCCGAGATCGAGGTCGAGGTCGTGAACCTGCTTCCGGCCGTCGATGAGCGCGGTGCGCTGGCCGGACCGGGAACCGGATACGGACTCACCGGACTGCGCGAGCGGGCCGCACTGGGCGGCGGCACGCTAGACGCCGGCCCGGCCGACGGGGAATGGCGGGTATGCCTGAGAATCCAGGGATGAGCGCCGGGCGCACTGGGCTGAGGCCCGAGAATCCAGCCATGGGTCCAGGGAACCCGTCCGAGGCGGTCACCGTGATCGTCGCGGATGACCAGTCAGCGGTGCGCGAGGGCCTGGTGCTGCTTCTCGGCACGTTGCCCGGCATCGTCGTGGCAGGGCAGGCGGCCGACGGCGACGCCGCCGTCGAGCTTGTCGCAGCGGTCCGCCCGCAGGTCGCGCTCATGGACCTGAACATGCCGGGGTGTGACGGTGTTGCCGCGACGCGCCGCATCGCTGCCGAGCATCCGGATACGCGCGTGGTCGTCCTGACCACGTACGCCGACGATGAGTCGATCATCGGCGCGCTGCAGGCCGGCGCGCTCGGTTATCTGACGAAGGACGCGACGCGCGCGGAGATCGGCCGGGCAGTGGCAGCCGCGGCCGCCGGCCAGGCCGTGCTCGATCCCGGTGTTCAGCAGCGGCTGCTGTCAGCCGCGGCCAGGGCGCCAGCTTTGCCGGAGTCCGCTGATCCGTCAGCGAGCGAGGATGAGCTGACGCCCCGCGAGGCTGACGTACTCCGGCTCATCGCCGCGGGCCAGTCGAACCGGGAGATTGCCAGGACACTGTTCGTCAGCGAGGCGACAGTCAAGACGCACGTCAACCGGATCTTCGCGAAGACCGGCTCGCGGGACCGCTCGCAGGCGCTGCGGTACGCGTACACGCACGGCTACGCCGACCCGACCTGACAGGGCCGCGGCCCAAGGCCCAGAGCCGCGCAACCATGTGCGGCGCTCTATTGAGATCATGCGCAGGTGGCAAAAGATCAGGAGCACCAAACCGACATTGCAGCACAGCAGTGGTGCTCTTCGCGTGCCGGTCAGGTGGCGCTCATCACCGGTGGCTCGGCTGGACTGGGCCTGGCGATCGCGAGCGCGTTGGCGGCGGCAGGCTCTGACATCGTCCTGGCCAGCCGGTCGGCTCCGCGATGCCGGGAAGCCGCTGCGCGCGTGTCGGCGCAGACCGGCCGGCAGGTGAGCGGTCTCGGGTGCGACGTCACCGACGAGGTTGCTGTCAATGCTCTCGTCGAACGGGTGCTCACTGCCCACGGCCGACTCGATGTGCTGGTGACGAGTGCTGGGGTGCAGGCACGCGGAGGACTTGATCAGCTCGATGTCGCAGCGCTGCGCGCCTGTCTGGACGTCAACGTCGTGGGAACCTGGCTGGCGTGCCGGGAGGCTGCGAAGCCGATGCGCGCGGCCGGGTACGGCCGCATCGTTACGCTCGCTAGCGCGCTGGGGCTGGTCGGGGCGGCGGCACGGTCCGGCTATGCCGCCAGCAAAGGCGCCGTGGTTCAGCTCACCCGTAGTCTTGCCGTCGAGCTGGCCGGAACAGGGATCACCGTGAACGCACTCGCTCCTGGACCGTTCCGCACCCCGCTCAACGCGGGCATGGACGATGATCCGCAGATGAGGCGCTTCCTGACTACCGAAATCCCGCTCGGCCGCTGGGCCGACTTCAGCGAGCTCACCGGTGCGGCGCTACTGCTGACCGACCCGCGGGCCAGCTACATCACCGGTGCGGTCCTGCCAGTCGACGGGGGCTGGACATCGCACTGAAGGTGCTGCCGAGCCGGGGTTGCCCGAGAGCGATTCCCCCGACCGCGAGTTGATCCGGGACGTCCCCAGGCACAACCGGAACGACGCCCTGGCGTGGATTGACGGCACGATATCTCGTGCGGCGCTGACCCGCAGAGGCGCAGTCTTAGCTAGTGAGCAGGGCCCGTTGCTGTTGAACCATTGCCGAGGCAGATGCCGGGCCCGATTGAGGGAACGGAGAGAACTGTGAAACTGTCTTCCAGACGCGCTCGGCTGCTCGGGGGTGTCGTCGCCGGTTGCGCCGTCGCGGCGGCTCTGGTCACGTCGGCCGCGAGCGCTGCCACCACCGCCGCCCCGGCGGCCAGGTCGGTCGTGCTTGTTAACTGCGCCGGCACCGGGCAGGTGAGGCCGCACGGATACATCCTGACGTGCGCGGACGCCGGAGACAGCCTCACCGGGCTGCACTGGGTGAGCTGGGCCCATGTTGCCTACGGCAGCGGCACCGAGCACATCCACGACTGCTACCCGTATTGCGCAGCCTCGAAGAAGTACTACAACTATCCGGTGCTCATCGTGCTGTGGCGCGCGGAGGCGTGGCCAGGCCACGCAGGCCAGAAGTACTTCACCCGCCTCACCGAGATCCGCACCGGCAGCCTGGTCCTGCCACACTTCCACGACCTCGCTCGGACCATGACCTGGGACCTGTCGGCAGACGGCGGCTGAGCCGTAACGCTGCCGCCTGGCTCGACGGTTGTCACCACGCTCGACCTGGCGCAACCCCGTCTGACCGAGTATTGGCGGCCTGCTGAGCACCCAGGCGCTCTGCGGACGCTAAGCCGTCGTCGCGCTGAGTGACCTAGCGCCGCAGCCGGGGCGGCGGGAGATGCCGCGGCCGAAGACCACGGTCTCGTACGGCTTGTCCGGCAGCGTTGTTGTGCCGTCGTGCAGCAGGCCCTTCTGGTTGCTGACTGCCGGGACGGCGAAGAACTGCATGGTGATCGTGGTCTCGCCGGGGCGCTCGCCAGGATCGACGTCGAAGATCGCGTAGCCGTAGGGTTCACCGGGGTTGGTCCTGGCGGACCAGAGAGCGTCCTCGACCGTGTCGGCGGGGTACCGGCGGAATCCCTCAGCGGGTGAGCCGGTCAGGACGTTCCGCCGGGTGATCACCTTGGCGCGGGGAGCGCTTGTCGCCGGATCCGTGCCGTAGTTGTTGGAGGGGCCGTTGTTGCCGCCGCAACCGAGCACTACGAAGACTGTGCCGTGCTGCGTGTCCCAGCCCGGCAGGTCGCCGACAGCCACCGGCTCAGTTGTCACCACCCGCGGGCGGCGGGTGTCAATCTTCTCCCCCGCAGTCTGCTCCGGGTTAGTCGAGACAACGGTTCCGTGCGCTCCGCGGTCGTAGCCGCGGACCGGGTAGCTGCGCTCGTAGTTATGCTCGTGCCCCGAGAGCACCAGGTCGACCTTGTAGCGGTCGAACAGCGGCAGCCACGCCTGACGGATGCCCAGGTCGGAACCGTTCGCGCGAGCGGATGACAGCGCGCACTGATGCATGAACACTACGATCATGTCGATGCCCGGGTCGCGGCGCGCTTGCGAGAGGGTGAGGATCAGCCAGAGCGTCTGCAGGTTGGGCTTACCCCGGCTATGGTCCGGCCCGGTCGAGTTGTCCGCGGGGATGAACTCGAGGTCGCCGGTGTAGCCGCGGTTGTACAGGCTGGTCCCGTTCGGGAACGTAGCGCCGGAGGTGGTGATCATCGGCGGCGCATCGGGCTCAGAACTGATGTAACTGGATGCGCTCTCCTGGTAAATGACGTCATCGGCGTCCAGCGAGATGAACTGCACGGTGCCGACCCGGAACGCGTAGAAGTTGCCGCGCAGGTGGTTGCCGTCGTAGTTGATGACGCCGTTGTCCGGCAGCAGGAACCTGCTGAGGTAGTGGCCGTACCCGTACGGGCCGTTCCAGTAGTTGCCGGCTGCGCCTTGCGCGGCGGTCCCGCCGGGGGCATCGCCTCGCTGGCCTTCGTGGCCGCAGATGCCCAACTCAGTCTCGTGGTTGCCAAGCGCGGGCATCCACGGGCGGTTCGCAGCCGAGCGAGACACGTTCGCACCGAAGTCGCGCCACACGCCGGGCGCGTTCGCATAGTCCATGTTGGCGTAGCAGAGATCGCCGTTCATCAGGTGGAACAGTGGCGGGCCGGCGCCGTCGCCTGGTCCCTCGATCGCGCTGACTGCGTACCAGGCGTTGTCGCAGGACTGGAACCACTGGTTGCCGGACGCGCTGCGGTCCCAGGACGGAGTCGCTAGGTCTCCGAAACTGGAGAAGCGGAAACGCGCGCGGCCAGTAGGTGCGGTCTCGAAGGATCCGCAAGCCGTCCCGGGCTCCGGCGCAGCGCCGTCAGTGATGCGGTAGTAATAGCGCGTTTCCGGCTCAAGGTTTGTTAGCTGGACGTGGTAGTGGTAAGTGGTCTGGTCGTTGAGGCCGTCGGTGAAGCTGACAGCCTCGGCCAGCGGGCGCTCGCGCGTGATGTCGAGGGGCTGCGGCTCGGGGAGGCGGATGACGCGGCCGGGCTGGCCGGGAGTGATCGGGGCGGTGGAGTAGGCGAGCTCAGGGGCGGGCTGGGGCGTCGAGCCGGGCGCCGACCAGGACACCGTGACCTCGGTCGCGGGGTCGGCGCCCCAGGTCAGGCGGATCTGCTCGGGTTCGGTGCCGGCCGGCAGCGGCACGGTTGCAAGCGTCCGCCCCGACGGCGGCGTCGCCGCGTCAGTGGCGTCCCCAGGGGACTGGTCCTGGCGCGAGACGACTCCTCCCGTGGTGTGGCCTGCCTGGCGCTGGCCTCGTTATCAGGATAAACGGCGCGGGTGAATGGGCGGCCGCGCGGGCGCTGCGGCGCGGTGGCGCTGATCTGGCGAGGCGGCTAACTCAGCGGGTGTGCCCGGAAGAATGCCCACATCAGGGCGTTGGCGCTGACGGCGTTGCTCTGCGGGCCGAGCACGCTGGTGATCGTTTGCGGCATCGCCGGGCCGCCCGGCCATTCGTGGCCCTCGCCGGTGATCGCGTAGAGCTCGACTTCGGCGCCGCTTGCACAGCTGACGTAGCGGGTGAGGTGGTAGCCGTGGCCTGCTATGGCCTGGGGCGTCGCGGCGCAGTGATTGTGGCCGGCCCACAAGCGCGCGGCCGTGGGCACTGAGTAGGTCCAGTACGGGAAGCCGTTGCCGTTGAACGGGTCGACGTGGTCCGCGGTGCCGTGGAAAGCGATGACCGGCACCGCGCGGGCGGCCGGGCACGGGGCCGGATAGCGCAGGCCTGCTACCGGGGCGATTGCGGCGAAGACGGTGCTGGCGTCGCAGGCGAGCTGGCTGGCCATCCGGCCGCCGCCGGAGACGCCGGTGGCGTAGACGCGGTCCGGTGCTATGCAGTACTTTCCGGCCAGGTCGCGGACCAGCGTCGTCAGGAATGTGATGTCGCTGGGCGCGCTGGCCGGCGGGAGCTTGCCGCTGATCAGCGGCACGCCGGGGATGTTCCAGTCGTAACCGCCGGCGTCAGAGATGATCGCCTGCGGGTAGGCGACGATGAAGCGATCGGAATCGGATGTCGCGTCCATGCCGCTGAACTTCTCTTGCGCGCGGGCCGTGCTCTCACTGCCGTGCAGGTTGAGGACCAGGGCGAGCTTCTGTTTTCCGGTGTAGCCGGCCGGCACGTGCACGATGACCGTGCGCTTGCGGCCGCTGACCGTGACGGTGTACTGCAGTGAGCCGGTGGCTTCCTTGTGGCCGCAGCCCGATGTCGTTCCGGACGCCGGCGGGAGCGTGCCCGCGGCGGTCAGCGGTGCGGCGTCCCCGTTGCTGCCGCAGCCTGCGATGGCCTGGCCTAGCAATAGCGCCGCGGCGACTGCCGCGAGGACTCGCCCAGATACGCAACCTAGTTGCATATTCTGAAAGCGTACGGGCGGGGCAGCGCGTGCGCAAGAGAGTCACGCTGGGCGGAAGCCGCCGTAGATGACGTTCTCCAGCTTCTTCCAGAAGATGTCGATGCCGGCGAAGCCTGCAGAGCGCAGGTAATCGAGTTGCTGGTCGAGCGGGATGATGTAGCGGACGTGGTTCTCCCAGCGGGCCCGTTCTTCCGCAGTTCGGTGGTGACGGCGATGCGCCGCTTCCGGGTCCTCGTGGTCGCTGACCCGATCCCAGAGCCGCTGGACGGCTGGGTCCGGAGAACTGACCGGATCGAAATTGAAATACCAGCCGTCCGGGACGAGATGATCAAAGATCTCGGCGAACAGGCCCTGCTTGCGCTCGTCGGTCAGGTGATGCACGCACATCGAGGTGACGATCGCGTCGAGCTTTGCCGGGATGTCAGCGGGCCAGTTGCCGGTCGTCATGTCGAACTCGACGGCGCGGTAGCGGCCGGCGAAGGGCACCATCTCCTGCTCCCCCGCAGCCATCATCTGCGCGGAGAAGTCTGCGAGAACTGCCGTCGCGCGCGGGTGCCGCTGCAAGATCACCCGAGACGCGGCGCCCGTACCCGCGCCGAGGTCCAGGAAGGTGAACTCCTGGCCTTCGCCGAACGGCAGCAAGTCGGCCATGAGCTTGCGGGGTTCGGCACGGCGCCGTTCCTGAGCAGTGGCTTCCTTCACCCAGTGCTGGACCATCTCTTCCGAGTGCCAGATCTCCGCGTTGGTGTCTGCCGAATTCTCCATGAGGCTCAGGGTACTGAGACGGACGTTCAGACTCTGCGGTCACCTCGGCCGGGCCGGCGCGATTATCGTCCTCCTCTCCGATATCGCGCACGTCCCGGCCGGTGTCACCAAGCAGCGTGCCGACGCTCGCTGGCTGTGGAGGTACCCAAGGGCTAGAGCTTGATCCGGCCGCTGGCCTGGATGATCTCCTGGAATGCGGCCGGAACGGCGTTCTGGTTGCTGTTGCAGGATCCGCTCGACGTGCGCTTGGCGATCAGGAGCACCGAGACCACGTAGTGGCCGTGGCCGCTGATCTTGGCGTATGTGCCGGTGCCGCCGTACACCCTGAACGTGCCGCGGATCGCTCCGCTGAGCACGCAGGTCCGGGAGTTGAAGCGCGGCGTGCCTTTCCCGCTCGAGTGGAAAACCTTGAACGTCCCGCCTTTGAAGACGAACTTGTCCACGGAGTTACCCATGTGATCGGTGCCGGCGGCTCCGAACAAGCCGTAAGCAATGACCGGGCCCCTGTTGGAGGTCGCGGATGTTGTTACCAGCTGGAAGTGCTCAGTGCCTGACGAGGCGGCTCGTCCCGCTGTAGCCGCGCTCGCAGCCGACAGGCCTGATGCCGTGATAGCTCCCGCCGCGGCGAGCGAGCCAGCCACGGCGAGGATCCTGGTGAGTCGGGTATTCATGGTGACCTTCCGGAACTCGATTGCGTTGCCAAGTCACACAGTGGCCAGGCCGGCAACGCGGACGCATCAGGGCACCGCCCTAGTTCCCATAACTAGGGTGACGGCCGCTGCTGATCGCCAGCAGCCCCGGAGGCAGTGTCGTGGGGTGGCAGCATGTCCAACTCGTCCTCGAGCATCCGGATCAATGCGAGCCAGCCTGTGAAGCTCGCGACGCGTCCGGACGCCAGGCGCACCTGACCGACTGGCTGATCGTCAGGTCCGCGTTCAAGACGGATCAGGATTTCGGCCATCGTTCTCCTTGTCTGCCTGCTGCCCAGTGTCTGCGCATTGCGGGCTGGCCGCGCCCGTGACCTGCCCTAGCCTCTGATGCTGGGGGTAGCCGCGTCGATAACGCCTTGCGTCCGCGGCAGGCTGCGCGCAAGCTAAGCGTGGCGGTACGTGCGCACGCGCTGAGTGCTGCGGCCGGGAGGATCTGCGGTGCGGGAAGCATTTGCCGGGCGGGCGCATGAACTCGCCGCGATCGCATGCGAACTCGCCGCAGCGGACAGCGGCCGGGGTGGCGCCGTGTTGCTCGCCGGTCCGGCCGGCATCGGAAAGACGGCAATCGTCCGCCGATCTCTTGCGACCTGGGCGGGGCGCGGGCCAGTGCTGCGAGCCTCGGGCGATCCCGCCGAACGACTGCTTGCCTGGGGTTTGCTGGACCAGTTAACCGGGCAGGCGCGCCTGGACCAGCTTGCCGACGTGCTCGCCAGCGGAGAGGCCGACCCTTTGAGTGCGGGCGCGGCGCTGCTGGCCTCGCTGCGACAGCTCAGCTCAGCTTGCCCGGTCGTCGTAGTGGTGGACGATGCGCAATGGGGCGACACACCCTCGCTGCTGGCGCTGACCTTCGCGGCGCGGAGGCTCAAGGTCGAGCGGATCTTGTGCATCATCGCAGTTCGGGCCGAGGACGAGCCAGCGCTTCCGTCGGGGCTGACCAGGCTTGTCGCCGATCGCGGCACCCGGCTCGAGCTGTCCGGCCTTGATCCGCCGGAGATCGCGTCGTTGGCCCAGCAATGCGGCGCCGGACGGCTTGCCAACGTCGCAGCACAACGCATTCGCGATCACACCGACGGCGTGCCACTGCATGTCCTGGAGTTGCTGCACGATCTGCCGCCAGAGGTTCTGCAAGCGCCAGGCCCTGAGTTGCCAGCGCCCCGCTCGCTGGCGACGCTGGTGCTGTCCCGGCTGGCGGCTTGCGCGGCCGAGACCGAGCAGTTCGTCGTTGCCGTGGCGGTACTCGGCCGCGACTGCACCGTCGCCGATGCCGCTGCGGTAGCCGAGATGGATGACCCGCTGCCAGCCCTCCAGGAAGCGGTGCGGCAGCGCCTGGTGATCGAGTACGACACGGCAAGCGGCCGTCGTTGTGCTTTCCCGCACGCTCTGATTCGCGCTGCCGTCTACCGCGATATCGGTGTCGACCGCCGGGCCCGCCTGCACGAGCGGGCCGCGACCCTCTGTGCTGGTCCTTCGGCACTGGCTCACCGGGTGGCCGGCTGCCACGGGACAGATGCCGCGCTAGCGGCCGACCTGGCAGCCCAGGCCACCACCGATCGCGCCGCTGGCTCACTGGCCTCTGCCGCTGATCACCTGATGATGGCGGCACGAGTTGAACCGACTGGAGAGCGCCGTGATGCGCGGCTGCTGGATGCGGTCGGCTTGATGATCGACCAAGCCGACGCGCGAGGAGCCCTTCGCTACCACCCCCAGGTGGAGTCGATGCCACGATCACCGAGACGCGACCTGGTACTGGCACGGCTCGCGCTCCTTGGCGGCCGGTGCGAGGTAGCCGAGACGTGGCTGGCCGGCGCTTGGCCGGCAGCAGCGGCTGGCGCGGATGAACTGCGAGAACATGCCGCCACCGCCGCATGTGAGCTGGCGATGACGCTCATGGGCATGCACCGGCTGGATGCCGCAGCTACCTGGGGCAGCCGGGCGGCAAGCGCGGCGGTTACCGAACTGACACGGGCATGCTCGCACGTGATCGAGGGCGGGTCCCTCGCGGCCGCTGGACTGGCTCGCGAAGCGCACGAGTTAATCGAAGGCGCGATGAGCCGGACCACTCCCGGGCCCGGCCGGACTTTCCTTCGAATGTCGCTTGGTCTGATGATGATTCGGACCGATGAGCCCGACGAGGCCGCTGCACACATTGAAGCCGCGACCCTTGCGACTGGGGCTGAAGCCTTGCCAGCGGGACACATGCTGGACGCCCAGCTAGGCCTGCTGATGGCCGATTACCGCCGCGGCTGTTGGGACCGGGCTGCCGCTGAGGCAGAGCGGCTGGTCACGGCCGCGAGTGATCTTGACCAGTACTGGCAGCTGACGCGTGCTCACTTCATCGCGGTGTACCTAACCGCCGGCCGAGGAGAGTGGGGCCTGGCCGACTCGCATGCTTCAGCTGCGGCTGAGCTGGCCGGAGCACAGGCCGGGGCCGGACTGATCGAGGCGACAGATGCGCTCACCGCGCTCGCCGTCGCCCGCGATGACCCGGAGCAGGTACTGCGGGTCTGCGCAGAGGCGATGGCCGAGCCGGCAATGCTCGGCCATCTCGAGCCCGCCAGGCTGTCGTTCTGGCCGGCGTACGCGGAAGCCTTAGCCCGGACTGGCCAGTTCGCTGAAGCCGATGCAACGCTGCACGATTACGAACTCGCCGGAAATGCCCGCGGCCGCAGGTCAGCGCTTGCCGCGGCGAGCCGGGCACGGGGCGTCCTTGCTGTTGCCGTCGGCCGACACGCGGACGCCTTGGACTCCTTTGCCGCCGGGATCCGCCACCTCGACGGGCTGAACCTGCCACTAGACGAGGCGCTGCTCAGGCTCGAGTTCGGGCGTCTGCTTCGCCATCTCGGGCAGCGGCGGTCAGCAGCCAGGGAACTTGGCAAAGCAAGGGTTCTGCTGGCGCGGCTCGGCGCGACGCCGTTCCTCACGCGCTGCGACGCCGAACTAGGGACAGGGCTGATCGCGGAACCCGGAGTCTCGTCTGTCCTCCCCCTGACCGCGCGCCAGCTCACCGTGGCCAGAGCAGTCGCCGAGGGTAAGACCAACCAACAGGTCGCCAAGGAGCTGTACATCAGTGTCAAGACCGTGGAGTTCCACCTGAGCCAGATACTGGCCAGGCTGGGTGTCGATTCGCGGGCGCAGATCGCCCAGGCCATCGCCGACCGGAGCAGCCGTGTGAGCAGCACCGAAGTCGGCCTTCCCGAGTCCGTTCCGTAGCGAGCGCAAGGGCGTGACGGGGTCGCAGCAGTGCTTCGTTTCCTGAATTCTATGGTTGGTTTCTACCACCGACTTTCCGCCGAAGGGTTTCTATGACCACCGCGAGCATGATCGATAGCGCCCGCAGGTCCCTTGGGCCAGTAGGCGCGTTCGTTCCGATCTCGTTCACCACGACTGCGCCCATCGACCAGCAACGCGAGACGGCCCGACGGATCGAGCGCGCCGGCTACCGCGCTGCCTGGACCAACGAGCCAGTCGGCGGCAAGGACGTCTTCGTGCAGGTCGCAGTCCTGCTGGCGGCCACCGAGCGGATGACGTTCGGCACCGGTATCGCCAACATCTGGGCTCGCCTTCCGCAGATCGCGAACGCCGCGGCCGCGTTGCTCGCCCAGGCGTATCCCGATCGATTCGTGCTGGGCCTCGGAGTCGGCTACCCGCAGCAGGCCGAGGTGGCGGGCCGGGAATTCGGCCGCCCGCTGGCCACGATGCGCGACTATCTCGCGAGGATGCACGCTCCGGTGCAGCCGCCCCCGCCGGACGCCCGCTACCCCTGCGTCATCAGCGCGAACGGGCCGAGAATGCTCGAGCTGGCCGGCGAAATTGCCGACGGGGCGATCCCGGCGACGAGGCCTCCCGCATTCACTGCACGCGCCAGGCAGGAACTCGGGCCGGACAAGCTCCTGGTCATGTGCCTGCCGGTATTCGAGGATGCTGACCGGGGTCGCGCCAAGGCGGCCGCGCGGGACAACGTGTCTCGCGCCATCGCCCGCAGCCCGGTGTCTGCCGCGGCGGCCCTTGTCGAGCTGGGTTTCGCGGAGGACGAGATTGCAAACGTGAGCGACCGGCTTCTGGATGCGTTGGCCGGCTACGGAGACGCAGACGCAATCGCCGCGAAGGCATACGAGCACCTCTCGGCCGGTGCCGATCACGTAGCGCTGATGCCCGTCGCCGCCGACGTCGAGTCCGGTCTAGAGCAGCTCGAGCGAATCGCTCCCGCGCTCGCCGACCTGTCCTGAGCCACGCTTAGCAGCCGGCGACGTGCGAGCGTGACGGCGCAGGATCTCCTCGATGAGGCTGACCGGCTGCTGGCCGCGAGCGCGGTGCGGGGTTGATTCTCCACCTGCTGGAGCAAGCAGACTGGCGGCATGGAGAACGACGATCGGCTGCTTTCCATCGGGGAGCTGGCCAGTCGCACAGGGCTGCCGGTACGCACCATCCGGTTCTGGTCCGATGCCGGCGTGCTGCCCCCGGCGGCGCGGACCGAAGGCGGCCGCCGGATGTACGACGCGGCGTGCGTGGCTCAGCTGGAGCTGGTCGCGACACTGCGCGACCTGGGCCTTGGCCTGGCCGACGTGCGCCGGGTGCTGGCGGGCCAGGCGAGCATCGCTGAGGTCGCCGCAGCCCACCGGGACGCGCTTGACGCGCAGATCCGAGTCCTGCAGTTGCACCGCGCTGCGCTGGCCACCGTAGTGAACCGGGCGGCAAGCGATGAGGAAAGAACCATGATGGACAAACTGGCCCGGATGTCGGCGGCCGGGCGCAGGCAGCTGATCGATGACTTCCTGGCCGACGTGTTCGATGGCCTAGAGCCCAATCCGGCGAGCGCCCAGCGGTGGGCCGCGGCGCCGAACCTGCCCGACAACCCGTCGCCTGAGCAGGTGGATGCCTGGGTGGAACTCGCCGAGCTGGTCAGTGACCGGGACTTCCGGCGCCGGACCCGTGAGGTAACCGAGTACGGTATCCAGCTGGAGGCCAACGGGCTGGAAGACCTCGCGGGCTGGGCAACGCAGCACGCTGTGGCGGCACTGCTACGGGGGTGCCCGCCCGATTCCGCGGAGGCCGCCAAGGTAGTGAAGCGGATCCTGGAGCCCTACGGGTGGAGCGCACGTCGCGAGGAGCTGCTCGCCGGGCTGGAGAAGCTCAGCGAACCGCGAATGGAACGATACTGGCAGCTCACGGCAGTCATTAACGGCTTGCCTCCGTTCCCGACTTACACGCCCGCGTTCGAATGGCTGATCGCCGCGCTGCGCGCCCATGACTGAGGGCGCGCCGCTCTTGCCCCACCACGTCGCACAGAAAAGAACGAAGCGATTGAGCCTCGGTGGCCGTTCTATCGCGCGACGGCGCCCGCTGGCGGTTGCAGTTCCGGGTAGAGGTCAAAACACTTCTGCACCGTCTTGACCGACTCCGCGGTTGCGGCAAGACGACAGTGGGTGTCGAGTGAGGCGTCGAGTTCGTCATGCGTTTGATCGAAGGGATCCGCCTTAATCCGGTCACACCAGTACCAGCCGGCGACCTCGACTTTGTTGAGGGCGGCGACGTCATTGATCAGGCTGCCTCGCAATTCGTCCCAGCCCCTCAGGTCGCTGCGTCCGGTCTGCGGGTCCGTGAGCAGCCAGCGATCATCGTCCCGGTACTCGGTCACCCA
>DATJNX010000057.1:0-59683 GCA_035507615.1 Streptosporangiaceae bacterium
GTCCAGCGCGTCACCGACCAGCGCCACTCGCTCGAGCGTCGCCAGCGGCGCGCCCTTGTGGTTCAGTCCGACGACGAGAACGCTCATGTTCCTACCGCCTGCGCCCCTGTCCTGTAGTTGGGTTCCGTTGTCCCGTAGTCAGGCTCCGCGTCCCCGGCGAGGGAGCCCGCAGCCGCCAGCCCGGCAGCCACGTCCAGCCTCGCGCCGACGCCTAGTTCCGCGGCGACGTCCAAGCCCAGATCTCCTCCCGGCACGCTGTCAATCCGCCGCCGGGCTAGCGTTCCCTCCTCGCCGCTGTCCGCTTGCCGCGCGGCCGTTCCACGCCGCTGTGCGTGGAAGGCGAGGATCTGCAATTCGATTGACAGGTCGACCTTACGCACATCGACGCCAGATGGCACGTTGAGAACGACCGGCGCGAAGTTCAGGATGCTCGTGACGCCTGCCGCTACCAGCCGATCACAGACATCCTGGGCAACCGTGGCAGGCGTCGCGATCACTCCGATCGAGACATCGAAGCGCTCGATCACGTCTTCGATGTCGGCTGAGCTGCGCACCGTGTGCCGGGCGATGACAGTGCCTACCACGTCCGGGTCAGCGTCCACCAGGGCAGCGATCCGGAAACCCCTAGTAGCGAAACCGCCGTAGTTGGCAAGGGCGCGGCCGAGATTACCGGCCCCGACGATGAGAACGGGCCAGTCCTGGGTGAGCCCGAGCTCGCGGGAGACCTGGTAGATCAGGTAGTCCACGTCATATCCGACGCCCCTGGTGCCGTATGACCCCAGGTGGGACAGATCCTTGCGCAGCTTGGCCGAGTTCACCCCGGCCGCGGCCGCCAGTTCCTCGCTGGACACGGTTGCAACGGCATGGTCGGCCAGTGCGTACAGGGCCCGCAGGTAGACCGGCAGCCGCGCGACAGTCGCATCTGGGATTCCGCGGTTCGCACCAGCCTGGCCGCCAGCGCGGACTGCCCTGGCACGGTCTGCCCTGGCACGGTCTGCCCTGGCACGGTCTGGCCTGGCACCGTCTGGCCGGCTGACGGGCGAGGGGCGGCGGGACATGCGCCGGTGCTCCTGAGGACTCGACATTACAAACCACACGGGCCGGGGAACCCGCGCGGAATTTCGATCCCACCGTACGCCCTTGTGAACGTTTGCACAAAGTCGGTGCAGGCGGCGGGCAGGGGCCCAGCGGGCCGGGCCGACCGACGGACCCGCCTGCCTGACCTGGGATGCCGCGCCGCGAAGCGACCGGCGCGCGGCTGAGCGACCAGGCCGCTACCGCTGCAGGGCCGCCCTCAGGCGGTCCTCGCTGACCCGCCAGAAGTCGTGCTGAACGCCGTCGACGAAAGTGACCGGGATCATCTCCGAATACTGCGCCAGGTCGCCGGCGGACTGGGTAATGTCCCGCTCTTCCCAGTCGATGCCGAGATCCACCGCGACCCTGGCAATGACTGACCGGGCATTGTCGCAGAGGTGACAGCCAGGACGGGACAGCAGCGTGATGCGAGCACCTGGTGTGCTCACCGGTACTCCCGCCTGCTGGCCCCGGCCTCGCCGGAGGTCCGCCCGTAGTCACGCAGGAAGTCGGGGCGCTCGAAGCCGGAGGTGTCATATCCAGGCTCGCCGAACAAATCCGTTACCGACGGGAACGGTGACACCTTCGCCTGCTGCAGGCCAAGCTCGATGATGTTGGTGGCAAGCACCAGCGGCCGGCGGTCAGCATCGAACTGCCTGACGTACGGCTGCTCCAGATGACGCTGGTAGGCGGCGCGGTCACGGTACACCTCGTACAGGATGCGCTGCATGGGCGCGGACGGCACGGCGTGCACGATAAAGACCAGTGTGTCCGGTTCGCGGCTTCGCACCTGGTCTACGACGCGGCCGGTCAGCTGATCGAATTCGTCGACACGGTCTTCGAGGAGCGTGTAGATCGCGATCTGGCCGAAGAACTGAGCCGAGGCGGACTCCATGCCAGCCCGTGACTGCCCGTTCGGCCCACCCGCCGGGTCGTCCTGCCAGCGGTCATCGGGCCGCCAGTTACCGTCCCGGTAGCCCGGATCATGATCGGCTGCACCGGATCCGCCGGGTGCGAAATCTCCCGTCGCGAAGTCCCCTGTCGCGAAGTCCCCTGTGGCGAAGTCACCGGGCCCGAAGTCGCCCGCCCGGAAGTCGCCTGCAGCTGAATCGCCGGCTGAAAAGTCGCCGGGAGCGAAGTCGCCCGTCGCGTCCATTCCCGGGTAACCGTCCCAGTGCCGACCGTCGGCCTCGTCACGGGTCCGCCAGTCATGAGCGCCGCGGCCCTCGCGGTCATCCTGCCAGCCGTAGCCGCTTCCATCCTGCTGGTCGCGTCCGCCCCGGACACCGGATCGGCTGGGCTCGTCCGGCCAGTACGGCCCGTCATCGAGATGGCTCCCTCGGTCTGGCCGGTCGTCGTATCCGGAGCCTGGCCCGAATTGGCTGTAGCCATCGGCCGACCCGCGGCCGCCGAAGCCGTCAGGCTCAGGCCGCCGCGGCGCCGCGGCCGAGCTAGCGCCATGCAGCGCGGACAGCCGCACCCGGCCCGCCCGGTCCGCAGCCAGCCACCCGAGTACCGCCGCCAGCACGCACAGCAGCGCGAACTCCGAGGCGACCGGCAGGTGAATCCCGCCGACGTAACCAGCCAGCTGTGCCACGCACGGATAAGCCAGCGCCAGGGCCGCTGCGCCGCCCATCAGCTGAGCCGGCAGCACTGCGTTCCAGCCGGGCTGGCCGGACCGGGCCAGCACAGTCACGACGGCGATGCCAGCAACCAGCACCGTGAGCGGTCCTATCGCGAACATCAGCACGTAGTCCGGCGGTACCTGGTAGAAGACGGCCGGATCCGGCCATGACTTCGTGAAGGTCGTCTGGGCAAGCTGGTCGAGCGACAGGATCACGACGGCCACGAAGGCAATCGCAGCGAGATACAGGCGCGCGCAGAACCGCACTGGCGCACTGCGCGCCGCTACTTCTGACATCGCAAGGACCACTGCCAGCGGCGCTATGACCTGTCCGCCGAGCTCCATGCCGCGGAACATGGCCGCGTCGAAACCGGTGAGGTGGCCCAGGACCTGGCAGCCCAGGCTGACCAGCAGCCCGAGCAGCGCTATCGACCAGGCGATCAAGTCGCCACGAGGCTGACGGAAACAGCGTGCCAACAGCACGCCACCGCCGACCGCAGCCAGGATGGCGCCTACGCCAGAGACGATCACTGAAATCATTGCTGCCTATCGTGCACGACCCGGGGCAGTGATGCGACCAAAGGCGGACCTGCGGGCTGTCCGCCTAGCCGCAAAGCGTCCGGTTGCCCCGCCTCTGACAGCTTAGGTCCTGTTCCGGTAACTGGCCGGTGACGGGTAAGCGCCGGTTCGGCGGCGGGCTGATGGCGGCTTGATGACCGTATGGATCATGGCGTGCCGGCCAGCGCGCAAGCCCTCTGCCCGCAGGTAGGCTCGACGTTATGAGCGGTGACTTCAGCCGCGAGGGCGGCACCGGCGCCGTCAGGTCTGGCGCCATTACCAGGCTAGCCAGGGTCTGGAAGAGTCCGGAGGTGGTGGCAGGCGAGGCTTCCGCGGCTGCGGCCGATGTTGATCTCGTGCCGCCGGTCCCTGACCCCACCGCTGCAGCCTTCTTCGATGTCGACAACACCCTGATGCGCGGGGCCTCGATCTACTATTTCGCGCGCGGCCTGGCCGCCCGCAAGATGTTCGGCCCTCGTGATCTGACCCGGCTCGCCTGGAGCCAGCTCGCCTTCCGGTTGCGCGGCATGGAGAACGCGGACCACATCGACGCGGCCCGCGAGGCGGCGCTCGCATTCGTAGCCGGGCAGCGAGTGGACGATATCGTCTCGCTCGGCGAGGAAATCTACGAAGACACCATGGCAGACCGGATCTGGGCGGGTGCGCGGGAACTGACGCAGCTGCACCTGCAGGCCGGGCAACGGGTCTGGCTGGTCACCGCGACCCCGGTCGAGCTGGCCAGCATCCTTGCCAAGCGGCTCGGGCTCACCGGTGCGCTCGGCACCGTTGCAGAGACCGCGAACGGCCTCTACACGGGCCGTCTTGTAGGCGGCTTGCTGCACGGCCAGGCCAAGGCGGCGGCAATCCAGGCGCTGGCCGAGCGAGAGGGACTTGACCTATCCCGGTGCAGCGCGTACAGCGATTCAGCCAACGACCTGCCGATGCTGGAACTCGTCGGGTATCCCAGCGTCGTCAATCCCGATGCCTGCTTGCTGCGCGAGGCACGGAGCAGGCACTGGCCGGTGCATGAGTTCCGGTCCGGCCGCAAGGCGACGCTGATCGCCATCCCGGTTGCCGGAGCCGGCGCGGTTGTCGGCGGTATGGCCGCGGGGATCGTGCTCAGGCGACGGCGAACGGGCGGCTAGCTGAAGGCCGGGCCGCGCTCGATCAGGAGTTCGTCGAGCTTCGCCTGAATCGTGTCGCGCACCTGGTCGGCCAGGTCAGCGACGAGTTCGTCGTCCGGTTCGGCTGGCTGGCCGGACGACCCGAGGTCGCCCGCCTGCACCGGCGCACAGAACTCGATCACCCAGTTCGACGGCAGCGGCACCGCGCCGAGCGGCCCTAGCCACGGGAACAGCGGGGTCAACGGGAAGTAAGGCAGCCGCAGGGCCCGCGCGAGCAGCTCCGAGTTGCCGATCATCGGGTAGATCTCCTCAGCGCCGACGATCGCGCACGGAATCAGCGGCACGTTGGCCTGAAGCGCGGTGCGGGCAAAGCCGCCCCGGCCGAACCGTTGCAGCCGGTATCGCTCGCTAAACGGTTTGCCGATCCCCTTGAAGCCTTCAGGGAACACTCCGACGAGCTCGCCCGCCTCCAGCAGCCGTAGTGCACCGGTTGGATCAGCTCTGGCGTGACCGCTCCTGCGGGCAAGCGACGCGAGCACCGGCAGCGTGTAGACCAGGTCGGCGGTGAGCAGCCGGACGTTCCGGGCGGCCGGGTGCTCGGCGTAGACGCTGGCTTGCAGCATGATGGCGTCGAGCGGAACCACCCCGGAATGATTGGCGACGATCAGTGCCGCGCCATCCGCCGGGACATGCTCCAGGCCGCGTGCGCGCACCCGGAACCAGTTGCGGTACAGCGCGAGCGCGGCTGGCATGAAGACTGCCGAGTTGAGTTCGGGGTCGAAGCCGAACTGGTCGACCTCGTATTCGCCCGCGAGCCGGCGCTTGGCAAAGCCCGCCGCGCCGGCCAGCCCTCGCCGCCAGCCCGGCCGGCGAGCGTTTGTCGGGCCGTCCGCGGTCAGGTTACTTCTTGTTCCTTCGCTGAACTCGGGTCTTCCGCAGCAGCTTGCGATGCTTCTTCTTGGCCATCCGCTTGCGGCGCTTCTTGATGACGGAACCCACGACACCACCCTCGATTTCTTCCCTGGCTGACGGGCATGCCCACACACATGCTCGCCACTTCGGGCGGCCGGGCAACATGCCAACGCCACAGCGTACCTCTGCGGAGCGGGGTTGCCCGGCATAGCCCGGCAACCTCGGCGCAGCTAATAGCTACAGCCGTCCGGGCTGCAGCCGTCGCGTAGCTAACCGCGGGCTCACTCCGTGCCCACGTAAGCCTCCCTGAGGTATCCGGTCACGGCCTGCTCGGGAACCCGAAATGAACGGCCGACCCGGACTGCCTCAAGCTCACCGGAGTGAACCAGGCGGTATACGGTCATTTTCGAAACACGCATGATCGCAGCCACCTCGGCTACGGTCAGGAACCTGACATCGCTCAGCGGAGTTGCGTCTGCTGCCATTGCTTGCCCTCTTCCGACCGAACTGTTACGCCTAACGAGATCTGGCGCATCAGTCACGCCCGTATCCAGCGTAAGTCCTGTATGCAAAAGGGCAAGCCCGTGCGAGCTCTGCCATTTCGCCGGTCGGCGCTGACCAGGAGCGCGGGCATTTGATGTGGTTAGTGTCACCGCAGGTCACGCAGCGTGGCCGGGCGATCCCAGGTCACGAATGCCAATCCCGGCCATTGACTCGCTGCCCGAAATTTGGCAATGGAACCCCGGAAGTTCAGCTAAGGAATGGCGCTAACCAGCGCCAAGCTCCCGGCCGCGATCCCTCGCTGCCTCGATCGCCGCCAGGATCGCTGCGCGAACGCCGTGACGCTCGAGTTCGCGGATCGCGTTAATGGTTGTGCCGCCGGGCGACGTGACCGCCTCACGCAGCAGGACCGGATGCTCACCGGAGTCCCGGAGCATGGTGGCAGCGCCGTAGACCGCCTGTTTCACCATCTCCAGGGCGTTGTTGCGCGGCATGCCGAGCAAGATGCCGGCATCAACCATCGCCTCCACCAGGAAGTAGACGTAGGCGGGCCCGCTACCCGACAGCGCGGTCGCGGCGTCCTGCTGGGATTCCGGAATGCGCAGCACCTTCCCGACCGGCCGGAGCAGTTGCTCCGCCCGGCGCAAGTGCTCGTCAGTCGCATGCGGCCCGGCGGAGATGACGCTCATGGCTTCGTCGACCAGGACGGGGGTATTGGACATCACCCGGACCACCGGCACGTCCCCGGCGAGCCGGCTGCCGATGAACGCGGTCGTGATGCCTGCCGCCACCGAGATGATCAGCTTGTCCGGGGTGACCACGGGCTTGATCTCGTCCAGCAGCGCGCTCATGTCCTGCGGCTTGACCGCGATGATCAGAGTCTGCGCCTGATCGGCTGCCTCCGCGGCGGACAGCACCTGGATTCCGTAGGCCTCCCGGAGCTGGTCGGCCCGCTCGGGGCGGCGAGCAGCGGCCAGGATCCCGGCCGGGGCAACGACACCTGCGCGCAGCAGCCCTGAGGCGAGCGCTTCGCCCATCTTGCCGGCGCCCAGTATGGCGATCATGGTCGAAGCCTACCGTCGGGCCGGCGCACGCCTGCTAATGGCGCGAACTCAGGGCACGCAGGAAGAACATCAGGTTGGCAGGCCTCTCGGCCAGCCTGCGGACCAGGTAGCCGTACCAGTCACTGCCGTAGGGGAGGTAAACACGCACCTGGGCGCCCGCCGCGGCGAGCCTGGCCTGCTCGGCCGGCCGGATGCCGTACAGCATCTGGTACTCGAAGCTGTCGGCGTCCCGCCCGACTACTCCGGCTTTCGTCCCGGCGACCCTGATCAGCCGGGGATCGTGGGTCGCGAGCATCGGATACCCGTGCCCCTCGAGCAAGATCCGCATGCACCGCGCGTAGCTGCGGTCCACCTCCGCTCGGCTTGCCCAGGCAACCGAGTCCGGCGCCTGGTAAGCGCCTTTGCACAGCCTGACCCTGGAGCCGCTGGCTGTCAGCGCCCGGCAGTCGTCGGCGCTGCGGCGCAGATAGGACTGGATCACGCAACCGAGATCCGGGAAATCGTCGCGCAGCTCCCTGACCAGCTTCAGGGTCGGCTCGATCCGGCTGTGATCTTCCATGTCGAGAGTGACGGTGGTCCCCGCGTTGCGCGCCGCCGTCGCGATCCGGGCGATGTTCTCCAGCGCCGTCTTCTCGCCGTGCTCGGCGAGCCCGAGCCCGACCGCGGTCGGCTTGACCGATACCTCGGCCCGGCCGCGGGCTGACAGCCCGGCGTCGGACAGCCGGCCTAGCAGGCGGACGTACTCCTCGGTGACCCCGGCGGCCTGCTCCGGGTCAGTGGTGTCCTCACCGAGAAAATCGATGGTGACCAGCCTGGCGTCGGAGATCAGCCGATCGGTGACTCTCAGCGCATCGTCGGTGGTCTCGCCGGCCACGAACCTCGCGACCACATCTCGGGTCAGCGGCGTGGCCATGATCAGGTCGCGGGCCTGCTTGCTGGCAGACAGGGCCAGGAGCGCTTGGCGCAGCACGGCTGATGAACCTCCAGGGAACGGCGTTGTTCACGGCGGCTCAGGCTACTCGCGAGCACGACCAGTCAGGCCCGCGCGGCGGCGCTTGAGCTCAACCTGGATGTTAGCCCCGGCATCGGGTGCTACCAGGACTTCCTGGGCGGCGGCTATCCCGTCAACCTGCAGCGTGGCCGCGACCGGCGTGGTCCGCTTGACCAGCGCCAGCGCGATCGGACCGAGCTCGTAGTGGCGGGCAGCTGAGCCGGCGAAACCCACGCTGGCCCCGTCGAGCAGTACCTGGTCGCCGGGGCGCGGCAGCTTGTTCTCGCTGCCATCCAGGTGGAGCAGCACTAGCCGCCGTGGCGGATGACCGAGGTTGTGAACCCGGGCGACTGTCTCCTGGCCCCGGTAGCAGCCTTTGTTGAGGTGCACCGCGGTTTCGATCCAGCCGACCTCATGCGGGATCGTCCGGTGATCGGTGTCCAGGCCGAGCCGCGGGAGCCCGGCCGCGATGCGCAGTGCTTCGTGCGCCCACATGCCCGCCAGGCCCGCGCCGGCCGACCGCAGTTCGGCTACCCGGCTGGTGAGCGCCGCGGCGGGCACGATCAGGTCGCTTCCGAATCCGGTGCTGGTCACCATGCATGGCGAGCCCGCCCCGGCGAGCCCCATTTCAGCCAGCACCGCTGCGGCAGGCGCCTCCGGCCCGTGCACTGTCAGCACTGCGTACTCAGGCGAAACGTCCTCCGGCTCCACCCTGAGCATGAACCGCATCGAGGTCAGGAAGTCCACCAGCGACGCGATGGTGCCGGGCTCGACATGGGCCCACACAGCCGAGCCGTCGTCGGTAAGCGTCAGGTGGTGCTCGATATGCCCCTGCGGGCTGAGGATCAGAGCTTCAGCGCTCGCGCCCGGCGCTAGCTGTTCTAGGTGCGCCGTAGTGAGGCTGTGCAGCCAGCTCAGCCGGTCTGGGCCGGTGATGCGCAGCACGCCCCGGTTGGACCTGTCTACGATGCCGAAGCGCCGGGCGAGCGCGCGCTGCTCGGCAAAGGGGTCGCCGTAGTGGGCCGCCACGCCCGCGTCCAGTCCCTCGGCCGCGACGGCGCCAGGCTCGTCGAGTAGCGGACTCATCATCGGCTGGTCGGAATGCGGTTCGCGGGGCCGGCCACGTTTCCTTCCCTCCTATGAGGAATCGGGATCCTCTGCTAGCAGGCTATGCGCTGCGGCCGGCGACGGCCGTCACGGCTGGCAGTCAGCGCACAGGCCGAACACGGTGAGGTGCCCGACATCGGTGAGGAATCCCGCGCGCTCTTCCAGCGCCACCACGAGGGGCTTGACGGTTGCCTGGTCAACCTCTGTCACCCGCTCGCACCTGCGGCAGACCAGGTGCACGTGCTGAGCATGCTCGGCAAGGTGGTAGGTCGGCGCCCCGTGGTGCAGGTGGCTGTGCTTAACCAGGCCAAGCTGCTCGAGCAACTCCAGCGTGCGATACACAGTCGAGACATTGACGCCTCGAGCGGTCTGCCTGACCTCGCCGTAGATCTCTTCCGGCGTGGCGTGCTCCAGCCGCGCGACTGCCTCCAGGACGAGCTGGCGCTGAGGGGTGACGCGGTAGCCGCCAGCCCGAAGCGCGTCGTCCCACGTCTGCGCCTGCGCCATAACCCGAGTCTAATGACGACTGGCCGATAACGCGCTTGCCTGCGATAGGCGGGGTGACGTAGCGTTCGAGCTAACGCAGGAAAGGAGGTGGTCCAACAGTATGCATAGATGTCGGACTTGCGAGGTGGCTGTCCGCTAGCCGCCGCCTGCGTGAAGCGCCTGGTTCGCGGTTCGCCGCGGAAGGTGCATCACCGGCCGCTCCTTAGCCTGCAGCGGGTGCAGGCGATGCCTGTTGCCCGTAACGGCTGGCGCTGTGCTGCATTTCCTGCACGTGGCGGGTAACCGCCGGTGCGGGGATAAGCCAGGGCGGAGGCCGGCGAATTCACGGCAGACACCGGACCCCCGGGCTGATCGGCCCGTCCAGCCGATCCCCGTGTCGGGCTTGTTCAGTGGTGCACGCGCACCGCCCAGGACTGATGCGGGAACGGCCCGGGGGCTTAACTTTTCTCCGGCCGCGTATTGCTACGCCCGCCGGGCTCCAGATTTGCTTGACAGCTCTGCGGGCTGCTCGCCTAGGCATGGCCGCCTGCCGCCTGCCGCCTGCCGCCTGCCGCCTGCCGGCCCGCAGATGCACCGACCGGCCCGCCTCGGCGTCGCACCGGCCCGCCTCGGCCCGCCCCGGCGTCGGCATCGGGCCGCCCCGGCGTCGGCGAGCCCCATGCCAGCCCGCCGCGACCCCGGGCATCGCAGCCGGCCACCAGCCGACCCGCAGCGGACCCCGGGGCGTGGCAGCCGGCCTCCCCTCAACCCCCGGCTGGCCGACGTCTAGCCGCAGACCCGCGACCGTTGACCCTACTTGCCGTCCGCCCGCCGCATTTCACGGCTGCGGTACAGGTAAGTGCCCGTTTCGTACGCATATTGGGGTAAGGGAGCCGTGAAATGTGAGTTGATCACGGTGCGGCCGCCTCACATTTCACCGATTTTGTCCGCTCGGTGGGATAATTTGTCCGGGTACCCGCGGCAAAAACCCGTGAAATGTGCGCGGTGCCATGCGCAAACGCAGCGGGGGTTGCTTGCTGCCGGTTCCTGCGCCCAATCGACGGCGGCTCAGCTGACCCGCTTCAGTTCACCCGCTTCAGCTGAGCCGAGACGTGCGACTGCAACGGCTGCCCGACAGCCGCCATGTCGTAGGCCCAGCCGAGGTCGGTGCCGATCAGCCCGTAAAGCCGCTTACCTGCAGTCACTTCCTTAGCCGTTGCCGTACGGACGACCGCGTCGGTCGCCATCTCGATCTTGGTCCCGGTGATCTGGCCCAGGTAAATCTCCATGATCCCGGTGGGATGCGCGAGCAGGACCTCGAGCCCGCCGTCGGGTTGCGGTCGCCAGAAACCCGACTCCATAGCGAGTGGCCGGCCGATGGTGCCATCTTCAGCCAGCAACCAGGTGCGGCTGGCGTAGATCAGGAACGGCTTGCCGTTGTGGCTGAAGCTGATCTCCTGACCGAAGTTGGCGCTTTCGATGGTCGGGTAACCGACGACGCCCGCACCTTCCCACCGGCCGATCAGGAAGCGCACCGGCGCGAGCGCGGGATGCAGGTCGAACTCAGCTGGCAGCGAGCCGGCCGCCTGACCGTCGGGCTTGTCAGTCTGCACTCTCGCTCCCGGGATCTGAGTCGGCGACAGGCCGGCGCGTGACTCGGAAGAGCGCGACAACTCCCGCGATCCCGAATACCGCGACCAGGCCGAAGGCAGCCACCACGATAACGCCGCACAGCATTGCCGACATGCAGCGGAGTGTAGGCAGGCAGCCGGCGGCATGCCCGATGCCACGCCGCCCGAGTCCTGCCGCACGCCCGGGGCTATCGTGCAGTCCATGGCCGAGCGCACATTGGTTGTGAAAGTAACGGCAGGGAAAGACGATCCGGAACGGTGCAACCAGGCGCTTACCGTCGCCGCTGCGGCAGTGGCCAGTGGCGTCCCGGTTTCGCTCTGGCTTACTGGTGAGGCATCCTGGTTTGCCCTGCCGGACGGCTGCCCCGACCTGTCGCTGCCGCATGCCACGCCGCTGCCTGACCTGTTCGCCGCCGTCTTGAGCGGCGGGAGCGTGACGCTGTGCACGCAGTGCGCGGCTCGGCGGGATATTACCGAGGACGACGTCGTCGAACGAGTGCGGATTGCCGGGGCTACGACGTTCGTCGCGGAGATCCTGGCTGACGGAGCCCAGGCTCTCGTCTACTGAGCGCCGCGAGCAGCTTCATTCCCGCTGAGCCGACACAGTGACAGGCTAGCCAGCCTGGTTCGGCCAGCCTAAGCACGGACCCGCCCGACTTCAGCCAAGGACAGTCAGCGATCGACCGCGGCGAGCCGCTCCGCGCGCAGGCGACCGGCCCAATCCTCGGCGTCCGGGGCGAGCGGGCGCATCTGGCCGACGGCCCAGCTCAGCAGGAGGTCGGCTAGTCCGGGATTGCGAGCCAGGGCCGGGCCGTGCAGGTAGGTGCCGAGAACCTTCCCGGCGTAAGCGCCCTCGGTACCGTCGCCGTTGCCGACCCCGAGGGAGACCCTGGCTAGCGGCCGCGCACCCGATCCGATTCTGGTGACGCCCTGATGATTCTCGAAGCCAGTCAGCCGGGGCACGCCAAGCGCCGGATCGACCTCGGCGACGATCTCGCCGACCCCGCGCCGCTCGCCGCGTCCGCTGCTGATGTCCAGGATGCCGAGACCGTCGACCGGCTCGCCCTCCACGCCACCGAAAGTGTCGCCGATGAGCTGGTAGCCGGCACAGACGGCAAATATCACGGCACCTCCGGCGGCTGCCCTGGCCAGGCCGCCATCAGCGCGCAGCCGGTTGGCCGCGAGGATCTGCGGCAGATCTTCGCCGCCGCCGAGCAGGTAGATGTCACCCTGGCTTGGCACCGGCTGATCTGAGTTGACCTCAGTCGCTTCGACCTCGATGCCGCGCAGCTGGGCACGGCGGCTGAGTACCAGCAGGTTGCCCCGGTCGCCGTAGGTGCTTAGCAGGTCCGGGTAAACCCAGATGAGGCGGAGCTTGCGATCGCCGCCGGGCTGTGCGCGCTGCCCGGCCGCCGGAGCGGTCACAGGTATCTCGTGATCGCTGCGCGCTGGCTGATCGCTGCGCGGCTTCCCATTGGGCAGCTCCGCGTGGCCGTTCTCGGACGCGTGCCGCCCGGCCGCACGTGGCGCCGGATCCCCGTCTGCGGTCGACTCGACGCTCGGCCCGTCCCGCTGAGCCGGGATGATCAGCGTGTCGGCCAGGTCTCGCCCGGCGGCATGCCGCCCCACGCGCTCGGTCATCGTCCTCTCTCCTGCGTCACTGTGCTTGCGTCACTGTGCTTGCGTCACTGGGCCATGTGTCACTGGACCATGTGTCATCGGGCGGTCATTCTGCCCTGCCGAGAGTCACCCGGATCTGCTGGAATGCGGTGTAGTTGGCGATCACGTCGAGTTCGTTGCCGGTCACCAGATCGACGGCGGCGTCGATGCCGTCGACCAGATCGAACGGAACCTGGTCGGCCTCCAGCCGGACGGCGAGGTCAAGCCGTCGTTCCCCGGTGACGTAGACAGGCCGGCCATTCAGCACCCGGTAGTCGACATCCCACAGCCACGAGGTGTCCTTGCCATCTGGTGTCTGCGCGTTCACCGCCAGCAGTACCGGGACAGGGCTCGGCGCCAGTACGTCGAATGCCTCGAGCCAGCCGGCCGGGTTCTTCGCGAGCAGCAGCCGGACGACGCGGCCATGCCGCTCCACCTGGGTGTAGCGGCCGGCCACCGACTTCACTTCACGCAACCGAGGCAGGGCCTGGTCGACCGACGCGCCGAAATAAGCGGCCACCGCGAGCGCGACCACCGCGTTGGACCGGTTGGCCCGGCCCGGCAGCGCTAGCTTGAGCTCGCGCAACTGGCCCGACTCGTCGATCACAGAGTCCCCGCTCAGCACCCAGCGCGTCGCGGGACGAGCGAAGCCGCACTCACCGCAGCGCCAGCCGAGTTCGTCGCGCCGCAGATGCGAGCCGCATTCCGGGCAGCACCACGAGTCCTCATGCCACTGCTGGCCTGCCGCCACCCAGGTGACGCGAGGCGTGGCCGATGCAGCCCAGGCAATCAGCGGGTCGTCCGCATTCGCGATCACCATGCAGTTCTCGGCCTTCGCCAGCGCCTGCCGCCAGCGGCGCGCGGTTAGCCAGATCTCCGCGGCCCTGTCCATCTGGTCGCGGCTCAGATTCAGCAGCACGACAACCCGAGGGTCAGTGGCCTCGATCACGGCTGGCAAGTAACGCTCGTCGGTCTCTAGCACCGCGTACGGGGCATCAGGCGCACGGCCGAGCGCGGATGCCAGGCCAGCCTCCATGTTCGCGCCGAAAGCGTTGCTCGCGACCTCCTGGCCGAGTGCGGCGAGCCCGGCGGTGATCAGGCGGGTTGTGGTCGTCTTGCCGTTAGTCCCGGTCACCAGCACCACCTGGCGGCCGGCCGCCAGCAGGCGGAGCAGCTCCGGCTCGACCCGCAGGCCGAGAACACCACCGATCACCGAGCCGTCACCACGGCCGGTGAGGCGGGACACGCGGCCCGCGGCACCGCCAACGGCAGTGGCAACGCGCGCACGCAGCGGGAGCTTGCTCATGTCGGCCGATGCTATCCGGCAACCGGGTCTGGCTCGCGTGCCGCTGAGCTGCTCGCAAGATCATCCGCGCCGACGATGAACCGCCTCGGCCAGGAAAGCACCGCCTCCAGCCAGCCGGTCACTCCCATCTCACCGGCCGCCTTCCGCAGCTGGCCGCGATGGCTCACGCCGATTGCGACGGCAGCCAGGTCGTCGATGAAAGCGCTCTGATCGTCTTCGCCGAGGAGCGCCGCCCAGGCCACCAGCCGGTTGCTCGGAACCTCCATGGAGAGCGGATGCCTGCGCAGGCCGCTGACCCGCTGGCCGACCTTGACATCGGACCGGTCAGCAAGGTCGGGCAGTGAGTAGTCAAGCGGCGGAGCCGTTGCGAACGGGTCGGGCGGCGGGCCGTCGAGCGGGCACACCCGCTCCAGCTCGTGCAGCCACCGGAGTTGCGGAATTACCCAGGTCGTGCCGGGCATCGTCCCCGCACCCTTCCCTCCGTCCAGCATGGCCGCCGCCGAGACCGCACAGGCCGACGCCAGGCCTGCGGGATCGTAGCTCTCCCGGAGCGCCTGGCCGCGGCCGAGCACGGCGCAGTCGATCGCGGTCGCGAGCGCGCACTCGCGCAGTCGCTTGTCCAGGCCGGCCCACCGCTGCCGCAGCGGCACCGGCACCCTCGGCCGAGGCCGGTTAACCAGGTACGCCAGCACGTAGACCTCGGACCAGACGCGCAGCCAGGCATCCTGCGGTGACCGGGCGACCAAGTCCGCAGCCCGGATCTCCACTAGCGTGCACGGGCGCTCCGCAGCGCACGCCTGCCCGCAAGCCGCCGACCTGCGGCCGGTCAGCGGTGGCAAGACGGTTTCTGCGGCCGCACCAGGCTCGCCCGGGATCTCGCGGTCGCCGCCGAACGGCACCCGGACCCGCATCGGCCGGTCCATCCCGTCGGTGAAGACTGCCGCTTCTCCTGGCGGCAGCGACACCACCTGCCGCGACTGATCGTCATCCAGGTTCATGGTGGCTCCGACGAGCTGACGGTCGTCGGCCGCGGGGAGCCGGTGCAACACCTTCAGCGCCGTGTTCTTGACCGCGTCCGGCACCAGCTTCGCCGGGATCTGCTCGGCTATCACGACACCCTCGCCGTAGGCGCGAATCTCGGCCAGTAGCCCGGCGAAGAGCTCGACGGCGTGCGCGCTGGCGCCGTCCCGTCCGGCCCGCAGCAGCCGGTGCGCCTCCTCGAGCACAATGACATGACGCAAGCCGCCGGCTGGGGAAGCCTTCGAGCGCAGCCGCAAGTGCTCCACGATCCTGATGATCAGCGTGCCGATGACGAACGCCTTGTCCTCGTCGTTCGCAATGTCTTCGAGCGCGAGCACCACGTTCTGGTCGAGCAGCGCCGCGACGTCGGCCGGATGACCGCCCTCGAAGAACCGGCCGGCCGAGCCGGTGCGCAGCGAGCGCAACCGGATGTCGACGAAGCCGCGCATGTCGGCTTGCAGCTCCCGGCCGTAACCCACGTCCTCGATCACTGCCAGCGCCGCCGTCTGGAGCCGGGCCAGCGTCGGCACAGCCGGCGGCACATCCAGGTCAGCGCGCCCGGCCCCGGTCAGCGGGTCCCAGCCGCAGTCGGTGTAGACCCTCTGCAGAGCCTGCGAAATGATCTGCGGGAACGGATCGTGAGCGTCGAACGCCGCGAGGAACAACGCGCGGACCATGTCGATGTGAGCCTGCACCGGATAACCGGGCTCGGGCGCCAGCGGATTGACCGACAGCGGGACTGACTCCGGGTCAGCCGGGTTGATCAGCGTCACGTGCCGGCTGCGACGGGCCACCGTGCCCTCATCCGCGCCCGCGCCATCCGCGCCATCCGCGCCAGCCGCGCCAGCCGCGCCTGCCGCGCCATCCGCGCCAGTCTCGGCAGCTGATTCGGTCCGGGCAGCCGCGAGCCGTGGTGCCATCCCCGCATACTCGGACTTGACCGGCTCGATGGCCAGCCAGCCGATCCCGGCGGCGGTCAGCTGCTCAAGCATGTGCCGCACCGTCTGGGACTTGCCGGACCCGGTAGCACCGGTCACCAGGGCATGCCGGTTCAGCGTCGTCAGCGGCACCCGCAACGTCCCGACGGTGCGATCCTGACCGTCCAGAATCTTCCCCAGCTCTATCGACTGTTCTCCGCCGACCTCGCTGGTCAGGTCGAAATAGCCGGGTCGCATGACGCGGACGCCGGGAACCTCGTGCCGGGGCAGTCCGGTGAGCGCGGCAAGCGCGCCGGCCGTCGCCGCGAACGGCACCATCGAGGAATCCGCAGGGTCTGCCAGCTTGGTTGCCAGCACGTCGGCGAACTCTTGGGCGCCATCAGGGCAGCGCAGCCGGTATGGGTGCGCACTCAGATCGGCCGATCCGACCAGGACCGGGGCTATCAGCCGCAAGTCCTGCTCGGTAGCCGCCCCGGCCAGCACACGGACATTCCACAGCCCCGCCTCGCGGAACGCATCCAGCTCGGCGAGCCGGCGCTCCGCCCGTCCGGCCTCGAACCTGGCATGCTCGTCTTCGTACTGGCGAAGCACCGTCAGCTGGTTCCGCAGCTCGGCAGTCTCGCCCTCAAGTAGCTCGGTCGGGTCGGCCACGATAAGCCAGCCGAACGGCCTGCCCATCAGCGTCTGCAATGCCGACTCGAACAATGTGGCCGGAGCCAGCCGATCGGGCGCCACGTCGTGCGGGCCAGCGTGTTGAGGCAGCGCGTACTGCCGAAGCGCGTCCTCGGGCATCGGAACCTGGCGGCCAGGACACGGCGCCCAGACCAGCTGATCGAGATCGGCGAGCATGTTGCCGTCGATGGGCACGCCGCGCGCGCCCCAGGGGAACAGCAGCTCGACGACCGGCGAATCGATCCGCGCCGCGACCGGACGTGCCCGCTCCGCTCCAGCACCGGCCGGTACCGCGCCGGCGCCAGCACCAGCCGGTCCAGCCGACCCGGCCGCCTCGGGCACCTCAGAATCTTCCGGGCCTGCCTGGCTGCCTGGCCGGCCGGGCCTGCCCGGCTCCGGTAGCGGCCCGGCCGTGGTGATCAGCTCAAGCGGGGCTCCGCCGCCGCGGGACAGCCAGCCGGCGATGAACGGCCGCCGATGCCGCGCCGCGTGCAACGCCGCGGGCAGGACCGAGGCGTAGTCGCCGGCGGCCGTGCTGCCGCTGCCGCGAGCGCTGACCGCCAGGACCCGGTACCACAGCGCGCCCGCGCTGCCGCCGATGCCCGCCGTCTCTCCCATGCTGCGTGCTTACCAGGCCAGAACGGCCTGTGCTACCGGATTGCGGGGAATTGCGCAGAGCCCGTGCCGCGCTCAGCCGTCCGGCAACCCACAGCTGGCACCGCTGGCTACAGGTCGACGGTGCCGCTGATGCAGGTAACGGCATCGCCGCCTACCCAAACCGTGCCGTCGGCGCTGACAGTTATGCGCACCTGCCCGTTCCGGCCAAGGACAGTACCCTGGCGCGCCAGGTACGGCGCGGTCGCGCGGCCGGTGGCCAACAGCCATTGCGCCAGCGACGCGTTCAGGCTGCCAGTGACGGGATCCTCGTCGGTAGCGCCGTTCTTCGGCATGAAGGCGCGCACCTCGAACGCAGCCGGCCCGCCAGGCGGATGCGGCCCCGCGACTCCGAGGTCGAGGTCGGTCGGGCCCGGCCGCAGCGCCAGCACAGCGTCCGCGCTGTCGAGCAGGACGGCGATCCAGCCCGGCCCGTTGTCCGCCCACTGCAGGTCGACGATCTCGTCCCGGCCGATGCGGAGAATCTCGGCGACGCGGTCGGCCAGCGGCCCCTCGACCGGACCCGAGCGCAGGAGTGGCGGAGCGGAAAACCTGAGCCCTGTCGCGTGCTGGCCGATCGTCACCAGCCCGGCCCCGCACTCCTGGATGACCTCGCCGGGCGTGCGTGGCGTGCCGCCGGCCTCCAGCCAGGCGTGGCACGTGCCGAGCGTCGGGTGGCCCGCGAACGGCAGTTCCTGGCTCGGCGTGAAGATCCGCACGCGGTAATCAGCCCGGTCGTCGTCGGGCTCGAGCACGAACGTCGTCTCCGACAGGTTCGTCCAGTTGGCGAACTGCCTCATCGCATGGTCGCTGAGCCCGTCAGCACCGAGCACGACCGCGAGCGGGTTGCCGGTGTACGCCGACCCAGCGAAAACGTCAACCTGACGGAACTGCCTCAGCATGAGCTACATACTGTCAGATCCGGCGTAGCAATCTTCAGGCCGGAAACGAGGGTAGCTCCGCGTGCTGCGCCACTCCCGGCCGCGCGCTTGCGGGGTCAGGCAGCAACGCGAGTGTCGCGCTCGGCAGCGCGATGATCGCGGGATTCGCGTCGGCGAGCACGACCCGGCGGCCGCCCGGCGCCGGGTAGCACAGCAGCACCGCACTGTGCGGGAGTTGCTGCAACTCGGATGGCTCGACGAGCGACTCGCGGGATCGTTGCGCAGTGCGGGCAAGTGAGTCGCTGGTACCGGCGGCGCGCGAGGTACTCCATCCCCATGAGGTTCCGGTGCTGATCCCGGCGGTGAGGGAGCTGGAGCCGGAGTACGCAGCCGACGAGCTGACATCTCTGCTGACCGAGCCGGTGAAGTCCGCGAACGGCGCAGGCATCCCGTGCCTGCTTCGGCCGCGCCCGCTGCTGCGGCCGCCGGTGAGGGTGACGGAGTCGGAGTCGGCGATCGACTCCGAGCTGCCGGCTGAGCTCGTGTAGGAAGCCCCGATGGTGTCGGTGACAGAGGCTCCGACAGTGTCGGTCAGCTGGCTGATCACGAACCGGTGCTCGGTGCCGATCTGTTCGGCAGCGAGCCGGGCGTCCTCGGCGTTGCCCAGGCGCATGAAGCCGACCGCAGCATCGCCCCGGCCGAGCCGTTGGCGCACGTGTGCCGGGATGGTGCGATAGGCCAGTACAAGGCCGGCGCCGGAGATTTCAGCGGCGTCGCAGAGCCGGTCGAGCACGTCGCCCGGCAGTCGTTCCGCCCCGAGCAGGCAGAGCGTCCGCTGCCATCGCCGCGCGGGAGGCGCTTGCCGCAGCAATGCGGTGAAGGCAATCGTCAGGTAAGCGGCAAGCACTGCGTTACCAGACGGAGCGGCGCGCCGGTCCAGCCAGGCCACGTTGAGGCGGGTCGGCCCGCTGTCAGGCACGTTCGTCGCGAGCGGTGCGAGTACGCTCAGCCGCGACTCCAGCACCCAGGCCCGCTCCACGACCAAGTGCCCGGCGCCCCGGCCTGCCAGGCTGCCGAGCCTGCCGAGCTGGCCGGGCGTCAGCGTGGCCGAACGCAGGTGATCGGCAGGCCCGCCGATCTGGCCGAGTGCGCGCAATGCGGCGAGCAGCTGCCCGAGCGTCGGCGCAGATGCTGCCGCCGGCGCTGCGGGCGCTGCCCGCGCAGAGGCCGCCGCCGGCGCTGACGGGTCGTCCGGCAGCTCCGTGGCGGCGAGCACATGCAAGATGCGCAGAAGCAGCGCTGCGTCCTTCGCCACATCCGAGGCACCGCTCGCCGCGGCCGCGTCGGCGGCACTGGTATTTGCGGCACTGACTGTCCTGGCAAGTACGTCGGCCAGCAGGTCGGCGCTCAGCCGGGTACCGAGCTCCAGCCGCGGCAGGTCGGCGGGCAAGACCCAGACCAGCGGATCGATCCCGGAATGGCGCGCAACCGCCAGCAGGTCCGCAGCCACGCCGCCCTCGGTCAGGTCGATGACCGTAACCTCGGCGCCAGCCGCTAACCGGGGTGCCGCGAGCGTCGTGAGCAGGGCCGACAAGCCCGCCAGCGTGCCGCCCGCGATGTCGATCCGCTGGGTAGCAGCCGGAACTGTCACCGGGTGCCATTGCGGCTGGCGGTAGGCAGCCGCGGCTTGCTGACGCCATTGCCGGTACTTCGCTGCGTACTCCTGCTGCCGCACCGCGTGCTCGGTGCGTTGCACGTCCCGGAACCCGGCAACGCGCAGCTCTTCCGCCCGGACCTGCGCGGCGAGTGCGCGACGGCCCCGCCATGCCAGCCAGGCGCTGGCAGCAGTTGCGGCTGCCGCTACCAGCGTCAGCAACGGCACCAGGCCGCCGGCCCGGTAGCCGACGATCCAGGCGGATCCCGCCGCCGCCAGCAAGACGATTGCAACCGCTCCGGCGAGCCGGACCGGCCGCGCCAGCCGCCGGTGCACCCGACGCTGCGCTGCCAGCCAGTCGGGGCTGACGCAGTCTGGCTCCGGCTCTTGCGGCGGCACTGGCGCCGGAGCGAGAGGTCTTGCCGGCACATGCTGCCAGCCCACGTACACCACGTCTTCGCGGATGGCACCGCGCGGCCTGGCGATCACCGGATCTCCGCGGCCGCGATGGGCACGATCCGGAAGCTCGCGCCTCCGGAAAGCTGCCCGCGGACGATCATCGTGGCCGAGTTCCGCTGCGTGTCGGCTACCGGCCCGCTCGCGATTACCACGGCGGCTGCTTCGGCCAGCTCAGCGGACAGTTCAGGGCTAGTCGTGCTCAGCAGCACTGCGGTGCCGGTCGCCGGCCCGAGCGCGAGCAGGTCGCGCAACCGGCTCACGTCAGCGCGCTCGCACCCGCAGATCAACGCCAGGCAGTCACCCCGCAGGCCGAGTTCGCGCAAGCTAGCGAGCGCGCCGAACAGTTCGCTCACCGCCCGCTGTGCAGTCTCGGAGCGAGCAGTCTCAAGGTGCACAGCCTCAAAGCCGGCCGGATCGGCACGGCAGGCCGATACCAGGACGGCGCTGCGGCCGCGGATCGCACGACCGATCGCGCCGCTGACCGGGAGCCCGCCGATCCTGGCCATGAGGCTGATCTCAGTTACCGGCACGCCGAGCCGCTCGGCGAGAAGCGGCGCCTGGTCCGCGCCCTGGCTGCGCTGCCCGGCCAGATCGAGGATTACCACGGCTTTGCGCCGCCGTAGCGCCGCAGCCGTGACCGCCAGGCCAAGCTGGCCAAGCTCGGCCGGGTCGCTGCCGGTCAGCAGGACTCCCCGCTCCGCCTGGGCCCAGCTCAGAGTGGCGAGCCGCCCCAGGTGACAGTCCACGCCAATCGCGCAGCCATCGGCGGTCACGGTTCGGCCAGCGGCCAGCGCTGCAGTCGCGACGCGGCGTCGCACCGTGGCTATCAGCCCGGGCCGCCAGCCCGGTCCGGGCTCCCGGCCGAGCCACAGCACTACCGCAGCCTCGCCAGTCCCCGCTAGCGCGAGCAGCGGCAGTTCCCGCTCTAGCCACCGGCCCGAGCCGGGAAACGCATCTGCCGGGTGCATGAGCCGCTGCGGGTGTACGGCGAAGGCTAACTCCGCAGCCAGCAGCCGGCTAGCCCCGGCGGCCACTGCGTCCGCGACCGCGGGAAGGCCGGCCATGGCGAGCCAGCAGGCGCTGCCCAGCGCGGGCAGCAATAACCAGGCGAGCCGCCAGCGGGAGACCCGCCCGGTGATCACGAGCATGCCCGCGATCAGCAGCGCGACCGGTGCGAGCGCGAGCTGACTGGCTACCGCGACCGCGGCCAGCCCGGCCGCTAACTCCCCGCGGCGGACGCTGTCAGCGGCCCGATCGGGGTGCTTGAGAAGGGAGCGTTGCGGCCACCGCTCCGCTGTTCCGGCTGCCGTGATGCGCATAGCGCATCAAGATTCCCAGTCCTCCGCCGCGTGCGCCCAGGATCCTGGCAGATTGCCATCAATTCGCTCCGGCAGCGGCGGCCGCGGAGTCTGCACCACCACCCGGAACATGTCCGGTCGCAGTACCGCGATCGTCAGCGCTACCGGGCGGCCGGTGTCGAGTTCCTCAAACCGGACCGTGACCATGATGGCGGGCTGGCCAGCCGTCAGGCGGAGGCTGCGCGCGACTGATGGCGGCGGTGCCTGCAGCTCGATGTGCAGCGCTGTGGGTGAGCCCGCGATCGGCGGGGTGGCGGGGTCAGCAGCGATCGCGCCCGGCTCCTCGCCGACGCCGGTCAGCTGGAGCAGATTGAGGACGGCCGGCAGCCCGGCAGGCTCACCTGCGTCCGGCCGGCTCGCGATGTCACCGGGCACGTAGGAGGTGCACAGCGCCGCAGGTTCGCCGCCCGCGGTCCACAGGAACCTCACCACGCAGACTTGCTGGCCCGGCTCAAGCCGCAGTGCCCAGCTAATGTCCTCCGGCGGCACCCGCCACGTCACTTGCCGGCTTCGGCAGGAGAACTCCCCGCCCATCGCGTCGACGTAGGATGCCAGGCCAGGCACACCCTCCAGACCGATCACGTACTCGGCCGGGCTGGCCCGGTAGAGCTGGCCATCAGCGAGCCGCCGGACCAGGTGCCTGTTCTCAAGCTCCTCGACCGCCGCGTCAATCTCAGCAACGCTGACGTTGTAGCGCCGGGCCAGGGCTGAATGCCGCGGCAGCCGCCAGCCTGGCTCGTGGTGCACCAGCGCGGCAGCTAGGCGGTCCGCCAGGACGCTCACCGCTTGCCCCGCAGGCGGCGGCCCGGCAGGCGTCCGCGCCCCGCGTGAGCCTCGTTCCCGGTATGACGGGTTAACGCGGCCTGCCGGACTCGCGCTCCCAGCTTCCGGGCGCGGCTGGGGTGGGCTCTCGTCATCATCGGCGGCCATCGCCCAGCCGACGTGCGGGGTGCCCATCGCCCGTCACTCGGAGTTGCGCCGCGCGATGGCGGCGACGGTCCGGCCGAGCAGGATCAGAACGAGCACGAAGACAAACAGGACCAGCGCGGCGTCGTAGGACAGGATGTTGGCGGTTTTCGACGGCTGCTCAAACGGCGAGAAGTAAAAGACGACGTAGGTCAGGTACGGCACGCCCTGATGGGTGATGTGCTGCGCCGACGGGAACTGGTCGGAGAAGTACGCCGTGTAGATCAGCGGTGCCGTCTCGCCGATCGCGATGGCGGCCGCGACCAGGAAACCGGTGATCATTCCGGGAACGGCCGATTTCAGCACGATCCGGCGCATGGCCCAGGAGGTCGGGATGCCGAGCGCCTCGGCCCCCTCCCGGTACCCGGTTGGCACTTGTGCCAGTGAAGTCTCGGTTGACTTTGTGATGTACGGAATCGTCAGTACCGAGATGACCAAGACAGCCGGCAGGAGACCGAAGCCCATTTTCAGGTCCACGCACAGCGCGATGTACCCGACGAAGCCGAGCACGATCGACGGGATCCCGGCCAGCACTTCGTACGCGCCGCGCAGCACGCCGCGATGCCGCCCGACCGCGAACTCGCTGAGGTACAGCCCGGTAAGCACGCTGATTCCGCCGCCGATCACCATAGCGGCGATAGTGATCACGAGCGTACCGACGATCGGCTGCAGCAGGCCGCCGCTGAGCCCGCCCGTCGTCTTGGTCCACAGCACGTTCCAGTGGAAGTTCGGAATGGCGCGCGCAAGTATGCCGCCGGCCAGCCAGACCGTCGGGACGACGACGAGCGCGAGCGCGATCAGGCACACTCCCCAGAAGGCCAGGTTGCCGATCTTCCTGCGCCGCGATACCGGCGGCCAGTAACCAGGATCGCCAGGCCCCCGGCCGGCCACGCTCTGGACTGCCGGTGTGCCGCTCATCGTCGTCGTCCTCCTCGCTGCGTTGTGCCGCGCTCAGACACCCCGGCCGACCGGGAGCGCCGTACCGGAGACCTTCCTGACCAGAAGCCGGGCAGCCACGTTGACAACCAGGCTGATCACCATCAGGACGAGCGCAAGCTCGGCGATGGTCCTGACCGCGAACCCGCTGCCGTCTGTGAAGGCGCCGTCGAGCTGAGTGACAATCGTGGCCGAGATCGTGGTCATCGTCGTATAGATGTTGCCCGGCACCGTGGTAAGCGCCACCCCGCAGACCATCGCGACCGCCATCGTCTCGCCGAGCGCGCGGCCAAGGCCCAGCACGACTGCCCCGACGATGCCCGAGCCGACCCACGGCAGCGTCACCTTGCGGGCGGTCTGAGCATCAGACATACCGAGCGCGATGGCGCCTTCGCGCGGCAGGATCGGCACCTGCCTGATGAGGTCGCGGGACGTCGCGGCCACAATCGGAATGATCATGATCGCGAGGATCAGGCCCGAGGTCAGCAGGCCCTCGCCGCTACCAGTGGGACCACGGAAGTAATTGAGAACCGGTACGTCCGGCATGTTCCGGGAGATAACGGGCGTGATGTGGTCGGCAATGAAGGGACCGAAGGTAACCAAGCCCCAGAGCCCGATGATCACGCTCGGGATACCGGCCAGCAGCTCAAGGAAGATGCCGATGCCGTTCGCGAGCCGCCTGGGCAGGCGCTCCACGATCGCCAGCGCGGCGCCGATCGAGATCGGCACTCCGACGATGAGCGCGATCGCAGACGTGATCAGCGTTCCGGCGATCTCCGGCAAGACGCCGAAGTCGCTGCCGGACAGGTGCTTGACCCCGTCAGTGCTCACGATATTCGCGTTGTAGCCGCCGCCGTAACTCCAGGCGCTCTTGTAGAAAAAGTGCAGCCCGTTGAGCCGGATCGCCGGGATCGCGTCGATGAGCAGCGCGACCAGGATGAAGCCGAGCGCTAGGAGCGGGATCACCGCGCCGATCCCGCCCACCCAGCGAAGGATGTCGCCACGGCGGACCGCCGAGCGGAGGGCCGCGCCGGCCCGGCGGGGGAGCGAAGTGCCCGCTCCCCCGTCCGGACCGCCTGGCCTGGCTATTGCTGCCATGAAATGTCAGCTGCCGATCTTGGCAATCTGGTTGTCGGTCAGGGTCACCACAGAAGCCGGCAACGGCTCGAAGTTGACCGCGCTCAGGTAGTCCGTGGCGCTCTGACCGGTGTGCACAGTCCAGTACAGGAACGCCCGCATGTCCTCCGCGACGGTCCCGTTGGTCTGCTTCTTGCTCACGATCGCGTACTCGTAGTTGACGATCGGGTAACCGCCGGAGGCGTTGGCGTCGATCATCGACAGCGTCTCGCTGGCCGGGGTCTTGCTGGTCAGGGCGGACGCCTCGGCCGAGATCGTCGCCGACGTGGGAGCCTCGAACTGACCCGCGCCGTTCTTCAGCTCCGCCTGGCCCAGGCCGGCCGCCTGCGTCTTGCTCTCGTAGCTGATGCCGATGTAGGCGATGCAGCCCTTGGTGGCTGCGCAGCCGGTCACCATGCCGCCATTGCCTTCCTCCGCCAGGGCTCCGCTGACACTCGGCCAGCTGATCGTCGTGCCCACGTTCGCGGTCGGCCAGGCGCCGGGGTCCTGAGCGTTGAGGTAACTGGTGAACAGGAACGTGTCACCCGAGCCGTCCGCGCGGTGCAGCGGCACGACCGTGATGTCCGGCAGGCTGACGCCAGGGTTGAGCGCCGCGATCGCCGGGTCGTTCCACTTGGTGATCTTCCCCGTGTACATCTCGGCCACCACGGTGCCGTCCAGCTTCAGCGGGGTCTTGACCGTTGGCAGGTTGTAGTTGAACTGCTGTGCGGAGATCGCCAGCGCGATGTTCATCAGGCTCGGGTAGGTGGTCATGTCGCTGCTGGACAGGTAGGCGTCCGACGCACCGATGTCGACCGTGCCGGCCGCAGCGTCGCTGATGCCCGTGCCCGACCCGGTGCCGCCGGTCTCGATAGTCACCAGCGGTGAGCTCGAGGTGGAGCTAACGGGGAATGCCTTCTGGTAGGCCTCGCTCCAGCTGCCCATCAGCGGGTACAGCAACGTGCTGCCCGTCTCGGTGACGGTCTCGGGGGTCTTCGCCGGAGAGGTCGGCAGCGCCGCGCCCATCATGGCCGCGGCCGCTGGGGTCGACGAGTTTGATGATGTCGGGCTGGGCGATGACGAGCCACAAGCCGCCGCCAGGACCGAGAGCGGAATCAAGGCGGCCGCTGTGTACGCCAAGCGGATTTTCTTCGCCACCTAGGAATACTCCTTTGTATCTGCACGCTGACGCGTGCGCTACACGACTCGCACGCGGGTGCGTGCGACTGTGGTCCGCGCCGGCGTGTGGTCCGCGCCGGTTGCGGCCCTGCGCCCGTGCGGGTGGAGTGCTGTCCACCCGCACGGGTGGTCTTTGTTAGCCGAATCGCCCGCCGACGTAGTTGGCGGTCTCCTCGTGCTGCGGGTGCTCAAATACCTGCTTGGTATCTCCGTGCTCGACTAGCCGCCCCTGGTTGAGGAAGATCGTCCGGTCGGCGACCCGGCCGGCCTGAGCCAGGTTGTGCGTCACGATCACGACAGTGAGCTTCGGCACCAGAGTCCTGATCAATGCTTCGATGGACTCGGTAGCGTTCGGGTCGAGCGCCGAAGTCGGCTCGTCCAGCAGCAGCACATCAGGGCCGATCGCCAGCGCCCTGGCAAGGCACAGCAACTGCTGCTGACCACCAGAGAGCCGGAACGGTGAGTCCTTCAGCCGGTCCTTTACCGCGCCCCAAAGGCCGACCGCCGTCAGGTGCTGCTCGGCGACGTCGCGCAGCTGGTTGCGGCTGACCATCCGATGAGCGCGAGTGCCGGCGGTGACGTTCTCCATGATCGACATGGGGAACGGATTCGGTCGCTGGAACAGCATGCCGACCTTCCGGCGGAGTGTCATCAGCTCGACGCCGGGGCTCCAGATGCTGCGACCGTCGAGCAGCACGTCGCCGGCATGCCGGTAGCCGGTGACCTTGTCGTTCATCCGGTTGAAGGTGCGCAGCAGGGTGGTTTTGCCGGAGCCGGTCGGCCCGATCAGCGCGGTCACCGCCCCGCGCCGCACATCGGTGTTGATGTCCGACAGGATGGCGCGCTGGCCGAAGCTAAGCGTCAGGCTACGGGTCGAGATGACCACATCGTCGCCCGGCGGGGAGTGCAGGTCCGCGGCCACCGCCCGGGCGGCAACGACGGCCTGGCTCGCGAGGATGCCATCAGCACCGTCGGACTGAGCTGGATCAGCCTGAGTTGACATACATCCGCCTTGCCCCTGACATTCGGCAACCGTCAGCCGACTGCCTGTCGGCTGGCGGTCCCTTTTTAGGCGGACAAGGTGAACAAACGTTGAACTAGAGATAGCCAAACAGGCGACATCCAGATGGCAGACAGGGGAACAAGTCGGGGCAGCGCGCCCGGTCGAATCCCGGCCGCACTGCCCCGACCCTGCCTGACTGTCGCCTGTGGCGCCGGCTAGACAGCCACCTCGAACTCGCTGATCTCACCGATCGCTGCGCTCACGCCCAGGTCAGTGCGGATTCCGCCGGGAGCCAGCACGCGCAGCGTCCAGTCGCCAGGCGCCGCGAAGAACCGGAACCCGCCGTCCTCACCGAGCGGCACCTCCGCGACGAAGTCGCCACCGGAGTTGAGCAGCCGGGCATACCCGACTCCGACCGGCGCGCCATCCTTGGTCACCTTGCCCTGCACGATCGCCTGGTTGCCGGCATCCTTCACCGGAGCGCCGCCGGCCGGAGCGCCGCAGCCGGCGGCGGCTGCCTGTCCGGTTGCCGCGGTCTGCGCGTCGCTCATCATGCGTCCCCGAGCGCGATCGGGACGCCGACCAGGGAGCCGTACTCGGTCCACGACCCGTCATAGTTCTTGACGTTCGGCTGGCCGAGCAGCTCGTGCATCACGAACCAGGTGTGCGCGGACCGCTCACCGATGCGGCAGTAGGCGATGGTGTCGGTGCCGAAGTCCACCCCGGCCCCGCCGTACAGCTCGCGCAGCGCGTCGTCGGACTTGAACGTTCCGTCGTCCTCCGCCGCCTTCGACCACGGCACGTTCTTCGCCGTCGGCACGTGACCGCCGCGCTGCGCTTGCTCCTGCGGTAGGTGCGCGGGGGCCAGCAAGCGGCCGGCGAACTCGTCAGGAGACCGCACGTCGATCAGGTTCTTGCTGCCGATTGCGGAGACAACTTCGTCCCTGAAGGCACGGATCGAGGAGTCCTGCTCCTGTGCCTTGTAGCTGGTGGCAGCCCGCTGCGGCACGTCCGTGACGAGTTCGCGAGAGTCCAGCTCCCACTTCTTCCTGCCGCCGTCCAGCAGCTTCACGTTCTGGTGGCCGTAGAGCTTGAAGTACCAGTACGCGTAGGCGGCGAACCAGTTGTTGTTGCCGCCGTACAGGATCACGGTGTCGTCGCCTGCGATGCCGCGCTCGGACAGCAGCGCCTCGAAGCCAGCCCGGTCGACGAAGTCGCGGCGGACCGGATCTTGCAGGTCCTTCTTCCAGTCAATCTTGACGGCCCCGCGGATGTGGCCCTTGTCGTAAGCGCTCGTGTCCTCGTCGACCTCGACTAGGACCAAACCGGGGTCGTCGCGGTGCGCTTCGACCCAGTCAGCGTCCACCAGGACGTCGGAACGGCTCATGCTCAGATCCTCTCGTTACGTTCCACTCTCGTTACCTACCACCGGGGCTCGCGGCGAGCCCGGCTGGCTGTGCGGCGGGCTTGCGGCCCGCTGGCGATTCTGTTGTCGCTGGTAGTTGTTGCTCCGGTAGCTGGCCTGCTTGTGGTAGCGGTGACCGTCAGGTCAGGGCTGGCCACGTCAGCCTCCGCCCGCGCCGGCCTGGGCTGGCTTGGCCCTGCGGATCATCAGGTACATCTCGCACCCAAGGCAGATCCCGAACACGCCGTTCAGGATCGCGGCCACCAGCCCGGCCGCGGCGGCAGCCATGCCGAGCGGCGTGACGCCAGTGGCGTATCCGATGATGCCGATCATGGCGATGACCAGGCCCACAGCCTGCGCGAACCTGGGTGGCGCTTCGGCCTCGAGTTCACGTGGCGGGCCTAGCCGCGGCCTGACCAGCCACTTGTACAGCAGCCCGTACGGCGACTTCCCCAGTCCGAGCAGCGCGCCCGCGGCGAACACCACCGCCTGCACTGCCAGTACCCAGACATTGCCGGTGATCAAGACGACGGCGAACATCACCATGGTGATCAGAGCACCGAACCGCGGCCCGCGCGGGTCTATCTCCATCCCCAGGCTCCCCTTCGAAGTGACTCTGGACTACGGTCAGCGATCCCCGCGTCGGGTGGCGATGGCGGCCGGCCGCCGGTCATCGCTGCCGCGCTTCAGGACGGGAACGAGGCCGGCCCGGCTAGCGGTAGCTCGCCCGCGCGCCGAGTGCGGCGCGGCCCGGGCGCATCGCCGTGCGCGCAGGTGAATCCGGTCAGGCCGGACAGATAGCTGTCGCGACGCGGCAGAAATCGACGGCGCGGCGCTTGGTCAGCATAGTCCGGGGGCTAGGGACCGAGCTCCGGGTGGACGTCGGTGCAGGCACGTAGGCGATGTTATGCGGGCAGGCTGATCCTGTCACTATCTTGTATCCCGATCATATATGTGGGAATTATAATCCGCTGCCACGCCAATCGCAGCTATCACGTCCGGTTTGCTCGGCTGCCCGCTGGCTCGCCGCACGATCGTTCCGTCGCCGGCCAGCACCAGAACCGTCGGCGTGCGCAGCACGTTCAGCTGCCGGACTAGGTCGAGCCGCGATTCTGCGTCGATCTCGACGTGCGCGACTCCCTGGGTCATGCCAGCAACGTCAGCGAGGATCCGGCGCGTGGCCCGGCATGGCGCGCAGAACGCGGAGGAGAACTGCACCAGCGTTGCCCGGTCGCCGAGCGGACGCCCGACGTCCTCGCCGGTCAGCCCCTGTGCGGCAGTTCCGGACCTGCCAGGTCCTTCCCCGGCGGCCATAGGCTGATGCACGACTGCCTCAGTGGCGCGCATCCGGCCGTTTGTCCGCTGCCAGACCACGCCGCCGATCACCGCGACCGCAAGCGCGGCGAGAAGCGCGACCACTCCGGCTGTCATGGCCCGTTCAGCGCTGCATCGCGCTCTGGCATTCCCGGCCTAGGCAGTTGGGATATTCAGCAGCACCTTGCCGCCGGAAGTGATCTGGAAGCCGCGCACGGATCCGGCAGCAAGAGCCGATGACGCCGGATACCAAGCCTTCTCTTCGTACCCGCGCCCGTAGTTGCCGTCCACGGTCCACGTCCCGGCATAGACCGAGGTGCCGTTCTTGGCTACCACCCAGAACTGGCAGACCGTGCCAGGCTTGATGCCGCTGACCTGGACTCGCATGGCCGTACCCCACGGGACCGCCGTGTAGTCCACGACAGCAGCGACGTGACCGGCCTTGGCCCAGCCCTGCTGCTGCGCCGCTACGCTGCCACCGCTGGCCGGCTGGGTCAGTTGCGATACAGCGGTCGCTCCGGCCGCCGCGATCACTGCCGCTGCTGCGACCGCGGCAATGTTGCGCCACATCCGGCCCGTGCGCTTGACCGACACCTTCCTGAGCAGCGAGTTCAGCAGCTCATCTGGCGGCTGCTCCGCTTCCGGCAATTGCAGTGCAGGCCCGCTGAGCCGCTCAACGTCGTCAGCCGGAACGCGGCTGAGCATGGCCGGCAGGCCAGCCAGCCCGGCGAGTTCGTCGCGGCACGACTGGCACTGGGCGAGGTGCTCATCGACCTTGGCCCGCTCGGCCGGATCGATGGCGCCCACCACGTAGACACCCAGCAACTGCCGCATATCGCGGCACTCGGGACCGCTGAAGCCGCCAGTGGTCATGGCGCCAGTCCCCTCTCTTCCAGTGCCAGGCGGAGCGCCCGGAGCGCATAGAACGTCCGGGATTTGACCGTCCCGGCCGGCACTCCGAGCGCTGTCGCCGCCTCAGCGACCGATTTGCCCTGGTAGTAAGTCTCTAGCAGAACCCGGCGATGCTCGGGCCGCAAGGCAGCGAGGGCGTCCGAAACCGCCCAGGACTCCAGCGCCCGTTCCGCGTCGTCGGGCGCTGGAAGCACTTCCAGCGCCGCCTCGCCCACCTCGTGCGGCCGGGACTTTCGTGACCGATATGAGTCGATTGCCAGGTTTCGTGCTACCGCAAAGAGCCATGGCCTGGCAGGCCGCCCGGCGATCGCCTCCGGATGCTGCCATGCGCGCAACAGCGTCTCCTGCACGATGTCCTCTGCGCGCTGGCGGTCGCCGTTCATCAGGTGGACGGCGTACCGCAACAGCGGCGCAGCGTGCTCTGCGTAGAGCGCGCGAACCAGGTCTTCGTCGGACGGGGTCCGCCGCGACTTGCTGGCGCCTGCGCTTCCGAGGCCTGCCATATCAACTACCACGTAGCGCGCTGCCCGGCGGTTCAAGGCCGTTTTGTCCCGGTCGGCCCGCCGTCAGCCGCCGGCGAATGGCGGCAGCACCTCGATCACGTTCCCGTCGGCCAGCGCGACGGAGTCAGCAGCCCGGCGGCCCACCGGATGACCGTCGATGAGGAACGACGACCGGTTCAGGACGGCGCTGAGCCGGGCTCCGCCGTTGATCTCCAGGGCCGCTGCCAGGGCGGCTGCCAGCGTATCCGCCGTCAGCTGATGCTCGGCGACGCCGGCTGCGTCCTTCGCTGCCGCCCAGTAGCGCATGGTGACTAGGGCCATGTCAGCTATCCTCGCTCATAGCGGCACCGGACGACGACGACCTGGGTGTACACGCGGGACGCGGTGATGGTTCTCGTACCGGCGCTTTGCGCCGGAGTCCGGAGGTGGCGGCGGTTGAGCAACGTTCTGCTGCTGACCGATGGGCGCGAACCGCCCGGCGAGATCCTGCCCTCGCTCGGCCTGCTCGGGCACGGGGTACGGGTCGCGCCCGCGGCTGCCGAGCACGCGGCCACCTCGCCGGTGCCGGACGCCATTCTCGTCGATGCCCGCCGCGACCTGGTGCATGCCAGGCGAGTGCTGATAGCGCTGCGGTCGGCCGCGAATCCGATACCGGTCATCGCCATCGTCACTGACGGCGGCTGGGCCGCTGTGTCACCCGACTGGGGCGCCGACGACCTGCTGCTGCATACCGCGGGTCCTGGGGAGGTGGAGGCCCGGCTGCGGCTGGCGATCGGACGGCGGACCCAGGTGGCGGCGCAGCTGTCTGACGAGATCCGCTCCGGAGGCCTGGTGGTGAACGAGGCCACCTACTCCGCCCGGATGCACGGCCGGTCGCTTGACCTGACCTTCAAGGAATTCGAGTTGCTGAAGTTCCTCGCCCAGCATCCTGGCCGGGTGTTCACCAGGGCGCAGCTGCTCCAGGAGGTCTGGGGTTACGACTATTTCGGCGGCACCCGCACAGTCGACGTGCACGTGCGGCGGCTGCGGGCCAAGCTCGGCGCCGAGAACGAGGCACTGATCGGCACCGTGCGTAACGTCGGATACCGGTTCGTGCCGGTTAAGGGATCCGCGGCCAATCCGGATCAGGCCGGCCCGGACCGCGATGGCCTGGATGGAGCCGGGCCGGACCGCGGTGACTTGGATGGGGCTGGGCCAGGAAGCACTGACGACGCGCGCACTGACCTCGCTCGGGCCGACATTCCCAGTGCTGGCGCGGCAAACGCCGATGTAGCCCATGCCAACTCCTAGCTCGGCAGGGGACGAGATCCGGGTCACCGGCCCGTTGCCGCCGGATCAGGCAGCGGCGGTGCTGGATCTTGTCCGCCACGCCGCAGAGGAGGACGGCGTCAGCCCGCTATCCGAGCACGTGATGCTGCACCTGCGCTATGGCGGTGACCCGCAAGCCCGCAACGTGGTTTTCTGGCACGACGGCGCCCTGGCGGGTTACGCCCACCTGGATCCGACCGATCCGGTCGAGGGGCCAGCCGGCGAAATGGTGATCGACCCCGCAATGCGACGGCAGGGCCTCGGGCTGACGCTGGCCGAGACGCTGTCGGCCGAGGCTGGCGGCTCCGGGCTCCGGCTGTGGGCGCATGGTGACTTGCCGGCCGCGGCCCGGCTGGCTGCGGCCGCCGGCTTCACCAGGGCCCGCGCCCTGTGGCAGATGCGCAGGTCACTGCAGGCCTGGATCGGCAAACCCCAGCTCGCGGATGGCATCACCGTGCGCACGTTCAAGCCGGGTCAGGACGAGGACGCCTGGGTCAGCCTGAATCACCGGGCGTTCTCACGGCACCCGGAGCAGGGCGCATGGACCAGGGCTGACCTGGACATGCGCGAGCGCGAGGCGTGGTTCGATCCGGACGGGTTCTTCCTGGCCGAGCGGGACGGCGACCTCATCGGTTTTCACTGGACGAAGATCCACGGCGGAAACGAGGAATTGGGCCCCCCGGCATCCGGCTCCGCCGGTCCGGGCGAGGCTAACGAGCCAGTTCCTACTGCGACTGTGTCAGCTGGGCACGGGCACGAGGCCGTCGGTGAGGTCTATGTCGTCGGGGTCGATCCGGAGGCGCGCGGCACCGGGCTCGGCCGAGCGCTCACCCTGATCGGCTTGCGCTACCTGCGCAGTCGCGGGCTGGCCCAGGTCATGCTGTACGTCGACGAGACGAACTCGGCAGCGATCGGGCTCTACCAGTCCCTCGGCTTCACGCACTGGGACACCGACGTGATGTTTGCCAGAAGCGCTCAGCCCGGACAGTCCGGAACGGACTGACGCTACGTCACGGGCGCCTGTTGGCCCAGTTGGACATGGTGATATCGCGGTACGCGCCGTCGGCGCTTCTATCGGCCGATCTGCTGACCAGTTGCGCGCGCTCGGACCAGCGCTTACGCAACCACCTGAATAGCCTCATGGTTGAGTGTAACGCCAGGCGGACAAAGCAGGAAGCCAGCAGGCGCCTCATCTTTCGACCTGGCATGCGGCGAGCCGCGTAGTCAGGACTCGGGCGGCAGCCTCTGCTGGCTCAGTCCGAGGACCTCGTCGATCTCCTCGGTTGTCAGCGGGCGGTCGGCCGTCGCGACGGCGCTCAGTACCTCGGCATAGAGCTCGATTTCCTCAAGCGCCACCAGGTCAGGGACCCGCAGGTCGACGTCACCGCGCATACGCCCACCTCCGCTGCCGGACGTTCCGGATAGGCCCGTAACTCCCCTGTAACACGAAGGCTAGCGAGGACGCTGCCCCGCCCGCATGACCCATCCGGACCATTTCCTGGACCACCCGCCTGGTCCCTGCTGCGCCTGCCGGCTATGCCGGCGAGGACCACTGCACCGTGCGATGCCGGGCGGCACGCTGCACGTAATGATCGGCTGTGTCGGCGAACAGCTGCCGGTCGGAGTCGGTCAGTTCACGCACGATCCGGCAGGGCACGCCCGCGGCTAGCACGCCAGCCGGCAGGATGGTGCCCGGCGGTACTACTGCTCCGGCCGCGACCAGCGTGCCGGCCCCGACCCGCGCGCGCCCGAGCACGATCGCGCCGATCCCGATCAGCGCTCCGGTCTCGACGTATGCGCCGTGCACGGTAGCCCGGTGACCAAGGCTGACTCGATCCTCAAGGGTGACGGGCTCGCCCGCATCGACGTGCAGGCAGCACAGATCCTGGATGTTGACGTCCGCGCCGACCGCGATCTCGTCTTCGTCAGCGCGCAGAACCGAGCCGTACCAGACCGACGCCGCCCTGCCGAGACTGACCTTGCCGACGACGATGGCGCCCGGCGCGACCCAGGCCTCCGGATGGATGACCGGGCCGTCGTCGCCCAGCGACCCGATCAAGATCTGTGCGTGCTTAAGATCCTCTGACGCCACGGGCCTGACCCCTAATCGCTAGCAGCCGTCAGCGGCGCGTGGCGGCCGCTGTGGAAGTCATTGTCCCCGACGCCTTGCGCGACGGCGCGCCAGTATTAGCACGTCAAAGAGATAAATATAGACAAAAGATCGTTTCGGTTGCGTTCGGCGCGCAGTAGGGACAGAGTCAAGCCCGGACATCCCCGAATTGTTGTGCCCGCCGGTGGCATGGCCGCGCAAAGCTGGCCCGGTCGGCATGGCACGGCCTCAACTACAGCAGTCCCCGCGACTACCCGCCGTCTACGGAAAGCCGGGTCCGGCGTGACTGCCCGGACGACCTGATGGGTGAAACGATGAGCGAGCAGAGCCACCTCTCCGACCTCGGATACGAAGGCCAGTTCGGGCTCGAACGGCGCGGCTATAACCGCCTGCAGGTCGACGAAGCCATCGCTCAGCTGAGGCTAGAACTGCGCGCGCACGAAGACGGTCGTCGTGACATGGAAGACCGGCTGTCTCATGCGCTGGACGACGTCGAGCGGATGAAGCTCGAGTTGTCCGCAGCCCGGTCCAACGGCAGGCCGCCCCACGAGGAGATCAGCGAGCGTATCGGCCAGATCCTGAAGCTCGCCGACGACGAGGCCAGGTCGCAGCGCAGCAAGGCGGACGACGAGATCGCCGCGCTGCGTTCGGATGCCAAGGCCGACACCGACAAGCTGCGCGCCGACGCCAAGGCCGAGACCGACAAGAACCGGGCCGAGGCTCAGGAGCAGGCCGAGCGCATGCTCAGTGCAGCGCAGGAGCAGGCTGACAGCACCGTGGCCAGCGCGAAGGCCGAAGCCGACAGCACCCGCAAGAGCGCCACGGCCGAAGCGCAGCAGGTGATCGCGGATGCCACCAAGCAGGCCGACACGACACTCGCCACCGCTAAGAGCCAGGCCAAGCAGCAACTCGACGAGGCGACAGCGCGGGCTACCGCCATCCACGACGGCGCCGAGCGGCGGCTGAACCTGCTTATGTCGCGGCACACCGAGGCGATCAGGCGCCTGACCGAGATCCGTGACGTAGTCACCTCGCTGGTCGCCGGCGAAGCCGACCGCGGCTCGCTTGAGGATGAGGTGGCCAGGATCGTGGCCGGCACCGCGGGCAGCGAGGCTCAGCCCGGCGGTCGGCCCGCCGCTCCCGCAGGCAACGGGCGACAAGGCGGCCCTGCCGAGGGCAGGCACGCTGGCGGCAACGGGCACGCGGACGGACGGCCCGGACTGTCGACGGCGCAACGCCCTGGTCAGGTCACGCCAGGTCATGCGCCGTCCGGTCAGGCCCTGCCAAGTCACCCTGTGCCAGGTCAAACCGCCTCTGGCCACGCGCCGGCCGCCAGTCCCGCTGGTCCGGGCGAGCTCGGTCCGGGCCCGGCGAACAACGCACCTGGCCGTCCAGCCCAGGCAGCCGGCACTGGCCAGCGCGTAGCGGCCCCGGCGGACAGCGACGATACCGCCGACGGAATGAAGGTCACCGGGAACTAGGCACGTACCGCTGGCTGCCCGTCGCAGGGCAGCCCGGACGACCCCGGGTGATTATCCGAGGTTGTGGCCTGGCAGTTGCCCTTGCGACAGCCAGGCCACAACTGTCCGGGGGCCTAGTCAGTCGGGCAGCAAGTCGAGCTGCCGCAGGATGACGCCCTCGCGAAGCGCCCACGGGCACAGCTCGAGCACCGGCAGGCTCAGCAGGTCCATCGCAGCGTCGGCGACCATCGCGCCCGCCGCGAGCTGGTGCGCCCGGCCGGCCGACACGCCAGGCAGATCGGCCCGTTCGGCGACCGTCAGCAGCGGGAGTCGCTCCGCGAGAGCGGTGACGTCCGTGTGCTTGAGCGCGCGCTTGATGTAGAGACCCTCGCTGGACGGCGCTGCGCCGGCTGCCCTGGCCAGCTGACGGAATGTCTTGGACGTCGCCACCGCGTGATTCGGGGGGCCATCACGGAGCAGCATCCCGGCCATCGTGGCGATCTCTGCTCGCACATGTCGCCGCAGCTTTCGCAAGTCGTCAGCGGACGGCGGATCAGCTGGCAGCCAGTCCCTGGTCAGCCGGCCGGCCCCCAGAGGCAGCGAGACGGCCTGGTCGGGCTCCTCGTCGTGCCCGGACGCGATCTCGAGCGACCCGCCGCCGATGTCCAGCAGCAGCAGCCGCCCGGCCGACCAGCCGAACCAGCGGCGGGCAGCGAGGAAGGTCAGCCGGGCCTCATCGGGCCCCGGCAGCACCTTGATGCCCACGCCGGTCTCGGCCTCGATCTGCGCCAGCAGTTCATCGGAGTTGGCCGCGTCCCGGACGGCAGACGTGGCAAAAGCCAGCATCTTGTGGACGCCCTTGTCCTCGGCGATCTGCAGCGATTCCCGCACGAAGTCGCGCAGTTGCTGGGCGCACTCGTCGCTGAGGCGGTTAGCCGCGTCCATGTTCTCGCCCAGGCGGATCTCGGCCTTGTGCGAGAAGGCAGGCAGCGGCCGGCCACCCTGGTGTGCGTCGACGACCAGCAGGTGAACGGTGTTCGATCCGACGTCGAGCACGCCAAGTCGCATACTCAAGACGCTACCGGAGACTGTTACCGGGAACATCGCGGCGCCCGTTCGGGCTATTGCAGGGGACAGCGCGCTATCCAGGAGGCGAGTCATGACTGCGGCAGACGAGATCAGAGTAGAACACGGCCGGAAGCGCATACGCATTCTGCTGGCCGGGGAACTAGTAGCCGACACGACAAGTCCGCTGCTGGTCTGGGAGCATCCCTACTTCCCGACGTACTACGTGCCCGCAGGCGACATCCGGGCTGAGCTGGTCCCGTACGGATCAGATGCGCACAAGGTTCTCGGCGAGGCCGAAGTCCTGACCGTGAAAGTGCCGAGCGGGGCCGCGGCAGTCGGTGGCGCCCGCCGCTACCCGGCCAGCCCGGCGCGGCAGTTGACCGACGCCGTCCGGTTCGAGTGGGACGCCATGAGCGAGTGGCTCGAGGAGGACGAACCGGTCTACACGCACCCTCGCGACCCGCACACGCGGGTTGACATCCTGGCCAGTTCCAGGCACATCCGGGTGGAAGTTGACGGAGTCACGGTGGCCGACTCGACCAGCCCGCGCATCCTGTTCGAGACCGGCTTGCCGCCGCGCTACTACCTGCCGCTGACTGACGTCCGGACCGACCTGCTGCGCCCGTCAGACACGCAAACCCACTGCCCGTACAAGGGAACGGCCAGTTACTGGTCGGTCGACACCGGCAAGGAACTGCATCAGGACATCGTCTGGATGTACCGCACGCCGCTGCCGGAGAGCCAGAAAGTTGCCGGGCTGGCGGCTTTCTACGACGAGAAGGTCGACGTCTACATCGACGACGTGCTTCAGCGCCATCCGCACACCAAGTGGAGCTGACGTGGCAGGGTTAGCTGCCGGGGCGGGCTAGCCGTCCAGGTCGGCCATGCGCGCCGGCGACGGCAGCCGCGCGGCCTGGATCTGCCGGGCGGCCGACTCCGCGTCCTGCAGCACTCTCAGCAGGTTGCCGCAGGTCAGCTTCGAGCAGTCCTGCTCGGACCAGCCTCGGTCGAGCAGCGCCTCGATGAGAGCCGGGTAGCTGGACACATCCTCGAGGCCGACGGGCAGCGCGTCCACGCCGTCGTAGTCGCCGCCGAGGCCGATGTGGTCGATGCCGGCCACCTCCCGGATGTGCTCGGCGTGAGCGACCACGTCGGCCAGCGTCGCTTGCGGCCGTGGATGCGTAGCAGCCCACTGGCCCCTGAGCTTCCGCCGGCTGGACAGGTCACGGTGATCGAGGCCCTGGCGGTCCATTTCCGCCGAGAGGCCGAGGTCCCAGTCACGGCAGCGCTGTGAGACAAAGGCCGGAACGAAAGTGATCATGCAGAGACCGCCGTTAGCGGGAAGCCTCGCCAGGATCGCGTCCGGCACGTTGCGCGGGTGATTACAGATTGCCAGTGCCGACGAGTGAGAAAAGATCACCGGCGCCTCGGCCGTGTCCAGAGCGTCGCTCATCGTCGTCGGCGCCACATGGGACAGGTCGACCAGCATGCCCAGCCGCTGCATCTCGCGGACGACCTCCCGGCCGAACGCAGTAAGGCCACCTGCGGCTGGCTCGTCGGTTGCCGAGTCGGCCCATGGCAGGTTCAGGTTATGGGTCAGGGTCATGTACCGGACGCCGAGCGAGTAGAACGCCCGCAGAGCGCCCAGCGAATTGGCGATCGAATGCCCGCCTTCCGCTCCGAGCAGGGACGCGATCCGTCCGGCGGCCATGATCCGCTTCACGTCGGCAGCCGTGAAGGCCAACTCGAGCGCGCCTGGGTAACGGGCGGCAAGCTGCCTGACCAGGTCTATCTGCTCAAGTGTCGTTACGACAGCGGCCTCGCCCTGCAGTTCGGCCGGCACGTAAACGGACCAGAACTGCCCTCCGACCCCGCCCCGCAGCAGCCGCGGGAGGTCGGTATGCGTGAAATCAAGCGGCGCTGCGATGTCGATACTGGCCGGATCCGGCAGGCCGGCCTCGCGGAGCGCCCAGGCGAGATCGTTGTGGCCGTCGATCACCGGGAACCGCTCGAGCAGTTCCCGGCCAGTGGCATGCGGTTCGGGTCTGGTGCCGGCGAGCGGCTGGGCGGCGGGGATGTCAGTCGTCACTCGCCCAGCGTAAGCGGGCCGGAGTGGCCCGGCCGGGCCTGGGATGCCAGGATTACAGCGTGCATCCGCAGCGTCTCACCCCATGGATCATCGGCACGGTCCTGATCTGCGCCGCGCTCGGCGGCTGGTACGGCCACCACATCGGAGACGGCGGGGCCGGCAACATCGCCTTGATCAGTGCGACGTGCGCGGTACTCGGCTCGTTCCTTCCCGGGGGCGCGGCCAAGATCTGGGCACGACTGCGCGGCCGTGGCACCGGCAGGCCTCACCGGGGCGCCGCCTGACCGCAGCAATGACAGTGGCCCGTTCCATCGGACTGTTTATCGCCGCCGGCCTTGCCGAGATAGGCGGCGGCTACCTGATGTGGCGGTGGCTCCGGGAAGGAGCCCCGGTTCTTCTCGGGGTGCTCGGCGGAATCATCCTGGTCATCTACGGGATCATCCCGACGCTGCAGCGCAGCCACGATTTCGGCCGCATCTATGCAGCGTACGGCGGGGTGTTCGTGGTCGCGTCGCTACTGTGGGGCTGGGGCGTTGACGGCATGCGCCCCGACAGGTGGGACGCGGTCGGCGCGGCGGTCGTCATCGCCGGGGTCGGCATCATCTACTTCGCGCCGCGCGGCTGACGGCTCACTCCGATCATGGCCGCTGCACTCGCGGCACAGGCAAGGAGGGCCATGCTCGCTGACGACGACCCGATCCGGGTTATCCATAAGCTGTTCGCCAGCGAGGGTGCGGCCGATTACCTTGGCGAGGCCGTTACCCAGGCGGCGCACATGCTGCAGGCGGCCGAGCTGGCCGAGCAGGCTGGCGCGACGCCGCCGCTGATAGCGGCAGCGCTGCTGCACGATGTCGGCCATTTCACCGGCGCTGTTACCGCCCGCGACCTGATGCAGGGCACCGACAACCGGCACAGCGAGCAAGGCGCCCGCTGGCTGGCCCAGTGGTTCGGCCCGGACGTCACCGAACCGGTCCGGCTGCACGTCGCCGCCAAGCGCTACTTGTGCGCGGTCGAGCCAGGCTACTTCGAGCGGCTGTCGCCTGCCTCGGTTTACACCCTCGGCGTGCAGGGCGGTCCGATGGCAGGCGCCGAACTCGCGGAGTTCGAGGCGAGCACGTTCGCCAAAGCGGCTTGCCAGGTGCGGCGATGGGACGACGAGGCCAAGGACCCGGGCGCGGTCGCGCCGCCGTTCGAGCACTTCGTGCCAGTGCTCGCAGCGTTGCTGAGCTAAGCGGCCTGCGGAAGCCAGTGCGGCCGGACCGGCCCGGCCTGGCCGCGAAGAACGCTGTAGATGTGCTGGAGACCACCCCGTTCCCGGCATGAAGTTGGTCCTTATCACCGATACTTGGCACGGCGGCCGCCCGAGGCGGGCGGTGCCGGAAGGGGAGCTGTGATGCCGCGGTACGACCGGGTCATTGTCAAGCTGAGCGGTGAGGCGCTGGCCGGCGAGGCCGGGTCAGGCGCGGACCCGGCCAGCCTGTCCCGGGTGGCCGACGAGGTGCTCTCGGTCCGGGAACTCGGCGTCGAGGTGGCGGTGGTGGTCGGCGGGGGCAACTTTTTCCGCGGGCGGATGGCCGAGGGGTGGGGCATCAGCAGGGCTGAGGCTGACAACATCGGCATGCTCGGCACGATCATGAACTGCCTGATGTTGCGCGGCGCGCTGACGGCCCGGACCGACATCGACGTCCGCGTCATGACCGCGGTGCCAATGCAGAGCGTCGCAGAGCCGTTTATCAGGCTGCGAGCGGTCCGGCACCTGGAGCACGGTTCGATCGTGCTGCTCGCGGGCGGGATCGGGCAGCCGTACGTCACGACGGACTACCCGGCCGTCCAGCGGTCTCTTGAGCTCGAAGCCGACGCGCTGCTGGTGGCAAAGCGCGGCGTGGACGGCGTCTACGACAGCGACCCGAAAGTCAACCCGGCTGCGGTCAGGTACGAGCACCTCACCTATGACGAGGCGCTCGCGGCGGGCGTGCGGGTGATGGACACGAGCGCGTTCGTCCTGGCCAACGAGCAGTCGCTGACGATGCACGTGTTCGACGTGGCGGCCGACGGCGTGATGCGCTCGATCTGCGAGGGCGCCGACCTGGGCACCAGGATCACCGCCAAGGGTTAGCCCCTCACCGACTGCGGCGTGCAGCGGGTTAGCCCCTCACCGACTGCGGCGAGCAGCGGGTTAGGCCCTCACCGACTGCGATGTGCAGTGCGCCCGATTTATGCTGCTATAGACAGAACCGGGAAAGCATCGTGCCCACTCTTCACGGATTTTGTTCACCCAGCGTCACAATTTGTCCCGGTCTGGGCGGACAGGATCCGTGAAAAGTGGGCCGCGGCTGGCGCTGTCAGTTTCCGCGCAGCCGAATCAGGCCCGCCGACGTCGGCTGGAAACGGCAAGCACCGAAATAAAAGGGCGCGAGGTAGTCCTCGAAGTCGACGTGGATCCACTCGCAGCGAAGCGTCGCCGCGCCACTGGTATTCGACCCGCTCCTCCGTCATAGCTTCAGCCCGAATCCCCAGTTCAGCAACCGCGCCGCGGCTTGCGCGGCGGCATCAGGGCCTGTTGTCGGACTGCCGAGCACGACACCCAGGAGGGTCCTGCCACGGCGGACGGCCTCGAAGAGCAGGCAGTGCTTAGCAGCATCGGTGTAGCCGGTCTTGATCCCGTCAGCGCCCGGGTAATCCCCGATCAGGTCATTAGTGTTATCCCACCAGTAGGCGTGATGGCGGCCCCGGCTGCGGCCGATGTGGTAAAAGCGCTGTCCGACAATCGCGCGGAACGCCGGGAGCTTCATCGCGGCCAGGCCGAGCGTCAGCAGGTCGGCGGGCGTCGAGTAAGTAGAGAACTCGGTGGGATAGGGCAGCCCGTCCGGACTGGTGAAGTGCGTGTGCGTCATCCCGAGCTGAGCAGCCATCGCGTTCATCTTCGCCAGGAAGGCCGGCATCCCGGGGCCGTAAGTCGTCGCCAGCACGTACGCAGCGTCGCAGCCCGACTGCAGGAGCAGCGCCTCCAGCAGTTGCCCGGCCGTGAGGACGTCGCCTGGATGCAGGCCGGCGCTCTCCCCCTGGTACTTAGCCACGTAAGCGATCACGGCCCGCGGAATCCGGATTTCGCGATTGAGGTCGCCGGCCTCGATGACCAGCAGCGCGGTCATCACCTTGGTGATGCTGCCGATCGGTCGCTCGGTGTTGAGCTGGCGGCTCCAGAGCAACTGCATGGTCCCGGCGTCGGCGAGGGCACCCCCTGCCGCCGCCACGCGTCGCGGCGAGCTCGCCGTCTCGATCGCTGGCATGCCGGTCGCTGATGGAGTGACGGACGGACTGCTGGCCGGGGGGTCCGAGTGACTGGCCATGGCCTGCGGCGTGCTGTGCGGAGCGGCGCAGCCGGTCAGCCCGGCGACCAGGATTCCCGCTACGGCCGCGAAACGGGTCAGGCGCATGGCGTAAGGCATGTCATTACCGTCTGAACCGGTCGCAACAGCACGGCATGACAGTACTCCGGACGAGGGCACAGGACGTGCCCGGTAGTGCTAATTTTGGCTGGCCCGGGCGCAGGGAGGGTCGACGTGAAGGCACTGGTTTTCCGGCACAGCCTTGCCCGCGAGGCGGCCGCAACGATCGGCGGGCGTCTTGACCAGCGCGCCTTTGTGTCGCGGCTGGCACCGGTGCGCCTGGAGGACGTCGACGAGCTACCGCTCCCGGCGCCGGACTGGGTTCGAGTCCAGACAACGTTCTCGGGTCTGTGCGGTTCCGACGTGAAGCAGATCGTGCTCAACGGCTCCCGCGACAACCCGCTCACCGCGCTCGTCTCGTTCCCGCACGTGCTCGGGCACGAGGTAGTTGGCCGACGGCTGGACACCGGCGAGCGCGTCGTGCTCAACCCGTGGCTGTCGTGCGGTCCGCGCGGTGCCGAACCGCCGTGCGAGGCCTGCAAGGAAGGCCGTTACCCGTGGTGCCGCAATTTCCGCTCGGGGAACCTGCCGGTGTCCATACATCTGGGTAACTGCGCGGGAGCTGCTGGGGCGCATGCTGAGCGGTTCGCGGCGCACGTCTCGCAGCTGTTCACGATCCCGGCTGATGTGCCGGACGAGGCGGCCGTGCTTGCCGATCCGGTCAGCGTCTCACTGCGGTCCGTCATGCTCGCGCCGCCGCCAGACGGTCAGCCCGTCCTCGTCTACGGGTCGGGCACGCTGGCGTTCGCGGCCATCGCGCTGCTGCGCCACCTTTATCCGGGCACCGAGGTGTGGGCCGCGACCAGGCCAGGACCGAGAGCCGCGCTGGCGACCAGGTTCGGCGCTCATGCAGTGCTGACGTCGTCCCCGGACGAACTGGTCGCTGAGGTAGCGCGGCGGACAGGAACTCGTCCGCTGGAGCCGTGGAGCAAGCGTGACTGGCTGCAGGACGGGCCTGCCGTCGTCTACGACACGATCGGCTCGACCCAGACGGTCGAGACGTCGTTGCGGCTGCTCGCCAGCGGTGGCACGCTCATTGTGTCCGGGGTCGAGCCGCCGAAGCGCTTCGAGTGGACGCCGTTGTACTTCAAGGAGCTGCGGGTCATCGGCTCGAACGGCTTCGGCATCGAGGAGATCGGCGGCGTCGCAAAGCACGCGATGGAGCATTACTTTGACTTCATCGCGGCCGGATTCGACCTGACGCCGGTGATCACGCACCGCTTCCCGCTCGAGCGCTGGGGCGAGGCTGTGCTCACGGTGAAGAACGCACGGCGCACCGGAGCGGTCAAGGTCCTGCTGGAGCCGGGTCTTTGAGCGCGCACGTCGCGTCGGAAGCGGGTTGCAACCAGGGGGCGCGCAGGAGCCGTCCAACCGGTGGTGCCGTCTAGTTCGGTGGTGAGCTGCCATGCGTCCGGTGTACTCGCAGGAGCCGACCGCGAAAGGCACGACGCTGTGGTCTTTGGCGGCTGTGCTGGCCGCAGTCATGCTCGTCGGTTGCGGGAGCGCCAGGCAGCCAGGCGCGCGCAGCAGCGAGACCACCGGCTCTTCCGTTCAGCCGGCCGCTGCAACGTCCATTCCGTCAATGCCGACGCCGGGCCGGCCTGTGCCCAAGTCGGCCCTGCGGCACCTGACTGCAATTGCCGACAGGGTTGTGAAGGTGAATGGTGGCCGGGCTCCCGCATGGGTATCCGTTGTGGTCACGACGCACGAGAAAGCACTCACCTCGGCCACGCCCGGCGACACCGAGCCAGCTGGCCAGCGCACGGTCGTCTACCTGATCACCATGGAGGGTCGTTTCGTGGCCGACGATGTCTCGGTTCCTCTCGGAGCCCATGCACCGACCGGCCCGTACTTGTCGATCGTGATAAACGCCAGGACGTTCGAGTCTCTCGACTTTGGCTTGAGCCCCAAGCCGCCGCCCGTTTCGCCCGGCAGTTTCGGCCCGGTGACTTATCTCAAGAAGGTCCGTTAAACGGGAGGCGTTAGGTGAGCAACGAGCGGGGACAGGTCGTCAAGGCCATGGTCGTGATCCAGCGGCCGCGCGACGGAGCGTTACTAGTCTCCGAGCACGCGGATCCGGCTCGCCCGTTCCACCGGCCGCTCGGCGGCCACGTTGAGTTCGGCGAGTACGCCGAGGACGCATTGCGGCGCGAACTGTTAGAGGAGATCGGCCAGGGCCTTTCCGACGTCCGGCTGCTCGGCGTGCTGGAGAACATCTTCGAGTGGGAACGCGCTCAGGCACACGAAGTCGTGTTCGTTTTTGCCGCTTCGTTTCTGGACGCCTCGGCTTATGAGATCGCCGAGCAGCGCATCCTGGACCACGCTGAGGATGACGGGACTCGCGTTCGGTGGCGAGACGCGAGCGCCGTGAACCCGCCGCTGTACCCGAACGGCGTCGCCGACCTAGTTCAGGGCCTTGCCCAGCAAAGAGCAGTCTGACGAAGACGTGTCTTGGCTACCTCGACGCGACGATTCTGATGATCTCGAGATCGGGCATGCCGTCGTAGTAATTGTCCTGGGTGACGACCGGAATGCTATGTGCGATTGCCGTGGCCGCGATCCAGCTGTCGTTGATCGGTGCCTTGTGTCCGGTAGCCCGGAGCTTTGATACCAGCAGTGCCCAGGCATCTGACACCGCGCCGTCTACCGGCAGTGCATCGAACCGTTGGGCGAGCTGATACGTCGATAGCCGCCGCGATGCGGCCACCGGATCCCTAGCCTGCAACACGCCTAGGCGCAACTCGCCCAAAGTTATGGCGGAAATGCCAAGCTCGAAACCGTCGACTTGATCGGCGTCGAATCGTTGCGCTTCAAGTCCGACAAAGATCGAGGTGTCCGCAAGGGCACGGCGCGATGTCACCATGGCAGATCGTCGGTGGTGTCCTGCAGAGTTTCCCTCAGCTCTTGCGCCAGCTGCGTCGTGTCCGGGCCGAGAAGCACGAGTTCGCGCATTACCTCGCTGGCCGGCAGCCAGCGGCGGCGCCACGGCAGCGGGATGATCTTCGCGACAGGCCTGTTGTCGCGCAAGACCTCTATCTCTTCTCCCGCCTCGACGCGGCGCAGTATCTCCGCCGTATGGTTGCGGAGGTCACGGGCCGGGATAGCGCTCATCGCACGACTGTAGCCGATGTGCGACAAGCGTAGCAAGCCGTCGACTAGGCGCCTGCAGCCGGTGTGCCGGAAAATCGCTCGCCCTTGTCCTGACGAACGCCTAGGTTCACAGCCATGCGAAGCCCCCCGGCCGGCCTGGAGCCCGAGCGCCTCGCAGCTGCGCTGGCCGAGGGTTGGCGCCTGCAAGCTGCGTCGATGGAGTACGTGCCGGAGGGCGCGGGCAGCTACCACTGGAAGCTGACCGACGCGGACGGGCTCCCGCATTTCGTCACAGTGGACGACCTCGACGACAAGGACTGGTTCGGCCACCTCAGAGAATCCGTCTTCGACGGGCTCCGGTGCGCACTGAGCACGGCTGCAGCGCTCCGCGACGAAGCCGGCCTGCCGTTCGTGGTGGCACCGCTCCCCGCACGCGATGGCGAGCCACTGCGCCGAGTCGACGGCCGGTACACCGTGTCAGTCTTCCCGTTCCTGGCTGGCCGGTCGCGTCCGTTCGGTGCCTACTCAGACAGAGAGCTCAGGGAGCAGGCGCTGGACATGATCGCCGCACTGCACCAAGCCACTGCCGCAGTTGGAAACCGCGCGCCCCGACATGTACCGAGTTACGGCGGCCGGGACGACCTGGAGGCCTTCCTCGGCGACCCCGAGCGCCCGTGGCACGGCGGCCCGTATTCGGAAGCCGCGCATCAGCTCATGATGCCGCGCAGCGCGGACCTAGCCCGGCTCGCAAACGGCTTCGACCGCCTGGCCGATTCCACCGCAACGGCGCGCGCGCGTCTGGTCATCACCCACGGTGAACCGCACCAGGCCAATCTCATGGCCGTCGACGGCCGCCTCATGCTGATCGACTGGGACACCGTCGCCATGGCCCCGCCCGAACGCGACGTATCCCAGATCGCCGCGGCCGACAACAAGGGCATCGACCGTTACCAGCAAGCGACCGGCCGCGAACTCGATCCCGCCATCCTCACGCTCTACCGGCTGCGCTGGTACCTGGACGACCTCGGGAGCGCTATGCACATGTTCCGCCGCTGCCACTCGGATACCGCGGACACCCGGCGGTGGCTGGACGGCATGGCGCCCTGGCTCGACCAGCTGCCCGGCTGGCTTGACCGCCTCAGCTGAGCCGCCGGCTGACCGCGGCGGCCGCCAGCGCGACGCCCGCAGCCAGCTGCAGGCTGGTGCGAAAGCCATGCATGAAGCCCGTAGGCTGGGAAAGCAGGGCGCCGAAGGCAGACCGCGGTCTACAACGGCGGGTGAGCGAAGGCCGAGAGGGCAAGTGCGCGTTTCCTTGATGGAAGTCGTTTCGTGAGCGCGGACAACGCGCGACTGGTCGAGATCGACGGCCGGCAGGCTGACGACGAGGCGCTCGCGCTGCTTGATCACGAGGGCTGGGGACACTTCACCGCCATGCAGGTGCGAAACGGCCGTGCTCGCGGTCTCGGCCTGCACCTCGCGCGGCTGGATACCGCCCACCGCGAGATCTACGGGAAGCCGCTGGACGGGGACCTCGTCCGCGACCGGATCCGGCACGCACTCGACGGGCGGCCGGACGCGAGCGTGCGGGTGTACGGCTACTGGGCCGGCCTGATCGTCACGGTCCGCGGGCCGCAGCAGATGCTCGACCGCCCGTACTCGATGACAGTCCAGCACTTCCAGCGCCCGCTCGCCCGGCTCAAGCACGTCGGCAGCTGGGGACAGGGCAGATTCCATGACCTCGCCACGGCCGCCGGCTTTGACGAGGGCCTGCTGGTCGACGAAACAGGCAGGATTTCCGAGGGCACGATCACCAACGTCGGCTTCTGGCGTGACGGCTCAGTAATCTGGCCCGACGCGCCCAGGCTCGATGGCATCACGATGCTGGTGCTGCAGCGCGAACTGAAGGCTAGTGACGTGGCGCAGGCAGAAGCGACCGTACGGGTGCAAGATCTTGAGTCGTACGACGGCATGGTTCTGTGCAATGCCCGCGGCTGGGCTCTCGTTGGCCGCGTGGATGAGACGGATATCCGCAGCGATAACGCTTTCACCGACGCGATCTCCGCCGCGTACGATCGTTGCCCGCGCGAACTGATCTAGGACCCTGACGACCTTGATGGAAACGCCGGATTGCCACTAACAGATTGGGCGCTTCGCGGCCGTATTCCGCTCTGTACCCGGCTGGCGCAGGTCACTCGTGCAACAATCCTGAACGTGCCAGACGAAAGCGCATCCGGATCAGACCCGCTGGTGATTCGCTACCCGCTGTGGATAAGGCTTTATTTCTGGGCCTTCCTCATCGCGGGAACAGTCACCGCACTAGCGAGCCTCGTGGTAATGATCCTGGAGATGCCAACGTGGTCTTATACCAGCCTGATCACGGTGCTGGCCGGGATGCTGCTGGTCGTCGTCGGCTGGCTTGGCGTCCGGTCACGGGTCACGTGCGGCCCGGAGGGCGTTGATCTCCGGGCATTCCACCGGACACGCTTTACCGAGACAACCTCGATCCAGGCTCTCGCAGTCCGGCCGGCGCCCGGCTCGCTCGGGCTCTTCTGGGCAGTGATCTCGGTCGTCGGATGGGACGATTCTCAGCTTCGCCTGCAGCCGACCCTCCTGGTCGGCAGGGATCAGGAACAGCTAGAGCTACGGCTTTATGCGCTGATCAAGGCCATGTACACAGCAATAGGGCTGACGCTCATGCTCGAGGTTGGCCTGGTCGGCGAGTTAAGCCCAGCCGAGTCTGCGGTCACTGACAGGCAAGCGCCTGCTTGAGGCGGCGTTGCAGCGGGCGATGCCGGGACCAGAGTTTCGGCGCCCTGCCGGGAATCTGCGCCGCGGCGGCACTCGTGCAGCAACTGCGGTGTAAAGGTCGCTTGACCCTGCTGAGGTGGTCAAGCTACCTTTACATCATGTGCAGCCGTGCAGGTGAACGGAACGGCAGGCGAAATGTCGCGGCCGGAGGAGACTGAGATGAAGATCACCGGCAATTCGACGTGGCGCGGACCGTTGCTGATGACCATTGCCGGGCTGGTCGCTGTCGGGGCGGTCGGACCCGTTTACGGATGGGCGCAAGCGATCCCGATCGGAGCTATCGCGCTGGCGGCAGCGATCTACGGCTACTTGGTGGCGCGGCAGGACACGGACAGGGGGGCCATGGCGCGCGGCAAGCTCGACGAGAGACAGCAGCTGCTCCGGTGGCAGGCCTGGTCGTTCTCCGCGCACATGACCTTCGCGGCCAGTGCTGTTGGCGCCATAGTCGCGGCGGTCCTGAGATACCCGGTCTGGCCGTTCTCGGTCTTCATCGTGTACCAGGTCGTCGCTTTCTACGCTGGCCTCGCCAGGTACTCCTCCCGCAGCGCATCGTAGGCAGCCGCGCCGCCCGCGGCCAGCATCAGCCTGCGCTTAGGCCGCGCTGATACCAGGTGCCCTGCTTGCCGCCAAGGTCTGCCGGTTCAGCGGGGCCAACTGCGATGAACCCGGCCTTGGCGAGCACCTTCGCAGACGCAGTATTGGCGTCGGAGGTGGCTGCCCTGAGCGTGCGCACCCCGTGCCGCGTCGCCGCGAGCCGGCACAGCTCGCTGACAGTTGCGGTGGCCACGCCGCGGCCGGCCACGTGCTGCGCGACTCTGTAGCCGAGATTGGCGGTGCCGTCCTGAATGGAGTAGAGGTTAAAGCGGCCAAGGACCGAGCCATCCTCGGCGACCAGCACGTAGTACGCATCGATGCCGGCGTCCTGCTCGGCCAGTGAGGCGCTGAAGCGATCGCCGAACTCGTCGAAGAAGTCGTCTCCGCGGTCGGAGATCGAAGCGGCGAAATAGGCGCGATTCGCTAGCTCGAAGGCGAGGACCGCCGGGGCATGGTCAGCGCGCAGCTGCTGCAGTTCGGGCACTGCGCAACCTTACTCAGGTGACCCGCGCGCCCGCCGGCGTCAGCGCATTCTTGTCGGACCCGGCCGAGGCTGGTTGGATCATCGCGGCCTCTGCCAGGATGCTGATGGTTCTGCAAGAGGACCGTCCCGGCAGCAGTGAGGTTCAGTCGTGGATGATCAGCAACGCGATGACGCGTCTGAGTTCGCGCCAGCTTGGGAAACCGTGCGCCGTATCCGTGAGCCGATTGCATGGGCGCTGCTGGCCATCACGGCGATTATCGTGCTGGTCAGCGCATGCCAGCTCTTCAATCTGGCCGGTGCGAGGATTCCTGTTGCTCAACCGCTCGCTGGTCCCGGTGCAGTCCCCAGTTTGTTCGCTCTCCGAGCGTCAGCCGTCGCGCCGCAGCTCATCGACGCTGCTGTCCAGGCGATGCCGGTACTGGCGGTAGTCCTCGTGACGTTCGCCGGCGGCCTGACAGAACGTGCACATCGTGTAGTACAGACGGCAGCCGTGGTGCTGGCTGTCGCGTTCGTACTCGGCCTGATCAGCCTGGCTGGCGCCGGTGGCACGCACATGCGGCCGGGTAGCTGGTTCATCTTGGAGGGGGCCGGGCTTGCGATTACTGCGGCCGCGCTGATCTTCACCGTCGCGGTGATGCGGTCACGAGAGCTGCGGTTGCTGGCACTTCCGAAGAGCTTCTGGGATGAAGACGACGACTCCGGAGAAGACGCCTAGGCTGCCGACGGCGCGGTATTCGGCGGGGTGAATTGCGCTAGGTCGTAGATCCCGAGCGCCTGCTCGATCGCTGCCACCCGGCCGACCATAGCCGCGAAGCCGTCGGGGCCGAACTGCCCGGCTTGCAAGTCAGCGAATCTGCCGGCGAGCTCGGCGATCTCCGCCGGCTCCAAGAGCGCCCGGAACACCGGATAGACGACGGTGTCCTCGCGGGCCTCGTGCGGCTCGTACATCCGCACGAAGGCGTCCATCGCGGTCGCGACCCGGTCTGCGGCCGCGGCAGTCAGCGATCCGCTGCCACCGCTCTCGGCGAGGATGAACTGAGTGAGCTCGCGCCCTCGCGCGTGCTGGAGCAGCAGCGTGCTGACCGTCGGCTTCAGCTGTTCAGCCTGCCTCAGCCGCCTGAACACGTAGGCCTCCTCGAGTTCCTCGTGGAAGGCCTCGATGTAGTCGTGAATGATCAGCGCCGAGTCGTGCGCGTGACCGGCCGACAAGGGCTGGCCCGACACCTGGCCTGCGATCAGATACCGGTAGATCAGCAGGATGCGGATCAGCAGGCCGTGCTCGGTCATCAGGTCCTCGCCCGGCGTGGGAAGCCGGAGGGCATCGAGCGAGCCCGGAGCAGCTCCGGAGTCGGCATGCCCCACGGCGGATCCGGCGGCGAACCCGCCGCTGGCCGCCGCCAGTCCGCCGGCCGTCAGCAGGACTGCTCGCCGGGATGGTGACCGGCTGGCCGGCGGGCGCGTCATCCGGCCGTGTGACCGGTCAACGGCTGGCCGGACGGCCTTATGACGTACCAGAGTCCGCCGTTGATATCGATACCCTGGCCCGTGGCCTGGCCTGGCTGAACGTCACTGGAGTAGGTGTATAGCGGCCAGCCGTTATACGTGACGACCCGGCCGCCGGTCGGATCGGGATCAGAACCGAGCAAGTGAGCGCGGACGCCCGGCCCGGCAACAAGCCGTCCGCCGTCCGATATCTTCACCGGCGGCCAGTTCGCGGTGCACAGTTTGGTGCAGGTGACCCGGTGCCGCGCGTCTGGCACGAACATGTAGAGCGCGTAGCCGCCGCTGTTCACCAGCACGGAACCGACGCCTGGCATGCTGCGGACGCGGATCGTGACAGCTTGGCCGGAAGCTGCCACCGGTCGGCCAGCGCCCGGTGACGAGCCGCCGCATGCCGCTGCCGCACATGCGGCAGCGGCAAGCCCGGCTCCTGCCAGCAGCCAGCGCGCCGTAAGGCGGCCAAATCTCATGCCCATGATGATGCTTTCGTCGCTTTCGCTTTGAGATGGCACGCGCTGCCGTCGATGCCAGCGGTTTGCCCTGGGCACGCGACCTGCGATGAGGGCTTACTTCCCGCCTGCTACAGACTCGTTGTGCCTAAGCAGCGGACAGCCGCGCCGAAACCGCTGTATCTATGCCCCGGAGGCCGGCAGTCATGCCGCCAGTGAGCTGCCGCTTTCTTCTGCCGCTATCTCGCTGATCGTCGTGATCTGCTTGGTGGTTACCGTGACAGCGTTCAGTAGAAAGGACATTCTCGTGCCGAGCGAGAGCAGTTCCGACGACGCCGAGGCCGCGCTCTTCGCTATAAAGGGACGAGCCGAGCGGTGATCGACGAAACGAAGCACCAGGGACTTGTCTCGTTGCCCGGCTTCCCGTTTGAGGTTCACACCAGTGCCTCGACGCGCGAGCAGGCCGGGCGGCTCGCCGACCGCTGTGCCAGGGCCTATTCATATCTGGGCGACATGCTCGCCTTTCGTCCCCGGTGCGCACTCGTCGTGCTCAGCCGAGCCGATTGGTCACAGCGGGCATCGAACCCTGCATACGTCATGCCGTACTACGACGCCGGCAATCTCTTCCTCACAGGCGAGCCCTCAGACCTCACCGCCATGCTTGAGGAAGTGGCCGGTTCTGCCTCGCCGGCAGCAGCCCGGGAGCTCGATCAGATCTACGGGACTGGCGCCGACCGTCTGATGCCGTTCGCCGACACACTCGTCGTCCACGAGTTGGCGCACGCCTTCCACGATGGCGTTCCTTTTGCCTTCCCGCGGTCCTGGCTGATGGAGCTCTTCGCCGACATGGCGCTATACGCGTTCGTGGTTGCTGAAGAAACTGACCGGCGCCTGCATTTCGAGACGCTTCCGCGGGTGGCGCTAGAGCACGACCTACTGAAGCCGGTCGCACGCGATCTCCGCTACTTCGAGGCGTTCTATCCCTACATTGAGCCGCTTACCTACGTCTGGTATCAGTTCCGGTTCACGATGATGGCCAAGGGCGTCATCGACGCAGCGGGACCCGATGCGCTCCGCCGCCTTTGGGAAGCGTTCGCCCTCACCGACGAGCAGCTCTCGGGCGTGCTCGGCAGCCAGGTCCACCCCGACGCTGGTCGGTGGATCACCTCATGGGACAGCTAGCCGTAGAGCACGCCCTCCGATCAGCGGCTGAACTGCCTCCAGTGCCCCTCCGACACGACTTCGATGGTGCCATCGGTCACTTTGATGGCGGTCTGATCGTCAATCGCGTAGCCCGGCACCAGCATGCGGGCAGCCCATTTCTCCGCGCTGGCCATAGAGTTCTCCGGAAACCTCTCGTGATCAAGGTGAGGAAAGATCGCGAAATCGACTACGCCCAGCGTTCGGTCACTGTCAGCCCTGCTCCAGCTGACGAAGTCTGCCCCAATGCTGGGGGTCATCACCATGCTTCCGCCGCTCACTCCCACGTAGACCGTCTCGTCCAGCGACCCCAGGACGTCCGCCAGTCCCGACTCGCGCATCCAGTAGCCCAGATACGTGGCATCGCCGCCTCCCACCAGAAGGGCGTCTGTCTCCTGGACCATGGGAACCCAGAGCTCTCGATCGATGCTCGGCAGTGCGGTGAGTTCCAGTACTCCGAGGGACTTCCAGCCCAGTTCACACATCGGGGTGGAGGCTTGCCCGGTGATGAACCGCCATGCGGCGCCGGGACCGCCCTCGGGGTGCCCGTACGACGCGGTGGGGACGCAGAGGGCGCCGGACTCGGCAATTGGCTTGCCCAGCATGTCGACCAGTGCGTCGCGGATGCTCGCGTTCTTGATGCCCGCGGAGGTCAGGAGAAGCTTCATGATGCCTGCTCCCTGGTTGTTCCCGCCGTGATCGGCGACGCCGCCGGGAGGGCGGGCACGTCGTGCGTCATGACTATCACTCCGGTTTGTCATCCGGGGCCGCTCTCTGGCCGCGCCCTCACTCCCGCTACGAATTGATCACCGGCCAATCGACACCCGACCGCCACATTGCGAGAAATCTAGAGCCAGGCTCCGCGCCGAGAGCTAGGGCCATCAGACCGGCTCGCTGGCCGGATCTTCCGGTACCTGGGTAACTGGCGCCGCCGCGGCCCTGCGGCCGCGCAAGGGAGGCCCGGTGATCGTGCCGTCCTTGTGCCGGACGACTGCCCGTACCGACGGCAGCACGGCCGGCACGAAGTTGGCGACCACCATCACCGCGCCGGCGCCGAACAGGACCCGGTCCGCACCGAAGGCCGACTGGAGTGGCCCGGCCACGGCGTAACCGACCGGAATAGCCACGAACGCCAGCAGGTAGTCGTAGCTGCGGAAGCGGGCCAGCACCTCGTTCGGCACCAGTTGCTGGATGGCAGTGTCCCAGTTGTTGTTGAGGATCATCCCGCCGCAGACGCCTACGACCGCGCTCGCGGTAATCACGGCGAGCGGCTGATGGGCGGCCAGCGCCATAGCGGGCAGGGCAAGCAGGACCGAGACGGCCATGCCGAACGAGACCGGTCGGCGGGCCCGGTACCACATCGTGACCACGCCGGCTAGCAGCGCTCCGGCGGTCATGCCGCTGGACACCACACCCCAGCCGGACGCGCCGCCCAGCCGGCGGAGCGCGAGCACCGGACCGAGCACCTCGAAAATGGCGAACGCCATATTCGACAGCGCGTTGCCGATCAGCGTGGACCAGGCCCAACTGCGCGAAGCCACCTCGCGCCAGCCGGCGGCGAGGTCGGCCAGAAAGTGCTGCCGCGCCGCCTCCGGGCGGGCGGTCGGAGCCATCGCGAGCAGGAACGCGGCGCTTCCCGCGAACGAGGCGGCGTCCAGGGCGAAAGCCCAGCCGGGACCGACGGCGGCAACCATCAGCCCAGAGAGCGCTGGCCCGACCACGGCCGAGCCGCTGACGCAGATCGAAAGCAGCGAGTTGGCCTGCTGCAGCTTCTCGGTGGCGATGATCTCCGGGACCAGGCTGGTCGACGCCGGGCCTTCGAACGCGGTCCCGATGGAGACGATGGCACCGGCCACGGCCAATTCCCAGATCTTGGCATGGCCGGTCAGCAGCAGGGCGGCGACCGCGGCCTCCACTGCGAGGCGGACCAGGTCGGCGGTGAGCATCAGGCTGCGGCGGGACAACCGGTCCGCCCACACTCCGGCGACTTGGTAGGACGCGAGCCCGGCGATGGTGCCGACCAGCAGGACTATGCCAAGCGAAGTCGCGTTACCGCCGATGCCAAGCACCGCGAACGCCAGCGCCACCGGCACGAACGCCGATCCCACGGCGGACGTAGTGGCGGCGAGCCAGAGCAACCGGAACTGCCGGTCCGCCAGCGGGCCAAGCAGATCCGAGCGACGCACTCGGGCAGGCTACCCCGGGCGGCCGGCGAGTCCGCCAGTCATTTTGGTCAGGGAACCGGACCGCAATCGACAACGGTGTGCCTATAGGTATGAGACTGGAATGAGACCGTGCGGCGGCCATGACGGACCGCCCGACCTAGCAGGAGCCGTTGGTGATGCGTGGGCTGATAACCGGCCGGGGACGGCTCGCCTTAGGCCTCGCCGCAGCGTGGACGTCGGTGGTCCTGGTCGGGTGCGGCTCGCCGCCACAGCATCGGACGGCACTGGCGAGCCTGCCGGCGTCGGCGCACGCGGTCGTCTCAGCCCCGTGAGAGTTGCTCATACCCGGCTCGGCACTGTCGCCTACCGGGTCATGGGAACCGGCCCACCGCTGATCCTGATCACCGGCTACACCGCCACGATGGAGGACTGGGATCCACGGTTCGTCGGCGCACTAACCGAGCACTACCGGGTGGTGATCTTCGATAATGCCGGGGTAGGCCGCACCCAGCCGCTGCGATACCGCGGCGGCCAGCCGCTGACTTTACCTCGACCTCGACCAGGCCGGCTGGCCTCCCAGCGGGCCTGCAGGCCGCGCAGCTGGAGGCTGCCGCCAGCCTTCCGGGCGAAGCCGGCAAGGTAGCCGATGACTGGACCTGCTGTGCTGCTGGCGCGCGGGCATGGTCCCTCGGAAGCGGTGCGGCAGGCGCTAGAACCGCAGTGGTCCACCACGAGGGCCGTGCCTGCCGCGCCGCTACCCGGCCATCACCGGCGTGTCACGATCTTGCCCCGCTCCAGCAGAGACCGCCTTGCCGCAGCCTTGGCTGCCGCAGTCTTGGGGCTGCCGGGGTGCCATGCCACCATGGCATCTGCGCCGGGCGGCGGAGCAGTGGTGGGTGCGGTGCTGGTGCAGGTGTAGGAGTTCGTGTCGATGAGCCCGATCGCGGTCTCCGCGCCCGGTGACAGCTGGAAGTTGCCGAAGCTCAGCTCAGTGCCGGCGGGTATGGCCGCTGGGTTGATTGTGAAGGTCCGCGCCGCCCCCGGCGGCGCCTTTGGCCCTGCTAGGACCTGCTGGATGCCGGCCGGGACGGGTTCGGAGGAGCAGAAACTGCCGGTGGTGACCAGCGCCGGGATCCCGTCTTGCTGCAGGTCGCTCTGCAAGGTGCTGGGGTCCAGAAGCACGTTCAGGTTGATGGTCAGCGTCGCGGTGCCGTTGGCGTGCTTGACGAGCGTGAACGCTACGGTCCGGATGGTGCCCGTGCTGCGGGCCGGGGCCGAGCCCAAGACCCCGGTCAGGCTGAGGCCGAGCACCACTGCCGAGGCCGCCGTGGCGGCCGTGATCCCTGCGCCTAGCCGCCGGTGACGGCTTCCGGGGCGGTAGTTGTGTTGGAGCAGTCGCTGGCGTGCTTGCTCCGGGTGCTGGATGTCGGCAGCCGCCTGGGCGAGCGCGTTCCGCAGTGCGTTCTCAAGTTCTTCAGTAGGCATCGGATGGTTCCCTTCATGATTGCGGAGCGGTGAGTTCAGGTAGTCGGCATCGAGCTGTGCGCGAGAGTCTCGGCCAGGCGGGCTGCCGCCCGGGACGCGGTGCTGGTGACCGTCCCTTCCGAGCAGCCGAGGATGTCAGCGACCTCGGCGACCGGCAGGTCAGCCCAGTAGCGCAGCACCAGCACGGCCCGCTGCTGCGCGGGCAGCTGCGCCAGCGCCCAGCGGAACTCGGCCAGGTCATCGACCTCCCGCAGGGCCCGTGCCGCGCTCTCGTCGGCTGCGTCGGCCGCACCGTCCTGCGGCCGCAGCTCGGCCCGCAGCCGGGACCGGCGGTTGGCGTCATGCAGCACGAGGTTGACCAGGACCCGGCGGGCATAAGCGGCCTGATGATCCATGAACCGCACCCGGTTCCACCGCCGCGCGATCCTAAGCAGCGTTTCCTGGACCAGGTCCTCGGCGTCCCTGGCATCCCCCGTCATCAGGTGAGCTGTGCGCAGCAGCGGATCCGACACCTCGGCCGCGAAGCAGTCGAACTCGCGCTCCGAAGCCCTGTGCGTGTGCCAGTCCATCAGCGCCTCCCACGACCTTGCGCTAGTCCTCACCTGTATAAGTCCGCCGACCGGACGGAGACTGAGCGCATCCGGCCTGTACATGAACCTCCGGGCGCCGCGGCGATCGGTAACGGGTGACGAACGACCCGGAGTCAAGCGTGGCTGCGCGCTCGAATGGCTGATATGGGTGCTCGGCTCGGCGCTGCTGCTGGCCCTCGCCCGCTGTGACGTCCGAAGCGGATTTCTGTTGCGCGCGCGACACCCGTCGCGATGCCCATTGCGTCGACGGTGGTGGACGTCCGATCGTCCGCTGCCGAAAGCGGACGGTGTGGGTTAGCGAGCACATCCCTGACCTGCGCCAACGCGAACTGCGACCGATCGTCGGCTCAAGCAATTGAGACTAGAAATGCGACTAGTCTCAGTTCGCGTTGTGCATGAGTGATTACGCAGCGCGCGTTATGGCAGGTCACCGAGTGGTCAGGGGCGGGGTCGAACCGCCGACCTTCCGCTTTTCAGGTCAACACGTGCGAGCGCTGTGCCGACCTGCGTTTTCCCAGCTCACTGACGAGCGATACCGCGTTAGGCGGAATGTGGCAGCACACTAGCACGGCACCCGCGAGTCGCGCGGCGCTGACGCGGCTCGGGCGGCCCCTGCCGACCTGGGCTCCAGATCGGGTTGCAGCGTGACGACTTGATGCCAGCTAGCAGTGTTGCGACCCGCCGCCAGAAGCCTGACTAACTGATTCGCTCGCCGTAGCATCCCGGCATGGATCCTTTGGTTGAGGCTGCGTTCATCAGTGGCGCCGCGACTCTCATCGGAGTGGGAGGCACGGTGGCAGTCGCGATCGTCGGTTTCCGTACCTCCCGCGCGACTAATGAGGCAACCATCGCTGCCGCTCACGCCGACGTTCGCCATACGTTGGATGTTGCGCGCCAAGAGCAGCTCGCTGACCGTTATCTCAGGGCAATCGACCAACTTGGCTCCGACATCGTCGAGGTCCGGACTGGCGCAATCTACGCATTGGAGCGGGTCGCTCAAGACCGTGGAGGCGAAGACCAGACAGTGATGGAAGTGCTGGCGACGTTTGTCCGAGAACGATCCCGCGAGCCATGGCCCAAGCCGGGAACCGCCATTCCTGGGCAGGAGCTGCCATTCCCGCGCCCCGACGTTCAGGCAGCATTGACGGTCATCGGGCGCAGGAACATGATGCGAGAGGACAAGAGCGTTGACCTTACAGCTGCAGTTCTGCCTGGTGCGCTGTTGTTTGGTGCCGACCTAACTAGGGTCCGCCTTGTCGACGCCGACCTTCGGGGCATCGTCGCTCACAGCGGCGCAAAGTTCAGGGACGCCGACCTCAGGAATGCTGATTTGACCCTGGCCAATCTGGCTGGCGCGGACCTCACTGGCGCGGACCTGACCGGCGCCAACGTGGCTCACACAATTCTTACTGGCGCGATTCTTACTGGCGCACGATGGCCTGAGAACGTGCCCGCGCCCACGGGATGGATCCGAGACTCCAGCTCAGCCAAACTCCAGGGCACCAACTCGGATGAGCCTTGAGACTTCATTTGCGCACACCATGGTTTCCTCTGACACAGCGGTGTGCGCGATGGCGCGTCGCGCTAGCGACACTTCGCGGAGTGCGTTTCCGCTGCTCAGAGAGCCTGAGTGGTCAGGGGCGGGGTCGAACCGCCGACCTTCCGCTTTTCAGGATTAAGGATGATTGTCCAGGGCTGGCTATCCCAGTCTCCCGCCCTGGTCAGTACCTGGCGTCAGACTGTAATGGACCGAGGTACACGAACATGTATGAGACTAGGAATGAGACTACGAACCTGCCTGCACGCTCCTAGTCACCTCACCCAGCTACCCCTGTTGGGCAGCGCACCTCTGACGCGCAGTCCCGAGCGGTGTGCCGTCCTGCCCGCGCGGATTAGAAAGCTTGATCTGACCAGGTCCGTCATGGTTCGCAAAGGCTTGTAGTGCAGGTCAGCTTCATAACGCGTACCCCTGCAGGCAAGCGCAGACGAGTGATCCACAAGCTGGCTAGCTACTTGACAAGTCAACAGTGGTATCAAGATCGAGGTCACATGAGCCCTGCTCGGCCAAGATCAAACTCGGTCGCGGAATGCTTGCAGCGACTGAGAGGATGTGCGTCGTGATCAACTCGCCCAGGCCCGGCCCAGCTCTCCGGACCTGCACCCACTGAGCCCCTGCGTGTACCTTGACCAGTGGGTATGGATCCGTGACCTCGCCAGCGTGGGCTGAGGCCGCGGACCCGCCCGTGCTAGCTGCTACGCCCCTTGGGCGCGAAGGACGGCGCAGGCTAGGTGCCCGGTGCCGCCGGGATCGGCACGCACGCGGGCACCGTGTCGTTGTTCAGCACGATGGGCTTCAAGCCCGCGACACCCGTGTAGTCGTTTTTGAACGACGCAGGGAGGCCGGCAACGAACTTCAGGAACAGTGCCGACCCGCGCGGCATCGCAGCCGGATGGATGATGAAGACCACCGGGAGGCCTAGGCCATGGAAGGTCAGCACAGCCCGCTGCACGGCTGTCGGTGCCATGTTGGTCAAGGCGTACATGCAGACCGGACGCGTGAAGGGAGGCGTGATCGTTGGGTACGTGACCGGGATCGCGCGGACGATCGCGTTGATGCCGTCTGCCTGCAGCGTTTGCTGCAGCGCTGCCGGGTTCTCGTATTGCCGCAGGTAGACGGTCACCGTTCCGCCGACATCCTCGCGTACCGTCCAGGCCGCGGTGACGACTGTCCGGGCGTGCCCGGCCGTTGCATACAGTCCCGGTACCGCCACCGGACCGCCGGTCAGGGCCAGGGCAGCCGCACCGGTGGCCGCCACCGCCGCGGTAA
>DATJNX010000058.1:0-30133 GCA_035507615.1 Streptosporangiaceae bacterium
ATGACCGGCGAAGTCTCGCTCACCGGGCGAGTGCTGCCGATCGGCGGGGTCAAGCAGAAGCTGCTGGCCGCGCACCGGGCCGGCATCACCACCGTGCTCATCCCGAAGCGGAACGAGCCGGATCTGGAGGATGTGCCGGACAACGTCCGGTCGGCGCTGGAGATCCACCCGGTTAGTGATGTCCGTGAGGTGCTCGGACTGGCGCTGGAGCCTGCCAACTCGGCAGCGAGCGTGGTGGCAGCCTAAGCCGCCGATGCACAGCAGAAGGCCCGGCCGGCTATCCGGCCGGGCCTTCGCTGCGACTCGGGCGTGCGGCTGGCTAGCGTGCCCGGCGGCGCAGTGAAAGCGGCATCAGCGCCGACTCAAGCTGCACCTTGAGGCTCATCTTGCTATCGCCCTCGCGCCGGTCGGCGAAGTGGATGGGCAGCTCGACGATCTTCAAGCCGTGCTGCACGGTGCGATAGTTCATCTCGACCTGGAAGCTGTAGCCGTTGCTGCGGACACTGGCCACGTCAATCGCCGTCAGCGCGGAACTCCGCCACAGCTTGAAGCCCGCCGTGACATCGCGGACGCCCAGGCGCAGCAGCACCCGGACGTACATGTTCGCGAATCCGGACAGTGCCTTCCGCTGCCATGACCACTCCCGGGCCAGGCTGGCCCCGCATACGTAGCGCGAGCCGATGACCACGTCGGCGTTCGTCGCCAGCAAGGTACCGAGCATCTGCGGGAGGTACTGCGGCGAGTGCGACAGGTCGCTGTCCATCTGCACGACGAACTCGGCGCCCGCCTTGATGGCATCGGTCATGCCGTCGACATATGCGCGGCCCAGGCCTTGCTTGCCGGGCCGGTGCAAGATGGTCATCCGATCCCGGCCGTACTTGTCGGCCAGTCGCTCGGCGATGGCCCCGGTTCCGTCCGGGGAATTGTCGTCGGCGACCAGGATGTGCAGTCCGGTCAGCGGAAGGCTGAACAGCTCGGCCACGATAACCGGCAGGTTGGCTGCCTCGTTGTAGGTAGGCAGCACGACCGTCAGAGCCGCCGAACTCCACGGTTCTGGCAGTTCAACGGTGTCCCCGCTCAGCCTGCGCTCCTGAAGTGCCATCCTGCCTCTACCTCCGTGGTACCCGGGCGCAAACCTCCAGCGTCAGCCGGGAGTGCCGCTAACACCGGAGTCCCGGCGACCGGACGCGTCTGTCCGCCTGCGACAACGTGCAGGTTACCCAGAGTCCGGCCGGTATATATGCGCTGACCACCAGATTTTTGCTGATTACGGGCAAGATCATGATCACCAGCCGACGCAATCAGGGAAACGCTGGGCCAGCGCCACTAGTTCCAGCGGGGCCGCGCAGTGATCCAGGCCACTGATTGCCCGAATCTGAGTTTGTCGATTGACTTTATAGGAATATTCGTGCAACCTGGAGGCATGATCGCCCCGCAGTACCTTGCAGCCCGGTTGCACGTGGATCTCCGCAGGCAGGCAAGTGCCTTGTGTCGGCCGCCTGGCGCCCGGCCAGCCTGCGGCTAGCCCGCATAGGGCCGTCAGCCAGCGCAGCTGACCGCCGGGGCCGACTCCAGCCGCCCTGCACTAGCCGCCGGAGCCAGAACTAGCCCCCGCAGGGGAACTGACCGACGCCAGGATTGCCGCCGCCGGAGTCAGCAGCCCCGCAAAGCCGGCCGCGGCCAGCGGACGCCACAGTCGCTGCCGGCTGGCCGCATTTCACCGTTGTCCTCACACCCACATCACTCCAGGGAGCGTGCCGCCATGCCCGGAAACAGACCGGCCCTCGTCGAGGAAGATGCCCCGCCTGGCCCCGCTGTCAGGCTCGTCCCGGCGACAGTCCCCTCGGCGACAACGACCGCGCCGGTGACGGCCGCGTCACGACCCGGCCGCGGGGCCACGCGCCGCCGGGGTGCCACCATGCTGCGGCTGATCAGCCCGGTCGTCGTGCTTGTAGCGTGGCAACTCGCCAGCCAGTCCGGCCTGATCAGCAAGCAGAAGCTGCCGCCCCCGACTCAGGTGTGGTCGACCGCGGTGTCACTGGTGACGCAGGACTCGGCCGCATACGGGACCTTGCAAGGCGCCCTGCTGGTCTCGCTCGAACGGGTAGCGATCGGCTTCGCAGTCGGCGCGAGCATCGGGCTGCTGCTTGCCGTCGTCGCGGGGCTGTCCCGGTTCGGTGAGAACGCCGTGGACCCGCTCATGCAGATGCTCCGGACGCTGCCGTTGTTCGGCCTGATCCCGGTATTCATCGTCTGGTTCGGCATCGGCGTGGCTCCCAAGATCATCCTCATCGCGATCGGCGCTGCCATCCCGCTCTACCTGAACGCATTCGCCGGGATCCGGAACGTCGATCCCAAGCTCGGCGAACTCAGCCGGGTTCTGCACCTGAACCGCCGCGAGCTGATCGCGCAGATTGTCCTGCCCGGCGCGATGCCGCAGATCCTGGTCGGCCTGCGGCAGAGCCTGGGGGTCGCCTGGCTGGCCCTCGTCGTCGCCGAGCAGATCAACACGAATGCGGGCCTCGGCTTCATGATCAGCCAGGCGACCCAGTTCCTGCGCCAGGACGTGATCATCGTGGCGCTGCTCGTCTACTGCATTCTCGGCCTGCTCACTGACTGGCTGGTCCGCATCCTGGAACGGAGGGTCCTGTCGTGGCGTCGCAGCTTCGTCGCAGCCTGACCGTTCCCATGGCTACCGGTACAGCACTCACGAACACGGTCCGGGTCCGCGGCCTGAGTCGTTCCTTCGGTTCAGATCGAGTGCTCAATGACCTCGACCTGGACATCGCGCCGGGCGAGTTCGTTGCGCTGATCGGGCGCAGCGGCTCTGGCAAGTCGACCCTGCTGCGCGCGCTGGCCGGGCTGGACCATCAGGTCACTGGCGAACTGGCTGTCGACGGCGAGGTGTCGATCGCATTCCAGGAGCCGCGGCTGGTGCCGTGGAAACGGGTCACCGACAACGTGCGCCTCGGCCTGCGCGGTCCCGACCCGCAAGCCAGGGCCGCGGCGGCGCTGGCCGAGGTGGGGCTCACCGACCGGTCGCGAGCCTGGCCGCTCACGCTGTCCGGCGGAGAGGCACAGCGCGCGTCGCTGGCGCGCGCCCTGGTCCGCGACCCGAGTTTGCTGCTGCTCGACGAACCGTTCAGCGCGCTGGATGCGCTGACCAGAATCGCCATGCACCGGCTCGTCCTCAGCCTGTGGGAGCGCCACCGCCCGGCCGTGCTGCTCGTCACGCACGACGTCGACGAGGCGCTTGCGCTCGCCGACCGCGTCCTGGTGCTCACCGCCGGACGCATCAGCCACGCCTGCGCGGTCACCGCTGACCGGCCGCGCGATCGCAACCAGGCACACCTGCACGCATCCAGAACCCGCCTGCTCGCCGAGCTAGGCGTCGACAAGGAAGGAAAGATATGAGAAACGCGGCAATCACCCGCCCCGGCCGGCTGCCGGAGCGCAGCCGCCAGGGCTGGCGCATCGGCGCCGGAGCCGTCACAGCCGGCTTGCTAGTGCTCGGCGGGGCCACCGCGTGCTCTTCGGCAGCTGCTGGCGCCAACTCCTCCGCAAGCAGCCCCGCGGCGAGCGGCACGATATCGGCCAACCAGGTCAGCGTCTCCGACGTAACCCTCAACATCGGCGACCAGGCCGGGTCGGGCGCCGAAGCGCTGCTCACCGCCGCCGGGCTGATCAGCAAACTGCCGTTCAAGGCGCACTGGTCCGACTTCACCTCTGGTCCGCCGATGCTGCAGGCCATGGGTTCGGGCTCGATCGACGTCGGCGACGTCGGAGACGCACCGCCCGTCTTTGCCGCGGCGGGCGGCAGCCAGATCGCGGTCGTCAGCGCCCTCCAGGCAAACCCGAACGGGTCCGCGATCCTGGTGCCGAAAAACTCGCCCATCCACACGGTTGCGCAACTGCGCGGCAAGAGCATCGCCGTCGCTCAGGGCAGCTCGGCCGACTACCACCTGCTCGCCATCCTCACCAAGGCCGGGCTGACCATCAAGGACGTCACCCCGGATTACCTGCAGCCAGCAGAGGGCCAGGCCGCGTTTGCCTCCGGCCACGTAGCGGCGTGGGACGTCTGGTCACCGTTCATCGAACAGGCAGAGTCTCAGGATCACGCCAGGGTGCTGGCTAACGGCGCGGGAATCGGGCAGACGTACTCCTTCGTCGTCGCCGCTAAGGCTGCGCTCGGCGACCCCGCCAAGGCAGCGGCTATCCACGACTACCTGCAACTGCTCGATCAGGCGTACACCTGGGCGCAGAGCCACGAGTCGGACTGGGCCACGACCTGGGCCAAGGCGACGGGCCTTCCGGTCAGCGCGATGACGCAGGCGGTGAAGGACAGCCTTGCCACGCCTGAGCCGATTACCCCGGCTGTCATCTCCTCTGAGCAGAGTGTGGCCAATGCCTTCACGGCGGCCGGCCTTATTCCGTCGCATGTCGACTTTGCCGACTACGCGGTTACTACTTTCAACAGCATCCTCGGAGGGTCGTCGTGAGCCTGGTATTCCACTGGTTCCTGCCCACTTCGGGCGACGGGCGCGGCATCGTCGGGCGCGGGCACAGCATCCCGCTGGTCGGTAGCAGCGCCGGAGCGCCGGCCGGCGCGAGCGGCGCGCGTGCGGTGACACGGCCGCCGAGCATCGACTATCTCGGCCAGATCGCCCGGTCGGCCGAGCAACTCGGGTTCACCGGCGTACTGACGCCGACCGGGACATGGTGTGAAGACGCCTGGCTGACAACGGCGGCGCTGATCAGCCAGACGAAGCGGCTGAAGTTCCTGGTCGCGTTCCGGCCCGGCTTCGTCGCCCCGACGCTTGCGGCCCAGATGGCGGCTACCTACCAGCGGTTGTCCGATGGCCGGCTGCTGCTGAACGTGGTCACCGGCGGCGAGGAGAGCGAGCAGCACCGCTTCGGTGATTACTTGTCGCACGACGAGCGCTACGCCCGCACCGGCGAGTTCCTCGATATCGTCCGCGGCGCCTGGAGCGGCCGGCCCTACGACTTCGAAGGCGTGCACTACAAGGTCGAGGGTGCCACGGTCATGAGCGCGCCTGTCCCGGTGCCAACTGTCTACTTCGGCGGATCTTCGCAGGCAGCCGGACCAGTGGCGGCCAGGTACGTGGACGTGTACCTGACCTGGGGCGAGCCGCCCGACGCGGTGGCCAGGAAGATCGCGTGGATGCGCGGCCTCGCCGAGGAGGCCGGCCGCGAATTGCGCTTCGGTATCCGGTTGCACACGATCAGCCGGGACAGTTCCGCGGAAGCGTGGGCTGAGGCGAACCGGATGCTGGCCGAGCTCAGCCCGGACGAGGTCGCCAGCTCGCAGCAGGCACTGGCCAGGTCGTCGTCAGTAGGCCAGCGCAACATGCGCGGGCTGCACGAGACGTACCGGACCGGTGGCGACGCAGCCGACCTGGAGATCTACCCGAACCTGTGGGCTGGCGTCGGCCTGGTCCGCGGCGGCGCGGGCACGGCCCTGGTCGGCAGTCACGCCGAGGTAGCGGACCGCATAGAAGAGTACGCCGCGCTCGGCATTAGCGAATTCGTCATGTCCGGGTATCCGCACCTCGAGGAGGCTTACTGGTTCGGTGAGGGCGTGCTGCCGGAACTGCGGCGGCGCGGCGCGACCTCTGCGCCTGAAGACTTGTCCAGCCTGCTGGCAACGGCTGGTTAAGCGGCCGCGCCGGCCGGGCTTCCACCTCCCGGCCGGCGCGGCGTTCTCGGTGATCCCAGACCGAATCCCGCACTGGCCTTAACGGCGCTTTTGCTTGGCTTCAGCCCGGCCTTACGTCAGCATATGGGGATGACCTCACCGAATCCGTCCTCCCAGCTGTCCTCGATTCAGCACATCGTCCAGGTGATGCTGGAGAATCGCTCTTTCGACCACATGCTGGGTTTCTTGTATCCGAACAAGACCGGACCGAATGGGCAGCCGTTCGAAGGATTGCTCGGAACCGAATCCAATAATGACGCTAACGGCAATCCGGTGACCGTTTACCAGATTGACACGAGCACACCGGGCGCTTACTTCATGCCCGGCGCGGATCCCGGCGAAGGTTATGCCAACACCAACGTCCAGTTGTTCGGCAACGGCAAGGCGCCGTCCCCGGCAGTCGCGACCAACGGCGGCTTCGTAGCGAACTTCGCCGCTGCGATCACCTTCGACCAGCAGGACAAGCGCACAGTGCTGGCTGGCACCGTCGCGAGCGACATCATGGGCGTCTTCCCGCCGGCTGCGCTGCCCGTGCTGTCCGGTCTCGCCAAAGGCTTCGCGGTCTGTGACCACTGGTACAGCTCGGTGCCGACCGAGACGTTCCCGAACCGGGCCTTCGCCTGCGCCGCGACGAGCCAGGGGCACATGAACGACAGCACCTCGTCGTACACGGTGCAGAGCATCTTCGGCCTGATGACCGCGCACAACCTGAGCTGGAAGATCTACGGCTATGACGCCGAGCCGCTCACCAGGGCGAACTTCCCGGACACGACCAGCGCGCCGGATGCCTGCTTCGGCAAGTTCGCCGATTTCCAGGCAGACGCCGCGGGCGGCTCGCTAGCCCAGTACAGCTTCCTGGAGCCGAGCTGGGGCTCGACCGGCAACAGCCAGCACCCTAACTACGACGTGTCGCTGGGCGAGGCTTTCATCCAGCAGGTCTACCAGGCGCTGCGGACCGGCCCGGGCTGGGATCAGACCCTGCTGATCATCACATATGACGAGCATGGCGGATGCTACGACCACGTGCCGCCGCCGGCCGGGGCCACGCCGCCGGACTCGAGCGTCGGGGAGTTCGGCTTCGACTTCACCAGGTTCGGCGTCCGGGTGCCCGGAGTGCTGGTCTCGCCGCTGATCCCGGCCGGCACGATCTACCGGGTGCCGGCAGGTGCAACGCCGATCGATCACACCTCCGTGCTGAAGACGATCGAGCTGCGCTGGGGCCTGCCGGCTCTCACCGCTCGCGATGGCGCTGCGCCAGACCTCGGCGGAGCACTGACGCTGACGACGCCGCGTACCGATGATCCGCTGGCCGGCGTCGTCGCGCCGACCTCGTCGACCGCCAACCCAGCCGCCGGTGAGGTATCCCACCTGCAGCAACTGCAAGCCCAGATGACGTCCAACCTGCCAGTGCCCGCTGAGCAGCTGATCGGCCAGCCGCTGCTGGCCAACCAGCAGACCCCGGCCGACTTCGCGCACTACATCGCGGCACGAACCACCCAATGGAAGTCCACCCGGGACGCCGGCCAATCGCCTACGGGGTAACGGCACCCAGCCCAATCCGGCCGTGTCAGCCGATCGCGCCGTGTCAGCCGATCGCGCCGTGTCAGCCGATCGGGCAGCCCGGCTTGGCCCTCGCCGCGCCGGAACTGCGTCGGACCATCAGGCAGGACTCGTTGACAGCCTGGAATGCGCTCGCCGGGATGCCCTTCAGCAGTGACACCAGCGCGTCCGGCCACTGCGGGTAAGCGCTGCCCTGGAAGTACCAGTTACTGCCGTTGTCCGCGAGGATCAGGCCGTAATTCTGCATCTCTACCAGGACCGCCTTGGCGTCCCGGCAGTAGCGCTGGCTGTTCCGGCAGAACTTCGCGACGTTAAAACTGGCCTTGAGGCGGAACCGCGCGCCCATCGGCGGCACGTTCTTGCTGGTGTCGCTGCTGGCGTAGTGCCTGGCTGGCCAGAGGTAGGCCGCCTGCGTGACGGCCGCGGTGAACCGGATCGCGTGCGTGATCGGCTCGCCGGTCTTCACCGCCTCCTGCACCTGCGAATAGTTCAGCAGCCCGGGCAAGATGGGCAGCCCGGCCGCGTCCGCGGAGGTCCAGCCGGCTGGCCGCAGCGCGTTCGAGCCCAGATGCCACATCGCGCCGGAGCCCGCGGTCGAGCCGTGCGCCGAGTACCGCGCCTCCCACAACTCGTACAGCGTGCAGGTGTCGGAGTTGACCATGATCGCGTGCCGGTCCCCGGTCGCGTGCTTGCCGCCCTCGATCGGGGTGTCCGGCCCGAACGGGTACTTGCCCTGGTAGCTCTCACTGGCGTACTGGAACTTGATCCGCACCAGCCTGTGGGAGTTAGTGACCACCGTGTACGGGATGCCGTACGGATACCCGCCGGGATCTGGCCCGAAATCCGGATGCAGGTAGGTCGACGAGGAATCCATGCTGCGCAGCCATGCGGCGCTGTGCGAGTCGACTGGCAGCTTCGAGATATTCGTGTTCCACACGTTGTTTGCCGGGAACATCGGGCAGTTCGGTGCGCCTGGCACCGTAGTGGACAGCGCTGTTGTCGTCACCACGGGCAGGCTGGCAGCAGTCGCCGCCGATCCTGACGACGCGGCTGGCGCCTGCGCGGCCGATGCGGCCGGGGCGGCCGAGCAGGCCGCTCCGGCCCCGGTGACCACTGCGACTACTGCCGCCGCGGCCGCGGCGCGGACGGTTCTCGGTACTTTGCTCGTTGGCTTGCGCACGGTGGCATCCTGGCACGGACACTCATGGCATAACCGCCAACCAGGTGAATTCGGTACTCAGACGCCGTGCTTCAGAAGCACAGGCAGAACGGGTGGCCGACCGGATCCGCGTACACCCGGAAGTGATCACCGGGCTGGAAGTCGAACTTCGTCGCCCCGGCCGCCAGCACCCGGGCCTCCGCCGCGTCCACGTCATCGACGACGAAATCCAGGTGCATCTGCATGGACGAAGCCGGGTCCGGCCAGGCCGGCGGCTGATAGCCGGGCGCGGTCTGGAAGTCGATATCGCCGCCCGGGCACTTAACCGTCACCCAGTCCTCGTCGCCAGACGTGATCGTGCCGCCGGTAATCTCCGCGTAGAACGCGGCCAGCTGCCTGGCGTCCGGGCACTCAAGGGCGACCGCGCCAAACTTAATCGAATCAGACATGCGAGCCAGTATGCCGGCTGCCTCTGACAGTCACGGCCACAGCCCGTCTTGTCAGCGCCAAGCGGGCCGCGGGAAGCTCTCAAACCGAGGCATCGGGACGCCGGCCGCTCTAAAGTGTGCTGACATGGCGGCACGCTCGCTGACCGAGTTGGTTGCTCCGGACTGGGCGCAGGCCCTCCAGCCGGTCGAGCCCACGATCACGCAGCTCGGCGAGTTCCTCAGAACCGAGATCGCCGCTGGCCGCAGCTACTTGCCGGCCGGCCAGAACATCTTGCGCGCATTCAGGATGCCGCTGGCGAGCGTGCGTGTGCTGATCGTGGGCCAGGACCCCTATCCGACGCCGGGAAACCCGGTCGGCCTCAGCTTCTCGGTGGCACCCGAGGTCCGTCGTCTTCCCGGCAGCCTGGTCAACATCTTCCGGGAGTACAGTGCGGATCTCGGCTACCCGCGGCCGTCAACCGGCGATCTGACTCCGTGGAGCGAGCGCGGCGTCATGTTGCTGAACAGGGTACTGACTGTCCAGCCCGGCCAGCCTGGCTCGCATCGCGGCAAGGGCTGGGAGCAGGTGACCGAGCAGGCCATCAGGTCGCTGGCCGGCCGGGGTGGTCCGCTCGTCGCGATCCTGTGGGGCAATGACGCGCGCAACCTGACCCCGTTGCTCGGCGGCGTCCCGTCCGTGCAGTCCGCGCACCCCAGCCCGATGTCTGCTGACCGCGGCTTCTTCGGCTCCCGGCCGTTCAGCCGGGCCGATCAGCTGCTGCAGGAGCAGGGCGGAGAGCCGGTCGACTGGAAGCTGCCGTAGGCGGCTACCAGTAGCCAGCCGCCGACTCGATGATCGCTCCGGTTGTCAGCAAGAGCGCTTCGCTGCCCGGCGGGCCGATCAGCTGCAAGCTGGCGGGCAGCCGCTCCGTACTCGGCACCGGAAGCGCCAGGGCGGGAAAGCCGGCCAGGTTCACCGGATTGGTGAACGCCGTGTAGTGGATTCCGTGGGCGTCTGCCAGCATCGGCGGATAGAACGGCACGGTGGGCAGGACCAGCAAGTCGACCTCGCCAAGCGCATTCGCCATCTCAGCGCGCCAGTCAGGCTGCGCGGCGCGGGCCACAGCCAGTTCGTCAGCCGTGATCGAGGTACCGCCTTCGAGCCGCCCGCGGACCTCCGCGCCAAGCAGATCGCGCCGGACGGGATCGGCCAGCAACGCCCGGTTACACTCCGCGGCCTCCGCGTCGATGATCGCGCCGCTGACGTCGCGGGCGGCCAGCCAGCCCGGCAGGCTGGTCTCGGTCACGGTGACCCCGCTGCGCGCCAGCGCGGCATCGACAGCCGCGTCGATGGCCGGGTCGACGTCTATCCCGGCTGGCCGGATCCGCGCGAGCCGGGTGGCCGGCGGCACGTCAGCGGTAAACCCTGGCTCCAGCAGGGTCATCCCGGCGGCGACGCCGGCAACATCGCGCGCCATCGGGCCGACCGTGTCGAGGCTCGGCGAGAGCGGCCAGACTCCAGTCAGCGAAACCCTGCCGTAGGTGGTCTTCAGCCCGGTCACACCGCAGAATGCGGCTGGCACCCGGATCGAGCCGCCAGTGTCCGAGCCGTAGGCAATGTCGGCATCGCCATCGGCTACCGCCACCGCCGATCCGCTCGATGAGCCGCCCGGAATCCGGCGCGGGTCGAGCGGGTTGACCGGCGTCCCGTAGTACTCGTTGACGCCGGACGCGCCGAATGCCAGCTCATACAAATTGACCTTGCCGACGATCACCGCTCCCGCGGCCCGCGCGCCGGCCATGCACGGCGCGTCGCGTTCCGCGGGCCGGGCGCTCTTTTCCACCGCGGCACTGCCAGCAGTGGTGGGCACGCCTGCCACGTCGATGAGATCCTTCACGGCCAGCCGGATGCCGCTGCCGGTCTGCGAGAGCCGGGTAATAAACGTCGCCATCGGTGAAATCTATCGCTGCAGATAGTGGACGGCGGCTGGCAAGAGCCCGTTTCGTAGGGTGAAGTATGTCCGGAAGTAATCACGAGCCCGCGACCGACGGCGAGTATGTGGTACCGCGGGTGCCCGCATCGGCGGGCGCGCTGATCTTCGACCGCCGGCGGCGGCTGCTGATACTGAAGCCGACTTATAAGTCGGGCTGGACGATTCCGGGCGGCGTCATGGAATCCGACGGGGAGACACCATGGCAGGCGTGTCAGCGCGAAGTACGTGAGGAAACGGGGCTCGACATCGGCACCGGACGACTGGTGTGCACGGATTTCCGGCTGCCGACGGAGCGCAGTCCGGGCGGCATCCGGTTCTTGTTCGATTGCGGCGCGCTGCCAGATTCGGCCTTGACCGCGGTCGTGCTGCAAGCCGAGGAGATCGCGGAATACCGGCTCGTGCGACTGGCCGATGCTCTCTCACTGTTGCGCAAGCCCATCAGGCGCCGCGTCCGTGCGGTGCGCAAGCGGAACGGTGCCCCGCGCAAGCACGCGCCTGTTTACCTGGAGAACGGCCGGCCACCCGTCAGGCAAACGCACTGACCACCGGCGCAAGCCGGCCGAGGTCGTCCGGGCCGGCCAGGTCGGGCAGCGAGACGAACACTGTGCCGACGCCGCGCTCGGCCAGCAGTCGGTAGCGTCCGATGTGATCAGCCGCGAGGCCGGCATGATGCCGGCGCGCGAACGCCGCCGCGCTGGTCCGGCCGCGCAGCGCCGCCACGATCGCGGCCGTATGTTCCCGGTCTCGGCCGATCACCGGAACGTCCAGCACCGTGACGGCCACGTCAGCCGGATCCCGGCCCGCCTGCTGGCAGTGCTGTCGCAGCGCTGCCAGCTTCGTCTCGAGCACGGCCAGATCCGACGGCAGGTTGCAGCCATCTGCTAGTCGCGCCGCTATGCCCAGCGTCCGGTTCCCGCTGCCGCCGACGATGACCTGGACGGGTGACACTGGCCGGGGGTAGCAGGTGGTTTCCGGCAATTGCACGCGCTCACCGCGGTACGGCTTCGTGCCCGGCTGCCAGAGCGCGCGCATCGTCTCTATCGCTGTCTCGAGCAGGTCGAGGCGGGCTGGGGCCGGCGGGAACGGCAGCCCGAACCCTTCGTGTTCCCGGTCCCACCAGCCGGCCCCGATCCCGCAGAACGCCCGTCCGTTGCTGAGGGTGTCCAGCGTGGCGACCATCTTGGCCAGGATGCCGGGGGCGCGGAAAGTGACCGGGCTGACGAGGGTTCCGAGCCGGAGTTCGGTATCCAGGCCCGCCAGGAAGCCGAGCGTCAGCCACGGCTCGGGAATGGCCTCGAACGGCCGGCCGACCTGCGGGATCTGGATGAGGTGATCCATCAGCGCGAGGCCGCTGAATCCGGCGTCGGCGGCAGCAAGCGCCACCGACCGCAACCAGCCCGCCGGGTCGTCAGCCCAGTCGAACCGCGAGATCTGCAGCATGAACTCCAGTCGCGCTGGCCGGTCCCGTTGCTGGCTGGCCGCCGCCCGGCTGCCGGGCGAATGGACTGGCTCGGCTGTCGCTGCCGGGCTGACGACGAGATCCCAGCCCTCAGCGGCAAGCTGCGCGATGACGTCCGGCATCCGGCGGAGCTGTGCATCCAGAACCGCGGCGGGTACCGGCCGGGGACGCGAGCGGTTGCGCTGCCGGCACAGGCCCGGCCCGGCGTCGAACAGCACCGCAACTGCGGGCAGCCCGCCCTGCCTCGCCGCCGCGAGGTACGCCGAACGCCGGCCGGCGTCCAGGCCGAGCGTGTCGACCACCGTTGTCAGCTGCCTGCGGGCGCGGGCAGCCACGATCTGGTCGAGCAGCGTGAACGCATCGGCGGAGGCATCCAGGTCGTGTTCTCCGCTGCCGACCATCGCCCGGAGCCGGTCCGCGGAGACGATCTCGTGCGCAAGGTACTGCTGCGCTGCCCAGGTCGACTTCCCGGCGCCCGCCGGGCCGACGAGTACGACAAGGGCCGGGTCCGGGATAGTTGCCAGCGGCCTGGCGGGATCGGCGGGATGAGGGTGCATGCTCAACAGCCTGGCATCCCGCGGCAGAGTGATGCAGGATCCGGATCGCTAGCCGTCGGCAGCGGCAACCGGCCCGAGCGCGAGGCCTGACTCGACCGCCATCGCGGTGAAGGCCGCGGCGTCCCGCCCGCGCGTTTCCAGGTCGCTGTGATATGACGACAGATCGCCGGGCCGTTCACGCGCGCGCAGTGCTTCCTCGATGATCCGGTGCCAGTGCTTGCCGAAGGCGGTCAGCGCGTAGCGGCCGGCGCCACTCTTCGACGTCAGCCTGCCGGTCACGAGCAGATGATGCAGGCGGCTGACGCCGAGCACGCTCCACGCCACTACCCCCGGCTCGGCGGCGCCCGCCGGATCCTTGAGCAAGTTGTCCGCTACGCCGGCCCAGTAGGAGCCGAGGTTGCCGTAGCTGAAAGCGCGCAGTGCCGCGTCGTCGGTCCAGACCTCGTGCGCGCCGAGCGCAGGACCACGCACGGCGATGCCATGGCGGGCGAGCTCATGCCAGCTCACCGGGTTGATGTCATAGTCCCGGATGCGGGGCATGAAGACGCCGTCGAACATCACCGGAATCTCCGGACACTGATCTGGCGCTCTCGCCAGATCGTCGCGCAGCAAGTGAAAGCCGTCGAAGTGCGGCACGGGATGATCGGCGAATACCGCTTCGTGTACCGCGCCGAGCGCCGTCAGCTGACCGGCATCCGGCCGGACCGACAGCACCGCAGTGAAGTCGACATCACTCTGGCCGGCGAAGTACTCGCCGAACGCAAGCGAGCCGCGCAAGTACAGGCCCTGCACTAGGCCCGGAGCGCTGTCGTCGATCAGGGCCAGGAACCGGCCAGTGACTTCCGCGACTTCGGCAGGCAGGCGCACGACAAAGACGGTACCGCCCGGCGCGATCAGATCAGCCCGCTAGCAGATCCGGCCAGCGCTCGGCGGGACGAAGGAAGTAGCGGAGGTTCTGCCATGCCTCCGCTGTGTCGGCGGTGTCACCGTGCTCGCCGCTGAACCAGACGATGTAGCTGGAGATCTCCGCGAGGTCGTACCAGAGGCGGTAAAGCCGGAGCGCGTCCTGGTCGATCACCGTGCCGGTCAGGGCTGAGTAAGCCGGAAGAACTGACGCATCTGTCTCGGCCAGGTCCCACAAGTCCCGCTCCGGCGGTGCCATGAGAGCGGTGTCCCAGTCGACGAACACGAAGCCGTCCGCCGTCCGCAGCACATTCGCTCCGTGCGGCTCGCCGTGTGTTATGACCACCCGCTCCGGCCGGGCGGCGACCCGCCTGGCTAGTCGTTCGTAGGCGGCCAGCAACCTGGCAACGCCCACGGCATGGCGCGCCAGCAGGTGGCGTGCTCGCGCTCCGTACGGACCGGCATCCCAGGCCTCACCGGTGCGTTCGATCGCAGCCTGAAGTTCGCCGGCCTGCGGGACCGCGAACGGGTCTGGGTCAGGCAGCGAGGCCTGCGCCCGGTGCAGCTGTGCCAGCAACCTGACGACTACCAGCCGATCATCGCTCGACGCAAACGTCCCGTCAGAGCTGGACTCGGCGCCGTCCAGGTACGGGTGCACCGCGAGCGCGTACCGGTCCGTCAGCCGGGTCACGACCGAGCCGGACGCCGCGGCAACAGGTGCCAGCACGAAGCCGAGGCCAGCGTCGCGCCGCAGCGACGAGGCCGTCTCAAGAGCCCGCCGGAGCCGGCCGAACGCCGCCTCGTGCGTGTCGGCGTCGTCGCGCATGCGCGTGGCGTGATCGTCGACAGTGACGAACAGCTGGCTGCCGCAGGCATCGGCAGCCAGCCAGTGATGACTGCCGAATCCGACCGGCCGGTACTGCAGGGATGTGGCGGTGAATGACCAGCCGTCGGCCAGCGCGTTCCCGATCAAGGACACGGGAAGATCGTCGGGCGCGGTGAACATACCGATGACGGTAACCAGCGGGACGCTCGCCGCCCAGCGAGTTATGGCATGTCCCTACCGGTACTGCACGACACCGCGGTCGATGACGACGGTCCCGTCTTCCTTGGCCGTCTGGAACTGGGCCGTGCCGTCATCGCCGGACCAGATCGATACCACCAGCGACTCGCCGGGCAGCACCGGGCTGCTGAAGCGGCCCGACATCGAGGAGAACCTGGCTGGGTCAGACCCGCACAGCTCGTGCAGCAGCACCCGGCCGGTGATCCCGTACGTGCACAGGCCATGCAGGATGGGCCGGCTGAAGCCGCCCCTGGCGGCGAACGCGGGGTCAGCGTGCAGCGGGTTCCGGTCGCCGGACAGCCGGTACAGTAGTGCCTGCTCCGGCCTGGTCTGCTGGGTCACCTTGTGGTCGGCCGCCCGGTCCGGCAGTTGCCACGCCACGCTGGTGCCCCGGTCCCCGCCGAAGCCTCCTTCGCCGCGAATGAACGTGCCGCTGCGGGTTGTGACCACCGGCTCGCCGGTCTCGGCGTCCACCGCGTGATTCTCGGTCTGGACCAGCGCGCCTGAGCCCTTGTCATAGATGCCCGTCACCACCGCCGAAGTCCGCAGGGTGCCGGCCACCGGCAGCGGCTTGTGCAACTCGATCGACTGCTCGGCGTGCACCAGCATGGCCCGGTCGAAATCGCCGAGGTCACCGCCAGTCCTGGCCTGCGCGAGGAGCACCCCGTACGTGGGCAGCACCTGTTGCTGCACGCCCGCTGTATTTTCCGTGGTGAACTGCAGTTCCTGCAGCGGGTCGCCGAGGCCAGCGCCGACGCCGATAGCGTAAAGCAGAGCATCGGTAGAGCTCCAGGAGCGCTCCTGCGGCTCGCCCGGCACGCCAACAAGACTGTGATTGAGCGGCATCCTGACCTCCGTGGCTGCGGGGCCGGCCGTCCGCGCTAACACGGCCGGTCCGGCTGGGTCCAATGGCCTAGTAGAACACGCTTCTAGTATTCCGGTCCCGGCCTGACAAGTGCTAGGCCCGCTCATTGGCGTCCGCAGGCAGACAGCGCGCGGATGCCGTCCTACCCTGGGGAACGTAGCCAGGACACTACCGCGCGTGTGCTTCACGGCCTGCGCAGCCGGAACGGGGCGGTAAGGACGGACGACCAGGTAACAGCTAGCGAACGAAGCGATAGCCGGGCTTTCGACGGCTATCGCGAGCGTGTACTCGAGATTCTGAAGACGGCTTTCGTACAGGGTCGGCTGACCAAGGACGAGTTGGACACGCGGGTGGGCAAGGCGCTCCGCGCCCGGACCGTCGCTGACCTGACGGCGCTCACCGCCGACATCCCTGCCTGGTCCATTCCGCGACCGGTCCGTGAGTCCGCCAAGAGACCTGCACGGTCGGTGCACGCGCTCGTCGGGGCAATTGCCTGTGCAATCATCGCCCTGGCAGCGATCACAACAGCAAGGCTGCCAGACACCATGGCGATGCCCGCCCCGCCGCATTGGAGAAGCGGGGCTTGCTACGCCATCTACGCCTGGATCGGGTCTAGCCCTAATGCGCTGCAGGACCGCGACGTCGCCACGCTAACCAGGGCCGTAACCGATGCCCGCCACACGACGGATCGGGCCCTGACAAGAGACCTGCAGAATCTCCGGCAGGCAGCCCGGCGGTACGACGCTGCAAGCGTGCCACCGGTTGCCGTCGGTCCTCGGCATGTAGATGCCAATCATGTCGGGCGCGACACCCACCAGGTCATTTCTGACTGCGAGGGTGGTCTCAGCTAGGCCAACGGCACAGGTGTCCGCCGCGTTTGCGATTGCAAGCTGACCCCGTGGCTGACCCCTTGAGCCACTGTGGAACTTACTTCTAGTATTTCGTTCCAGCCTGGATTGCGGAGGACAGATATGGGTGTGCTGGATGGCAAGGTCGCGATCGTGACAGGGGCGAGTCGCGGCATCGGGGCCGAGATCGCCAGGCGGTTCGCTGCCGAAGGCGCTGCCGTCGCGGTCGCGGCCAGGACAACCGAGCCCGGCACCTCGCAGTTCGCGGGCACCATCACTGAGACGGTGGAGCAGATCAGGACGGCCGGCGGCACGGCGGTCGCGATCCCGGCTAACCTCGCCTCGCCGGAGGACCGGGAGCGGCTGGTCGCCGGCACGGTAGCAGAGCTAGGTCAGCCCGACATCCTGGTCAACAACGCCGCCGTCACATTCTTCACCCGCGTCGAGGACTTCACCCCGAAGCGGTACGCGCTGATGTTCTCGGTCCAGGTGGAGGCGCCGTTCCAGCTCGCTACCCTGGTCCTGCCCGGCATGCGCGAACACGGCGCCGGCTGGATCCTGAATATCTCGTCGGGCGCTGCGCGCCACCCGGCGATGCCGCCAGGCGAGTTTGCCGGACGTGGTGGCACCGTCTACGGGATGTGCAAGGCAGCGATCGAACGGTTTTCCACTGGCCTTGCCGCCGAGTTGTATCCGGACAACATCGCCGTCAACGCGCTCTCGCCGACCAAGGTGGTGCCGACTGCGGGCACCATTTTCCACCATCTGACGCGCGACGGCGATCCGAACTCCGAGCCGCCGTCGGTCATGGCCGAGGCCGCGCTCATGCTGTGTCACCGGCCGCCGCAAACCCTGACCGGACGTGTCGCGTACTCGCAAGCCCTGCTGGCTGAACTTGCCGTCCCCGTTCCACAGGCTTAAATGGCCGGGAACGGGCTCGTACGCGTCGACTGCCACCTGCACACCGCGGTTTCCGGTGATGCCGTCACCACGCTTGACGAACTCGCTGAGCGAGTCGCGCAGGAGAACCTGGACGTCGTCTGCATCACTGATCACAACGTGACAGCGGCAGCGGTCGAGGCGGCAGAGCGGGATATCGGCGCGCGCATCATCGTTGGCGAGGAGATCCGGACTCGCGACGGCGACGTTATCGGCCTGTTCCTTACCGAGCGGATCCCGTACGTGCTGCCGCTCGCCGAAGTGACCGGGCTGATCCGGGCGCAGGGCGGACTGATCTACCTGCCGCATCCCTTCGATCCTGGCCGCTCGAGCCTAGGGCCGGTGGCTGAGCAGCTGTGCGCGGACGGCCTTGCGGACATCGTCGAGGTGTTTAACGCGAAGATCGAGGATCCGGCGCTGAACCAGCGCGCGGCCGACCTGGCGGCTCGGTACGGGCTGCCCGGCGGCGCGGGATCCGACGCGCACGATCCCGACGGCGTCGGCGCGGCCTACCTGGAAATGCCTGACTTCGACGGACCGCGCGAGTTCCTGACCAGGTTGGCCGGCGCCACGATCACCGGCGAGCACCGCCCGCACGCGGTCCGTTATGCCCGTCGCCCGGGTTAGCGTCACCTCTGTGGCCCTAGACGCGTGTCGAGACTCACGTGATGTGCGACGAATCGGCTGCGCTTGATGTGCAACGGACCCTAGTCAGGTCAGCGCGTCAGCGCGTGACTCAGCCCGCGGCTGGCCCAGCGGAGCCGGTCGCCCACCGCCGTGCCCCGGTGCCGGCTTAGCTCCAGGCCCGCCGACGTCGCGATCGCCTCAGCGACTTGCGGCACGGTGAGATGGTCGGTCCACAGCTGAGTCGCGAACTCGGGCTGGCTGAGGCGACTGAGGCAGAGGCTGAGTTTGCGCATCGCGAAGGTGTCGCGGAACAGCGGCACCTTCTGCCCCCGGAGCCGCTGGATCGCATGCACGACCGCCCGCTCGCGCAGCCGGCGCTCGATGACCCGCGCGTCTGCCACAAGTGCGAAGTGCCGGACATCATGGCCTGCGTCGGTCAGCCGCCCGACGATGTCGGCAAAATACGCAGGTTCGACCAGTGTCATCGGCGCGATGACCGGGCCGTCGGCTGACCGGAGAATCAGGTCTAGCACTTCGTACACGCCCTGCCGCCAGGCGGGGAAGTCCTGGAAATCGCCCCTGAGCTCAGCTGGCAGCATCCGGTGCAGGCCGAATCCGAGTTGCTCGGGATCGCAGATGAGGCTGCCGGGTAGACGGCTGTGCAGCTCGCGGGCAGTCTGCGACTTGCCGCCGCCAAACGGTCCGTTGATCCAGAGCAGCATGAAGTCGATCTTAAAGAAACATCAGCAGACCATGTCGGTTACGATCCATGCTTGGCAGCTCGCCTGCCTTGGCGCTGTGTGCTGCTATCGGGACTGACGGGCTCGGGCAAGACGAAGGCCTGCCGACTCGAACCTCCTATTTCACCATTAAGCCGACTTTGCCCAACCTAAACGGCGTTCTCCGGATCGAGGATTCGGCCCTGAGCCGACAGCGCGCGATCCGCTGAGCCCGTCAGTAGTCATACGATTGATGCGCTGCGCGAGGGCGTCTATGGCGCTGGACTGAGCATTGTGCGTGCCGGACTCGGGCACTACCGGAGGGTCATATGGCCAAGACACCACGGCGAGAATGGCCGCCGCCGGATAGCCAATTCGTTCCGCCGCCGTACGTCTCCAACGTTCACCGGCCGGGCGACAAGGGCACCTCTGACCCCTTCTACCAGTTCAAGCGCGCCGCGCGCGACGACGGCAAGCCATACAAGTCGGCGGAGCCAAAGGCTGAGCGGCAGCTGCTGAGCTTGCTGGGGACCAATGCGGCGGTGGTGGCGATGAGCGGCCTGCTGATAGTCGTCGTGGCCACCTTGCTGGTGCTGCTCGCTCTCAAGGTCTGATCACCGCCGGGCTGGCGGGCCGCCCGGTTTAGCGGCGCCGTCGGTACTCGAGCTCCAGGCCGTTGCTGAAAGCGGTGCTGGACAGCAACCAGGGTCACGCGGTACTCGTCGATCAGGTCAAGCCTCGTGAGCGAACGAAAGAAGCTGATGCCGCCGTGGACCACGATGTAGCCGTTACCGCCACGGCGGAAGTTGTCGACCTCCTGGCCGAGGTCGCCGCTGGCGACGGTTGCGTTGGCCCAGTCAGCGACTGTGAGCGTGCGTGAGAACACCACCTTGCGTGCGGCGTTGAGGACTTCGGCGTTGGGATCGTCGGTGGCGTCCGGGAAGTAGCTGGCCATGCTCTGGTAGGCAGCCCGGCCCATGATGTGCAGGTCCGCGCTCGCGTAAAACTCGGCCCCCTGGCGTCTTCCGCAGGGTCGTCCGGCAGGTCGCGGCAGAACTGGTAGAACTCGGTGCCCTCGGTGGCGATCAGGCCGTCGAGTGAGTAGTCGAACACGCGCGCTATCAGCTTGCGCATCTCAGAACTCCTTGATCTCGGGGCGCCCTGTTTCAAGTCGGAGGCATCGGCTCGGGCCGGAGGACCATGAGCGAGTTTTCCCAGGCCGCCACCATGGCAAAGGGGAACCGGTCGAGCTCAAGGCAGAGGGCTACGTCATCGGCATGAACTCCCAGGAAACCGCGACGCACATCCTCCGTCAGCCTGGCGGCAGCCCGCGACGCTGCGGCGCGGCTGAGAAACGCGGCGCCATCTGTCGCGGCGCCGGCAGCTGTGCGCGCAATGTACTGAGCGCAGGCAAGGTCTTCGTCGGCCTGCCCGTCCTCGCCAGTCACCACGAACGTGACGCAGTCGCTCGCACGCGCCTGCAAGAGCCGGGCTGTCGCCCCGGCCACCACGAAACTGGCGCACAGAACCAGAGACGCCTCGCCGACCGCGCGGGCCGCCACCGTTCCGTACGTCGTCTTCTGCACAACGGTCCGGCCGCCAAAGTCTGCGGACTGCAGCATGGCGGGCGAGTTGACGGCGTCGAAACCAGGCGCAGGCGGCCCGTCTTTGAGCGTCACCCAGCCCGGATTGCTGGCTTTGAGCGCCAGCGCCTCATCCAGCGTCCCGGCAAGAACCACCTTTTCGGCCCCTCGGGCAAACGCCCAGGCAGCCACGGTGAAGGCACGCATGACGTCGATCACGACGGCAACGGACGGGGCTTCGGCCAAGTCGGCGATGCCAGCGAAACGGGCTTCCATTGCGATCATGATCCCATGCCCGCCGGTGACTGGCCCGGATCATCCGGATGCCTGGAGTGCCGGGATGACTCAAACATGCTGCGCCAAGCGACCCTGACCGAACTCTTTACGGCATGTCAGTGCCAATTGTCAGGATTGTTTACGCGTGTCGCAGCCAGCCACGTCGCCGCTTGCTGGCTACTGTGCTGCGGGTGACTGACTCGACCGGTACCGATCTGCGCAAGCAGAACTCGGAACAGCCGCTTCCGAGGCCGCGGCGAGCTGACCGGGAAGAGTTGCGCGGCGGGTATCTCCCGTCCGCACAGGTCGTCGAGGAACTGGTCCGCCTGGGTCCGGACTTGAGCACTATTGCCGACGAACTGCGAAGCAAGCTCACCGAGCCAGACCAAGCTCAGCGCGACTGACAAGAATTACGGCCGCTACCACCGCGGCGTATCCGGCGCTACCGTCTTACTGACGGCGCTGTCGATCTGTTGACAACTTTCAGGGCACCGGCATACGTCTGCACTGGTAACAGCTGAGCCGATACAGGAACGGCTATCTCGCAGCGCAGGAGGCGGCATGCGGTCGGCCGACGATGCTGACTTCAGCACCTTCGTCGCGGCGTCCGCCCGGCGGCTGCTTCGCAGCGCCTACCTGATCACCGGCAGCCTGCCAGAGGCCGAAGACCTTCTGCAGACAGCGCTCGAGAAGGCCTACCGGCGATGGCCATCGATCCGCCAGAAGGACATCCCTGAGGCGTACGTCCGCAAGGTCCTCGTCACGGCGGCCATTGATGCTGGCCGCAGGCGTAAGCCCGCCAGCGCGCCGTTGGACGAGGACATCCTTCCCGGCGCGCCCGATCCGGCGGTGGAAGGCGTGCCAGGCCGGGCAGCTTTGCTGAGCTGCGTCCGCGAGCTGCCCGCGGGTCAGCGTGCCGTGCTCGTGCTGCGCTACTTCGACGACCTGACCGAGGCCGACACTGCGCGAATGCTCGGCTGCTCGGTCGGCACGGTGAAGTCGCAGCACGCCAGGGCCATGGCGCGGCTGCGGGAGCTTGTGGCAAATCAGCCAGATGGGAGCATGACGTGAGCACCGGAGTCGAGCATGAACTCGCTGCCGCTTTCGAGTCGGCCAGCGAATTCGTTCATCCGCATCCCGAGCTCGCCCAGCGCGCCCGAGCTGGCGCCCGGAGTCGGCGCCGCCGGGCAATCGCGGCAGCGGCTGCGGTCTGCGCCGCAGTGATGCTTATTGCAGGCACCACCTACGCTGCGGCCGGCCGCCATCACGCCGCCATGACCGTCCAGCAGCGGCAGCAAGGTTCCCGACGGATCGTTATTCACCATGCCGCAGTGGTGGGCGTGAGCGGCAAGTACCTGTACGCCCTGGTCGGCCCGAACCTTCTGCTCACCGCCTATGACCGGACTAGCGGGAAGATGATCCGGCGGGTCACGCTGCCGCCGCCAGGGCCGTCCCGCCTGGCGGTAGGCCCCGGCGGCCTCGTCTGGGTTTCCTTCGACGATTCCTTCGCTTCTCATACTGAGCCGGCGCTCTGGTTGCTCAGCCCTGACCTGCGGCTGCATAGCGCCCTCACCGGGTTCCAGGCGACGTCGGTCCTGCCGGTCACCAGAACCTCAGCCTGGATTGCCGAACCTTACCTTCCGCACCTCGGGCTCCTCCGCGTGCACATGCCGCTGCCAGGACAGTCGGGCACGGCGTCTGCAGTCTCCGAGCCGGACACAAGCCTCGGTCGCAATGTGAGCTTGATGACGGCTCCCGGCGGCTGGTCCGTCAAGCTCGGCGGCCGGATAGTGGTCATCCTCGACGACAGCGCCTCGGGCGGCTACAACCAACTCGTACTCGCAGGATCGCCAAACGTCCGCTTCGGCGGCCCGCAGACCCGGATCAGCGCCATGACCACCGCTGGAAACGCATTGTGGGCGACCACGGATGCCGGGGATCACGGAGAGGCGTACTACCAGGGCCCGCTGGTGCGCCTCAGTGCCCGGCTAAGGCCGTCGACGCCGGGTGCGGTTCGCGCCAGCCCGATCCTGGCCAGGTCGGAGGATGTCTGGTCGGATGGGCACACGATCTGGGTCGCCACCGGCGCGCGGGGGCACTCGCTCGTCTGCTTCACTGCCGGCAGCCGTATCGGGCCACTCACGACCCTGCCCGTCAGCGGGGAAGTGAATTCGCTCGCCGCAACGGCTACCACGGTCTATGTGACCGCCGGGCCGCCTGGTGCTTACACCCCTCCGGTCATCGTTAGCTACCCGGTCCCCGCGAGTTGCCGGTAATACGCACCCGCAGCCTCCGTCAGAGGCCGATACGGCTGGCCAGGTGCTCGCGGTGGTAGCTGGCGTCGCCGAGGAAGAGCTCGCTTGCCTTGGCGCGCTTGAAGTACAGGTGCGCGTCGTGCTCCCAGGTGAAGCCGATGCCGCCGTGGATCTGGATGTTCTCCGCCGCGACGTGGAAGTAGACGTCGGAGGCGTATGCCTTGACGAGCGAGGCCACTACCGGCACTTCCGCGGAATCTTCCGCCACTGCGGCAGCGGCATACTGCACCGCCGAGCGCAGTGATTCCACCTCCAGCAGCAGGTCGGCGCAGCGATGCTTGATCGCCTGGAAGCTGCCGATCGGCCTGCCGAACTGGTGCCGCACCTTGGCGTACTCGACCGCCATGTCCAGTGCGCGCTGCGCGCCGCCGAGTTGCTCGGCCGCCTGAGCGATCGCCGCGACATCCAGGGTGTGGTTCAGTATCGCCGCGCCATCCCCTGCCGATCCGATCAGCGTCGCCGGAACGGCAGCGAAATCGAGCCGGGCCAGCTTGCGCGTCTGATCCAGGGTCGGCAACGCGGTCCTGGTCAACCCGCTCCCGTCAGCCTGAACCGCGAACAGGCCGAGCCCGTCGCCGGTGCGCGCGATCACCAGGATGAGGTTCGCCGTGTGGCCGTCGAGGACGAAGCTCTTGTGCCCATCGAGGTGCCAGCCACTTCCTGTACTCGTGGCGGCGAGCCTGATCGCGTCCGGATCCCAGGAACCGTCCTCCTCAGTGAAGGCAAGCGTCGCGATGGTCTCGCCGGACGCGATACCGGGCAAGTACGCCTTCCTGGCGTGCTCGTCGGAACTCGCCAGCAGTGCGGTCGCGGCCAGCACGGCGCTCGCCAGGTACGGCCCGCCGTACAGCGCGGCGCCGAGTTCCTCCAGCACGATCGCTTGCTCGGCGAAGGTGAAGCCCGCGCCGCCGTACTCCTCCGGGATCGCGATGCCCTGCAAGCCGAGCTGCTCGCCGGCCTGGCGCCAGACTCCGGCATCCAGGCCGTCGGTCGTGTCCATCAGCTCGCGCACGGCCGTGATCGGCGCCCGGTCCGCCAGGAACCGGCGGACCGACGCACGCAGCTCTTCCTGCTCCGCACTGACTCCGAGAATCATCTATCCGGCTCCGTTCATTTCCTGAGGATCATGCTGACCTACTGGGTCGGCGACGACAAGGACGTCCAGCGCTTCAATCTGGTCACCGCGTACCCACAGCGGATTGACTTCCAGCGCCTGCATACCGGTGAGCGAGGCCGCCAGCTCGCCGATGCTGGCGATGACGCTGGCGAGCGCATCGAGGTCGGCCGGGATGCCGCCGCGCGCGCCTTGCAGCACCGGGAGGGCGCGCAGCTCGGTGAGCATCTGCCGTACCTCGGCCGGGCCGGCCGGGAGGACTCGCAGGCTCGTATCCCGCAGCAGCTCGACCCATACGCCGCCGAGTCCGACTGCGAGCACCGGACCGAAGCCAGGATCCGTCGTTACGCCGGCCAGGACTTCGGTGCCTGAGGTACGCATCGACGTGACGAGTACCTCGTTTCCGCCGTGGTGGTCCTTAGTCGCTGAGACGACTTGCTCGTAGCCTGCCCGGACTGCCGCGTCACCGGACAGGTTCAGCAGTACCCCGCCAATGTCGGACTTGTGCGTGACGTGCGCCGAATTGATCTTGAGGGCCACCGGCGTGCCGAGCTCGCGGGCTATCTCCGCTGCCTCTGCTGCTGAGCGGGCGACGCGGCCCGGTACCACCGGAATGCCCGCCGCGGCCAGCAGGTCTCGGGCATCCGCCTCCGCCCACGCTCGCGCGCTCTCGCTCGGGCCCGGCGGACGGGCCGGCAGCAACCGCACGTTGCCCCGGCCATCCTGCCAGCGCAGCGCGTGCCCGACCGCCTGAATGCCGAGGTCCATCCCGCCGAGGACGTGGATGCCGCTCTGGCCCAGCAGCTCGCGCGCGTATCCGCTAACGTCCGTGCAGGTCATGCCCATCGGCAGGACCGGGATGGGCGCTGTGCGCACGCGGTCGGCTAGCCAGGCGACGCGGTTCTCCAGCAGCGTCGCGGCTGCCTCGTCCGGCGGCCTGACCTCCGGGATAGTGAATCCGGTGAAGACGGCGAAGTCCAGCCCCGGATCGTCCACTGCGGCGTCGAGTGCATAGTCGATCGCGGTCATCGGCGTAGTGCGGGCGTTGGCCAGCACATACCCGGTGACGTCCAGCGGGTTGCGCGGGTTGGCGAAAGACGGCAGGTGCGCGGCGATCGCCTCGGTGGTCGCCGCGGTGAACGGCGGGATCTCGATCTGCTCGGCGCTCGCCCGGTCAGCGATGATGTCGCACGCGCCGCCGGATGCGGTCAGCACGCCCATCCTCCGGCCGCGCGGCCGCGGCTGGTAACCCAGCAGCGCCGCGGTGGTCAGCAGGTCCTCGATGCTGGTCACCCGGATGATGTTGAGCTGGCGCAACGCCGCGTCGACTACCGCGTCATCGCCGGCCACTGCGCCAGTGTGGGCGAGGGCTGCCTGCTGGCCGGCCTGGCTGGCGCCGACCTTCATCGCGACAATCGGCTTGCCCGCCTCATCGGCGCGCTGGGCCGCCGCGCTGAATGCGGCCGGGTCGCCGATCTCCTCCAGGAACATACAGATGACTTTGGTCTGCTCGTCGGCGACCAGGTAGTCGAGGACGTCGGCGGTGGTGATCATGGCCTCATTGCCGAGGCTGGCGACGGTACTCACGCCGATGGCTTGCGAGCGGGCGAAGGCGAGCAGTGCACTGGACAGAGCACCGCTCTGCAGCGCGATCCCGACCGGGCCTGCGGTCAGTGGCAGCGGCACGGTCAACGCAAACGGGGCAGCCTTGGCGCCGGTGTTGAGGAAGCCGAGCGTGTTCGGTCCGAGCAGCACGATGCCGTGGCCCGCGGCGGCCGCGACGAGTTCGTCTTCCTGCCGTTTGCCGTCCGCGCCGGCCTCGCGATAGCCGGAGGCCAGGACGACTACGTTGCGTACCCCGGCCGCGCCCGCATCCTCGATGACCGTGGCCACAGCCTCGGTCGGGGCCAGGATGAACGCGAGGTCGGCAGGCTCGGCCAGGTGCCTGAGAGTGGGCACTGCCGCCCGGCCGAAGACTTTGTCGTGCCGCGGGTGGACTGGCATCAGCGGGCCCTGATAACCGACGGCGCTGCTCGCCGCGACAATGAACCGGGACCAGCCTGATGTCTCCGACGCGCCGACCATGGCGACGCTGCGCGGCGCGAAGAATTCGGCCAGCCGCTCCGGCGTGACCAGCTGGCGTGCCGCTGCCCGGCTGTCGGTAGTCCCCGTGGTTACGGAAGTCACGCCCGCACCCGCGGCTCCTTGGGCAGCCCCAGGGCGCGCTCGGCGATGATGTTGCGCTGGATCTCGTTGGTGCCGGAGTAGATCGAGCCGGCTCTGCTGGCCAGGAAGACGTTCTGCCAGCCCGTCGTCGCGTAACCATCGCCTTCCGGCCTGATCAGGCCGTCGGTGCCCTCGATGTCCATGGCGATCTCGCCGAGACGCTTGTGGTATTCGCTCCAGAACAGCTTGTTGATAGACGCCTCCGGCCCTGGCTGGCGGCCCTGGGCGAGGCCGGCCAGCGCCCGCAGGCCGGAGAAGCGCATGATCTCGACCTGGGTATAGGCCCAGGCCAGCTTCTGCCGGGTGAGTTCGTCGGTATTGCTGCCGCGCTTGCGTGCGGTCTCCACCAGTTCCCAGAACTCGCGCTGGTAGGCGAGGTGCAGGATGGACGCGCTGCCGCCGCGCTCGTAGCCGAGAGTGGTCATTGCCACGCGCCAGCCGTTGTTGAGCCCGCCGATGACGTTGAACATCGGTGCCCGGACGCCGTCCAGGAAGTCCTGGCAGAACTCCGCGGCGCCGGACATCTGCCGGACCGGCTGGTAGCTGACCGCCGGATCGGTGAAGTCGATGAGCACGAACGAGATGCCCGCGTGCTTCTCCGCTGCCGGGTCGGTGCGGCACAGGACGAACATCTTGTTGGCCCGCGCGGCGCCCGACGTCCACAGCTTCTGCCCGGTGATGACGACCTCGTCGCCGTCGATCTCGCCCTTGGTCTGGAGGCCAGCCAGGTCGGACCCCGTTCCCGGCTCGGAGAAACCCTGGCAGTAGACGTCCTCGCCGGTAATGATCCTGGGCAGGAAGTACGCCTGCTGCTCAGGCGTGCCGTGCACGATGACCGACGGGCCGACCAGGCTCTCGCCCATGCCCCGGATGACTCGCGGCACCCCGGCCCGGGATAGCTCCTCGTTGAACACGGCGACGCGGACAGCGTCCAGGCCCATGCCGCCGAACTCCTCCGGCCACTGCGGGCAGATGAACCGGGCCTCCTGCAGTTCCGCCTCCCACTGCGCGTAGGCGGGGTGTTGCATTGCCTCCGCCCGGCGCTCGCTGCCGTAGCCTCCGGTCGTCACGACGTTGTTCCAGTCGGTCAGCCCGGCCAGGCCAGCCGGGGCATGACCGGTGATCCAGGACCGCGTTTCCGCTCGGAACTGGGCGATCTCGGGGCCAAGGTCTAGTTCCATTGCGGCCTCCAGGATGAGACGCGCCGGGCAGGCTGACGCGCGCGGTGGCAGTATCGGCGAACGGACTAATCTTAGAATCGCGTTCTAGACGAGCACAAGACCGCGTCAGGAGACCCAGCGTCGGTACGGAATCTCGCTCAGCAGCTTCCTCGTTCCCGGTGGCGTCGCCCTGATCGAGCCGACTAGTCCGATCTTTACGTATATTTCCGGCGCCGCCCACGGCGGCAGGCGCCGGGCAAGGTGGAACGTGTGCGGCACCAGCAGCGCGTCCAGCACCTGGCCAGTTTTCGGGTCAAACATCGCCACGAGGTCGTCGGGTTTCTTAACCAGGGCGATGGTGTCGCCAGTTCGCCCGAGCGGGTCTCTCACCTTGCCGAGATAGTGAACGCGCGGCAGCGTCGCGAGCATTCTGAACACCGCTGACCGCACCGCTGGCGGGGCAGCGACATTGAGGACGCTGGTGGCGATCAGGAATGTCATCGCGTCGTTCGGCTGACCTCCCTCAAACCGCTGGACGATCGCGGCTTCCATCGCGGCTGGCTCGGTCGGCAGGCCCTCCCAGTCGAAGTAGTCGAAAGTTATCCCGTTGCCGCCCTCCGGCCAGTTCTGCACGATCTGGCTCTGCTGGGCACAGCCCGGCTGGTTGATGACCTGCCGTCCGGAACTGTCGGCTGCAAGCCACTCCTGCCGGATCACCGAGCCGCACGGCATGGACGTGCCACCGCCAGCCGGCGCGCCTTTCAGCTCGATGTCGAGCACGTACAGGTACTTGCCGGGTCCTGGGACAAGGGTTGCGGCCGGGCCGCCGGCGGCGACCACGGCAAGCGCGTCGAGCACGGCGCCAGCCTGGTTCAGTTGCACGGGGCGGGAGCCATGCTGCGATGGTCGCCGTGATGACGGCGTTCGCAGCGACAATGACCGCTGCGACGACGTGCTGGCCGCCTTCCCGCGGGCCAGCGTGCCGTGTGACGCACGAGAGCTGACGGCCAGCGTGACCAGGCTGAGGCCGGCCGCAACGACTACGGCGGTGGCGCCAGCAGCCAGCGGGCTGCGCCCCGGGAACATGCGCCTGGTTCCCCGCCGTGCGACTGCGCGAATGTCCGCGCGGCCCGGCGCACCCGTCCGCACTCCGCCGCCCCCGTGGCTGGGCGGAGTGCGGACGATGCGCCGGTAAAGCGCGGTCGCGCGGGCCGAGTCTGGCTCGTCAATCTGGGCTCGCCGGGCCGGGTCGGCTGCGCTGAGCAGTTCCTCTAGCGGCATTAGTGTCAGCCCCCCGTGGCTTTCGGTGAATCGTGGACGATCGCGCTCGCAGCGCTCGCACGCTCCTTGCGGGTTTCTTGCGGCGCCCGTTCTGGCTCAGCGATCTCGGCAAGCGCTCTTCGCAATCTGCCGCGGGCCCGGTGTACCCGGATCGCGACCGCATTGGCTGAACAGCCCAGGACGCGCGCGGCCTCGTCATGAGAAAGCTGCTCCCAGTGCACGAGTGCGACCGCCTCACGCTCCGCTGGCCGGAGCCTTGCGACGGCATCGAGCAGCCGATCCGTTAGCTGATCGCCGCTACCGGTCGAGAGGACTACAGGGTTCGCCTGCAGGCGCGCGATGAGATCGTGCACGCGCCGGGCGCTGCGCCGCTTCCCCGCGACAACCCGCCGTGCCACTCCGTACAACCACAGCAGGTCGCCTGGCGGATCGGGAACCTCGGACAGCCGCCGCCACGCAATGGTGAACACATCTGCCACGACGTCGCTCGCATCAGCGTGACTCTCGACGCGGCGCACTGCGTAAGCCCAGATGCTCCGGTAATGCTCCCGGTACAGGGCACCGAACCGCTGCTCGCGATGCTCCCAACAGGGATCGTCATCGGGCACGGGCGGCTCCTCACCGGTCTAGTCACTCTGCCAGCTACATGGCCGGCAGTGGCGTGAACCTTTCCGGCAACTTTGCCGTCGCGGTCCCGTTCGCCGTGGAACCGCGACGTCGCGCGCCGATTAGGTCGCTGGCGTGTGCATTTCTGCGGCCCTTCGCGACACTCCCGGCGTCTCGGTCGTCCCCGGCGCGTTGTCGGCGATCCAGTTCAGCGCGGCTGTCATGAGCACTGTCGGCACCAGCAGCGGCAAGAGCAGCAGTTGCAGCCAGTCCCACAGCGTGTTGCCCTGGTAGCCGGTCCAGGTCCAGTTCCAGACGTAGCCGCCGAAGATCGTCAGGCCCCACACGGCAGCGAAGGCCGCGATCATCAGCCGCTGCCGCCGGCACAGAGAGCGCAGCATCCTCGGGAAGAACTTGGCGGAGGCAACCGCGGCAGCAGCAACAGCAGGCCGAGCCAGTTCCACAGCGTGGTGCCGGGGAAACCAGTCCACTTCAGCGGCACCAGGTAACCAGCCGCCACGAACACGGCGAACGCCACCACCGCGATCAACGCGCTGCCGCCATACCTGCGCACTCCGGGACCTTTCAGGAAGCGCAGCACCGCGTTTTGCGGCCTGTCCGGTTCGACGTGATAACTCTCGTCGCGCAGCCCCGCCAGGTACCCGCCGAAGATCACCGGGTCGATCGCCGCGAGCTCACCAGCGGGACCGCTCTCAACGAGCCGGGCCGCCGGTC
>DATJNX010000059.1:0-17202 GCA_035507615.1 Streptosporangiaceae bacterium
TCGATGAAATGTGGCCGCCGGGAGCGGCCTTTCATCGCAGCCATAGGCCGATATACGGATGAAACGGGCGGCAAGGAGTGTCCAACCCGCCGCCGCCCGCCAGAATCCCGCCGCCGCCCGCCAGACCGCAAGAACCCCGCCGACGCCGGCCAGACCGCAAGAACCCCGCCGACGAAACCGGCGGGGTCCTTGCGCTGTTTGCGTTGTTTGCGAGTCTTCCTGTTACGCGACCCGCTCGATAATGGTGGCGTTCGCCTGCCCGCCGCCCTCGCACATGGTCTGAAGGCCAAACCGGCCGCCGGTGCGCTCGAGCTCGTGCAGCAGCTTGGTCATCAGGATCGCGCCGGTGGCGCCGAGCGGGTGACCGAGGGCAATCGCCCCGCCGTTGGGGTTGGTCTTCTCCAGCGACGCGCCGGTGTCCCTGGACCACGCGATCAGTACCGGTGCGAACGCCTCGTTTACCTCGAACACGTCGATGTCGTCGACCGTCAGGTGGCCCTTGGCCAGCGCCTGCTCGGTCGCCGGTATCGGCCCGGTCAGCATGTATACCGGGTCCGATCCGGTCACTGCCAGCGTGCGGATGCGCGCCCTTGGCGTGAAGCCGTGCTTGCGCACCGCGGTCGGGGACGCTATCAGCAGCGCTGCAGCGCCGTCGGAGATCTGCGAGGCGGTCGCGGCCGTCAGCTCCCAGCCCGGCCGGAGCGGCTTGAGCTCCGCCATCTTCTCCAGGGTCGAGTCTCGCCGCGGGCCCTCGTCCGTAGTGACACCGCCGACCGGCGTGATTTCCCGGTCGAACCTGCCCTCGTCAATGGCCCGGATAGCGCGTGCGTGACTCTCCAGTGAGTACTCCTCGAGTTCGGCTCGCTTGATGCCCCACTTCTCGCACATCAGCTGCGCACCGCGGAACTGCGAGATCTCCTGGTCGCCGTACCTGTCCCGCCAGCCCTGGCCGAACGGCAGCGCCATGCCTTCCTTATGAGGCAGCGCGACGGTGCTCCCCATCGGGACCATGCTCATGCTCTCGATGCCGGCCGCGATGACCAGATCCTGGGTGCCAGACAGCACGCCCTGCGCCGCGAAATGAACCGCCTGCTGAGACGAGCCGCACTGGCGGTCGATAGTCACTCCGGGCACGTTCTCCGGCAGCCCGGCCGAAAGCCAGGCGTTCCTCGCGATGTCAATCGCCTGCGGGCCGACCTGGGAAACGCAGCCCATGATGACGTCCTCGACCGCGCCCGGGTCAACTCCCGTCCTCGCGATCAATTCGCGCAGCACGTGGGCCGCCAAGTCCACCGGGTGGACTGCCGAGAGGCCGCCATTCCGCTTGCCAATGGGGCTGCGTACCGCCCCGACGATATACGCCTCAGACATCATCCAACCTCTCCGACCTAGCGGCGCCGAACCCGCGAGTATGCGCAGACCAGGACACCGCGCGCGGATCAATGCCGTCACATTGAGGCTACCGCGACGCTCGCCTGCCGCCATAGCCCCAACTCCCGCAGCTAGGGCAGGAGTGACGCAGAAAACAGCCGCCCGAGCTGCGCCTTATCCGCGATTACCGCCCATGCCTTGTAGTCAAGCGACTACTATCCGTGAATGCGCGCCCAGCGCGCGGGCGCGCACGGTATGCCGGCACCGTGAAGAGTCATCTGCGCCCAAACGGCCCGGACGGGGGGTACCGCCGCTCATGACGAAGCTCAGCGACGATACAGCGAGCCTGGTCAGCATAGGGCAGCTGGCCAAGGAGGCCGGCGTCAGCAGCCGTACCATCCGCTACTACGAGGAGCTCGGCATCTTGCCTGAGCCCAGGCGGTCACCCGGCGGGACCCGGAAGTACCCGCGTGAGTACGGCGGCTACATAGCGGCGGCACTCGCACTGAAGGATCTCGGCTTCCGGCTGGAAGAGGTCAAGCCGCTCGCCAAGCTTGCCGCCGGGCGCTCCGTCAGCCAGGGCCAGCGCGATGCTGCCGCGCGGATGGTCGAGGAGAAGATCGAGTCACTCGCCCGCCAGGTCACTGTGCTCAGGCGGCTGCACGCGTCTGTGCAAGCCGCCGATAGCGAACTGCCGGTCTCCGCAGTACTGGGTACTGCCGGCGGACGGCCTAGTCTCGCCGTCGTTCCGGACCTCTGATCAGGCCTCGCTCACAGACAGCCGATCTTCATCTCGTGCGGCCTGCCGCTCGCGGTTCTATGCTGAGCAACGTGAGGGGCAGTGGCTTGAACCAGGGCCTCATCCTGCTGGTCGTGATCGCGCTGATCATCGCTTACGTGGTGGCCAGGACGCGGCGCCGGATGGGGCTGCTGGTCACCGGTAAGACCTGGTTCGCGGTCATGCTCGGAGTCGTCATCGTCGCGCTGGCGCTGTGGGCCAGCCAGACGCACTGACCCCGGCGCTGGCCCGCTACAGCTTGCCGGGACCGGCCCCGCCCTTGATCGGCATTTCGAACCAGACAGCCTTGCCGTCTTTGGTGGGCCGCGAGCCCCAGCGGCTGGCGAGCTGATCGACCAGGTACAAGCCGCGGCCGCCCTCGTCGCTCTCGCCAGCGCTGCGGATCCTGGGCAGCCGCAGGTCGGAGTCGAATACTTCCACCCAGATCGCCTCGTGCCCGCGGCGCAGCCGGAGCGTGAAGTCCTTGCCGGGCACGCCGGTGAAGTTCTCGTCGAACGGCGGGATCTCCCAGTCACCGAGAATCCCGAGCGGACCGGGACCCGCACCCTCAAGCACGAGTTCGTGCCGCGGCGTCGGCGACACCGCGGCGTGCAGCACGACGTTCGTTACCACCTCGGAAACCAGCAGGCAGCTGAGGTCCGCCTGCTCGACGTCCATCCCCCAGGTCATAAACGTCTCGTGCGCCAGGCGCCTGGCCTCCGACACCCGGATCGGCTCGGCCGGGAACTGGCCTTCCCAGGAAGCCAGGTCGACCTCGGAGGTACGCACGACCACGACGGCCATGTCGTCGTCGATCTCTCCGGGCACCGCATGCTCAGCAGCCTCAGCGATCCGCTCGACCGGACCCTCGGCCGCCTCCCGCACCGCGCGCCGCAGCATCTCCATGACCTCGGCGTCGCTGTAGTGCCCGCTGCCGTCGGCTCGCTGCCGCCGGTCGACCAGCCCGTCGGTGTAAAAGATCAGCGTGGAACCCGGCGCCAGGTAACGCATCTCCTCGCGGTAGGTGGGCAGACCCGGCACGCCCTTACCGCGCACGCCCAGCAGCACGCCGCGGTCCCGGATCTCCAGCTGGCTGACGTCGTGGCCACGCACGATCAGTGGTGGCACGTGCCCGGCATTGGAGAACGACAGCGTCCGCGCCCAGGCGTCATAGACCAGGTAGGTACAGCTCACCGTCGGCGGATCGGCCTCGGCGAAGCCATGCGCCTCGGCCGCCGGCGGACCAAGCGCCCGGACCCAGTCGTCCAGCTTGCGCAGGATCTCGGCCGGCGATTTGTCGTCCTGAGCAAAGGCCCGCAGCGCGGCGCGCAGTTGTCCCATCACCGCCGCCGCCCTCGCGCCGCGCCCCTCGACGTCCCCGATCACGATGCCGACCCGCCCGGCAGACAGCGGGATGATGTCGTACCAGTCACCGCCTACCTGGGTCTGAATGCCCTGGCCGTGCGTCTCCAGCGGCTTGGCGGGGACGTACTTGTAGGCGACCTCGAGCCCGTCCACGAACGGCGGGTCCTTCGGCAGCAGGCTGGTCTGGAACGCCAGCGCCGTGCGCCGCTCCTCCTCGAACAGCAGCGAGTTGTCGATGGCGATCGCCACCCGGCTTGCGATCGCAGACAGGAAATCGCGGTCGTCGGCACCGTAGTGCCGCTCCTCCCGCTCGGTCAGCCAGGACAATGCCAGGCTCATGACGCCGAGCAGCTGCCCGCGGGCTACCAGCGGGGCAGCCATGACCGACGTCAGCCTGACGTCGTCGGAGGTCTGCATGCTCTCCGGCGTGGGCGCCGGAAACCGCTGCTCGCCCAGATCAGCGACCACCATGGTCTCCTGCCGGGACATCGCCAGCTCGCAGAAGTGGCCCATCGGATATTTGATCGGCTCACCGACCAGCGCCCACGTGCCGGGCTCGGGCATCCAGCCGCGCGAGTGCAGCTGGGCGCGCCGGATCAGGGTGTCCCCCTGGAGCAAGTCGATGAAGCAGTGGTCAGCGAACTGCGGGACGAGTGTCTCCGCGACCTGGCGCAGCGTAACGTCAAGTTCCAGGGAGCTCGACAGCCGCTCGCCGATCCGCTCGAGCAGGCCGATGCGGTCGCTGGCCCGCTGACCACCGCGCCGGGTGGCCTCCCTGGCCATGATCACGATGCCGGTGATCTCGCCCTGCGCGGACCTCAGCGGGGCGGCGTGCGCGCGCACGAACACTCGCGACCCGTCGATCCGCTGACTGGCGAACGTGCCCTCCCACGGCCAGCCACGAAGCACGTTCTCGGCCATGTGCTGCACCGTCGCGGCATCCGACTGCTCGATTCCGAGTGAGAGCAGCGGGCGGCCAGCCAGGTGCGCTGAGTCGTCGGGGAAGCCGAACAGCGTCACGGCGAACGAGTTGGCGTACAGCAGCGCGCTGTCACGGTCGATGACGACGACGCCAGTGGACACCTGGTCAAGCACGTCACCAGCGGAAAGCAGCGGGTGCGGGAGGTCCCCCGGCCTCATCCCGGTTTCACCTGACCACCATTAGAACCGGGTGACGAAGACGTGCGAGGCGATGTCGATAGGCAACACCGCCGCCTCGACCCCGCCTGCTGCCTCAGCACCTGTCACCCGCACGCCGTTGTCACTTGCCGCGAGAGTTACCTCGCGTCCGGGTTGTATCCCAATGTTCTTGAGTCTAAGCATCAGCGCGGCATCGCTCTGAACCTGCTCGCTGATGCGGCTGACCATGACCTGCTCAGCTGCGGGAATCGCGATGTCCGTCATCGCGATGTCCGGCTCGGCCGTAGCGGCATCAGCCCGCTTGCTCGCGTCATCAGGCACGCCGAGCTCAGTCAGTCCGGGAATGACATTTCCGTGCGGGCAGCGAACCGGATAACCAAGCAGTTCCACCAGGCGCCGCTCCACATTGTCAGAAATGACATGCTCCCAGCGGCACGCCTCGATGTGCACCTCTTCCCAAGGCAGCCCGATGACGCTGACCAGCAAGCACTCGGCCAGCCTGTGCTTGCGCATGACTCGCGTCGCCTGCCGGCGGCCGTCTGCGGTCAGGGCGAGCTGGCGGTCACCCTCCACCCTCACCAGGCCGTCGCGCTCCATCCGGGCTACCGTCTGGCTCACCGTCGGACCACTCTGCGACAGCCGCTCGGCGATCCGCGCACGCAGCGGGACGATACCTTCCTCTTCGAGCTCGAAGACCGTGCGAAGGTACATCTCGGTGGTGTCGATCAGGCCATGCGCTGTCACAAGGGATTACCTCCACCACGATGCTATGCCGGCCCGCCCCGCGCAACGTACCTATCGGATAGCGGAGGGTCAGGGGGCCAGCCGGCTAACGCTCCACCTCGGTCCCTCGCGGGTGTACCGGAAGCGGTCGTGCAGCCTGCTCGGACGGCCCTGCCAGAACTCCATCCGCTCCGGGCGCAGCCGGTAGCCACCCCAGAACTCCGGCATCGGCACCTGCGTCCCCTCCGGCCAGCGGCGCTCCAGCTCTGCGTAGCGATCCTCGAGCTCGGCCCGCGACGACAGCGCCGTCGACTGCCTGCTGGCCCAGGCACCGAGCTGCGAACCGCGCGGCCGACTGTGGAAATAGGGCTCGCTGTCAGCGGTCGACAGCGGCGCGACCGGGCCCTCGACGATCACCTGCCGGTGCAGTGCATGCCACGGGAACAGCAAGGAGGCCAGCGGCACCTCAGCCAGGTCGCTGGCCTTCCGCGAGGTGCGGTTCGTATAAAAGGTGAATCCGGTCACATCGGCGGCCTTCAGCAACACCATCCGGCCGCGCGGCCGCTGGTCGGCCGAGACGGTAGACAGCACCATCGCGGTCGGCTCGGGCAGGCCGATCCGGATGACATCGTCCATCCACGCCTCGAACAGGTTCATCGGGTCGGCGGGCAGCATCGCCTCGTCCAGCGTGCCGAGCAGGCCAGCAGCGCCTTGCGGGGCGGCCGCAGCAAAGCTATCCCCCGCTGGCAAGCCAGTCCCGGCCGCCGGGCCAGCGCCGCCGGTTTCGTTCACGTGTCCGGTGCTCTCCACGGCAAGTGATCCTCTCGCATCCGCGACGTGGTCCGCTACCGCGCCTAGCGTCCCAATCGCCCGGCCTGCGCCACGCGCCGATCCGCGGGCCGGGTTACCGATCCGTGGCCCCTGCGCGGTTCAATAGTGGCGCAGGCCAATCACCGCTGGCTGGCCCCGCCGCCCCGACAAGCGGGCCTTATCCCCCGGCCAGCCTGTGGTCCGTGGCTGACTATGAGACGGAGGAGCTGCGAATGTCCGACTTTGTGCCCGGTCTTGAGGGTGTTGTCGCATTCGAGACGGAGATTGCCGAGCCCGACAGGGAGGGCGGATCACTCCGGTACCGAGGGGTCGACATCGAGGAACTCGTTGGCCACGTTTCCTACGGCCACGTCTGGGGCCTGCTAGTCGACAACGAGTTCGCGCCCGGACTTCCGCCCGCCGAGCCGTACCCGATCCCGGTCCATTCCGGGGACATCCGGGTCGACGTGCAGAGTGCGCTGGCGATGCTTGCCCCGGCGTGGGGGATGCACCAGCTCCTGGACATCAGCGACGAGCAGGCCAGGGACGACCTGGCGCGGGCCTCCGTCATGGCCCTGTCCTTCGTCGCGCAGGCGGCCCGCGGTCTCGGCCAGCCCATGGTGCCGCAGAAGCGGGTGGACGAGGCCGCGACGATTACCGAGCGGTTCATGATCCGGTGGCGGGGCGAGCCGGATCCCAAGCACGTCAGGGCCATCGATGCTTACTGGGTATCCGCCGCCGAGCACGGCATGAACGCTTCCACCTTCACCGCGAGGGTCATCGCATCGACCGGCGCGGATGTCGCCGCGGCGCTGTCTGGTGCAGTCGGCGCCATGTCCGGCCCGCTGCACGGCGGCGCGCCCGCCAGAGTGCTGGGCATGATCGAGGAAGTCGAGAAGACCGGCGACGCCACCGCCTACGTCAAGCAGGCTCTCGACCGGGGCGACCGGCTGATGGGCTTCGGGCACCGCGTCTACCGTGCCGAGGACCCCCGAGCCCGGGTGCTCCGGCGGACTGCCAAGGAACTCGGTGCACCGCGCTACGAAGTAGCCGAGGCGCTAGAGAAGGCGGCGCTGGAGGAACTGCACGCCCGGCGGCCAGATCGAGTCCTCGCGACGAACGTGGAGTTCTGGGCCGCGATCATGCTGGACTTCGCTGAGGTCCCGGCACACATGTTCACCTCGATGTTCACGTGCGCGCGCACCGCCGGGTGGGCGGCCCACATCCTCGAGCAGAAGAGGACCGGCCGGCTGGTGCGGCCGAGCGCGGTCTACGTGGGGCCGAAAGCTCGCTCAGTCCGCGACGTGCCTGGTGCGGCCGAGGTATTCGACAGGAATGTCTGACCCGGAGATCGCAATACCGGCCGGGCTGCTGCCCGCTGACGGCAGGTTCGGGAGCGGTCCGGCCAAGATCCGCGATACCCAGGTCGAGGCGCTCAGCGCGGCCGGGCGCACCCTGCTCGGGACCTCGCACCGGCAGGCGCCGGTACGGAAGCTGGTGCGGCGGGTGCGCGAGGACCTGGCCACGTTGTTCGGCCTGCCCGACGACTATCTCGTCGTGCTCGGCAACGGCGGAACCACGGCGTTCTGGGACTGCATCGCGTTCGGCCTGATCTCGCAGCGCTCGCAGCACCTGACGTTCGGCGAGTTCTCGGCTAAGTTCGCCAGGGTGACGCGCGCCGCGCCATGGCTGGCCGACCCGTCAGTGCTGGCAGCTGAGCCGGGCACGCACCCGTTGCCGCAGGCGGAGGCTGGTATCGACGCCTATGCACTCACTCACAACGAGACCTCGACCGGCGTGGCGATGCCGGTCCGCCGGGTGCAGGGCGCGGATGATGGCGCGCTGATGGTGGTCGACGCGACCAGCGCGGCCGGCGGAATCGCCGTGGACCCGGCAGCGTTCGACGCCTACTACTTCGCCCCGCAGAAGTGCTTCGGTTCGGACGGCGGACTCTGGATCGCCTTGCTGTCGCCGGCTGCGCTCGAACGGGCTGCGGAGGTAGCCGCGAGCGGCCGCTACATCCCGGACTTTCTCTCGCTGCAGGCGGCTATCGACAACTCCAGGCTGGAGCAGACCTATAACACCCCGGCGGTTGCGACTCTGATTCTGCTGGCCGAGCAGGTGGACTGGATGCTCGGGAACGGGGGGATGGCCTGGACCACGGAGCGCACGGCGGCGTCCTCGGGCATCCTCTACGCCTGGGCGGACAAGTCGCCGGTAGCGTCGCCGTTCGTGACCGACCCGGCTCAGCGATCCCAGGTGGTGGTCACGATTGACTTCGCCGGCCCGGTTGACGCGGCAGCCCTGTCCGGGGCGCTCCGCGCGAACGGGATCGTGGATACCGACTCGTACCGGAAGCTTGGCCGCAACCAGCTGAGGATAGGCACGTTCCCGGCCGTCGAGCCAGCCGATGTCGAGGCGCTGACTGCCTGTATCGACTACGTGCTCGAGCGGCTCTAGGACGGGATACCTGTCGCTGCGGCAGGGCCGCGACTAGCAACAGCTAGCCCGGCGCCGGCTTCAGCGGCCAGCGGGCTAGCTCCTGGTACCGGGGCGGGCCGCTGCCTAGCTGGCTGCTCACCAGCGAGATGCTGGCAGCAGTCCAGTCATCGCCGGTAAAGCCCGCCAGCGGCCGGGTCAGCTGCGTCGCGTCGAGTGGCTGCTTGCACCGCGCTAGCGTCAGATGCGGGCGATATTTCCGGCCCTCGTCTGGTGGCGGTGCGCCGGCCCGGCGAGCTCCGGCCGCGATTGAGGCCGCAAGCGCCGCAAGCGCCGGACGATCGCCGCGAATCCCTGCCCAGATCACTCGCGCCCGGGCGAGCGAGGGGAACGCCCCGCCGCCGTCGATGGCCAGCAGCTGGCTTGTATGACGCCCCGCCGCCCGCCCCAGCCTGGTATCTAGCTCGGGCACCACCTGCTCGTCCACCTCACCAAGGAACGCGAGCGTAAGGTGCCAGGACTCGCGGCCGGACCAGCGCAGATCAGGCGCGGCAGTTCGCAATGGGGCCACGACAGCCGCGAGTTCGGCCAGCGCCTCGGGTGGCGGCTCGATAGCCACGAACAGCCTCATGCCGCCATTGGTATCAGTCCACGGCTGACGCGTTCTTGCGCTGCGGTGACATGACCGTTCGGGAGCGTCAGGTCGTACTGTGCGCTAGCTCCGCGTACCTGGCAAGGCCGGGGATTCGGACACCGCCGTTTCTGGCCAGAAGGTAGCTCATCACCACAGTGGCCACCAGCGAGATCAGCCCGCCGGCGATGATGCTCAGCCTGGCTCCGGCAACTTCGGCAATCCAGCCGGCCAGCGGGGAGCCGATCGGTGTCCCGCCAAGGAAAACGAGCATGTACAAGCCCATCACCCGGCCGCGCATTTCCGGCGTGGTGTTCAGCTGCGTGCTGGAGTTGGACGCTGTCGTGAACGTGAGCATGGCCACGCCGGTCGGCACGAGCGCTGCCAGGAACGCCAGGTAGGTCGGCGCCATGCCAGAGATGATCTCCAGGATGCTGAACGCGAACGAGGTCGCCAGCAGCAGGCGCAGCGTAGGCCGGCTCCGCCTGGCGGCATACAGCGCGCCACCGAGCGCTCCCAGCGCGAACACAGCCGACGCGAACCCGAATGCGCTCGCGCCGGTGTGAAACACGGTGCGAGACATCAGCGCGGTGGTGACCTGGAAGTTCATGCCGAAGGTCGAGACGAAGAAGATCAGGATGAGCGGCATCCACAGCCCCGGCCTCCCGCGCACGTAGGCAAGCGCCTCGCGCAGCTGGCCGCTACCTCGCGGCGGCCGCTGAGCGCGATGCAGTTCACCAGGCCGCATCAGCTTCAGCCCGATCAGTACCGCGCCGTACGAAGCGGCGTTGAACAGGAAAGCGGCCGGCGTGCCGACAAGGCCGATCACGATTCCGGCCACGGCGGGCCCGGCGATCCTGGCCAGGTTGAAGACCGCGCTGTTCAGAGCGATCGCGTTCGCCATTCCGTCGGTGCCGACCATCTCGACGGCGAACGCCTGGCGGGTGGGGTTGTCCACTACGGTCACCATGCCGAGCGCGAACGCGAGCAGGTAAACCTGCCAGATGCGGACAGACCCGGTCAGCGCGAGCATGCCGAGGAGCAGTGCCAGCCCGCCCATCGCCGCCTGCGTGACCATCAGGATGCCGCGCTTGGAGTACCGGTCGGCGATCAGGCCGCCCCAGAGGCTGAACAGTAGCAGCGGCAGGAACTGCAGGCCGGTGGTGATGCCAAGCGCCGTGCCGCTGTCGTGCGTCAGCTGGAGTACGAGCCAGTCCTGCGCAACTCGCTGCATCCAGCTGCCGGTGTTGGAAACCACCTGACCGGCGGCGAACAGCCGGTAGTTCCTGGTCTGCAGCGAGCCGAAGGTCTTGCTGCCCCAGCGGCGCGGGCCGGTCAGGACTGGCTGAGTTTCTCCAGCACCGGCGCCGCCGCGCGGAGCGCCGCCCGCTCCTGCGGAGTCAGCTCGCGCAGTCGCCTGGCCAGCCAGGCTTCCCTGAGGCGGCGCGACTGCTGGACGACTACCCGCCCGTAGTCGGTCACCGTCAGCACCACCTGACGGCGGTCGGAGGCGTGCGGTGCCCGCATGACCAGGCCCCGCTCCTCGAGCACCGTGATCACCCGGGTCATCGACGGTGGCTGCACCTTCTCGTGATCGGCGAGCTCGCCGGGCGTCATCGCCGAGTGCCGCTCGAGCGCTGCGAGCGCGGCCAGCTGAGTGTCCGAAAGATCGGGCTCCAGGCCTTCGCTCTGTCGTTCGGCCCGGAGCCGGCGGGCGAGCCTGGTCACCGAGATCCGCAATACGCTCGCCAGGCCCGCGTCGGACTTGGTCTCCTCTGAGGTGCTCATTTTCATTAACCTGAGTCATTACTCTTGCTAACTATAGGCGGCGCTCATGCATTCCGCCTCAGCAGCTTGGTGTGCGGGGTAAGGCCAGCATCGTCGCATGACGGCGGCGCTCGCGCATCCGGTAGGGTCTCGCAGCCGGGAATGGCATGAATGCGTTACCCGGCGATCGGCTAGCCTAGGCCGGTGGGCCGCCAGCAGCGCCCGGTCCCGCCCCCGCTGGAAGGCGATGACCGGCTCATCACCGCCGTCATCACGGCGGGTTTCGCTATCGCCCTCATCGTCTTGCTGATCATCCGGGACAGGCTGGCGCCGGCCGATCGCTGGTGGGTGTGGGTCGCGGCAGTCGGCACTGCGATGGGCCTGTTCGGGCTGGCGTACGTGCCGTACCTCAAGCGCAGGCGCAGCCGGGCAGCGGAGCGTCGGCAGGCAGACCAGGACGCTCGCTGTGAAGCCGGCCTGGATCACTCCGCGGCTGCCAGCCGCGTGGACCGGGACTAGGGCTGTCGACCGGGACCAGGGCTACTGCCGGGACTAGGTTACTGGGCCTCGTGGTCGAGTGACTCGAACACCGTGTCCGCGAGCGAGACCCCCGGCATGTCCACCAAGTCGTAGCCGACCTCGTCGATAACCGGTGCCATCGCGCCCGCGCCCGCCTGAGCGAAGGCGGCTTCAGAGTGCGCGCCGCAGCCGTGGTCGAGCGACACTACCCGGCCGTCATCCGGGGCGTACTCATTAGCGCACACCCCGAAAACCCGGCCGAGCGTCCCGGCAAGCGCGGTCAGGAAACCGCACGTGAGGCAGGGGCCGGGCGCAGCGCGGGCGAGCGGCGTGCCCGGTCCGTGCTCGCTTGAATACCACCTGAGCGCGGCCTCGTCCCGGCCGATGGCGGACAGGACCCGGGTCCGCCGGCCTGGTGTCCGGCCCCCGGCCGCCTCACGATCGCCGGCCGTCAGCGGACCCGCGCTGGCGACGCTCGCCCCGGCCGGGCTGATGCCTGGCATTTCAGCAGCACCCGCGCTCATGCCCAGCGACGACGCCAGCTCGCGGCCCTGATCCCAGCTCGAGCTGTCATCCCAGTCGAGCACCCCGTCATCGCCTTCGAGCATGCTCACGGGAACGAGGCGCTCGTCGTCGGTAGCCGCCGGCATGAGGTCACCGACGCCCAGGTCACCCGGCCGGACCCGCTCGCTCCACGGCACCCAGTCTGGCGCGAGCAGGGAGCCCGGGCCAGGCAGCAGAACAGCTTCGCTTACCGTGACGGCCTTCGCCCTCGACGCGCGGGTGACCGTCACTGCCCAGCGCCAGCCGGCGTAGGCCCGGTCGGCATTGCTGAACAGGTGCGTCACCACGCGCTCGTCATCGGCGTAAACCCCGACGTGGTCACCCACGTTCTCCGCCCCTGCCAGCTCTTCGGCGGCGGCACGGGCCAGGTCAGTCGCATCGACGCAGGCTTCGTCCAGGACTGCGGCGCGGACACGAGTTGAGCTCACGTTAGTTAATTGTTCCTCATCCGCAGGTAAGCACGCCTGCTCAGGGCGTCTACCTGCTCCCTTAAATGTCAGGCTGTGTTGTGCAGCCCCGCTGAGGAAGAATACTTGAGCCATGGGAGACGCCGGCACCGGATCGCGAGTGCGGCGGGCCGGGCGTTCGGTGTACACGGCCTCGCAGCGTGCGGGACGGGTCAGCGCGGCAGCCGCCGGCGGTGCCGGGCGGTTCGTGCACCGGATCAGCGGTGCCTCCGGCGCGAGCAGAACCGGTTTCTCCACGCTTCTCGAACTGACGGCGGCAGGCGGCATCGGCGACGCATTCGTCACCGTCGCCCTGGCGGGCAGCCTGTTCTTCAGTACCTCAGTAGGCGAAGCGCGAGGTCGCGCGGCATTCGCACTGCTGATAACTATTGCGCCGTATGCGATTCTTGCCCCGTTTATCGGACCGCTGCTTGACCGCGTCAAGCAAGGCAACAAGTTCATCCTTATGGGCACGTTGCTGGCCCGCGGCCTGCTCTGCTGGGGCATGTCAGGGGCGCTGAACGACACCGTGACGCTGCTGCCTGCGGCTTTCGGCGTGCTGGTCCTGCAGAAGGTCTACGTCGTGACCAGGGCCGCGGTGACGCCGCGACTGCTCCCGCGCGAGATCAGTCTGGTCTCCGCGAACGGCCGATCCAACCTGGCGGCGCTGATCGCCACGTCAACCGGAGCGGCAGTCGCTCTCGGGGTGGACAAGATCATGGGTGGCGACGGGCATGGCGCAGCATGGGTGCTGCGCGTCGGCACGGTGATTTATCTAGCGGCCATGGCGCTGGCCGTCAGGCTCCCGGACACTGTCGACATCCCCAGGACAGGCCCAGGCCAGCAGCTCAGTGACGCGAACGGACACGCGGCCGGCCCGGTTACCGCCGACACCTGGCCGGCGGGTGCCGCCAGCGGCAGTGCCGCGGGCGGTTTCGGCCCGACCGGCACTATCAGGGGAACCGTCCCCGGCACCAGCTCTCCTGGCGCTGGCTTTCCCGGCAGCGCCGGGCAGGCACCGACTGCCGGGCAGGCACAGGCCAGGCGCAGGCCGTTCGCGGTACCGCAGGTGGGACCGGTGGTAGCCGAGGCCATGCGGGGCAACGCCGCAATCCGTATCTTTTACGGCTTTATGTTGTTCTTCCTGGTATTCATCCTGCGCAGCGAGCGCTTCGGCCACATCTCCGATGCGATCGCCCTCGGCGGGCTTGCCGTCGCAGTCGCGGCAGGCGGCATGCTGGGCACCGCGATCGGCTCGGCTCTGCGGTCCAGGTCTCCGCAGGCAGTGATGTTCACGGTGCTCGGACTCGCGACGGCGGCAAGCACCGCGTGCGCCGTCCTGTTCAGCCTGTGGTCGGTCCTAGCCGTGGCAATGGCCGCCGCGATCGCGCAGACGCTCGTCAAGGTGGCCCTCGACTCGATCCTGCAGCGCGAAATTCCTGAGGAAACGCGGTCGTCCGCGTTCGCGTTCTCCGAGACGCTGCACCAGCTTGCGCTGGTCGGCGGCGGCCTGGTCGGCTTGCTGCTCTCGCTGACCGGCAGCGGGTTCGCCGGACTCACCGTCGCCGCGGCCGGGCTGCTGGTCGCCCTGGCATGGCTGCTCGTCGGCCGCCGCCGCCGGATCCTGCGGACGCGGCCTGCCGCGGCCAGCACAGCGCGCTAGCTGTCAGGCGCGCTACCTGTCAGGTCTCCAGGTCAGCAGCCACGGCACGCAGTACCGCGGCGATCTTCTTGGCGTCCCGGGCATCCGGGTGCTTCGACCGGCGGTAGGTGTTCGATACCCCGTCAAGCAGCTTGATCAGGTCCTCGATCAGCAGGACCATCTCGTCCGGGTCCTTGCGCGTAGCCTTCGCCACGGTTGGCGGCGGCTCCAGAACGCGGACCTGGAGTGCCTGAGTACCGCGCCTGCCCTCGGCAACGCCGAATTCAACGCGCTGGCCGGGCTTCAGCGGCGTCGCGGCCGAATCCAGAGCCGTCGAGTGCACAAAGACCTCACCCCCGTCGTCACGGGTGAGGAAGCCGAAGCCCTTGCCGGCGTCATACCACTTGACCTTGCCAGTAGGCACGAGCGGGACCTTACACGAGAAGGAACGATGTTGGCGCACACGCAAGCGTCTGCGCCTCTCAAGGGTATCGGTTTCGAGCCGCCTCCCGCTCTGCGGGCAACCCAGTGACCCACCGCCGGCTGCGGCCGGCGGTCTAGTACATGGACGTGGTCCCGGCGGTTGCCAGGACCACGTTCTCCACGGCCTCACACGTCAGATGATGCTGGGACGGGATCGCGCGCGAAGCCGGGAAATCGGCTGGCCAGCGGCAGCCGCGAACCAGGGCAACCGCGGGCCAGCAAGACCGGTCGGTTGATACCCAGCGGGGCTTGCCGCCAATCACCAGCCAGCAGCGCTGGGCTCAGGTCAACGCAGGCGATGCCCGCTGAGCGCCGCCCCGTCGGCTCGCTAGGCAACCCGGTGCGGCTTATCCCAGGGCGGAACCGCCGGCGGACGCGGGCCGCGCGCTGCGCGCCAGCCGAGGTAGCAAGAGCTGAGCAGCGCGGTGGCGCGGCTCACGTCCACCGCGAACGCCCAGCTGTCATGGATGCCATGGCCGAACGAGCTCCGGCTGCCCACTGCCAGGCCGATCGCGGTGCCCATCACGGTCAGCAGGACTGGCAGCCCCAGCCCTAGCCACTTATCCCGGTAGTCCCACAGCCGGGACGCCAGGGCCACCAGCACGCCCAGCAACCACACCGGCGGGAAGATCACGCCGCCAACGCCCAGCAGGACGATGGCCGCGGCCTCCAGCTTGTTACGGTGCGACCAGGCGGCGACTCTCCTTAGCCGCTGCCGTGTCCGCGAGGGTCGCGGTGCAGCGGATGTCGCCAGTTGCCAGATAGACAGCCGCGTGGCGGCAGCCGGCATCGGGCCAGGCGGCGTCGGGTCGGAGGCCATCGCGTCCGGGGCCATCGCGTCCGGCGCGGTCGGGTCCGGCGCGGTCGGGTCCGGCGCGGTCGGGTCCGGTGCGGCAGTCACAGCGTTGGCGTTAAGGACTGTGTGGCCATTAGCCACTTGCTCCGGGGCCGACTGCATCGCGTCGTGCTGGTCTTCGTCTTGTTGCACGGTGGTCTTGTGGCCGCTGCCCACCTGGCCAACCGGGCGGGCAGCAACTCCGGCCGCTAAGGCTGGCCAGCGCGCCCGCACCGTGCTGGCAGCGTCCGGGCCGGCAGCACTAGGGTCTGCGGCACCAGAGTCCACAGCATCGGGGCCTGTCCCGCCGCCGCCGTCGATCAGCGTCAGCTGCAGATCAGCCCGGCTGCCCGGCTGGACAGGCCAGTGCCAGCTCGCGCCTCGCACTTTGCCGGGTTCACCGCGCAATACCCGTCTCAGGCGCCATCGGCTGGCCGGTTCCAGGGTTTCCCCGCGCAACGTCGCGAGCCGCTGCCGCTCCTGGCTGACCAGCCCGGCCGGATCGCCTAGGCCGGAGAGCAGCCTGGCGACCTCTACAGCCGTCGGCGGGCCGGCCGGGCTGGCTTTGCGCTCGATGAACTCACGGGTGCGGTCGACTAGCGCACGGCGGTCGTCAGGGAGCAGCTGGCCGCGAGCGGCAACCGACAAGCGGTTCAGATAGTCGCGGATGAGCTGTTCCGTTGGCGGGCTCATGCGCTGATAATCTCTCGCCGGGCAGGCATTGTGGAGTCGGCTCGCACGAGAATTCGCCCGGATAGCCGAAGGCGGCCCCGGTTAGTCCGGGACCGCCTCCTGCATTTGTTCAGCCTTAGCAGCTGTGCTGACTTCGCACCAGTCACCTCACCCGGCAACTGCCCGAGTGAGGAGCAACCGGATCAGAAGTCCATGTCACCGCCGCCCGGAGCGGCCGGGGCCTTCTCCTTCTCTGGCTTCTCCGCGATCACTGCCTCGGTCGTCAGGAACAGGCCGGCGATCGACGCGGCGTTCTGCAACGCGGAACGCGTCACCTTGGCCGGGTCGATGATGCCTGACTTGAACATGTCGACGTACTCGCCGTCGGCAGCGTTAAGGCCATGACCCGCGCTCAAGCCCCGCACCTTCTCGACCACTACGCCGCCCTCAAGACCGGCGTTAATGGCGATCTGCTTCAGCGGCTCTTCCAGCGCCCGGCGAACGATCTGCGCGCCAGTTGCCTCGTCGCCGGACAGCTCGAGCTTCTCGAACGCGCTCTTGCCGGCCTGGATCAAGGCGACTCCGCCACCGGGGACGATGCCCTCCTCGACCGCAGCCTTAGCGTTGCGCACCGCATCCTCGATGCGGTGCTTGCGCTCCTTCAGCTCGACCTCGGTTGCCGCGCCGGCCTTGATGACGGCCACGCCGCCGGCCAGCTTGGCGAGCCGCTCCTGCAGCTTCTCGCGGTCGTAGTCGGAGTCGGTGTTCTCGATCTCGGCGCGGATCTGGTTGACCCGCCCGGAGATCTGCTCAGCGTCACCGGCGCCATCGACGATCGTGGTCTCGTCCTTGGTCACGACGACCTTGCGGGCCCGGCCGAGCAGGTCCAGGTCGGCGTTCTCCAGCTTGAGGCCGACTTCCTCGCTGATGACCTGACCGCCGGTCAGGATCGCGATGTCGCCGAGCATGGCCTTGCGGCGGTCACCGAAGCCGGGGGCCTTCACCGCAACGGACTTG
>DATJNX010000060.1:0-65963 GCA_035507615.1 Streptosporangiaceae bacterium
ACCGGTTCACCTGGCTGGTCTGCCAGCACGCGGCCAGCGACCCCGAGGGTCTGGTGACCGACCTGCACGCGGTGAACTCGTCGCTGCAGAACGGCGGCTTCGGGCCACAGTTGCTGTGCACGATCATGGCATTCCGGGACTCCGGGGGCCGCTCGCTCGGCTTGGTCTACCTCTACAAGCGGGGCACCTTCTACCCGTTCGCGCCGCTGGCCGGGCAGCAGCGGGACAATGCCCTTGAGCTGCAGATTCGCGGCACGCTCGGGTCGGACCTGAAGATCGAGCAGGATCTGGGCCGGTGGATGCCGATCTGGGGTGCTCCCGGCCTGTAAGGCCTGGTTAGCTCGACTGTCCTCATGGTTGATGCCCGATGTGGCAGGCCCGGCGGACAGGCTGCTCATGTCTGGATCGCATCGGTTACTAGTGGGGACACTCCCTTCGTGGCCCCGGCACGGGTCGCCTGGCCCGCACCGGTGGCCGGACTGCCGCGACGGAGGGATCGGGGGAGCGGTCGTGAAGACAGCCAGGAAAGTGCTCGTCACGCCCGCCCATACGACTTCCTACCTTGAAGCGGGGCCGGAGAGCGGCCCGCTGCTGGTGTTCGTCCACGGCTGGCCGGGACTGGCATCGACGTGGCGCTGCCAGCTCGAGTACTTCGCCGCCCGGGGCTACCGGGTGGTCGCACCGGACATGCCGGGTTACGGTCACTCGACTGTTCATCACGATCCGGCCGCCTACCGGCAAGAACTCGTCGTCGCCGACATGCTCGCGCTGCTCGACCACCTCGGGCGCCGGCGCGCGGTCTGGATCGGGCACGACTGGGGCAGCCCCACTGTCTGGAACGTTGCTGCCCACTTCCCCGAGCGGAGCGTCGCCGTGGCCACCCTCGCCATCGCGTTCGGCACGCTGGAACGGGGGTGGGACGGGCTGCTCCCGACGGTCGACCGTGCCAGGTATCCAGAAGACACAAGCCCGTACGGCCAGTTCGACTACATGGCCTTCTACGAGAAGGACGCCAAGCGCGCGACGTCGGTCTTCGATGCGGCGCCGGGCAACACGGTGAAGGCGCTCTTCCGCCGCGGCGACCCGGCAGTGCACACCCGGCCCGCGGCGAGATCGACGGTCACCAGGGACGGCGGGTGGTTTGGCGGTGCATCCAGCGCCCCCGACGCGCCGCTCAGCAGCACCGTTCTGACCGAGAGCGAGTTCGAGGAACTCGCTGACGCGTTGACGGGCAACGGGTTCGACGGGCCTACCAGCTACTACCTCAACCACCAAGCGAACGCCCGGTACGCAAACGCCGCACCGGGCGGCCGCGTGCTCGGGCTGCCGGTACTGTTCGTCGGCGCGGCTTACGATCAGGTCGCCGACCTCAGCAGCCCCACAGCGCTCGACGCGATGCGCTCCACGTGCCCCCATCTCGCCGAGGCCACAGTCCCGGCCGGGCACTGGCTCCAGCTTGAGGCGGCGCCGGTGGTGAACCAGCACATCGAGGGCTGGCTTACCAGTCAGGTCGCCGCCCCGCAGCTGTGGTGACGCCGCCGACGTGCGGGTGGTGACGCCGCCCGCGGGCCCGCGATGACGGTTGCCGCGGTCACGCCAGCTGCCGCGTCGCGCTCTCGGCCACGCCAAGCTAGGCGGCGGCTGCCGCTGCCGGTAACGGCAGAGCCAGCATCTGCTCCAGGGCTGCCCTGGCTTGTGCTGCGCTCTGGTCGTCCACTGTGATCTGATTCACTACCTGCCCGGCGGCGAGTGACTCGAGCGCCCAGACCAGGTGCGGCAGGTCGATCCGGTTCATCGTCGAGCAGTAGCAGACGGTCTTGTCGAGAAAGATAACCGTCTTATCCGGGTTGGCCTTAGCCAGGCGCTTGACGAGGTTCAGTTCGGTGCCGACCGCCCACGCTGTGCCCGACGGCGCCCGTTCGATGGTCGAGATGATCTTCTCAGTGGAGCCGACGTAGTCAGCCGCCAGCACGACCTCATGCTGGCACTCCGGGTGCACGATCACGTTGATGCCAGGAACGCGGGCGCGAACCTCGGCAACGCAGCCGGGGGAGAAGCGGCCGTGCACCGAGCAGTGACCGCGCCACAAGATCATCGTCGCGTCACTGATCTGCTCCGGGGTCAGGCCGCCTGTCTCGCCCGGCGCGTGCGCATCCCAGACGACGCAGTCGTCCAGGCTCATGCCAAGCTCGAGAACGGCCGTATTGCGCCCTAGGTGCTGGTCAGGAAGGAAGAGGACCTTGCTGCCCTGGCCGAGCGCCCATCGCAGAGCCCGGCCGGCATTGGAGGAGGTGCAGATTGTGCCCCCGTGCCGGCCGGTAAACGCCTTGATGTCGGCCGAGGAGTTCATGTAGCTAACCGGGACGACCTTGTCGGCGACACCGAGATCGTCAAGCGCGTCCCAGCACTGCTCGACCTGGTTGTAGGTGGCCATGTCGGCCATTGAGCAGCCGGCCGCGAGGTCGGGCAGCACAACCTTCTGCGCTGGCGAGGTCAGAATGTCCGCAGACTCCGCCATGAAGTGGACACCGCAGAAGACCACGAACTCCGCACCTGGCCTCGCTGCTGCCTCTCTGGCCAGCTTGAAGGAGTCGCCAGTGACGTCAGCGAACTGGATGACCTCGTCGCGCTGATAGTGATGCCCGAGGATGAACGCGCGGTCGCCGAGCGCCTTCCTCGCGGCCCGGGCACGCTCGACCAGGGCCGGATCGCTGGCCGGCGGAAGCTCACCGGGGCACTCGACGCCCCGCTCGGCGGCCGGGTCAGCACCCGCGCCGAGCACCAGCAGCGGCAATGGCCGGCCGGGGCTCGCCGGGCCGGCTGACGTTAGCTGGCCTGCTGGAGCGCTCATAGGACACCGCTTTTCGACTTATCGTCTGAGTGACGATACCTATCGTAGCCGGCCTGGCCGGGAGTGTGGGGAGCCGGGCAGCCGGAGAAGCCATCCCGGCCCGGCCGGGCCGGAATCTCCGGAAGGGGATTATCGTTGTGACAGCAGAACGGGGCCGTGCCGAAGGGGCAGCGGCCACCCGGACCAGATCCGGAACCACCCGATGCGGGAGCTAACGCAGATGACAGTTCAGGACGAGACCACCGCCCAGGGCGTCGTTCTCACCGACGCGGCAGCGGTCAAGGTGAGCACCCTGCTCCAGCAGGAGGGCCGCGATGACCTTCGGCTGCGCATCGCAGTGCAGCCAGGCGGCTGCTCTGGCCTGCGCTACCAGCTGTACTTCGACGAGCGCGAGATGGACGGCGACGTCGTCAGCGAGTTCGGCGCCGTGCAGGTCGTGACGGACAAAATGAGCGTCCCCTACCTCAGTGGCGCCACGATCGACTTCGTGGACACGATCGAGAAGCAGGGCTTCACGATCGACAACCCGAACGCCAGCGGGTCGTGCGCCTGCGGCGACTCTTTCCACTGATCCAGCGCTTCAGCACAACTGCCGCTCGCGCTTGCGCGCCGGGCGGCAGTTTGCGTTCGCGGCAGGCGGGAGCGGCGGCTAGCCAGCGAACCAGGACACCGCCGCGAGCGACGACGCGAGCCGCTCGATGACCTCGTCCCGGTGCGTCAGCCGCTGCGGGGGCGCGCCTTCCTCGGCACGGACGCCGCGGTCTGCGAGCAGGTAGAGCATCCGCAGCGTCCTGATGGTGTTGCTGGCGTAGGGCGGCACCGGGCCGGGCTCGGCGGTGGCGAACTTCTGGTCGATGATGTCGAGCCAGTCTGTTGACCGCGTGACGGTGAGATGCGGCCGGGCCAGGATCAGCGCCATCGCGTAACCGAGCCGGTCATCCTCGGAGTCGCGCCAGACATACTGCGTGTCGGCGACCATCCGGCGAGCGCCCAGCTCAAGCATCCACTCAGGCCGGACCCTGGGGTCGCGACCGAGCACGCCGAGAAGGTCAGCTCCGTGCGCGACGGCGTGCAGCCAGCCGAGGCGGCCGTCATAGCCGCGCAAGTCGGTTTCGGCTGGATACCACTCCGCGAACGCATGCGTCCAGGCCTCGTCGTACGCGCCACGCTCGATCACCCAGGCCAGCACCAGAGCTGCAAACGTCCGCGCCTGAATCCGGACGTCGCTGAAGCGGGCGGCCATCTCAGAACCAAGCCAGTTGAGCTGGCGGTCCAGCACGCCGCGCTCGATCCAGGTCGCGAGCACCGCATAGGCCGCGCCGTCGCGGATGCGCGGGTCAGGATCGGCCAGCGCGTCGGCCAGGTCGGCCGTCAGGGCGTCGACGTCGGCATCAGGCGGCAGGGCGAAGCCCTCTGCCGCGATCTGATCCCAGTCGGTCACCATGGGACCTTACCTCTCCACTGGCGCGGGATCTGCGGCTGGTGCGCCCGCCTGCTCTGGCGGCGTGTAGCCTGTGGCCCGCCAGCACGGCAGACAAAACGGAGCCTAAGATGCGCATCGCTGTAACCGGGTCAATCGCTACCGACCATCTGATGACCTTCCCAGGGCGATTCGCCGAGCAGCTGCTCGCCGACAAGCTCGACAAGGTCTCGGTGTCGTTCCTCGTGGACGGGCTGGAGATCCGGCGCGGCGGAGTGGCCGCGAACATCGCATACGGCCTCGGCTGCCTGGGCCTGGATCCGCTCCTGGTCGGCAGTGCCGGCCGCGACTTCGCCGAGTACCGGGCCTGGCTCGACGCGCACGGCGTGAACACCAGCGGCGTGCGCGAGTCGGCTCAGCTGCATACCGCCCGCTTCGTCTGCACGACCGACACAGACCTGAACCAGATCGCCTCCTTCTATCCCGGCGCGATGAACGAGGACGCTGACATTGACCTCACCGGCCTGGCCGGTGAGGTCGACCTGATCGTGATCGGCGCGGGCAACCCGGCCGCCATGCGCAGCTTCACCAAGCAGTGCCTGGCCCGGCAGATTCCGTTCGCTAATGACACCTCCCAGCAGCTCGTCAGCCTCGACGGTGACCAGATCAGGGAGCTTGTGACCGGGGCCGCGTACCTGTTCTGCAACGACTACGAGGCATCGCTCATCGAGCACAAGACAGGCTGGAGCGACGCCGAGCTGACCGCCCAGGTCGGCGTGCGGGTCACCACGCTCGGCGCAGACGGCGCCAGGGTAGACGTCGCGGGGGAGGAGCCGGTCCTGGTCGGCCCGGTCAAGGACGTGACCCCGGCTGACCCGACCGGCACCGGCGACGCCTTCAGGGCCGGCTTCCTGGCGGCCGAGGCGTTCGGGCTTGGCCGCGAGCGCGCTGCCCAGCTCGGCAACCTGATCGCCGTGCATGCGCTGGAGTCCACCGGCCCGCAGGAATACAAGCTTGACCGGGCCGAGCTCGCCAGCCGCTGCGCGACGTCGTACGGGCAGCCGGCCGCTGACGAGATCCTCGCGCACATCCGCTGACAACCCCGCGCATAGCTCCAGCAGGCAGAGCGCGGCAGGCTGAGCTCCAGCAGGCACTGCGCACGACGCTGTGTAGTAGCCGGCTCCGGCGCCGGGTGCCTGACGGGGTACCGTGGCGGCATGCCCGCTGCGCTTGCCTCCGCCTACCACGGCCCGCCGCAGCTGACGTTCGCCCGCGCGTTCACGTCCTGGACTGTCGAGCCGTGGACACTCGCGGCGGTCATCGTGCTCGGCGCGGCGTACCTGACGGCCGCGCACCGCATCCGGCGCCAGGGCGAGCGCTGGCCGGCCGGCCGGGTGATCTCGTTCTGCGGGCTCGGACTAGGGTTCAGCGTCGTCGCGACCATGTCATCGGTCGGTGTCTACCAGCCCGTCCTGTTCTACATGCGGTCGGTCCAGACGATCCTCATGCTGCTGGTCGTCCCGCTGTTCGTCGCGCTCGGCCGCCCGCTGACACTGATCATCGGCACCGTGCCGCGGTTCGGCCCGTGGCTCCGCGCGGCGATCAAGAGCCGCCTGGCCAGGCTCCTGACGTTTCCTGCCATTACGACGTTCGTGCTGGTCATCACGCCCTTCCTGATCTACTTCACGCCCTGGTACGCGGCCGGCTTCAGGTCCGTCCTGGTCGCTCAGCTGACCCACCTCGCGCTGCTCGCGCCCGGATTCGTGTTCTTCTGGACGTTGCTGCGAGTGGACCCGGTCCCCAAGGCGTACCCGTACGTCGTCGCGCTCTGGATCACCGCAGCCGAGGTGCTCGGCGACGCGATACTGGGCCTCGCCGTCATCGCCGACACCAGCCTGCTGGCCGGCTCGTACTACCACGCCCTCGCCCGGCCGTGGGGACCCAGCCTGCCAACGACCCAGGTCCTCGGCGGCGGCGTGCTGTGGATCTTCGGCGACATTGTCGGCCTGCCGTTCCTCGCGGCTCAGCTCATCCAGATGATCAGGGAAGACGAGGCGGACGCGAAGGTGATCGACGCTGAGCTGGATGCGCAGGAAGCAGCGGCCATGGTGGTTGCGGGCGCGTCGGGCGAGTCGGGTGCGGCGACCGGCCCGGCCGCCGCTGACGCGTCCCCGGCCCCGGCAGGCGAGGAAGGGCTGCCGGTCACCCAGCGTCCGTGGTGGGAGACCGACCGCAGGTTCGCTGACCGGTTCCGCGCCGTCGACGAGCCGGGAAACGCGGCCCAGTAGCCACGCGGTCAGCTAGTAACTGCGCCGGACCAGGAAGGACCAGCCGGCTGCCAGCGCGGTCGTCCGCACGTACTCGTGAGACTTCAGGGTGCACCACGCTGGCAGGTCAGTCTTGGCGGCCGGATCGTCGGCCAGCACCTCGACGGTCTGGCCAACCCGGACTTCACCGATCCGGTCTGCCAGCATGATGATCGGGATCGGGCATTTCTTGCCGAGCGCGTCGAGGACCAGTGCGGGGGCCGGCGCTGGCCGGTCAGCCGGTGGAGCAGGCTGCGCCCTGAGGCCGAGGGTCGACCGCCGGATCCCGGCCTGACCCTGACCTTCTGGGCGGCCGTTCGGCTCGGCGCTCCGCTGCTGGCGGCTCACGCGGTTACCTCCTCGGGCGGCTCGCGGGTGGTGCAGTATCCCGTTGTGCTGGATCCTAAGGCCGCGCTTCCCAGAGCTGCGAGGGCTTCCTAGAGCTGCGAGGCATTGGCTGCTCTCACAGTGTCGCGCACCTTTGCCACGATCGGCGGCAGCACGTCAAGGAACTCTCTGACGGAAGCCATGCTGACCCCACGGGGAAGCGATACCCGCACGTTGCCGTGGGTAAGCGCCCCCATGGCGGCAAGCACATGGCTGGGCTGCCGGGTGTCGGCGACGCAAGCGCTGCCGGACGAAACCGAGAAGCCAGCCCGGTCCAGCTCGGTCACCAGCGCCTCGCCATCCACATACAGGCAGGAGAACGTGACGATGTGCGGCAGCCGGTTCTCCGGATCGCCGTGCACGACGGAATCGGGCACAGTCCGCGGTACTTCCGAGCGGATCAGGTTCACCAGAGCGCGCAGCGCGGTGTCGGCGCTGCCTCGTTCCCGGCCCGTTGCTGTCAGGGAAGCGGCGGCGGCCAGCACGGCGGGAACGTTGGGGAAGCCCGGAACACGCCGGTTTTCCCGGTCGTCGGACGGGAACGGCTCGCGCCACCTTGTGCCCTTGCGCACGGCCAGCAACCCCACGCCGGCCGGCCCGCCCCACTTGCGCGCGCTGGCGGTGAGCAACGACCAGCCGTCCGGCACCGGCAAACGGCCGGCTGAGGCCGCGATATCCGTCAGGAGGGGAACGCCGCATGCCTGGCAAGCGGCCGCCACCTGGGTCGCGGGCTGGAGCGTACCGACTTCGTGATTGGCGGACTGCAGGCAGGCCAGCAGCGTGCGCTCGCGCTGGACGGCGGCGGCGAACTCGGGCAGGTCGGCGCGGCCCAGGTGGTCCACGCCGGCGATGGTGACCTCGGTGCCGGTCCGGTGAGCCAGCCAGTCGGCCGCGTTCAGCACGCTGGAGTGCTCGACTGCGCTCGCGACCAGGTGCCCGGGACCGCGTGCGGCGGACTGCCTGGCCTGCACGGCGCCCAGCACGGCCAGGTGCACCGCCTGCGTGCCCGAACTCGTGAACGACAGCTCGTCCGGACGGCAGCCGAGTTCGGCGGCGACGGCTTCCCGCGCCTGGTCTAGCAGAAGCTGCGCCCGCCTGCCCTCGCGGTGCAGCCGGGCCGGGTCTGCCCAGCCGTCGTCCAGAGCGGCAAGCAGCGCCTCGCGGCCGCTGGGATGCAGTGGCTCGGCGGATGCCGCGTCGAAGTAGGCCACGTTTCCGACTGTAGGCTCCCGGCTGCGCGGCCCGCTCGGCCCGGTTAGCCGGCACGGGCGGAATAACGAATTGTCGCGGAGGCCGGGGGTACCCCCTGCCAGCAGTGCAGGGCGTTGTACTGTTTTCCACGACAGGCTGTAGGACGTCTAACTCAACCGGCCGCTGACGCCGGGACTTAACTGCTGGGAAGGCCATCTGTGAGTCCCAACAACCGTGCCGAGGGGCCCCGTGCCGCTCGGCCCTATGCGGTTCGGCAGAGGGCCGGCTGGCGCGGCGCCGAAGAGGGCGGTGCAGACCACGGCCGGGACCCGGGCCGCGGGCCACTGGCGCGGCGGATCCGGCGCTGGCTGCCGCGCGCTGCCGCCTTGTTCGCGCTGGCAGCGGTCACCACCGGCTGCGACGGAACGCTCGGGCTTCGCGCTCCGCTGACCACTCAGGCCCAATTGGTTGTTTCCCTCTGGCGCGGCTCCTGGATCGCGGCGTTCGGCGTCGGGGCGGTCGTCTGGGGCGGGATCTTGTGGGCGGTGATCTTCTTCCGCAAGCGCGGCGACCGGCTGCCGCAGCAGGTCCGGTACAACCTGCCCATCGAGATCCTGTACACGGTCGTGCCGTTCATCATGGTCGGCGTGCTGTTCTACTTCACCGCGCGGGACGAGAACCGGATCGACGACTTGTCGGCGACCTGCACCGCGCCGCACTGCACGGTTGTGGACGTGACCGGATTCCAGTGGAGCTGGGAGTTCCAGTACCCGCAGTACGCGGTCAAGAACTCGGCTGACGGCGTCACCGAGGTCGGCTACATGTGGAACGGCGTGCTCGGCGCCGGCTCCAACGAGAACGAACTGCCGCTGCTGGAGATCCCCGATCACGAGACAGTCCGGTTCAACCTGACCTCCAACGACGTGATCCACTCGTTCTGGGTGCTGCCGTTCGACTTCAAGCGCGACGTCCTGCCTGGCCACCCGAACCACTTCCAGGTTTACCCGACGGCCACGCTCTACAGCGGGCCGGACACCATCGGGCGCTGCTCGGAGCTGTGCGGCCTGTACCACAGCCGGATGCTCTTCCGTATCAAGATCGTGACCCCCGCCCAGTTCAAGGCATGGGTTACCGCGCAGCAGAAGCTGCAGAACGCATCTGGGGGCGCTCAGTGACGGCGTACAACGAGTCCGCTCCGGTAGCCACGATGCCCGGTGCGAGGACGGCTGCGCGCGGCTACCGTAAGGGCTCGATCCTGGCCGACTGGCTGTCGTCGACCGACCACAAGGTCATCGGCCACCTGTACCTGATCACGTCGTTCGTGTTCTTCCTGATCGGCGGCCTGATGGCCATGATCATGCGAGCGCAGCTGATGGGCCCCGACAACCACATCGTGTCTGACCAGCAGTACAACGAGCTGTTCACCATGCACGGCACGATCATGCTGCTGCTGTTCGCGACGCCGCTGTTCGTGGGATTCGCGAACGAGATCATGCCGCTGCAGATCGGCGCGCCGGACGTGGCGTTCCCGCGGCTGAACCTGCTCAGCTACTACATGTTCACCTTCGGCGGCTGCATCCTGCTGATCAGCTTCCTCACGCCAGGCGGTGCGGCCTCGTTCGGCTGGTACGCGTACTCGCCGCTGACCAGCGCGCAGTACTCGCCCGGCATCGGCGGTGACATGTGGATCATGGGCCTGGTGCTCTCCGGCCTGGGCACGATCCTGGGCGGCGTCAACTTCGTCACCACGATCCTGTGCATGCGCGCGCCCGGCATGACCATGTTCCGGATGCCGATCTTTACCTGGAACATCCTGCTCACCTCGATGCTCGTGCTGCTGGCCTTCCCGGTGCTGGCCGCTGCGCTGCTCGTGCTGGAGATCGACCGGAAGCTCGGCGCGCAGGTGTTTGCCGCCAATAGCGGCGGCGCTATCTTGTGGCAGCACTTGTTCTGGTTCTTCGGCCATCCCGAGGTCTATATCGTGGCGTTGCCGTTCTTCGGCATCGCCACCGAAGTGCTGCCGGTCTTCTCGCGCAAGCCGCTGTTCGGCTACAAAGGCCTGGTCGCGGCCACCATCGCGATCGCCGGCCTGTCGCTGACGGTGTGGGCGCACCACATGTTCACCACCGGCGCGGTGCTGCTGCCGTTCTTCTCGTTCATGACGTTCCTGATCGCGGTGCCTACCGGGGTGAAGTTCTTCAACTGGGTCGGCACGATCTGGCGAGGGCAGATCACCTTCGAACCCGCGATGTTGTTCATCCTCGGGTTCCTGGTGGTGTTCCTGTTCGGTGGCCTGACCGGGGTCATCCTGGCGTCCCCGCCACTGGACTTCGCGGTTAGTGACTCCTACTTCGTGGTGGCGCACTTCCATTACGTGCTGTTCGGCACGGTGGTGTTCTGCATGTTCGGCGGGTTCTACTTCTGGTGGCCGAAGTGGACCGGCAAGATACTGGACCACCGGCTCGGCCAGTGGCACTTCTGGCTGGTCTTCCTCAGCTTCAACGGCACCTTCCTGGTGCAGCACTGGCTGGGCCTGATGGGCATGCCGCGGCGCATCGCGAATTACCCGTTCCTGCCGCACCTGGCGACTACCTTGAACGACATCTCGTCGATCAGCTCGTTCGTGCTAGGCGCCTCGACGTTCGTCTTCCTCTACAACGTCTACAAGACCTGGAAGACGGGGGAGTCGGTCACCGAGGACGACCCGTGGGGCTTCTCCAACTCGCTGGAGTGGGCGACGTCCTGCCCGCCGCCACGACACAACTTCACCTCGATCCCGCGGATCAGGTCCGAGCGTCCGGCCTTCGACCTGCACTACCCGCACATCAGGTCGGGCCGTGACCGGGAACTGGAGCATCAGCAGCAGGCGATCGGAGCTGGCTCGTGAAAGTAGAGGCGTACCTGTTCCTGGGCTGCGCAGCGTTCTTCGGCGCGTCGGACATCGTCTACTGGTACTTCTCGCACGACCCGACGGGCACCACGGCGCTCGCGCTGGCGGTGTGCCTGGCTTTCCTGGTCGGCTTCTACGTGCTGTTCACCGGCCGCCGGCTGCCGGAGCGGCCGGAGGACAGCCCGGACGGCGAGATCGACGAGGGTGTCGGCGAGCTGGGCTTCTTCAGCCCGCACAGCTGGTGGCCGCTGTTCGTCGGCCTGGCTGCCGCGACCGCCGCGCTCGGAGTGGCCATCGGCTGGTGGCTCTTCCTGATCGGGCTGCTCGCCACGGTCCTGTCCATCATCGGCTTCGTCTTCGAGTACTACCGCGGCCACTACGCGCACTGAGCGGGCCTGGCACGACGCCGCCGGGTTGTCAGTACCTGCCGATAGCGTGACGACGTGGCTGAATTCATTGGTACCGACCTGCGGGGCTCTCGGTTCGAGCGGGCTGACCTGACGGACGCGCGGCTATGGGCGGTCGACCTGAGCCGTTCCTGGCTGCGCGGCGTGGATCTGACCGGGGCAGTGATGCGCGGCGTCGAGCTTGTCGACGTCTCCATCGACGGCGAGATCCAGAATGTGACGATCAACGGCGTCGACATCGGGCCGCTCGTCGAAGCAGAGCTGGACCGGAGGTATCCGGACCGGGCAAAGATGCGCCCGGTCGACCCGGCCGGCTTCCGCGAGGCATGGGGAATCGTCGAGCGGCTCTGGGCCGGGACGGTCGACCGGGCCCGCCTGCTGCCGCCAGGGCTCCTGCACGAGTCGGTAGACGGCGAGTGGTCGTTCATCGAGACGTTGCGGCACCTGGTAATGGCCACTGACTCCTGGGTGGGGCGGGCGATCCTGGGCGACCCGGCTCCGTGGCATCCGCTGGGCCTGCCGTGGGATGAGATGCCAGACGACCTCGGCGTGCCCCGCGACCGCGACGCCCGGCCGTCTCTCGAGGTGGTGCTCGAGTTGCGCCGGGACCGGATGGCGACGGTGCGCCAGGTCATCGACGACCTCACGCCCGAGTCGCTGAATGCCGAGACCGAGCCGGTCGAGGCGCCGGGCTGGCCCCCGCCGCGGAGCTTCCCGGTACGCAAGTGCCTGCTGATCGTACTGAACGAAGAGTGGGAGCACCGGCTGTACGCCGAGCGGGACCTCGATGCTCTGACGGCTCGCCAGTGAACAGGACTGCGCAGAGTGCCCGCGACGGGATTCGAACCCGTACTCTCGGGGTTTAAAGCCGGTGCCTCTGCCGGTTGGACTACGCGGGCGTCACAAAGCTGCGGTTATCGCCTGCGTAATGTGGGCGCTGCCGGAATTGGCCGACGGCTATTCCGCCAGGCCTGACTGTTATCGGCATCACACGTTCCCACGAGAGGCAAAGCTACCTCGCGCTGAGCCATTATGCACGCCATTCCCGGAAGCATCATCCGGCCGCGCGACCCGTTCCGTGCGCCTGGGCGTTGACTTGCTGATGCGAGGTGCCTGCTGCCAGGGCGGCCGCGGCGGTCAGGCCGGCTTGGCGGCCACCAGCATGAACCGCCGCTGGCGCACCGGAACCGGCCAGATCTCCGGCGTTTCGTGAGCGGCCCGCAACTGTCCTGCACAGGCGTCGAGGCTGAATTCCGGGATCGCCCAGCTAACCGCGCGCAAGTAGTACACGACGGCGCCGACATCGCGGAAGTCGTGACGTTCCTCGCCGTGCACCGCGGTCTCTACGATCAGGCCGGCGTCCTCTGCTTGCCGCCGGGCGAGGGGAAGCCAGCTGTCCGGCTGCCCGGGGATCTCCAGCCCGAGTAGCCGGTAGAGATCGTCGTCGCTGTGGAAGTCGACCTGCTGGGTGATGAATACGCCACCGGGCGACATGATCCGGCTGACTTCGACTGCCAGGAAGGCTTCGTGCCGGTTGGCGACGAGACCGAACGCGCCATCGCGGAACGGCAGCCGGCCGCGCTGTGCGCAGTCCTGATCCGTGCAGTCCTGATCGGTGCCGTCCTGATCCATGTTGTCCGGCGCGCCCTCGTCCTGCACGACTGCGATCCCGAGCGGGCGCAGTCGCGCTGCGGCGACCGGGACATTCGGCGGCCACGCCTCAGTGGCGACGGTCAGCGGCGGCCGCGCGGAAAGCCGTGCCAGCCGTTCGCCGCCGCCAGTTCCCATGTCGAGCATGCTGTCCGCCGCCCTGGCCCGGCGAGCGAGCTCGCGCTGGTAGCTCCAGGGCAAGGTCCCCTGCGTCGATCGCGCCGCGAGCCAGGAGAAGTCCCAGCCTGAAAACGGGGCGCTGAGAGCTTCTGCGACGAGCTCATCGAAGGACGCCATTCCGCCAGCTTTCCATAGGAAGCGAGGCAATGGCTTGCGCGAAGCCGGCCGCGTGGTGCCGTTGGCGGTGGCGGCGCAATAGCCCGTTTCCGTCATGATTGCGGTTGGCAGCCAGACTGTCAGTTAGCTTCCGGCACGCATCACGCCCGGCGCCAGGTGGCGGCGGGCCTGATCTGGCCCGCTGGTAAGGAGCGGTAGCTGGCTAGTGCTGGTCCGTGCCGCCGCTCTGGTCGGCACCGGCCGGGAGCGACTCCTGGCCGTGCCCGTCGGATTCGATCGCGTGGCCGTTTCCGTGACCATTTCCGTGGCCGTTGGCGTGCCCGTCGGGCAGCGGGATGCTCTCGGTGACGACGTTATAAAGCCGTTCGCGTACCTTGCCGAGTGAGCCGCGCATGCCCGGTGCCGGGACCTCGGCCTCGGGGATCTCGAGCGCGCGTAGCGGCGGCGGTTCCGACCTGCTGGTGAGCACAGCGAGGGCCTCTTCGTCGACAGGTCGGGTCTCCTCGACGAACTCACCACCGGGCAGCTGCCTGATGATGCCGGTCTCCACGCCGTGTTCGAGCAGATGCCTGTCTTTTCGCTGCAAGCCCAGACAGATCCGTTTAGTAATGATGTATGCCAAAATGGGCGCGATCAGCCATGCGAACCGCGCTATCCACGTGGTCAGGTAGAGCGAGATGTTGAGGTGGTCGGCGATGATGTCGTTGGCGCCCTCGGCCCACAGGACGCCGTAGAAGGTGATCATCGCGATGCCGAGCGCTGTTCTCGTCGGCGCGTTCCGCGGCCGGTCGTTCAGATGGTGCTCACGTCTGTCGCCGGTGATCCACTGTTCCAGGAATGGCCAGGCGGCGGCCCCGCCGAACACGATGCCCAGCGGCAGCAGCGCCGGCACGAACACGTTGAAGGCAAACGTGTGCCCGAAGAAGACCCATTGCCAGGCCGGGAAGAGACGCAGAGCGCCTTCAAGAGCGCCCATGTAGAAGTCCGGCTGTGAGTCGGCTGACATGGCGACCGGGTTGTACGGGCCGTACAGCCATATCGGGTTGATCTGGGTGAACGTCGCGGCCAGCGCCAGCGCGGCGAACGTGAAGAAGAAGAACGCGCCGGTCTTCGCCATGAAGTACGGGTACATCGGGGCGCCGACGACGTTCTCGTTCGTCCGGCCCTTGCCCGGCATCTGGGTGTGTTTCTGATGGAACATCAGGAACAGGTGCACGGTAACCAGCGCCAGGATCAGTCCCGGTATCACCAGCACGTGCAGAATGTACATCCGCGGGATGATGTCGTGGCCAGGGAACGGGCCGCCGAACAGGAAGAACGCGAGGTAGGTGCCCACGATCGGGAAGGACTGCAGGATGCCCTCGGTGATCCGCAGCCCCGCGCCGGACAGCAGGTCGTCGGGCAGCGAGTAGCCGAACAGGCCCTCGAACATGCCGAGCGTGAACAGCACGATGCCGATCAGCCAGTTGATCTCGCGCGGCTTGCGGTACGCGCCGGTGAAGAACACCCGGATCATGTGCGCCATGATCGCGGCCATGAAGAGGTCCGCGGCCCAGTGGTGGATCTGCCTGATGAGCAGGCCGCCGCGGACGTCGAAGCTGATGTTCAGGGTCGAGGCATAGGCCTCGCTCATCCGCAGCCCGCGCAGCGGAATGTACGAGCCGTGGTAGATGACGTCGGTCATGCTCGGCTGGAACCAGAGCGTCAGGAACGTCCCGGTCAGCAGCAGGATGATGAACGAGTACAGGATGATCTCGCCGAGCAGGAACGACCAGTGGTCGGGGAAGACCTTCCTCAGCAGGACCCGCACGCCGCGGGCACCGTGCAGCCTGTCGTCGAGCCAGACGCCCGTGCCCTCGAGCGCTCGTTCTACGCTCATGACCGCTCCCAGAAGCTCGGGCCAACCGGCTCGTTAAAGTCGCCCAGGGCGATGAGGTAGCCCTGCGAATCGACGCCGATCGGCAACTGCGGGAGCGGCCTGGTGGCCGGCCCGAAGATCACCTTCGCGCCCAGGGTGGCGTCAAAGGTCGACTGGTGGCAGGGGCACAGGATGTGGTGCGTGTTCTGGTCATACAACGCTGCCGGGCAGCCCAGGTGCGTGCAGATCTTGGAATACGCGACGATGTTGTCCACGGTCCAGTTCGGTACCACTCTGTCGGGCGTCGCGGGCCCGCCGGGCCGCGCGTTCGGGCCGAAGACAAGCTCGCCTGGCCGGAACTTGATGAGGGTGACCGCGGCCTTCGCCATCGCGTCGTCGTCGTCGAGATACCCCTCCGGCCCGACGCTGATGATAGAGCCGGGGGAATTGAACTCCGCCGGAGTGACGGGCCGTCCGGTGCCGTAGATGAGAAGCCGCTGCCCTTTCCGCCAGACCGTGAAGTCGAGGCTCGTGCCCGGCAGCGGGCCGAGATCGCGCAGCAGGAAGATCGGCGCGACCGCCAGCGGGACCGTCGCCAGCATCAGCGACCGCCGGACGATGGGGCGCTTGACGAACTGGCTCGTGTCCGCGCCTTCCTGGAACGTCTCCTTGAACGCGGCGCGCTCTTGCGGAGTCGAGGCCATCGGGTGCCGCTGCTCGGTGAGCTCGACCGTTGGCATCAAGTGCCGCACCCAGAGCGTGGAGCCGATTCCCAGCAGCAGGAACATGAGCGCCATGGAGCCGCCGAGCGCCAGGTTGGAGTGCAGCACGCTGGTAATCGAGCCGACGCCGATCGTGGCGTAGAACACCAGGAAGGCGAAACCTGCGAGCGCGGCGATGATGAAGCAGGCAGCGACGACTTTCTCGACCCGCTTGGCGCGGCTCGGGTCGTCCGGCTCGGCCGGCAATTCCGGCGTCACCTGACGTCCGCCATCAACCTCGGCGGCGGGCAGCAGCGTCCTTGCCGCTGCGGGCGACGGCGTGCCGATGACCCGGCGCGGGCCGGCCGGACCTTCGGGGTCGGCAGCACTGGCGCCAGCCGGGAGATCCCCGTGGCCCTGGCCGCCAGTCAGGTACTCGGGCCAGGACTTCTCGCCCGAGTCTTCGCTGCCGGGCTGTCCTGGGGAGTTGGTGTCACTCATGAGCCTTCCCGTGCTTCGCAGTGATCCAGAGTGCTGCCAGCACCATGAACAGGAGCAGGCCGAGGAACGCGACCAGGCCTTCGGTCACCGGTCCGACCCGGCCCAGGCTGAAGCCGCCGGGGTTGGGCTCAGAGCGGACCTGCGTCACGTAGGCGATGATGTCGCGCTTCTCCTGCGGGGTGATGGTCAGGTCGTTGAAGGACGGCATCGCCTCAGGGCCGGTCAGCATCGCCTCGTAGATCTGCGTCGGGGTCGACGGGACCAGCGCCGGGGCGAACTTGCCGTCCGTCAGCGCGCCGCCGGCCCCCTCGAAGTTGTGGCATGCCGCGCAGTTGGCCACGAACAGCTGCTGGCCGAGGCCGAGGTTCGCCCCGGCGGTGCTCACCATGGCCGCAGACGGAATCGGCGGGCCGCCGCCTAGCGACTGGATATACGCGGCGAGCGCGTGGATCTCGGCCGGGTTGGTGATGTGCAGTGGCTTCCGGGGATTCTCGCCGCCGAGTTCGGCGGCAGGCATGCGGCCGGTGCTCACCTGGAAGTCGACGGCGGCCGCGCCGACACCGATCAGGCTCGGCGCCTGACCGGTCACCCCCTCGGCGAACAGGCCGTGGCACGTCGAGCAGTTCTCGACGAACAGGTTGCGGCCCTCGGCGATCTGCGCCGAGTTCGCAGTCGTCGGCGACGACGCCGAGGCGTTGCTGCCGGTGATGACGGCGTAGGCAGTGCCGATCATGACGAGCACGAACGCCACGGCGATGTAGCCCGCGGCCGGGTGCCGGCGCCTCGCGGTGATCCAGCTCACAGCTAAACCCCAGTTCCCGGTTAGTGGATCAGGTAGATGGTGGTAAAGAGGCCGATCCAGACAACATCGACAAAGTGCCAGTAATAGGACACCACGATGGCGCTGGTCTGTTGCTCGAGCGTGAACCTCTTGGCCGCGTACGTCCTGCCGAGCAAGAACAGGAACGCCACCAGGCCGCCGGCCACGTGGAGTCCGTGGAAGCCCTCGGTCAGGTAGAACACCGACCCGTAGTTGCTGGATGCAACCGTAACGTGCTGGTCATGGATGAGGCTCAGCCATTCCCAGCCCTGGCCCAGGTCGAAGTACAAGCCCATGAAGAAGGTGAGCACGTACCACTCGCGCAGGCCCCACTTCGGCACATCCCAGATGTAGCCACCCCGCCGGATCTGGTGCCGCTCGACCGCGAACACGCCCATCTGGCAGGTCACGCTGGACAGCAGCAGCACGATCGTGTTGATCGTGGCAAGCCTCAGGTCAAGGTGCGCTTGCGGCCACGGCTGGCCCAGGCCCTTGTCGACCGACCGGATCGTGTAGTACATCGCGAACAGGGCCGCGAAAAACATCAGCTCCGACGAGAGCCAGATGATCGTGCCCACGCTCACGAGGTTGGGCCGACTGGTAATCCCGCGCGGGGCTACCTCAGTAGATGCTGTGACCACGGGGCCATTATTACGACACCGCGTAGGCGTGCGTAGCCCGACCCCCCAGGTCGGTAGCATCCTGTGCCATGAAGGTTGTCGTGTATAGCCATAATGCCGATACCCGAGCCCGGGTACGGCTTGCAATCGGCCGCCGTCCCGCTCCTGACGTGCCCGAGGCCGAGATCACCGAGGTAGCTACCGAGCCGATGTTGTTCCGGAAGCTGGACGCCGGCGAAGTGGACGTGATGATCTTGGACGGCGAGGCCCAGCCCGCGGGCGGGATGGGCGTTTGCCGGCAGGCCAAGGACGAGATCTATAACTGCCCGCCGGTCCTGCTGATCATCGGCCGGCCCGACGACGGCTGGCTGGCGACGTGGTCACGGGCCGACGCGGTAGTCAGCCACCCGATCGACCCGGTCGACCTGGCCAGGGAACTCGCGGTGCTGATGCGCCAGCGGTCAGCCGGCAGCGAAGTCGTCCAGGCCTAGGAAGCTCGCCGGCTCCGGCAGAATCGGCCCGGCCTTCTGCACCACAATGGAGGCGGGCCCGCCACCCTCGCGCCAGCCCGCCAGCCAGACCAGACCAAGGTGGCCGCACATGGATTCACGCACAACCTGGCCAGCGCTGATCGGCGCGCTGATACGCGGTGAGCATCTGACGGCCGACGAGACGGCCTGGGCGATGAACGAGATCATGGATGGCGCGGCCACGCCGGCGCAGATCGCCGGGTTCGGCGTCGCGCTGCGGATCAAGGGCGAGACCGCCAGCGAGGTCACCGGCCTGGCCCAGTCGATGCTCGATCACGCCACGCCCGTCTCCATCCCCGGCCGGACCGTCGACCTGGTCGGGACGGGGGGCGACGGGGCCCGCACCGTGAACATCTCCACCATGGGCACGATCGCGGCGGCGGCTGCCGGCGCCCGGATGGTCAAGCACGGGAACCGGGCCGCCTCGTCAGCGAGCGGGACTGCGGACGTGCTGGAAGCACTCGGCGTGGTGATCGACCTGCCGGCCTCGGCGACGGAGCAGCTCGTGGCCGAGATCGGCGCGGGTTTCCTGTTCGCGCCGCTGTATCACCCGGCGCTCCGGCATGTGATCGTCCCCCGGCGCGAGCTCGGCGTGCCGACGGTGTTCAACATCCTCGGGCCGGTGGCCAACCCGGCGAGGCCCGCGGCGCAGGCGCTCGGAGTGGCCGACCCCCGGATCGGGCCGATCCTGGCCGGAGTGCTGGCCGCGCGCGGCTGCACGGCGCTGGTGTTCCACGGCGAGGACGGCCTTGACGAGCTCACCACGACCGCGCCGTCCACCGTGTGGATCGTCCACGACGGCACGGTCAGCCAGACTTCATTCGACCCGGCCGAACTCGGCATTCCCCGCTCGGTGCCCGCGGACCTGCTGGGCGGCGACCCTGCGCATAACGCCGAGGTGGTGCGGGCGTTCCTGTCCGGAAGGCCTGGCCCGGTGCGCGAGACCGCGCTGTTGAACGCGGGGGCGGCGCTGGCCGCTGAGGCCGGCGTGGCCGGCCCGGACGCTCTGACACCCGCGCTGAGCGACGGCTACTCCCGGGCTGCGGCCGCGGTCGATTCTGGCGCGGCGGCCGACCTGCTGGACCGCTGGGTCAGCGCCAGCCAGCGGCTCGCCGCGAGCTGACCGGTCTCGGGCCCTGACTGCTCTCAGGACCTGACCGCTCTCAGGACCTGACCGCTCTCAGGACCTGACTGCTCTCAGGACTCCGTGTAGCCGAGCGCGAACGCGGCCTCAAGGTCGTGCCGCGAGTAGGTGCGGAACGCGATATGGGTCTCAGTGTGCGTCACGCCCGCGACCTTGTTCAGGGTGCCGGGGATCACGTCTCCGAGCTCCTCATGCCCGCGAACCCTGACGATGGCGACGAGGTCGAACTCGCCGGTCACTGAGTAGACCTCGGTGACGGCCGGGATCTGCGCGATGGCCTCGGCAGTCTCAGGGATGCCGGCCACGTCGGTTTTGATGAGAACTATTGCGGTGACCACAGCTTCCTCCTGCGCCTGCCGGGATCCTGCGCCCCGGCCGCGGCAGTAGCGTACGCCGCAGCCGTGGTCTCTGCCGTCCGGCCCGTGCTGTGCGGCCCGCATGGTGTTGGTCGGCGGGCGGTCGCGCTGTGCCGGTCTGGCGGTGCCCGGTCCCGGCAACCGGCGGGAGCGGCTTAGCTCGCGACGCTGAGGAGCCGCGGCGTCGCTGGAGGCCGCTGGCCCGCCGCGTAACCGAACAGCCCGGCGAGCACGTCGGCCGTCGCCTTCGCATCCGGCAGCGCGCGATGTGTGGGCGCGGTCTTGGCGCCGAAATAGTCCGCGAGCGTAGCTAGCCGGCAGTCGGGCACATCGTCCGGGCTCAGCAGCAGTCTTGCCATGACTGCAGTGTCCAGCACGGCTGCCCGAGGCCAGGCGATCCCGGCCGCTGAGCACGCCGCTTCGAGGAAGCCGGTGTCAAAGGGAGCGTTATGCGCGACCAGCACGCAGTCGCCAGCGAAAGCCAGGAACGCACGGATGGTCGCGGCCACCAGCGGCGCGCGGCTGACCATGGCGTCAGTGATACCCGTCAGTGCCGTGATGTCGGCAGGGATCGGGCCTGAGGGCCGGACCAGCGATGAGAACTCGCCGGTGAGCTGTCCGCCGGTCAGTCGCACCGCCCCGATCTCTGTGATCTCGCCCTGCTGATCCAGCCAGCCGGTCGTCTCGACATCGACGACCACGAGGGTGAGGCTGGCCAGAACTTCGATCACGGCTTTCACGCTAGAGCCCGGTGCTGACAGTCCGGGAAAGGCGCGCCGGGTCCGTTTCGTTCCGCCGCCGCACGCCAGGCGGAAATAAAGGACACGACGGCAGAGTGTGCGAAGCGGTTGAATCCACCCTCGGCCCGCTACTAAGGTCATGCAGCGAGCCGTATCGCTTAGCAGCCGCCACTCGGCGGCGGCGACCGGTCGTTCAGCCGAATCTCCGATAGCCGGCCACGAGGCCGACTGGAGAGCCGGGGACCCACGAGGCGGGCGCGCAGGTGCGATGCCCGTCAGGGGTGAATCGGCCCGGACCTGAGCCGGGCAGTAGGGCAGGCTTCCACAGCCCGAACCCGTCAGCTAACCCGGCAGGCGGACAGTGGAAGAAGGAGCGTGTCGCGCAGGTGCATACGCCGCCGTCGGTTCGCAGGATCGTCAGGCATCGTGTCGCGGCTGCCACTGCCACGGTCTTCGTCGCCGGACTGCTGTTGGGCGTCACAGCCAGCGCTGGTGCCGCGCCGGCGCCGACAGTCAGCCAAGTTGAGGCGAGGCTCAAGGCAGACCAGATCAAGGCTGACCAGCTCGACCAGCAGTATGACCAGGTCAAGCAGGAGCTCCAGGCCACTAATCAGCGCCTGGCTCTGATCGACAAGGAAGTGGCGGCCGACTCACTGCGGTTCGCCGGGATGCGCGACGAGATCGGCCGCATCGCGGTGGCCGACTACATGGACGGCAATATCAACTCGTCGATTGCCTTGTTCACCTCCGGCAACCCGCAGCGAATCCTCAACCAGTCGTCGATCCTGCTCGAGCTGTCGGACACCAACAATGCTCAGATCGAGCAGTTCCTCGCGGTCGCCAGGCAGCTCACCAACACCCAGCTAGTCGCGCAACGGACGAAGATCGGCATCCTTCAGCTGAAGGCCAACCTGGCCAAGCGGAAGCTTGCCATGACCAAGCTGGTCAACAGCGAGACGTCGCTGCTAAATCGGCTGTCGCCCGCTGAGCAAGTCGGGCTCGGCGCCGGCGGAGGGCAGACCGGCGGCCTTAAGTACACCGGGCCGACCTCGACCCAGGCGGAAAAGGCCGTTGCCTACGCTTACAAGCAGGTTGGCTGCATTTATGTGTACGGCGGCACCGGCCCGTGCGCGGACGGCTTCGACTGCTCTGGACTCACCATGGAGGCCTGGGCGAGCGCCGGGGTCTCCATTCCGCGGACCAGTTACGACCAGGAGGCAGACTTGCCGCAGGTTGATCTGGCCTCCGGAGACGTCACGAAGTACCTGCAGCCGGGCGACATCCTCGGGTTCGCCGGCAACAGCCACGTCGGCATCTACGTCGGCGGCGGGAAACTCATCGATGCGCCGCATACCGGCGCCGACGTCGAGCTGATCTCGCTAAGCGGCTGGTACGCGGAAGAGCTCGACCAGGCTGTCCGCCCGTAGCTGACGGCAGCCCCGGATCGCCGCGAGTCGCGCCGCAACGGGTGCGGTCGTATCGGATCCCGCTGGCGGCACCGGCTGAATCCGCGACCGCCGAGCGGGCGGAGCCCGGCCAGTTGTCTGTGCACCACCGTCCGGCATGTCGGCCGCTGGTCTCGCTGGTCTGGTCACGCTGGTCTGGTCTCGCTGTCTCGCTGGTCTCGCTGGTCGCCGCTCACCCCGGTCGCCGGCGTGCCCGGCCGACGGCATGCCCGGCCGCCGATCCCCGCCAGGTCGTCCGGCGCGCGAGTCGTTCGTCCCGGCGGTTGTCCGGCACAGCCGGCCGTGGACTGCGCCGGCAGCCCGGCCAGGCATGCCGGGCCGGCCGGTGTCTTGTCCTGCGGCACGGTCAGGCGGCGCGTATGATCATGTTTTCCGCGACGCCGCCAGCCGCGAGCCCAACACGATGAGCCCGGCACGATGAGCCCGGCTAGCTGACTCGACTCGCATGATCCCAGCCAGATGACCCAGCCAGATATCCCAGCCGCATGACCAAGGTGCTGATCGTCACCAACGACTTCCCGCCGCGCCGGGGCGGAATTCAGTCGTTCGTGCACGCGCTTTCGGTCCGGCTGCCGGCCGACGGGGTTGTGGTCTACGCTCCGGCCTGGGACGGCGCCAGGGAGTTTGACGCGCGGCAGCCGTACCCGGTCATCCGGCATCCCGGCTCGCTGATGCTGCCGCTGCCGTCGGTGGCAGCACGGGCTTGCGCGCTGCTCGCCGAGCACGGCTGCGACACCGTCCTGTTCGGCGCGGCCGCTCCGCTCGGGCTGCTGGCGCCGCGGCTGCGCCGGGCCGGGGCGAGGCGCATCGTCGGGATTACTCACGGGCACGAGGCTGGCTGGGCTGCCCTGCCGGGAGCGAGGTCAATGCTGCGCCGGATCGGCGATGAGGTCGACGTCCTCACGTACCTGGCTGAGTACTTCAGGGTCCGGCTCGCCAGGGCGCTGTCTGCTGAGGCGGCGGGCCGGATGGTAAAGCTGGCGCCCGGCGTGGATCCGGCCGTGTTCTCCCGCGGGTCCGGTGGTGCTCGAATCCGGCGTCAGCTCGGCATCGCAGCAGACCGCCAGGTAGTCGTCTGCGTATCCAGGATGGTGCCGCGCAAAGGCCAGGACACGCTGATCGGCGCATGGCCGGCGGTTCGCGCGGCAACGGCCGGAGATCCGTTGCTGCTGCTAGTAGGAGAAGGGCCGTACCGGTCGGCCCTTGAGCGGCTTGTCAGCCAGACCGGGGTTGGCGACTCGGTTGTCTTCACCGGTCCGGTGAGCTGGGATGACCTGCCCGCGTACTACGACGCGGGCAACATCTTCGCCATGCCGTGCCGGACCCGGCGGGCCGGCCTGGACGTCGAAGGACTCGGCATCGTCTATCTAGAGGCCTCGGCGACAGGACTGCCTGTCGTTGGCGGCGACTCCGGCGGTGCGCCCGACGCCATCCTGGACGGCGAAACCGGCTACGTAGTGCCCGGCCGAAGCGAAACGGCGCTCGCCCAACGCCTGACCGAACTGCTGGCCGATCCGGCCGGGGCTGCAGCCATGGGAGAGAAGGGCCAGGCCTGGATCGACCGCGAGTGGACCTGGGATCTGGTGGCCGGGCGGCTCCAGCGCATCCTGAGCGGTAGCACCGAACGCTAGCGCCTGACGGGTCAGCGCTGGCCCCGTAATCCGCGTCCGATATGCGACATTTGCCCGCCGCTCCCGCGACTTAGCACTTGAAAGCGCCCTCGCAAATCCGGCATAAGCATGGATAGCGGCGCGACCGAGGGGCAGGATCGAGTGCTATGTCGGTGGCGGGCGGCATTCTGGACCTCGTGAAGCTCGATCATTTGCCTGAAACAGGCAGGTTAGCGAATATTGCGACGCTGGCGGAGGTCATGTCCGCTGGCATATCAGCCAAGCAGATCAGGACTATGGTCAGCCACGGCGAGCTGACCCGGCTGGGTCACGGTGTCTACGGCCCCGCCGATAGCGTCAAGTCGATCATTGCGACAAACCGCGGCGCGCTCGCACTGCGCGCCGCAGCCACCCTGGCCACGCTCGGGCCGCATGCCGTGGCTAGCCACCACACGGCCGCTCAGCTGCTGGGCTTGGCCCTTCTCGGCCGCGCGCCCGCGGGCATTGCGATCACCCGGGCTCCTGGCACCGGCACTCGCGCGGGCTTGCCTGGTGTGCGCGTTCATAACGCCGCGTTACCGGAAGGCCAGGTCGGCCTGTATCACGGGGTGCCTGTGACCACCGCGGCGAGGACGGTCGCCGACCTGGCGCGCTGCTCATCGCTGCGGGCAGGCGTCGTCGTGGCGGATTCGGCGCTACGACTCGGGTGCACGACGCTCGCAGAACTGGAGTCGGTCGTCACCAGCTGCCGCCGCTGGCCTGGCGTGCAACGCGCGGCTGAAGTCGTAGCGTTCGCCGATGAACTCGCGGAGTCGCCGCTGGAATCTATCGCCAGGGTCGCGTTCCGCGATTGCGGGCTGCCGCCGCCACAATTGCAGGCGCTGCTGGGTGCTGACGGCCAGATCATCGCGCGGGTGGATTTCTACTGGGCGCGATTCCGTACCATCGCCGAGGCGGACGGCGAGCTGAAGTACGACAACAAGTTCGCGGCGACCCATCAGTTGCGAAGGGACGCGGACTTGCGGGATGCGGGCTTTGAGGTTGTGCACTTCGGCTGGCACGACATTCATGACGCGCCAGCTCAGGTCGCGGAGTCGATCCGGTCAGCATTCCGGCGCGGAATCCGCACCAGGTCCGCGGCTGGCCACGCCAGCTGACGGGTGCCCGACCGCGCCTGGCGGGCCGTCCGGGCGGGGCGCAGCGGCTGCGAGCTAGTGGGCATGAGTCGCCCAGACTCCGACCGGGCGGGCCTGTGCCGGCGGCCCCAGCGCGCGCGGGGGCCGGGCTGTACCGGCGGGCCGGGCTGTACGGCCGGGCGGCTTGCGCTAGCTCGCGTACAGCGCTTCGATGTCCGCGGCGAAGTCCCGGGCTACCAGGGCTCGCTTCACCTTCAGCGACGGAGTGATGTAGTCATTGTCGGTCGTGAAGTCCGCCGGCAAGATCGTGAACTTGCGGATGGACTCGGCCCTGGAAACCGCCTTGTTGGCGTCGTCGACGGCGCCCTGGATCTCGGCCACCAGGTCGGGATCGCTAGCCAGGTCCGCGACAGTCGCATCGGCTGGCTTGCCGTGCTGCTTCTTCCAATCTTCGAAAGTCTCGGGATCCAGGGTGATCAGGCACGCGATGAACGGCCGGTTGTCGCCGACCACCATGCACTGACTGATCAGCGGGTGGGCGCGGAGCCGGTCCTCGAGTACGGCCGGCGCCACGTTCTTGCCGCCCGCGGTGACGATCAGTTCCTTCTTTCGGCCGGTCACCCGCAGGAAGCCCTCGTCGTCAAGCGAGCCGAGGTCGCCGGTGTGCAGCCAGCCGTCGCCGTCCAGTGTCTCCGCGGTGGCGGCCTCGTTCCGCCAGTACCCGGCGAATACCAGGCCGCCGCGCAGCAGGATCTCGCCGTCCTCGGCGATCTTGGCGGTGACGGAGGGCAACGGCTGGCCGACGGTGCCGACCTTGTTCCTCCGGGGCCGGTTCACTGTCGCCGCGGCCGAGCTTTCGGTCATGCCGTAGCCCTCCAGCACGGTAATCCCGACGCCGCGGAAGAAGTGGCCCAGGCGCTCGCCGAGCGGGGCGCCGCCAGACACCGCGTACTGAACGCGGCCGCCGACCGCCGCTCGCAGCTTGCCGTAGACGAGGCGATCGAACAGCGCGTGCCGCAGCCGAAGTCCCGGGCCTAGCCGGCCTGCGGCCATCGCCTGGCTGTACTCGACGGCTGTGGTCACCGCCGCGGCGAAGATCTTGCTCTTGGCCGGGCTGGCCGAGGCTTGCCGCTGCGCAGTGTTGTAGACCTTCTCGAATACCCGTGGCACAGCGAGCAGGAACGTGGGCCGGAACTCGCGCAACCCCTCGGCGACCGTCGCCGTGTCCTCCCAGTGGCCCAGGACCGCGCCGGACTCCAGGCAGCCGATCTCGATGATTCTGGCGAAGACGTGAGCGAGCGGCATGAACAGCAGAGTCGAATCGCCAGTGGTCTCGAACAGCTCGGGCAGCGCGCCGTGCACTGCGTTGCGGACCGTGGACAGCAAGTTCCTGTGAGTGAGCTCGCAGCCCTTGGGCCGCCCGGTCGTGCCCGAGGTATAGATGATCGTCGCGACGTCGCTGGCCCGCCGCCCGCCCCGGTGGTCGTGCAGCTGCTCATCGGTCACAGCGCTGCCAGCCGCCGCGAGCTCATCCAGCCCGGTGATCCGCCAGAGCTGGCCGAGGTCGGACAGCTGGTCCTTGAGCCCGGAGATGATCTCGGCATGCTTGTCGGTCTCCGCGATGGCCGCCCGCGCGCCTGAGTCGGTGAGTATCCACTGCACCTGTTCGGCGGAGGACGTCTCGTAGACCGGAACGCTGACCGCGCCGGCGGCCCAGATTGCGTAGTCGGCGAGCGTCCATTCATACCGGGTCGCGGACATCAGCGCGACCCGGTCGCCTGGCTCGATACCTGCCGCGATCAGGCCCTTGGCCAGGGCGGACACTTGTGTGCTGAACTCGCCCGCGGTGACGTCCTGCCACTGCCCTCCGGCCGAGCGCCTGCGAAGCGCTACGTCATCGGGATCGGCGGCGGCGCGGCTGAAGACCACGTCTGCCAGCCCGGTGTCCTCGGGAATCTCGATGAGGGCAGGGATACCAAATTCGAGCACTGACCCTCCACTAGCGCGTTTCCATCCTGATCTTCTGGACGTTACCGCGCGGGCGGGCCAGCGACGCTTTCGGGCCGGCTAGGCGCGGGCACCGGTCTTGCCTAGTGTGGGTGGATGCGGGTGCACGTGGTAAGCGACGTACATGGCCGGGCCGACGCGTTGCGGTTGGCCGGACAGGGCGCCGATGCCTTGATCTGCCTTGGCGATTTGCTGCTGTTCATCGACTATGCCGACCATAGCCAGGGCATTTTTCCCGACCTGTTCGGTGCCGAGCAAGCACGGCGGCTGGTCGAGCTGCGCGGGGCCGGCCGGTTCGACGAAGCGCGTGCGATGTCCAGCGCGTTGTGGGCGCAGCTGGGCGGCGACCCGCGGCAGCACATTGAGGCGGCGGTTTCCCGGCAGTATGCCGAGCTGTTCTCGGCGATGCCGGTGCCGTCCTACCTGACCTACGGCAACGTGGACCTGCCCAAGTTCTGGCCCGAACACGTGCGGCCGGGCCAGCACGTCCTGGATGGCGAGCGGGTCGAGCTGGATGGCTGGCGGTTCGGTTTCGTAGGCGGCGGCCTCAAGACCACCTACCGCACCCCGAACGAGCTCGACGATGAGGTATTCGCCGCCAAGGTCGAAGCGGTCGGCGAGGTGGATGTGCTCTGCTCGCATATCCCGCCCGCCGTACCGGAGTTGCTCTATGACACCGTGGCTCGCCGGATGGAGCGGGGGAGCGAGGCGCTGCTGACGCTGATCGAGCAAACTAACCCGCGGTACCTGCTATTCGGTCACGTGCATCAGCCGTTGCAAAGCCGGGTGCGAATCGGCGACACCGAGTGCATCAACGTCGGTCACTTCCGGGCCAGCGGGATGCCGTACATGCTGCAGTGGGATTAGCTGCCCGGCCGCCAGGTCCGGTGTGAGCCGGGCTTAGAGGTACGCTCCGAGTCATGGCAGACAGGACCTCGTCGAGCATCACCGTGGCAGCTGGCCGGCCGACGGTCATGGGGGTGATCGCGGATTTCGAGGCCTATCCGGACTGGGCTACCGGCATCCGGTCTGCTGAAGTGCTGACAGCCGCTCCCGATGGCCGCCCGGACCGAGTCCGGTTCAGCCTTGACGCGGGCGTGATCAAGGACAACTATGTGCTGGCCTATGCCTGGGACGGGGATGCCGCGGTCCGGTGGCAGCTGGCTGAGGCCGGATCGGTAGTGACCGAGATGTCGGGGCAGTACCTGCTGGCCGAGGACGGCGGCGGCACGCAGGTTACCTACGAGCTGGCGGTCGGTACCAGGGTGCCGCTCGGACTGCTCAGACGGCGAGCTGAGAAGACGATCATCGATACCGCGCTCAAGGGCCTGAAGTCCCGCGCGGAGTCGGTGCAGGGAACTGGCCGTGGCTGAGACCCCGGACGCCGCAGTCAGGCGCACGCCCGCCACGGGTGAGCGGCGCAAGGTGGCGGGGATGATACCGGGGGGACGATCAGGAAATGGTGACATCGATGACTGAGCAGCCCGGACCGCGCGACCCAGCGGAGCGGCGAGCGCCAGACCGGCGAGCGCCAGACCGGCAAGCAGCGGATCGGCGGGCAGCAGACCGGCAGGATAGAGATGTCGACGTATTCGGTGAGCTGCAGCGCTGGTTCATCCGCCAGAGCGCCAAGAACATGCGCCGGGAGATCAGCGGCCAGGTGCGCCGTACGCTGGGCGGCGGCGGCGGCCGGGAGAATAGCGACGTCTGGGACACTGCCACGAACGAGATCCCTCCGGAGGTCGGCGAGTCGCCTGAGTGCCAGTGGTGCCCGATCTGCCGGGCGGCCCGGCGGATGCGCGACTCCGGTCCGGGCATCAGCGGCCAGCTATCGGGCGCAGGGGATGTCGTCGCGTCGGCCGTCCAGGACGCTATCGGCGCGCTGGACTCGCTGCTGGCCAAGGCCGGCGGGACCGGCAGAGACACCTCGGGCAGGGACAGCGGCTCGAGGGACAGCGGCTCGAGGGACAGTGCTGGCCCGGCCAGTGCACCGGCTCGAGGCGCTACCGCTTCCGGCCCGGATCACCGTCAGGGAGCTTCGAACGGGCCGGCGTCTGAGAGCTCAGCACCGGGGTCCCGCCGGGACCGGCCCGGCCTGGTCGGACTGCCTGGCGGCGCGGACCCCGCTGCCGACCAGAGTCCGCGCGGCGGGCCCGCTCGGGTGAACGGTTCCGCTCCGGCCAGCGGGCCAGCCGACCGGCTTTCGGCCGCGGCAGGCACTGAGCCGGACCCGTGGAGTGCGGCTACCGGGCCCGGCGAGACCAGCCAGCACACCGACACGGACGCTGACACCAACGCGGACCAGCCGGGCCAGCAGCCAGACGGGCCGGAGCATGGGCCTGACGATCGGGGTTGATGTCGGCGGTACGAAGGTCGCCGCTGGCGTCGTCGACGAGACCGGGCGGGTTGTCGAGAAGCTGAAGCGGGACACGCCCGCTGCCCATCCGGACAGCACCATCGACGTGATCGCGGCCACGGTGAACGAGCTCCAGGCCAGGCACGAGGTGGATGCCGTCGGGATCGGCGCCGCGGGCTTCGTGGACCATACGCGTTCGACCGTGTTGTTCGCGCCTAACCTCGCCTGGCGCGACGAGCCGGTCAAGAAGCTGGTGGAAGAGCGCATCGGCAGGCCTGTGATCGTCGAGAACGATGCGAACGCGGCAGCCTGGGCGGAGGCAAGGCTGGGAGCGGCGCGCGGGCAGGAACACGTGCTGCTGATCACGGTGGGCACTGGCATCGGCGCCGGGATCGTGCTCGACGGCCGTCTGTACCGCGGCCGGTTTGGCCTGGCGGGGGAGCCAGGTCACTACCGCGTCGTCCCGGACGGGCGCCTGTGCGGTTGCGGCAACCGCGGCTGCTGGGAGCAATACGCGAGTGGCAGCGCGCTCGTCGCTGAGGCGCGCGACTTCGCCCGGCGGATGCCCGAAGCAGCAACCCGGCTCCTCGAGCTTGGCGGCGGCAGCCCGGAAGGCATTGACGGGCCCGCCGTGACCAGGGCAGCACGCGAGGGAGACGTGGGCGCTGTCCGCTGCTTCGACATTGTCGGCGGGTGGCTTGGCGCTGGCCTGGCAGACCTGGCCGCCATCCTGGATCCCGGCTGCTTCGTGATCGGGGGAGGTGTATCCGAGGCAGGCGAGCTGCTGCTCGGCCCGGCCCGGACCGCCTACCAGAACGGCGTCACCGGCCGCTCCTACCGCCAGCTGGCGGATGTCCGGCTAGCCGAGCTGGGCCCGGATGCCGGGCTGATCGGCGCTGCCGATCTGGCCCGCCGCAGCTAAACCCGGGCGCCCCTCAGAGCACCGCGCCGTCGTCATCGTCGTCGCGCTTCTGGCGGTCACCGAGCTTCACGATGAGGGTAACGAAGCCTCCGACGAATGCAGCGACAGCGATGAACGCAGCAGTCGGCGAAACTGTCAGGTTCAGGAAGAGGCTGACGACCAGGAGATATGCTGGCCCGCCGATCACAGCGACCCAGGCCGCCTTGGTGACCGCATCGAGCTTGGCGGGCGGGGGAAGGGGCTCCGGCACGTACCGCTCATCAGCCTCGTCCGGTGGCGAGTAGCTGCGCGGGTCCGTAGCGTGCCGGATCACCCGGCCACGATCGGCGGGCTGATACGGATCCGGCCTCAGCTCAGGGCAGTCGCGGGTAACGAGCGGATCGGCGCGATCGGCGGAGCCTGGATCGGCCACAGCTGACCCGGATAGCGGCGTCGCGGGCAGATCCTCGCTCGACGGCCACGGATGCTCAGTCTGTTCCAGGTCTGCCGGGACGTCGAACCGGGCGATCAGGTCACGCCAGGCCGCCTCGTCGCCGCTGACCTCACCGCCGATGTCCCCGGGTCCGCTCATCCGTTGTCATTCCCTGCCTGTCGGTTCCCTGCTAGCGCTAGCGCCACCTGTTGATTCCCGGCTTGCCTGACTATGTATCCGAACGAACCTCAGACTGCCGGCAAATATTGCCTCCGCATCGTTATCCAGCGTGGCGACGTGGTAGCTGTTGGCCAGTTCCTCCACTTCCAGCTGCCCTGGCCGGAGCGCAGCGGTCAGCAGCCTGAGGCTGGCCGGGCCTACTACGTGGTCGACGGTGCTGTGGTAAACCAGCACCGGCTGAGTGACTTCGGCCAGATGCTGCTGGGTCGATCTCCACAGGCCCGGCAGGGTGGCGGCAGCCTTGGTCGGCGTGCGGTCGTACCCCGCCTCCTTTGCCTCGGGATTCTTGATGTCGCTGGCGATGCCCTTGACGGACGGCACCAGCATCTTCAGCACCGGCGCGATGGCGAACAGCAGCTTGTTGTCCGCCGTGAGGGACGGATTGACGAGGACCAAGCCACGCACAGCCCCGTCGCTGCGCTCGGCCAGTCGCAGTGCCAGGCAGGCCCCCATCGACAGCCCCATCAGGAAGATCTCGTCGGTACGGGACTGCATCTCATCAAATGCCCTGGAAACCTCGGCGAACCAGTCCTCCCAGCGGGTCTTTCCCATCTCCTGCCAGGTAGTGCCGTGCCCGGGCAGCCTCGGCAGGGAGACCGTCAGGCCGGCCCGCGCCAGGTATTCAGCCCATGGCCGCAGCGACTGCGGGCTGCCGGTGAAGCCATGACAGAGCAAAACACCGGTTCGCCCGCCGTCGTAGGCATAGGCCTCCGCACCTGGCATTACTGGCATGTAAATCGGTCCTCTCCGGAAGTACGTGGCAGTCCGGGTTCCTTCCCGAATCGTCGCATGCCAGGCTCGGCAGGCGCACTCGGTTAGCCGCCCGCGCGCCGACGACTAGCCCCGGCGTTCTTGTTATCGCCGGATCGCTCGTTACGTGGGAACATATGGGCGTGTTCTACTGGGTGGTCAAGGCAATCATCGGCCCGTTCCTGCGCGTTATCTTCCGGCCATGGTCGGAAGGCACTGACAACGTGCCGCGCACCGGTCCCGCCATCCTGGCCAGCAATCACCTCTCGTTTTCAGATCACTTCTTCGCTCCGCTGCCGCTTCCGCGAAAGGTTGTATTCCTAGCTAAATCAGAATATTTCACTGGCCGCGGCGTAAAGGGCCTGCTCAGCAAGGTGTTCTTCAGCGGGATCGGGCAGATCCCGGTGGACCGGACCGGCGGTGCCGCCAGTGAGCGAGCGCTCCGGGCCGGGCTTCGCGTGCTTGCCGCTGGCGAGCTGCTCGGTATCTACCCCGAGGGCACGCGCACGCCAGACGGCCGCCTGTACCGCGGCAAGACCGGTGTCGCCCGGCTTGCGCTTGAGGCCAAGGCGCCGGTAGTCCCGACGGCGATGGTCGGGGGCTTTGAATTCCAGCCGCCCGGCAAGCTGGCGCCGCGGCTGACCGTCAGGCCGGGAGTACGATTCGGCAAGGCGCTCGACTTCTCCCGGTACTACGGGCTTGAGCAGGACAGGATCGTGCTCCGGGCGATCACTGACGAGATCATGTACGAGGTCATGAAGCTATCCGGGCAGGAGTACGTTGACGAGTACGCCCAGCGCGCGAAGGGCCGGCTGACCAGCGCGCTGCGCCGGGAGACTGTTCCCGCTCTGCGCGAGGAGGCTCGCGTGAGCGAGTCAGTGCCGGCCGGGCACGACCCCGACGACGATTAGCTCCCGAGCCCTCGCCAGCCCATCGTCTGCTCCACTGCACTGCGCCAGCGCTGATGCGCGGCCTCGTCCCGGTGGCCAGGGCTGAATCGCTTGTCCAGCTGCCAGGTCGCGGCAAGTTCCTCTCGCGAAGACCACACGCCGGTCGCGAGGCCAGCCAGGAAAGCGGCTCCGAGCGCGGTAGTCTCGGCGACCACCGGCCGCTCAACCGGGCGCTGTATCTGGTCCGCCTGCAACTGCATGAGCAAGTCATTCACGCTCGCGCCGCCGTCGACCCGCAAGGCCAGTTCGCCCGCACCCGCACCCGCACCCGCGCTGCCGCTCCCGCTCCCGCTGCCGCTCCCGCTCCCGCCGTCGACCGGACCTTCGCTCTCGCCGCCGGCCGCCTCGCCGGCCGCCGCTGACCGTGCGGCAGCCTCAGCCGTCATCACGTCCACGACGTCCCGGACTTCGTATGTGATGGCCTCGAGCGCCGCCCTGATCAGGTGCGCGCGGGTGGTCCCCCGAGTGAGGCCGAAGATCGCGCCCCTCGCTGACGGATCCCAGTCCGGGGCACCGAGCCCGGTCAGTGCCGGGACGAAGACCACGCCGCCGGAATCGGGAACGGATCGGGCCAGCGCTTCACTCTGCCCGGCGTTGTCGAGCAGGCCGAGCCCGTCCCGCAGCCACTGGATCGCGGCCCCGGTCACGAACACCGACCCTTCGAGCGCGTAGGTCAGCGAACCGGACGGTTCCAGCCAGGCAACGGTCGACAACAGGCCAGCGTCCGACCGGACCACTCGCGATCCGGTATTCACCAGCACGAACGAGCCCGTCCCGTACGTGCACTTGACCGCGCCGGCGTCGAAACACGCCTGCCCGAACAACGCGGCCTGCTGGTCCCCGGCAATGCCGGCGATCGGCACCGCCAGGCCGAGGAACGCTGCCGGGTCCGTGTGCCCGATCACCCCGGTGGACGGCACCACCTCAGGCAGCGCGTGCGGCGGCACTCCGAACAGCGAGCACATCTCCGCCGACCACTGGCCCGCCTCGATGTCGAACAGCAGGGTCCGGGAGGCGTTCGATGCGTCGGACACGTGCCGGCGCCCGCCGGTAAGCCGCGCGATCAGATAGGAGTCGACGGTCCCGACCGCGAGCATTCCATCGGCCATGCCTGCCCAGATGTCCGGCTCATTCTCGGCCAGCCAGGTCAGCTTCGTGGCGGTGAAATACGGATCGATCCGCAGCCCGGTCACCGCTGCCACTCGCGGCTCGTGGCCGTCAGCGCGCAGCCGGTCGCAGATCTCCGTCGTCCGGCGGTCCTGCCACACAATGGCGCGCCGCGGCGCGGCGAGTGTGGTCTGGTCCCATATCACCGCGGTTTCCCGCTGGTTGGTGATGCCAACGCAGGCCACCGCGGGGGAACCTGCTGAGCTCAATGCCTGCGAGCACGCGCTGAGCGTCGCCTGCCAGATTCCCTCGGGCAGATGCTCGACCCAGCCGGGCCGCGGGAAATACTGCCGGAATTCCTGGTATCCGCGGCCCGCGACGGTGCCCGAATCGGCAACGATGAGAGCCGTGACTCCGGTGGTACCGGCGTCGATTGCGAGAACGCTCATGGGCACTAGTCTGACGGACTAGGAATGCGAGAAAGGGTAGGCATGCGAGTCGGAGTCCTCACCGGCGGCGGTGATTGTCCCGGACTGAATGCGGTAATCCGCGCGGTCGTGCGGACCGGGGTAGCCGAGCACGACTTCGAGTTCATTGGTTTCCGGGACGGCTGGCGCGGCCCGCTCGAGGGCGACACGATGGTCCTGGACGTGAACACGGTCCGGGGCATCCTGCCCCGCGGCGGCACGATCCTTGGCTCATCGCGGACCAACCCGGACTCTGAAGCCAACTCGGCCGACGGCAAGAGCGGGATCGAACGGGTCAAGGAGAACCTTGACAGCCTTGGCGTCGACGCGCTGGTCGCGATCGGCGGTGAGGACACCCTCGGCGTAGCCAGGAAGCTGCACGAGGCCGGCGGCAACGTGGTCGGAGTGCCGAAGACAATCGACAACGACCTCGGCGCGACCGACTTCACCTTCGGCTTCGACACCGCCGTGAACATCGCCATGGAAGCCATCGACCGGCTGCACACCACGGCCGAGAGTCACCACCGGGCGCTGATCGTCGAGGTCATGGGGCGCAGCGCCGGCTGGATCGCGCTGCACGCGGGCATCGCCGGCGGGGCGAACGTGATCCTGATCCCGGAGAAGCCCTTCGACATCGACCAGGTCTGCGAGTACGTGGAGCACAGGTTCCAGAGCCACTATGCCCCGATCGTCGTGGTAGCCGAGGGCGCACACCCGAAAGTCTCGGCCGCGGCCGGAGCCGGCGGCGAGGAGGTGGACGCATTCGGGCACGTCCGGCTCGGGAATCGCGGCATCGGCCAGCAGCTAGCCGATGAGATCGAGAGGCGCACCGGCAAGGAGGCGCGTTGTGCCGTTCTCGGCCACATCCAGCGCGGCGGCACGCCGACGGCTTTCGACCGGGTGCTCGCGACGCGGTTCGGCGTCCACGCCATCCGCGCGGTAGCCGACGGCGCCTTCGGCTCAATGGTTGCGCTACACGGGACCGAGATCGTCAGGGTGCCGCTGGGTGACGCGACTGCCCAGCTGAAGCTCGTTCCGATGGAGCGCTACGCCGAGGCTGAAGTCTTCTTCGGCTGACAAAACCCAAGATCAAACTCTTCAGGCTGGAAACGGGCACTCCTGGCCACCCGGTAGCGTTCACGCTCGCGGTCGACGCGTTCTCGGTCCTTAACAACAGCAGTCGTGCACTTGCTGTTGCTCTAGCCACAGCAACGGTAGAACCGTTGTGGTTCCGACTGACCCCGTCAGGGCTGCCGCGCCCGGAACGCCGCTGCCTTGACCCTGTTCTGGCAGGCGGTTGAACAGAACCGCCGCGTCCCGTTGCGGGAGACATCCACGTAGACCCGGTCGCAGTGCGGAGCAGTGCAGACGCCGAGGCGACGGTACATGTCGGTCCCGAGCACGACGGCCAGCCCGGTCGCGCAGCCGGCCGCCCAGCCCTGCGCGAGTGAGTCGCTCAGGCTATGGAAATGCAGGTGCCAGGGCTCTCCGTCGTGGCGGTCAAGCTGCGGCCGCGCGCCGGTCTCGGCGAGCATCGAATTCAGTATGCGGGCTGCCTCGTCCACCTGCTCAGCCTCCACGGCGTCGAACACGGTGCGCAGCGTGGCCGCCGTCGCGCCCAGGTCTGCTGCTTCCGGGCCGGTGACCTGGCGCGCGGATCGCTGACCGGTCCGCAGCGCCGCGGTCACGGCAGCGCAGGCCGCATCGGCAGCTGGCGGCTGATAGCTGCGGCCCCTGGCCTCGCCCGGCGTCAGCGTGTTCACCAGGCTGACTGCCACGGCGATGACCGAATCTAGGTGACTGTTGAAATTCACTTGACCAGTTACGCTCGTATCGTTACGTTGTGACTGCTGAAACTCTATACGACAGTGACGCAGTCGGCGTGGCTCAGGTAGCGGATCGCGTCTCCCGCAGGAAGCGAGGAACTATGTCCGGAGCAGGCAGTCAGACGGTGGCCGGTTCGATATCGCCGGATGTGGCGCGCGCGTGGATCGAGCGCTGGGATAGCCAGCAGCAGGACCATCTGCCGGACCGCGAGGACAGGTTCACCGTGCTGATCGACGCGGTCGAGGAAGCGGCCGGCCGCCCGGATCCGCTGGTGCTCGATCTCGGCAGCGGCCCCGGATCGCTCAGCGTCAGATTGCTGCAGCGCATCCCGGCCGCCACTGTCGTCGCGATCGACGCTGATCCGCTGACGCTTGGTCTGGGCCGGGCTGCGTGGCGCGACGTTCCCGGCTTGACGTTCGTCGACGCGGACCTGCGTGCGCCCGGCTGGTCGGCAGGTCTGGACCTGGACCGGCAGCCCGATGCCGCGGTCAGCACTACAGCGCTGCACTGGCTGACCGGATCCGCGCTGACCGCGCTGTACGCCGAACTCGCGACCGTGCTCAGGCCGGGCGGCGTGCTGCTGAACGGCGACCATCTGCGCGACGACGACTCGCAGCCGACACTCGTCCGGCTGGGCAGGGTGCTGATCGAGCGCGAGGAGCAGCGCCGGTTCCCTGACGGCCACCCTGAGTCGTGGGCGAACTGGTGGGAGTCGGCTGCTACCGATCCGGTGCTCGGGCCGCTTGTTGCTGAACGGGACGCGCGGCGAGTCGACTCTGAGCACCACGGTTCGCCTGCGGGCCGGCTTGCCGTACATGTGGCGGCGCTTGCGTCGGCGGGCTTTGCCGAGGTCGGCACGCTGTGGCAGCGCGGGGAGAACAGGCTGCTGTGCGCCGTCCGGCCCGCTGGCTGAGGCGGGCACTGGCTGAGGCGGGCACTGGCTGAGGCGGGCACCGGCCACCGCAAGGTGGCAGACTGAGGTGGTGTCCGCGCTGCCTGTCGCCCGCCCAGCTGACCCCGACACTGCGGGCCAGCTCAATGAGCCATGCGTGCTGCTCAAGCTCGGCGAGATCGTCCTCAAGGGCCGCAACCGCCAGCAGTTCGAGCGGCTGCTGCACGAGAACATCAGGCGTGCCGTGCGCGACCTCGGGATCGAGATACGGGTCTGGCAGCGCGAGGGCGTCATCGTGGTGCGCGTCGCCGACGCCGAGAAGGGCGGCCTGGTTGCTGAGGCGGCAGTCGACCTGGTGGCAGAGCGGCTGACCAACGTGATGGGCCTGGCCAGGATCTGCCGCGCGGTGCGGGTTGACAAGGACCCGGAGGCTGCCACGTTGGCTGCCGTCAGACTCGTGGCCGATTGCGCCGGCTCGTTCGCGGTCCGCGCCCGCCGGCGAGACAAGCGTTTCCCGATCACGTCAGCGCAGCTTGCCGTGCAGATCGGCAGCCGCATCCGGGACGTGTATGGCTACCCGGTCGACTTGCGGACGCCGGACACAACTGTGTTCGTGGAGGTCGACCAGCGCGAGGTCTTCGTCTTCACCGAGGGCTGGCCGGGTCAGGGCGGGCTGCCAGTCGGGATGAGCGGTCGCGGCCTGGTGCTGATGTCCGGCGGGATCGACTCCCCGGTGGCCGCGTACCGGATGATGCGGCGCGGTCTGCGCTGCCACTTCCTGCATTTCTCCGGGATGCCGCTCACCGGTCCTGAGTCGGTGTACAAGGCCTACGGCCTCGCCCGCCAGCTGGACCGGTATCAGACGGACTCGCGGCTGTTCGTCGTGGCGTTCGGGGCGGCGCAGCGGCGGCTTGCTACCTCAGGAGCGGGCAGGCTGCAGATCGTCGCGCAGCGGCGGCTGATGCTGAAGACCGCCGCTGCCCTCGCGCGGCGGCTGCGAGCCGCGGCGCTGGTAACAGGCGACTCGCTCGGTCAGGTCAGCAGCCAGACCCTGACGAACATCACCGCGCTCGACGATGCGGTCTCGCTGCCGATCCTCAGACCGCTGATCGGGCTCGATAAGTCCGAGATCATGGCCGAAGCGCGGCGCATTGCCACGCTGGCGATCTCTGAGCTGCCAGACGAGGACTGCTGCTCGCTGCTAACACCACGCCAGGTTGAGACCAAAGCCCGGATCGAGGACTTGCGCAAGATCGAGGCCCGAATGGACGCCGACGACCTGGCCGAGGAACTCGCTGCCGCGGCGCAGGAACACTCTCCAGGACGTCAGTCGGCGTCGTAGCTGCGGTGGCGCGTTACCCGCGCCAGCTGACCCTCCCAGATCACGGCATCCCCGCCGAGCCGGGTCAGAACGCCTCCGCTCGCAAGCACCGATAGGGTCCCCGGTCTGACGGCGACCGCGCTGACGCCGCTGCCAAAACCGGACTGGACGGCTGTCACATGGCGCCAGCCGGCGGAGTCCGCCTGAATGATCAGCCCGGCAGCAGTTGCCTCGGCCGGAGTCGCGGTGGCCAGGACCGTGCCGTGCGGCCCGGCTGACAGGTGGCCAGGGAATGCTCGCGGACCTGGCGCGAGCCGGGACCAGCGGGTGCCGTTCCAGTGCGCTAGCACGAGCCGGGCGGCACCGGCGGCAGCCTCATCACCCAGGATCCAGACGTTGCGCTTCGATATCGCGAGGATGTCACTCACGGCAACGCCATCGAGAACGCTGCCGGTGCTCACTCGCTGCCATGTCCGGCCGCTGTAGCGGAGCACGGAGTCTGCCTTCGCGCCGACGGCGATGGCCCAGATATCGCTGCCGGAGATGGCGCTGGCGCGGTAGACCGGTGCGGCTCTGCCGGTAACGGCACGCCAGGTCCTGCCATTGAAGTGCCAGGTCCCGGTTCTGTTGCCGGCCGCGACCGCACCGAACACCCAGACATCGTCAGGCGAAATTGCGGTCAGTCCGGTGATGGTGTCGCCGCTGCGGCGCAGCGCGAGCTGCCACTGGGTGCCGTTCCAGTGCAGCACGTAGCCGCCGTACTCGCTGGCCACCCAGATGTCGGTCGGAGACGGCGCGCTCGCCTCGCTGATGAAGCCGGTGAGCCCTGGTGGCAACGCGGACGGCGTCATCGAGGCGCCGTCCCAGCGCTCAGCTACCGGCGTGCTCGGGCCGCCGGGGTTCGTCCCGCCGAAGGCCCACGCCTGCCGCTTACCGCTGACGACGATGGCCGAGTATCCCGAGGCATTCTCCGGATTGCCGAAATGGTTGCTGACCACGACCCGGAACGCGGGCCTGACCCGGCTCTGCGCCGACCGCTCGTAACGACGGACGCTGATGGGACCGGGTGCCGCCTGCCGTGCCAGGGCCGGGACCCCGGCACCGGTCACCGCGAGCACGGGCACCAGGCCGGCCACCGCCGCAGTGGAGCGGATCCTCAGCATCGACGTCCCCGGTTGTCCAACCAGAACCCATCGCCGCATGTGTGCAACGCTTCGGTCAAGGCTTTACCAAGATACCTGGAAACGGTAGGTACCGGGACCAGATCATCTGAGCCTGCCGGGGACGGCCCGGCCGCGCCGGAAACCTCCCCGGTCCCGGCGCGCGCCGCCTGGCAGTCAGGCCCGGCTTGCGTTCCCTGCGCCCGCGAGGTTCCCTGCGTCCGCGGCTGGCTCCGGCGCCGGCGTGAGCGTCCGGCCAAGCAGTTGCGGCAGGCTGCTGACCATCTCAGCAAGCTCCCGGATGTCCTCGCCGGTGAGCGCCTGATCGCCGTCGCACATCGCTGCCGCGGGATGCGGATGCACGTCGACGATGATCCCGTCGGCGCCCACGGCGACCGCCGCCCTGCTCAGCGGGAGCACCAGGTCACGCCGCCCGCCGGAGTGCGACGGGTCGATGATGACCGGCAGGTGCGAGAGACGCTGGGCCACCGGCACGGCGCTGATGTCGAGGGTGTTCCTGGTGGCGGTCTCGAACGTTCTGATGCCGCGCTCGCACAGCACGATGTCGAGATTGCCGCGCTGCGCGATGTACTCGGCCGCCATCAGCCATTCCTCGATGGTGGCGTTCATGCCGCGCTTGAGCAGGACCGGCTTGTCCGCCGAGCCGACAGCCTGCAGCAGCGCGAAGTTCTGCATGCTGCGGGTACCGACCTGGAGCATGTCCGCGTAGGAGCTGACCAGGTCCACCGAGGCGGGATCGATGACCTCGGTAACCACTGGCAGGCCGGTCTCCGCCCTGACGTCCGCCAGGATGCGCAGTCCTGCCTCGCCAAGGCCCTGGAACGCGTACGGCGAGGTCCTGGGCTTGAAGGCGCCGCCGCGCAGCAGCGAGGCTCCGGCGGCCTGCGCCATGCGCGCCGAGGTCAGCGTCTGCTCTGCGGTCTCCACCGTGCACGGCCCGGCAATGACGGTCAGGTGGCCTGGTCCGATGGGCACCCCGCCCACCGTGATCACCGACCGGTTCGGATGATGCTCGCGGCTCACCAGCTTGTACGGCACTGAGATCCGGACGACGTCGCTGACGCCAGGGTAGCTGCGCAGGTTCAGCGCGCCGAACTGCTCGACGTCGCCGACCAGACCGATGATCGTCCGGGACACGCCCCGGCTGACGAATGCCTCGCCGCCGGCCGCGCTGACCAGGTCGACGATTGCGTCAATGTCACTCTCGGTGGCCTCCGGGCCCATCACCACTACCACTGCGTCATCCTCCTCGTCCCATCATGACGAAAGCCCCGGACCATCTCGGCCCGGGGCTTAACTGAGTGTCGCCTTGCGTCAGCGCAGAGTCTGGCGGGCGACCGTCCCTGGGCCGGGCCGGTAGCCAAATCCAAACCAATACTCGGTACGCACGAGGGCAAGCGTAGCGCACTGGGCGGTCCAGGCGATGCACGGTGGGCGCGGCCAAGGCACTACGGGCGGGGTGGCAAGATAGCTGCACCTGCAGGACAAGGGGTCGAGGTCGCGGCCCGCACTGGCGCGACAGCGGAAAGGGGCAGGTCAGCGGGAGATGATGCAGCCCGACACTGGTGCGCGCGAACTTGGCGAGCGCGGGCAGGGCTTGCAGGTACCGGGGCCGGAGCAGCAGCTGACTGACGGCCAGCGAGGGCCCGGCGGAGACGACATCTCCGCCGGCGCGGGAGCGTCTGGCCAGCAACCGGCGCTGCCGCCTGGCCAGTACATCCCCCGGACCCTGCCGGTGCTGCACTACGGGCCGGTTCCCGCATTCAAGGCAGAGACCTGGGACCTGCGCATCCTTGGCGCCACCGAGTCTGGAGCTGAGGTCAGGCTGTGCTGGGATGACGTCGAGGCGCTGCCGGTGAGGCAGGTCACAGCGGATTTCCACTGCGTGACAAAGTTCACGGTGCCCGGCATCCACTGGGCGGGCGTGCCGACTGCCGAGATCCTGCGGCTCTACCCGCCGGCCGCTGCCGTGACGCACGTGATGATCTGGGCGGAGTTCGGCTACAGCGCCAACATCCGGATAGGCGACTTCGCGGCGGAGGACACGCTGCTCGCAACGCACCGGGACGATGCCAGGCTGACCGCCGAGCATGGATACCCGCTGCGGCTGGTCGTCCCGATGCTGTACGCGTGGAAGAGCGTCAAGTGGGTCCGTGCCATCGAGTACCTGACGGCGGACCGGCGTGGCTTCTGGGAGGAACGCGGCTACCACAACGTCGCTGATCCGTGGCAGGAGCAACGCTATTCATACCAGGAACGGGCAGGCGAGGGCCCGCCGCTCTGAGCCCCGGCGCGGCGAGGACGGGCTATCTAGCCGCCGTTTCCGCCGCCTCCGCCGCCGATGAGCCCGGAGAACAAGCCCACGTTGATGGTGATCGTCGATCCCTTCGGAGCCTGCCCGGTCGGCGAGTAGCTGACCACCTTGTGTCCCAGGCCGGACGAGTTCACCGTCACCGCGAAGCCCGCCGCGGTGAGTACCTGCTCAGCCTGGTTGACGTTCAGGCCGTCCACGTCCGGGACGTTTACCATCGGCGGACCCGCCGACACGTAGACGGTCACCACCTCGCCTTGCGTTATCGCCGTATTGGCGGCCGGGGACTGCCGGACGATCGTCCCGGATGGCTGTGAGCTATCGGAGACCGTGACGGGGTCGATGCTGTAGCCGCCCGCCTGCGCGGCGCCCTGGGCCGCGCTGAGCTGCTGGCCGACGAAGTTCGGCAGTGGCTGCCCGCTGCTGACCGTCAGCTGGACCGGCTTGTTGTCCGGCCAGCGCTGACCAGCGACCGGGTTCGTCGAGAGCACGATGCCCGCGGGGATCGTAGTCGAGGTCTGGTAAGCCGGCTGGCCCGGCGTCAGCCCGGCGGCCCGGAGGTCGTGGTCGGCCTGGGCCAGTGACTGGCCCGTCACTTGCGGCACCGTGACCAGGACCGGTCCGAGGGACGGGATGATCGTGACGGTGCCGCCGTGCTTGATCTGAGCCCCGGCGGCCGGATCGGTGGAGATGACCTGGCCGGCCGGCACCGTGTCGCTGTGCCGGGCGGCGCGCGTGACCACGGTCAGCCCGGCATTGCGCAGGTCAGCGCGGGCGCTGCTGACTGTCAGGCCGGCCACCGACGGGACGCTGAAGTACTGGCCGCTGGCCATCCACCAGACACCGATGCCGATCACCAGGACGGCAAGGACGATCAGGATCCGCTTGCTGAACAACCAGCGTTGCAGGAACGGATCGCGATAGCGCCGCTGACCGCTGCCGCCGCGACGGCCCGCGTAGCCCCTGTCGGTCGCGAAGTCCTGCTCGAAGCCGGCCGGAACGATGAGGGTGTGGTTCGCCGCGTATCCGCTGCCGGGCTGGGCGGGGTAGCCGCTGGACGCCGGGTCCGCGCTGCCGCGCACCGGACCCGTAGTGTCCAGCCCCGGCCTGGCATGCGCGCCTGTCCTGCCGTTGGCCGGCGATCCGTTGGCCGGCAACCCGTTAATCAGCGACCCGTTAGTCAGTGATTGACCGTCCTGCGCGCGCCCGCCCAGCAGGATCTCGCCGGTCACCGGGGTGCCAGCGGCGGTGCCCGCGTCTGGGCCCTGGCTGTCGGTCACCGGCCACGGGCCGGACTCGCCCGGTTCCTTGGCGCGGCCGGGTTGCGCGGGAAGCGGCATGCCGCGGCGCACTTCGGTGATGGCCTTCAGGTAGTGCCGAGCGTCCGGCGGACGTAGTTCCGGGTCGCGCGACGTGCCGAGCGCGACCAGCGAGTCCAGTGCCGCGGGCAGTTCCGGGACAACGCTGGACGGAGCCGGGACGACAGCGTTGACGTGCTTGTAGGCCACTGCGAGCGGAGACTCGCCGGTGTGCGGTTGCTCTCCGGTGAGCATCTCGAACAGCATCACCCCGGCCGCGTAGACGTCGCTGCGCTCGTCAGAGGAGTTGCTGGCGACCTGCTCGGGCGCCAGGTAGGCGGCCGTCCCGATGAGCAGGCCGGTCTTCGTGTGGCTGACTCCCGCCGCGGCCCGCGCCAGGCCGAAGTCAGCCACCTTGACTGACTTGCCGTTGCCGAGCAGTACGTTCTCAGGCTTGACGTCCCGGTGGATGATGCCGGCATCATGCGCTGCGGCGAGGCCGGCCAGCACGCGCTCGATGATGTCGAGGGCCTCGCGCGGGTTGAGCCGTCCGCGCGCGACAATCAGGTCGCGGAGTGTCGGCCCCGGCACGAACTCCATGGCGATGTAATGCAGGTCGCCGGTGGAGCCCTGGTCGAAGACAGCGACGACATTCGGGCTCGACAGCCTGGCGACCGAGCGTGCTTCGCTGATGAAGCGCCCGACGAAATCCTGGTCCCGCGCCAGCTCCGGATGCGCGATCTTCAGCGCAACCGTGCGGTCCAGCCGGATGTCGCGGGCGTGGTACACGGTCGCCATGCCGCCACGGGCAATCTGGGACTCGACCAGGTAGCGGCCGTCCAGCAGTTGCCCGATCGGTGCCGACAACGTCGTATCCATCGGGAGAATTGTAGGGTGCTCGTGACGTTCCGCGCCCGGGTAACGACGTGGCAGAGCCTCTCGGGGGTGCTGCGTGGCCCGGTTATCGTGCGCCCCGCGCCTGCCGGTCGTGACCTGCTGAGACGTCAGTTACCGGCCGGCGGGCGGGGAGGAAGCGAGTGCGTACCGGCGGCGCGGCACCCGGCCCGCGAGGAATGCCAGCCGCCCGGCCGTTACTGCCAGCCGCATCGATTCGGCCATCAGCTCAGGGCTGCGCGCCCGGGTTACTGAGGTGGCGAGCAGCACCGCGGCGCAGCCCAGCTCCATCGCGATGGCGGCATCGCTGGCGGTGCCGATTCCGGCGTCCAGGATGACAGGCACGCTAGCCGACTCGACGATCAGCTCGATGTTGTGCTGATTACGGATGCCAAGACCGGATCCGATGGGAGATCCGAGCGGCATCACGGCGGCGCACCCGATCTGCTCGAGGCGCCGCGCCAGGACCGGGTCGTCGCTGGTGTAAGGCAGCACGACGAAGTTATCGGTGACAAGTTGCTCGGCCGCGGTCAGCAGCTCAACCGGATCCGGCAGCAGCGTTCGCTCGTCGGCGATCACCTCGAGCTTGACCCAGCTGGTGCCGAGCGCCTCACGGGCCAGCCGGGCTACCCGGACTGCCTCCGCGGCGGTGAAGCAGCCGGCGGTGTTCGGCAGGACCCGGATGCCCCGTTCGGTCAGCAGGTCAAACACGGACCCGGCCGACGACGGCGCCACCCGGCGCATGGCGACCGTGGTGAGCTCGGTGCCGGAAGCGAGCAGGGCCCGGTCCAGCACGTCGAGGCTCGGCGCGCCGCCGGTGCCCATGATGAGCCGGGAACTGAACGTTTCCCCGGCGATCTGCAGCGGATCGTCCACCCTCAGCCTCCTTGCACCGCGGTCAGCACTTCGACCTCGTCTCCGTCCGACAGCGTTGTGGAATTCCACGCCGCGCGCCGCACTACGTCACCGTTGACTGCCGCCGCAAGGCCTGATTGCGAGCTGGTCAGCAGAGCTACTGCCTGCGCGAGCGACAGCGGGCCAGTGACCTGGTGCGGTTCGCCGTTGATGATCACCTGCATGCCGCAGTCTCCTCCGGGTGCCCCGCCCGCGCAGCGGCTCGCATGCCGTTGGCGTGTGCCCGGAACCGGTCCGCCCTGAACGCTGCCCAGATCGGATCCGTCGTGCCGGTGCGCAGGTACGCGGCTACGGTGTCGGCCGTGACCGGGGCGAGCAGCACACCGGCGCGGAAGTGGCCGGTCGCCAGAACCAAGCCGGGAAGCTCGCTCTGGCCCAGCACTGGCGAGTTATCCGGCGTGCCCGGCCGCAGCCCTGCCGTCATGTCCTGCAGCTCTAGCTCGGTGATGCCAGGCACCAGCGTGCGCGCGTCTCGCAGCAGTTCCCAGACGCCGCCAGCCGTCACGGTAGTGTCCGGCCCGAGCTCCTCCTGGGTGGCGCCGATCACCAGCTCGCCGCTGTCACGGGGCACCAGGTACACGCTCGACCCGCGGACCACGCCGCGCACGGTCCGCCGCAGCAGCCCTGGCGGCAGCCCGGCTGCTGCTGCCTGTCCGGTCGTCCTGAGGCGGATGATCTGGCCCTTGACCGGGCGAACTGGCGGCGCGACCCCCGCTGGCAGGCCAGGCAGCCCGGCTGACTCCCAGCCAGCCGCGAGCACGATCCATCGCGCGGCGATGACGCGGTCATCAGCCAGCCGGGCGCCGCCGGCCCGTCCGGCGGTACAGCAGATCTCGGTGACGGCCTGGCGCACCAGCTGAGCGCCACTGCGTTCGGCTGCATCCAGCAGCGCCACGGCAAGCAGCCTCGGGTCGACTGAGCCGTCATCCGGTGCCAGCAAGCCACCCCGGACCGCAGGGTCGAGCATCGGCTCTGCCTCGCGGCAGTCACGCGCGCTCAGTTGCTCCAGGTGCACGCCGAACGACTCCTGCAGTACCCGGGTTTCGGCCAGCAGCGCCAGGTCATCGCTGTCGTATGCGACCTGGAGGGTGCCTGCCTGCCTGAAGCCAGCTGGCAGGCCGGTGACGTCTTGCAGCTCGCTGATGAAGTCCGGATACCGCCGCAGCGACTCCTGGCCGAGGGCGAAGATCTCTCGCTCGGCATAGGCTGCCTCGGCGATCGGCGTCAGCATGCCCGCCGCGGCGTGGGTGGCGCCCAGGCCGGGCCGGGGATCCGCGATCACGACGGACAGCCCTTGCTGGGCCGTGCGCCAGGCGATGCTCATGCCGATGACTCCGCCGCCGATGATCAATGCGTCGCATTCGGCGGGTACCGGAACGCTCAAGTTCGGCTCCCTTCGCCGGCATGACCCGGATCAGGTTCCTGCGGTCGGCGGCTCCGCAGCCGCCCTCTCAGTCCGGTCCGCACCGGACTCCCGCGCGATAGCTCCTAGCCTAGCCGTCCGTGCCCGTGCAGCCGCGCCGAAACGAGCCTCCACCATGATCACGAAGGATCTGTCGGCTGTTTGCCGACAGATCCTTCGTGATCATGGTGCGCTGACGAGCCGCGGAGTGACGGATGTCCAGATTCGGCCGGAATCCGAGGTCCGGAGCAGGTGCGGCACCGCTTCCGTACCGCCGCCCGGGTAGGTCCAGCTGAACCCGGCGCGCAGGCTGACGAAATCGAAGTCATCCCAGTTCCCGAACCGCATTCCCTGACGGACCGTGGTCCAGGTCAGGCCGCCGTCGGTGGTGAGGTAGAAGTCGCGGCCGATCGTGCCCTGGGATCCGGCGGAAACCGCGATCCCGTCGGCGGAGGAGAAGAAGCGGACACGCGGATAAGGGCCAGCGCCCGCGGGCATCCGGAGTGCCTGCCAGTCCTCGCCGGAGTTGGCGCTGACCAGCAAGTACGCCCCGGTCGGATAGACGCCGATGACCAGGAACACGGCGTGCCCGGCAAACTGCGGCGGGGAGATATCGCAGCCACTGGGCTGGCAGGCTCCGGCAGCCGGCGGCAGGGTGGCCGGCGCCCAGTGCCCGCCGCCGTCTGCCGATGCCAGAACGTCGTCCGGCCCGCCCGGGCAGGAGCTGGTGATCCAGCCGGCCAATGCCGACTGGAAAGCAACCCCGACCTTGTCGCACCCGACCGGAAGGCCGCTGCGATCGAGAGCGCCTCCGGCTATCCGTGCCGACTTTGCGGCCAGCGACCAGTGCAGCCCGCCATCCGTGCTGCGGTACAGCGTGACCGGATTCTGATTCATCGCCTCGCCGAGGCTGTCCAGCAGCCAGCCACGCCGCGGACCGGCGAAGTCGATTCCCACCGGCTGTCCGGCAGCGCCCACGGCGGGGGACTCCCGCCACGACTGACCGCCGTCGGTGGTGCTGAACACATGCGTCTTCGCCGGCCCGCTGCTGTTGCCGGTAGTGACTACTAGCCAGGCTCGCCGGGCTGTTGCGGCTTGCAGGAGCGTCTCGCCTGTCGCGAGCACCGATACGGCCGCCGGGGGAGTGACGGCCGTCCATGTCCGTCCGCCGTCCGCCGTCCGGGCGACTGCCAGCGTGCTGCTGTGATCCGGGTTCGACGGCCAGACCAGGGCCCAGCCCGTCGTCATGGAGATCATCTGCAGCGCGTCGATCCACACCGCCGATCCTGCGCGTGCCCGGGCTGGTGTCGAGGCTGACGGCGAGCCAGCCGCTTCTCGGCTCGGTGCCTCGCCGCGTGGCCGGGCGCCACCAGACCCGCCGCATCCGCTCACGCTAAGTGCGAGCGCGACTACGAGCCCTGCGGTCGCCGGGCCGCGAACGGCGCGGCTGCCATGACGGGCCTTGTGCTGCCGGATCATCTGACTCGCCCCCGTTTTGCGGCACGATGTACTGGGCCAGCTGCGGACTGCGTGGCTCACTACCGTGTTGGTTGCTACTGGGACTGCCGGAGGGCTCGCGCGGTTGCGGGCTGTGCTGGCCGGGCGGTGTCGGCTGAGCGGGCGGGAGAAACGATGCGGAGATGACCGGGCCGGCGAAGGTGGTCGTGGTCGGGGCCGGGCTAGCCGGGCTGCGGGTGGCCGAGGAGCTGCGCGCGCTCGGTTACCAGGGCGCCCTGACGCTGATCGGCGCTGAGCAGCGACCGCCCTACGACCGGCCGCCGCTATCGAAGAAGGTGCTGACCGGTGAGCTGGACGACACTGGCCTCCGGCCGGACCTCGGGGCGCTCGCTATCGATCTGCGCCTCGGTGAGACCGCGGTCGAGCTAGGGAACCGCGTCGTGCGCACCGACGCTTCGACGTACGAGTGGGAGGCGCTCGTGCTGGCGACCGGGGCGGTGCCGGTCCGGCTGCCTGGCGACGGACCGCAGCGCGTACTGCGGACCGCGGATGACTCGCTGGCCCTGCGCGAGCTGCTGCAGCCAGGGATGCGGCTGGTAATCATCGGGGCCGGATGGATCGGAGCGGAGCTGGCAACGGCGGCGGCGGCCAGGGGCGCCGTGGTTACGGTGCTGGAGGCGGCAGCCGCGCCGCTGGCCGCTGCCGTCGGGTTCGACGTGGGCCTGGCAACCGTGCCGTGGTACGCGCAGGCTGGCGCCGAGCTGCGCCTTGGGCAGAGCGTGGCAGCCGTCAGGCCGGACGGCGTCGCGCTCAGTTCTGGCGAGATCGTGCCTGCAGACGTGGTGGTGACAGCTGTCGGAGTGCGCCCGGCAGTGTCGTGGCTGGCCGGCTCTGGCGTCCGGGTGGAGAATGGCGTGGCTGCCGACGCGCAGTTGCGGACCTCGGTTCCCGGCGTGTTCGCGGTGGGCGACTGCGCCTCGTTCTGGTCCCGCCGGTATCAGCGGCAGCTCCGGTTTGAGCACTGGGACATTGCGCTGCATGCGCCCGAGATTGCGGCCGCGAACATCCTGGGCGGGAGTGCCGAGTACGACCCCGTTCCGTACTTCTGGTCGGAGCAGTTCGGTCGGATGGTGCAGTACGTGGGCTGGCACGGTGCGGCGGAACGCCTGGTCTGGAGGGGTGATCCGGGCGGCGCCAAGTGGGCAGTCTGCTGGCTGGCCGGCGGCAGGCTGGCCGCGGCGCTGACTGTCGGGCTGCCTAAGGACCTGCTGCAGTCGCGCAGGCTTATCGAGGCGGGCAGCCGGGTCGATCCGGACAAGCTGGCTGATCCGGGTATTGCGATCCGGGACAGTGCGATGGCGGACTGATGCCGGGGCTTTGCGCTGCAGCGGGGGGCGATTGGCGATCCGATTACTCTCCGCGCCGGACTTGACACCGATGGGTAGGTTTCGGCGGTGACGGGATGTGGGAAGCTGCAGACGTGGCACAGATCGACCTTTCAACCGACGCGAACGTCGGCGCCTGGCTCTCGGTTCCCGATGTTGCCGGGCGGCTCGGCCTCCCGGTCAGCCGAGTCAAGCAACTGCTGCGCGATCGCAAGCTGCTTGCGGTGCAGCGCCCGAACGGCGAGTTCGCTATCCCGGCCGCCTTCCTCGACGGAGACCAGGTCATCCACGGCCTCGGCGGCACGCTGACGCTGCTGTTCGACTGCGGGTTCTCTGACACCGAGGCGATGAGCTGGCTATTCACGGCGGATGAGACGCTGCCGGGTACGCCGGTCCAGGCACTCACCGAGCACCGGCGCACTGAGGTGAACAGGCGGGCCCAGGCGCTAGCCTTCTGAGCGTGTCGGAGCGCCCAGAGCACCTGCAGTCCCGGCTTGCGGCCTCGCGGCTCTACCTGTGCACTGACGCCAGGGAGCGCGAGGGTGACCTGGCCAGGTTCCTTGACCAGGCGCTGAGTTCCGGCGTGGACATCGTCCAGCTCCGGCAGAAGGGCCTTGAGGCAGGCCAGGAGCTGCGGTACCTGGAGGTGTTCAGGCAGGCGTGTGCTGCTCACGGCGCGCTGCTGGCGGTCAACGACCGGGCCGACGTGGCCTACGCCTGCGATGCCGACGTGCTGCACCTGGGTCAGGACGACCTGCGGGCCGAAGTCGCCCGCGCGATTCTCGGACCCGGCCCGCTGATCGGGCTCTCGTCGCATGCGGCGCCGGAAACGGCTGCGGCCAGCACCGAGCCGGCCGCCGACTATTTCTGCACCGGGCCGGTCTGGCCGACGCCGACGAAGCCGGGACGTCCGGCTCCGGGGCTGGACCTGGTCCGGTACGCGGCCAGCCTCCGCACGTCGCGGCCCTGGTTCGCCATCGGCGGCATTGACGAGGGCAATCTGGACCAGGTGCTCGACGCTGGCGCAAGCCGGATCGTGGTGGTGCGGGCTATCACCGAAGCGGACGACCCGGGGGCTGCCGCGGCGCGCCTGGCTGCGCGGCTGAGGCTGGCCGGCTGACACTGGCCCGCTGACACTGGCCCTCTGACCTGACCGGAACCGCGTGCTGCCGCAGCGGAGCTGGCCTGCGCGGCGAAGCTGACCGCGCAATCTGCGGGTGACCGGGACTGCGGCGGCGGACTGCCCCGTTCCCGGAATGGTGGTGGTTTTGTTATTCCTCGCGGTCTGTCGCGGTGACGGCGAGCGCCGCTAGCGCAGACTTCGCCTCGTCGGTGATGGGCGCGCCATCGAGGGCCGAGACGGCTTCCTTGACGCTGGCGGCGATCAGGCCTTCACATTCGTTGACGGCGCCGGTGTCGGCGAGCACGGCCTTGACCTCTGCCGCGCCGGCCGGCGTCAGCGCCCGGTCGCCGAGGCGCTCCTCGAGCAGCCGGGCCTGCCTCGCGCTGGCTCGCTCACTGGCCAGGGCCATCAGAACGGTCCGTTTGCCCTCGGAGATGTCACCGCTGGTCGGTTTGCCCGTCCTGGCCGGATCGCCGAATACCCCCAGCAGGTCGTCACGCAGCTGAAAGGCGATGCCGAGCGGGATGCCGTACTCGGTAAACACTGCTGACACCGCTTCGGCCGTAGCGGGCGACGACGCCGCGAGCAGCGCGCCCAGCTGGAGCGGCCGCTCAATCGTGTACTTGGCCGTCTTGAAGATGATCACGCGCATCGCCTTGCCGACCGAGCTGCTCCTCGTCGCCTGGCTGAATATGTCGAGGTACTGCCCGGCGGCAACCTCCGTCTGCATTGCGTCCAGGGCGCGCTGGCCGCGCTGCAGCACCTCGGCGGGGAAACCGCTGGCGTGGTACATCTGGCCGGTCCAGGACAGCAGCATGTCGCCGATGAGGACTGCCGCCGCGGTGCCGAACTGGTCGGCTGCCGCAGGGTTCGCTGCCGCAGGGTTCGCTGGCGCCGGGTTCGCTGCGGCCAGGCGGGCGCTGAACTGCCGGTGGAGCGCAGGCTGGCCGCGCCTGGTGTCGCTGGCATCCATCACGTCGTCGTGGACGAGCGCGCTCGCCTGGAGCAGCTCGAGCGACGCTGCGGCCGTGTAGATCTCGGCGCAGTCCTGGCCGCCGGCGGCCCGCCAGCCCCAGTAGCAGAACGCCGGGCGCAGCCGCTTGCCGCCGGACAGCAGGCCCTGCATTGCCTCCAGGCAGGGCTGCAAGTCATCGCCGATCGCGGCTAGCGCGGCACCCTGGCGGTGCAGGAAGCTGTCCAGCGCACTCGCCACCTGGTGGCGGATGTCCGCCAGCCGCGCCGGGCCCTGGCTGGCTCGGTCAATGGCCATGTTTCTGCAGCGTAGACCTGTTACCGGGTGCTCTGTCCGGCGCAGGGGCACTGGTTGCGGATAGCCTGCCACCATGCCTGTTGGTCCTGCCCCTGCGATCAGAGACCTGCTTGCCGCTGGCCGGCAGTCGTTCTCGTTCGAGTTCATGCCGCCGAAGACGGAAGCCGAGGAGGAGCGGCTCTGGCTGTCGATCCGCCAGCTTGAGCCGCTGAGGCCCACGTTTGTCTCAGTCACGTACGGCGCCGGCGGCTCGACCCGAGACCGAACGGTCCGGGTGACCGGGCGCATCGCTGCCGAGACGACGCTGACTCCGCTCGGCCATCTCACTGCGGTCAACCACTCCGTCGCCGAGCTCAGGCACGTCATCGGCTCCTACGCGGACGTGGGCGTTCGCAACATGCTGGCGCTGCGGGGCGATCCGCCGGGCGACCCCGCTGCCGAATGGCTGGCGCATCCCGACGGCCTGAAGCACGCCGATGAGCTCGTCAGGCTGATCCGGGCGTCGGGCGATTTCTGTGTGGGGGTTGCCGCGTTTCCCGAGCAGCACCCGAGGTCGCCAGACTGGGACACCGATGTCGACCGTTTCGTCCGGAAGGTGGGCTCAGGCGCGGATTTCGCGATCACGCAGATGTTCTTCTACCCCGAGGACTACCTGCGCCTGCGGGACGAGGTCGCAGCACGGGGCTGCGACGTGCCGATCATCCCGGGGATCATGCCGATCATCAGCGTGCCGGGGATCGAGCGAGCGGTGCTGCTGTCCGGGTGCAAGTTCCCGGCGGAACTGGCGGCTGAGCTGCACGCGCATGCCGACGACAAGGCAGCAGTCCGCAAGATCGGGGTGGAATTCGCCGCCGCGATGTGCGAGCGGCTGCTCGCCGAGGGCGTGCCGGGCCTGCACTTCTATACGCTGAACGGATCGCGGGCGACCAGGGAGATCTACCAGGTGCTCGGCCTCGGCCCGGCTGTCCCCGCCTGACCAGCGGCCGAATCCTGATTGGCGAGCGGCAGCACGGCGCCCATCACCGCGTAAGGCGGGCCGCCTCCCGGGAAAAGGAAGTTAATGAGCAAGTCCTCGAAGCCGAGGCTGTAATACAGCTTCCTGGCGGGGGTCGGTGCATCCCTGGTGGATAGGAGCGCCGTCCGCTCCGTCCGGCCACCGGTCAGCGCCTGCACCATCCGGCGCCCGATGCCACGGGCCTGGAAGTCAGGGTGGACGTGGACCTCGGCGACTTCCATGACCGAATCGAGCCAGCCTGACGCGACGGACAGGCCGGAACTGGCCGCAATTGCCGAGCGCACGACGTCATGCCACCACTGACCGGCTTCGCCATGGAAGCCGTAGGTGAACGCGACGATATGGATCGGCTCTCCGCTGCAGACGGCTAGCGCGCGGAATCCGGGGTTGCGCGCGTGCCGTTCCATGATTGTCTGCCTGGTCGGCAGTTCGCTGGGATCGGCTTCCATCGCGGCGCCATAGATGGCCAGGAACTCGCCGACGGTAGCGAGGAAGTCGGCCCGGCTCAATTCGAAAATGCCCGCCGCTTCCGACACGTGCCAAGCGTAGCCCGCAAGCGGGGTCTCGCGTCCGAGCCGAGCGGAGCGCGCCGCGATGTCGGGCCACAGACGGCCCGTCTGACGGCGCCCGGAGGTTTTGTCAGACCCTCGCTGTAACTTCGAACGCAGATGCAGCAGCTAGACAGCTGAACGAATATATGTTCGAATTGCTGCTGTGCGAGTGTGCAGCCGGGCCCCCTCGGTTGCTCGTCCGGCCGGGCGCGGTGTGGGGAAGCGCCCCGCCCGGCCGGACACCGCTGAGAAGGAGTGTTCGATGAGCGCGATCGCAGTGGTAAGGCCGGGACACCAGGCCCAGCCCGGTCGGCTTGCGCCGTCCGCGCTGGCGCTGATGGAGTCTGCCAGGCACGGCCTGGCGGCCGCCGAGGACGAGCGGGCAGCCGGCGCGCGGTACGTCGCCGCTCACCTCGCCGCGCTGCGGGCAGCAGCCGCGGTTGTCGCGGCGAGGGCAGAACCTCCGACTGGCCGGCGCAAGAGGCCGCAGAGCGTCTGGGAGCTGTTGCCCAAGGTCGAGCCCGCGCTGCGTGAGTGGTCGGCGTTCTTTGCCGCGGGAGCGGCCAAGCGCGCAGCCGCGGAGGCTGGCCTGCCGCGTGCCGTTTCCGCCCGTGAAGCCGACGAACTGCTGCACGATGCCGGGACTTTCGTCTCGCTGGCCGAGGGCGCCCTCGGCATCCCTGTCCAGGAGCCGCTGCTGCCGCTCCAGTCGGTCGGCTAAGCGCGGACCGGTCCCGCGCATCATCCGCGGCAGTGCGCGGTCAGGCAGTGCGCGGTCCGGAAGTGCGCGGTCAGGCCAGTCAGAAGGTGTCGATCGCCCCGCGGGCGTCCGAGTCCAGGATTCCCCAGCTGATGAGCTCTTCAGTAAGGTCGGCCGGGGTCTTGTCGTAAATGACAGCCAGCGAGCGCAGATCCTCCTGGCGGATCGACAGCACGCGGCCGTTGTAGTCTCCGCGCTGGCTCTGAATCGTGGCAACGTAGCGCGACAGCGGGCCGGCCTTGTCCTTCGGCAGCGCAGCCATCCGCTCAAGGTCAATGACCAGCTTCGGGGCCGGCGCGATCAGCGTTGGCAGCACATCGCCCGGCAGCAGCTCGGACACCGGCACACCGTAGAACTCGGCGAGTTCGGCAAGCTTCTGGACCGTCACGGACCTGTCGCCGCGCTCATAGGAGCCAACAACGACAGCCTTCCACCGGCCCCGGGACTTCTCCTCAACTCCGTGTAGCGAGAGCCCCTGCTGAGTACGGATAGCGCGCAGCCGCGCGCCGAGCGTCTTGGCGTAATCAGATGCCATTGTTACGGCCCCCTGGCCAGTCGTAGCTAAAAGTAACGGTTACGGACAGTGACGGTAGGCGGGTCAGACCGTGTGGTCAAGCCGAATGCCAAAAACCGGGTTAACCCGCGCGCGGTGGCGCATCCCCGCTCGGGTCCGGCACTTCCGGTCCGCAGCATGACGCCTGATGCGAAAACGCCGGCGGCGCAACGGATTCCGGTGCGGCGGCTCATGGCTCGGCTGCCTCCGCCTGCCCGGAAATAGTTTGCTAAAGCGTAATGTTGTGAGCGAACTCACAGGTTGCTCCATGTCTCGAATTGGTCACGGTATGTGATTGCTGCTGTTCGGTTCGCCCTGGACTTCGGCGTGGTGGCCGCCTGCCTGGGGCGCCCGAATGACTTAGCACTCGAAACGGCCCGTCAGGTGAGAGCTTTTGAGTGCTATATGCGTTTTGCGGGGGCGCTTTCGAGTGCTAAGTCGAAAACCGCATAGCTAATCGTCCGCTGTGTCCGGTTTCGAGTTGCCTGCGCGGCGCGCGGGCGCGCTTCCCGGCCTGCCGCGGCGCACCTGGTACGGTTGTGCGGACAGACGTCCTTTAAGCCCCGTCCTGTGAGGCGGGAAAGGGGGTCCTTTTGATGCATGCGCTACATCCCGGCGGCGCTGACGCGGCCGGCACAGGAGTAGGCAGCACCGGACCAGGCGGTGCCGGACCAGGCGGTGCCGGACCAGGCGGTGCCGGAGTAAGCAACGCCGAAGTGAGCAGCGCCGGCGCCGGATCAGAGTCCGCGCGCCCAAGCGCTCTTGAGGACAGCAAAACAGTCCTCGGCCCGGACGAGATCAGCAGGGCACTCACCAGGGTCGCGCACGAGATCCTCGAGCGGACTAACGGCGCCGCTGACGTAATCCTGCTGGGCATCCCGACCAGGGGAGTTCCGCTGGCGCGGCGGCTAGCGTCCAGGCTGAGCCAGGTCGAGGGCCGCCTCGCTCCTGCCGGATCGCTGGACGTCACGATGTACCGGGACGACCTGCGGCTGCGGCCCGCGCGGAGACTCGGCCACACTGCGGTTCCGGCCTCCGGCATCGACGGCAAGATCATTGTCCTGGTCGATGACGTGCTCTATTCCGGCCGGACTGTGCGAGCCGCCCTGGACGCGCTGGGCGACATCGGCAGGCCGCGAGCGGTGCAACTGGCAGTGCTCGTTGACCGGGGCCATCGCGAACTGCCCATCCGGGCTGACTATGTCGGCAAGAACCTGCCGACCTCCCAGCGTGAGGTGGTGCAGGTGCTGCTGACCGAAACCGACGGCCGCGACGCCGTACTGCTTGGCACGGGCCGGGTGACTCCGCCGCGATCGGCCCAGCCCGGCACAGCGCAGTCGGCGTCAGCTCGGACCGCGTCAGCTCAGCCGGGGCAGGTGGCGCGATGAACCGGCACCTGATTTCCGCGGGAGACCTGAGCCGCGACGACGCGCTGCTGATCCTCGATACCGCCGAGGAACTCGCCCAGATGGCTGACCGGCCGATCCGCAAGCTGCCGACGCTGCGCGGCAGGACCGTGGTCAACCTGTTCTACGAGGACTCCACCAGGACCAGGATCTCCTTCGAGGCGGCCGCCAAGCGCCTGTCGGCAGACGTGATCAACTTCTCCGCCAAGGGTTCCAGCGTTGCCAAAGGCGAGAGCCTGAAAGACACGGCGCTCACCCTGGAGGCGATGGGTGCCGACGCCGTCGTGATCAGGCACCAGGCTTCCGGAGCTCCGCACCGGCTGTCTGGCTGGGTCCGGGGGAGTGTGGTCAACGCTGGCGACGGGACGCACGAGCATCCCACGCAAGCACTGCTGGACGCGTTCACGATGCGGCGCCGGCTCGGCCGCCTGGACGGGCTCCGTGTCGCGATCGTCGGCGACGTGCTGCACAGCCGTGTCGCCAGGTCGAACGTGCTGCTGCTGCGCACGCTCGGCGCCGACGTCACGCTGGTGGCACCGCCCACCTTGCTTCCGGTCGCGGTGTCCGCCTGGCCTTGCGAGGTCTCGTACGACCTGTCGGCGGTGCTGCCGAAGACCGACGTGGTGATGATGCTCCGTGTCCAGACAGAGCGAATGACCGCGTCTTACTTCCCGACCGTGCGCGAGTACAGCAGAAGGTACGGCCTCGATGCCGCGCGGATGGCGCTGTTGCCTGACCACTCAATCGTGATGCACCCCGGCCCGATGAACCGCGGCGTCGAGATTGCCGCCGAGGTAGCCGACTCTGCTCGCTCGACGATCGTGGAGCAGGTCGCTAACGGGGTCAGCGTGCGTATGGCCGTCCTCTACCTGCTGCTCGGCGGGGCCGAGCTGGGTGGCGCTGACGCCGATGCCAGCCGGGATGCCCCTACCCGGGACGCAGCAAGCCGGGGGAGTGACAGCCGCGACGGTGAGACCGAGACCGGCTGGCCAAGCAGCGAGGCATCGGAGGTGGCCAGGTGACGAGCACCCAGCCGGACAGGAGCGAACCGACTGGCGGCCACCAGGCCGCCAGCCAGACATGGCTGATCAAAGGCGTGCAGCCGCTCGGCGGCCCGGCGACTGACCTGATCCTCAGCGGCGGCCGCATCACCGAGAGTGGCCAGCGGCTTACCGCCGCAGGCGCGCAACTGCTGGACGGAACCGGCCTCGTCGCCTTGCCGGGTCTGGTCGACCTGCATACCCACTTGCGCGAGCCCGGTCGCGAGGACGCCGAGACGGTGCTCACCGGCACTCAGGCCGCCGCACTAGGCGGCTACACGGCCGTGCACGCAATGGCCAACACCGACCCGGTCGCCGACACCGCCGGCGTGGTCGAGCAGATCTGGCGGCTTGGCCGCCAGGCGGGTTACTGCGACGTGCGTCCGGTTGGCGCGGTCACCGCCGGCCTGGACGGCAGGCAACTCGCCGAACTCGGCGCGATGGCGGACTCGGCGGCGCAGGTCCGGATCTTTTCCGATGACGGACGGTGCGTGTCAGACGCGATGCTGATGCGCCGGGCGCTGGAGTACGTGAAAGCGTTCGGCGGCGTCATCGCGCAGCACGCACAGGAACCGCGGCTGACCGACGGCGCGCAGCTCAACGAGGGCGAGATGTCGGGCATGCTCGGCCTGGCCGGCTGGCCAGCGGTGGCCGAGGAAGCGATCATCGCCAGGGACTGCCTGCTTGCCGCGCACGTCGGCTCGGCCCTGCACGTCTGCCACGTGTCGACGGCGGGATCGGTCGAGATTATCCGCTGGGCGAAGTCCAAGGGCTGGCGGGTGACTGCCGAGGTCACGCCGCATCACCTGCTGCTGACGGACGAGCTGGCGGCCAGCTACGACCCGGTCTACAAGGTGAATCCGCCGCTGCGAACCCGCGCCGACGTGGACGCGCTGCGCGCTGGGCTCGCCGACGGCACCATCGACTGCGTCGCTACTGACCACGCGCCGCACCCGGTGGAGGACAAGGAAACCGAGTGGCAAGTCGCTGCCTTCGGGATGACCGGTCTGGAAACCGCGCTGCGGGTCGTGCACGCGGCGATGCTGGACACCGGCCTGCTCGACTGGGCCGGGGTTGCCGACCGGATGTCCGTGAGGCCCGCCGCGATCGGGCAGCTTGACGGCCGGACGGCGACGACCAGTTCAGCGGTCCGCCGCGGCGCCAGCGCCGGCGAGAACGCGCCGACGTCAGCTGTGCTGCACGGCCGCCCGCTCGAGCCCGGCTCACCGGCGAACCTGGTCCTCTACGACCCGGCCGCGCGCAGCGTCGTCGACCCGGATCTGCACGCCTCCCGCAGCCGCAACACGCCGTTCGCCGGTCTGGACCTGCCCGGCCAGGTGATCGCCACGTTCCTGCGCGGCGAGCCGACCGTGCTCGACGGAAAGCTGGCCCGGTGACAGATCAGCAAGCCTCCGGGCAGCCGGCAATTCTCGTGCTCGAGGATGGCACCACCTTCCGCGGCACGAACTTCGGCGCGGACGGTGAGGCATTCGGCGAGATGGTCTTCAACACGGGCATGACCGGCTACCAGGAGACCCTGACCGACCCGTCGTACGCGCGCCAGATCGTCGCAATGACCGCGCCGCACATCGGGAACACAGGTATCAACGACACCGACCCGGAGTCACGCCGGATCTGGGTCAGCGGTTACGTGGTACGCGAGCCGGCCCGGATCGCGTCGAACTGGCGATCCCAGCGAAGCCTGCAGGCCGAGCTTGCCCGCCAGGGCGTCACCGGTATCGCGATGGCGGGCACCAGAGCACTTACCCGCCATCTGCGCGACCGCGGCGCGATGCGGGCCGGCATCAGCGCGCAGACTGGAAACCCGGCCGAACTGCTCGAGCGAGTGCTGGCCAGCCCGCAGATGACCGGCGCTGACCTGGCAGCCGCGGTGACGACGCCGGAGCCGTACGTCGTCCGCCCGCCCGACGGGACAGCGGTCCGCTACCGCGTTGCCGCAGTGGATCTCGGCATCAAGTCCGCGACGCCGCGCTCCATGGCGGCTCTCGGCTGCGAAGTGCACGTCCTGCCGGCCACCGCAACAGCAGCGGAGATCCTGGCCGCCAGCCCCGACGGCGTGTTCTTCTCCAACGGTCCCGGCGACCCGGCCGCGATCGGCTACGCAGTCGACGCGATGCAGGGCGTCCTTCGGGCAGGGCAGCCGGTGTTCGGCATCTGCCTGGGCAGCCAGGTACTCGGCCGTGCCCTCGGCCTGGCCACCTACAAGCTGCGCTTCGGCCACCGCGGCGTGAACCAGCCGGTCGCCGACGTTCGCACCGGGCGGGTGCAGATCACCAGCCACAATCACGGTTTCGCCGTTGCGCTGCCGGGCGCTGACGGGCTAGGCGACTGGCAGCCAGGGTCACCAGCGAGCGCTCAGGCCGGCCCGCCGTTCGACACCGCGTTCGGCCCGGCTGAGATCACGCACCTGAACCTCAACGACGGCGTGGTGGAAGGCCTGCGACTGCTGGACGCGCCCGCTTTCAGCGTCCAGTTCCACCCGGAGGCCGCACCGGGTCCGCATGACGCGTCCGGGCTCTTCTCGGAGTTCTGCGAGCTGATGGAGGCAAACCGATGACCATGCCGGAAACGGGCTCGGCTCCGGTCTCCGCGCGCCTGGCTGCGCGGCCGGCCTGGCCCAGTGCCCGTTTCCATGGTCATAGGGGTTTCGCGACGGCCGGAGGTCAGCATGCCTAAGCGGGACGACCTGAAGTCGGTACTGGTCATCGGATCCGGCCCGATCATCATCGGGCAGGCGTGCGAGTTCGACTACTCGGGTACGCAGGCGTGCCGGGTGCTGCGCGCCGAGGGGATCCGGGTCAGCCTGGTCAATTCCAACCCGGCGACGATCATGACCGACCCGGAGTTCGCCGATGCGACCTACGTCGAGCCGATCACCCATGACGTGCTGGCGAAGGTGATCGCGCGGGAGCGGCCGGACGCGGTCCTGCCCACGCTGGGCGGCCAGACCGCGCTGAATGCTGCGGTCGCCCTGCACGACAGCGGCACGCTGGCCAAATACGGCGTCGAGCTGATCGGCGCCGGCATCGACGCGATCCGGGCGGGCGAGGACCGGAACCGGTTCAAGGAAATCGTGGTTGGCGTCGGCGCGGAGGTTCCGTCCAGCCGGATCTGTCACACGCTGGACGAGTGCCGGGCGGCGGCGGCCGAGCTGGGCTTCCCGGTTGTCGTGCGACCGTCCTTCACGCTCGGCGGGACCGGCTCGGGCATCGCGCGGACGCCGGGCGAGCTGGACCGGATCGCAGGTTCCGGGCTGGATGCCAGCCCGGTCACCGAAGTATTGCTCGAGGAGTCTGTGCTCGGCTGGAAGGAGTTCGAGCTCGAGCTGATGCGCGACAAGAACGACAACGTCGTGATCGTCTGCTCGATCGAGAACATCGACCCGATGGGCGTGCACACCGGCGACTCGGTCACGGTCGCGCCGGCCATGACGCTGACTGACCGGGAGTATCAGCACATGCGCGACGTGGCAATCGCCACTGCGCGCGCGGTCGGCGTGGATACCGGCGGCTGCAACATCCAGTTCGCGGTGCACCCGCAGACCGGCCGGATGGTCGTCATCGAGATGAACCCGAGGGTGTCGCGGTCCAGCGCGCTGGCGTCCAAGGCGACCGGGTTCCCGATCGCGAAGATTGCCGCGCGGCTGGCTATCGGCTACACCCTCGATGAGATCCGCAACGACATCACCGGGGAGACACCGGCCAGTTTCGAGCCGTCGCTTGACTACGTCGTGGTCAAGATGCCGCGGTTCGCGTTCGAGAAGTTTCCCGGTGCCGATCCGGTACTGACCACGCACATGAAGTCGGTCGGCGAGGCGATGGCGATCGGCGGGACGTTCGCCGAAGCGCTGCAGAAGGCGCAGCGATCCCTGGAGCAGCGCAGCGCGCCATTCAGCTGGGCGTCGCTGCCGGAGGATCGCGGCGCGCTGCTGGCTGCCTGCGCGGTGCCGCACGACGGGCGGTTGTCCACGGTTCACCAGGCGCTGCGGGCCGGCGCTTCGGTCGCTGAAGTGTCCGCGGCCAGCTCGATCGATCCGTGGTTCGTGGATCAGATCGCGGCGATCGAGGAGCACGCGCGGCAGATCCAGGACGACGGGATCGGCGTCGGCGGCCCGGCGACCGCTCGGGCCCTGGCAGCGGCCAAGTCTCTGGGGTTCTCCGACGCGCAGCTCGGCCAGCTCACCGGCAAGACCGAGGCGGAGATCCGCGCGCTGCGGTGGTCGGTTGACGTGCGGCCGGTGTATCACACGGTTGACACCTGCGCGGCGGAGTTCGCGGCGCGGACGCCGTACCTGTACTCCACTTACGACCTGGCCACCGAGGTCCCGCCAGGCGGCAAGCCGAAGGTGATCATCCTCGGCAGCGGGCCGAACCGGATCGGGCAGGGCATCGAGTTCGACTACGCCTGCGTGCACGCGTCGTTCGCGCTGACCGACGCTGGTTACGAGACCGTGATGGTCAACTGCAACCCGGAGACGGTGTCGACGGACTACGACACTTCCGGCCGGTTGTATTTCGAGCCGCTGACGCTGGAAGACGTGCTCGAGGTAGTGCACGCCGAACAGTCGAGCGGCCCGGTCGCCGGGGTTATCGTGCAGCTCGGCGGGCAGACGCCGCTCGGGCTCGCACGTGCACTTGAGGCCGAGGGCGTGCCGGTCGTTGGCACCTCCCCGTCAGCTATCCACCTGGCGGAGGACCGCGGCGAGTTCGGTCGGGTGCTGGCGGCGGCCGGCCTGCTGGCGCCGCGGCACGGCACCGCGACGTCGGTGGCGCAAGCCGAGGCGGTAGCCCACGAGATCGGTTACCCGGTGCTGGTACGGCCGTCGTACGTGCTCGGCGGACGGGGCATGGAGATCGTCTACGACGACGCTTCTCTGGCGGACTACGTCCGGCGGGCGACCGAAGCCTCGCCCGAGCACCCGGTGCTGATCGACAGGTTCCTCGACGACGCGATCGAGATCGACGTGGATGCGCTGTACGACGGCACGGAGCTCTATCTCGGCGGCGTGATGGAGCACATCGAGGAGGCGGGGATTCACTCCGGCGACTCGGCCTGCGCGCTGCCCCCGATCACGCTTAGCCAGGAGTACATCTCGCTGATCAGGTCCTCGACTGAGGGAATCGCCCGCGGCGTCGGCGTGCGCGGCCTGCTGAACGTGCAGTACGCCCTTGCGGCCGGGGTGCTCTACGTGCTGGAAGCTAACCCGCGGGCGTCGAGGACCGTCCCGTTCGTGTCGAAGGCGACGGCAGTGCCGCTGGCCAAAGCGGCCGCCCGGCTGATGCTCGGCGCGACGATCGCGGACTTGCGTGCTGCCGGTCTGCTGCCCGCTGCCGGTGATGGCGGGACGCTGCCGGTGGACTCGCCGATCGCGGTCAAGGAGGCGGTGCTGCCGTTCTCCCGGTTCGCCAATGCTTCTGGCGAGGGCGTGGACACTGTCCTCGGGCCGGAGATGCGCTCGACTGGCGAGGTCATGGGCATCGACGAGGAGTTCGGCACCGCCTACGCGAAGTCGCAGGCCGCCGCCTACGGCTCACTCCCGGTCAAGGGCCGGGCCTTCGTGTCGGTGGCGGGCAAGGACAAGCGCTCGATGATTTTCCCGGTGAAGCGGCTGGCCGAGCTTGGCTTCGAGATCTGGGCAACGACCGGAACCGGAGAGGTTCTGCGCCGAAACGGAGTTCCTGCGACGATCGTCCGTAAGCACGGTGACGGCCGCGGCCCGGATGGCGAGCCGACGATCGTCGAGCGGATCCTGGACGGCCAGGTCGACCTGATCGTCAACACGCCGTTCGGCGGACCTGGCCAGTCGGGTTTCCGCCGCGACGGCTACGAGATCCGGTCGGCTGCCGTGCGGCGGGCGATCCCGTGCATCACGACCGTGCAGGGCCTGTGGGCCGCGGTGCAGGGCATCGAGGCCATCGACAGGGACGTGGTAGGCGTCCGGTCGCTGCAAGAGCACGCGGCGCGGTTGCGCGGCGCGGCTGACGCGGCAGGCGGCCGCGGCGGACGGCAGGATCGGGACTCGGGACGAGATGACGCATAGCGAGATCGACGCGCAGGCCGGGCCGGTGCAGGTGCGCGGCACTGTCCTCACGGTGCGCCGGATCGATGCCTATCACGCGATGACTCTCGTCGCGCCGGCTGTCGCCGCGCGTTTCAAGCCCGGCCAGTTCGTCACGCTCGCGGTCGGCGGGCCCGACACGTCGATGCTGCTGAGCAGGGCGTTTTCCATTCATGATGTCCGGCCAGACCACGGCGGTACGGTGGAGTTCGTGTTTGCCTCCCGCGGTCCCGGCACCCGGTGGCTGGCGGAGCGGCGCGCGAGGGACGTGCTCGACGTCACCGGCCCGCTCGGCAAGGCCTTCCCGCTGCCCCGCGACCCGGTCAACTGCCTGCTGATCGGCGGCGGCTACGGCAGCGCGCCGCTGTTCTCGCTGGCGGGCAAGCTGAAGGAACGGCGCTGCGAGGTCGACTTCCTGCTTGGCGCGGGATCGGGGGACCGGGTATTCGGCGCGCTGACCGCGCGCCGGACCGGTCGAACGGCGCTGATCACCACTGAGGACGGCTCGCTCGGCACCCGCGGCATGGTCACGGATTTGCTGGACCAGGCGATTCACGACGGCCGGACCGACGTCATTTACGCCTGCGGCCCGATGCCGATGCTGCGCCAGATCACCGCGCTGGCCCGCCGGTACGACATTCCCGTCCAGGCGGCTGTCGAGGAAGCGATGGCCTGCGGCGTCGGCGTGTGCATGACCTGCGTGCTGCCGGTCATCGGGTCCGACGGGATCACCCGGATGTCGCGGGCCTGCGTGGACGGGCCGGTATTCCGCGGCGAGTCAGTCCGCTGGGACGACGTGGGCACGATCCCGTTCGACGCGTTCGGCGCGCCCGGCTGGGAGCCGCGATCGCGCCGCGCGGCGGCGCTGCAGAACGGCCAGGCTCGCGGTGCGGACCTGGCAGGTGCTGGTGGGAGTGCGGTCGGTGACGGGCATCCTGACCGGGCGGCGCATCCAGATCGCGGCGGCGCGGCGAGCGGCGGCGTGACCAGGAGGAACGCTCATGGCAGTTGACCTCCGGACCAGGCTCGCCCATGTTGAGCTGCCGAATCCGATCATGACCGCGTCCGGATGCGCTGGCGCGGGCCGTGAGCTTGCCCAGTTCATGGACGTGTCGAAGATCGGGGCAATCGTCACCAAGTCTGTGATGCTGAGTCCCCGGTCAGGCCGGCCGACGCCGCGAATGGCCGAGACCGCTAGCGGCATGCTCAACTCAATCGGCCTGCAGGGGCCGGGGATCGATGCGTTCTTGCGGCGTGACCTGCCCTGGCTGCTGTCGAGGGGCGCACGTGCCGTGGTGTCCATCGCCGGCGGGACGGTGGCGGAGTACGCCGACCTCGCCGGGCGCTTGTCGGACGCGGCAGGAGTCACTGCCATCGAGGTCAACATCTCCTGTCCCAACGTGGAGCACCGCGGCCAGGTATTCGCCTGCAACCCGGACTCATCGGCTGCGGTGATCGAAGCTGTCCGGGGCAGGGCGCGCTACGACATCCCGGTCTTCGCCAAGCTGTCGCCCGATGTCACCGACATCGTCGCGGTTGCCAAGGCCTGCGTGTCGGCCGGCGCCGACGGCCTGTCGATGATCAACACACTGCTCGGCATGGTGATCGACACTGACACGATGCGGCCGCGCCTGGCCGGGTTGACTGGCGGGCTGTCCGGCCCTGCCATCCGGCCGGTCGCTGTTCGCTGCGTCTGGCAGGTCCATGAGGCGCTGCCCGGCGTCCCCATCATCGGCATGGGCGGCGTGCGTACCGGGCTGGACGCCCTGGAGCTCATCCTGGCCGGCGCGTCGATGGTGGGTGTCGGAACCACGATCTTCCACGACCCGTCGGCCTGCGCGCGGATCTTGCGCGAGCTTGAGGAGGAACTGACCGACCGCGGGGTGGAGCGACTGACCGACGTGGTCGGCCTCGCTCACCAGCCGCACGCCGCAACCGGCCGCACGCTGAGCCCCGGTACCCGGGTAAGCCCGGCCGTCCGGGTAGACGCGAGTACCCGAGTGAGGAGAAGCTGATGGCCCGGCACGCACCCATTGCCGTTGCCCTGGACGCGCCGGACCTGGAGACCGCTGCTCGCTGGGCTGCGCTGGTCGGCCCGCACGTAAGCACTCTGAAAATCGGCCTGGAACTGTACCTGCGGTACGGGCCGGATGCCGTGGCCTCGGTACGCGGCGCGAGCGGGGTGGAGATCTTCCTCGACCTGAAGCTGCACGACATTCCGGCGACGGTCGCCGGGGCGGCGCGGGCTGTTGCCCGCCTGCGGCCGTCGCTGCTCACAGTGCACGCGGCAGCCGGCCGAGCGGCGATCAGGGCCGCCGCCGACGCGGCACCGGACGCCAGGATCGTCGCCGTGACCGTGCTGACGTCCCTGGACGAAGCTGATCTCGACCGGGTCGGGCTGGCCGGCCCGGTCAGCTCGGCGGTCCGGCGGCTTGCCGTCCTCGCAGTCGAGTCCGGAGCTCGCGGCCTGGTCTGCTCGCCGCACGAGGTCGAAGCAGTGCGAGCCGAGGTCGGGGACGAGACGCTGCTGATCACGCCCGGAGTCCGCCCGGCCGGTGCCGCGGCCAACGACCAGGCGCGGGTGGCCACGCCCGAGGAGGCGCTGCGGGCCGGCGCGGACTTGCTGGTGATCGGCCGCCCGATCACCGGAGCGGCCGACCCCGGAGCGGCGGCGGCAGCCATCGCCGCCTCACTCCGCCGCGCTGAGGTCGTGCGGCGCTAGCGGCTATGTCGCCCGCGCCTGCCCCGCCAACCGGCCTCGGGGCTCCCCGCAGCGCACTTAGCATCCGAAACTGCCCTCACAAACCGTACATAGCGCTGTATAAGGGTGCTCAGGCGGGGCTGTATCGGATGCTAAGTCGAAGTTTGGCGGAGTGTCACCATTCGTGATCCGCAAGGATCATGAAGCCGCTGCTGCGACGTACTACACCGCTGTAAACGGCGCAGGTCAGCGGGCTGCGATGTGTCGCAGGAAGGGCAAAAAATTGCGCTACTGGCGAAAATGCAACTACTCTGTGTGAAGGGCCTTCTACGGCGTGTCATATTGGCCAATTTGTGCCGGTGCAAACGGGAGTTCACGTTGCCGATCCGGGCGTAACTCGCTAGTTTCCCCTCGCGGAGCGACTTTTTCGATACGAAACCCGAGGTGACCTCGCGTGGCTCTTCCTCCACTTACTCCCGAGCAGCGGGC
>DATJNX010000061.1:0-56386 GCA_035507615.1 Streptosporangiaceae bacterium
GCAGATCCCGATCTTGCCACCGCCACCGGCGGCTACTACAGCTCGGCCAAGCTCAAAAAGTCATCCAAGAAGTCCCGTGACCATGACGCCCAGGACCGCGTGTACGAGCAGACCGAACGCGAACTGCGCATCCACAACTGATGCGGCCCCAGCCGGCTATCGCCAGCACAGCCGGTGCGGCAACGCTCGCGCCTTCACTAGCTAGGCTCGGTCTTTCGGTGGATAGTGGCTGAGGCGCGCCGTTCAAGAAAAAGTGCCTTTGAACTGGGAGGATAGGGCTTGTCTAGGGTCCTGTCCGTACTCAGCGGAAGGCACTTTTCACATGCGGAACACAGTCCGGCGTCCGAAGATCCTGGTGTCTGCTGACGGTGCGGGGATCGTGTCTCACGCGGGCGCGCTGCTGCTGACCGAAACTGCCAGGGTCACCGGACTGCAGGCAGGACTGCCGGCCAGAGCAGGCCACGCCGACGTGGAAGAAAACCTACGGGTTCCACCCCCTGACTGTGTTTGCTGATCATGGCCGGAAGGATCCGGGGAGCCGCTGGCCGTCATGCTCCGCCCCGGCAACGCCGGGTCGAACACCGCCGCCGGCCACATCACCGCGACCCGCGCTGCTCTCGCCCAGCTCCCCGCAGCCGCGCGGCGGCGGGTGCTGATCCGCGCCGATCCGGCGGCGGCACCCACGGGTTCCTGGAATGGCTGGCCCGGCGGCGGCTGCAGTACTCGGCCGGGTTCACCATCACCGACGACATGCAGCCCGCCATCATGCGGCTGCCCGCCGCGGCGTGGACCCCGGCTTACGACGGAGCCAGGCGGGTCCGCGACGGCGCCTGGGAGATCAGGGAGGCACGACTGCAGATGGGGAGGCTGGTAAGTTGCGAGCGGCCCTGCGCGACGCTGCCCTCCGACAGGGCCGTACTCAATGGCCGATCGGCGGTGGCGTGGTGGCCAACGCACTACTCTGCGCGCCGTGCAATCTGAACGGGACGATCACCCGCGTGGGGTAGCCACGAGCTGCAGTTGGTGGCTTAGGTCCGGCGCTCCGCCCGTACTCGCTATTCGGCTGCTTGTTGACCGGATGCTCCTGGGTCAGCGCAGCCGATGCATAAATATGCCGCCTGGCGCAGTGCCTGCCCGATCGCGGCCCAAAGGGTCAGCCAGGCCGGGTGGCCGGGCCTAGAACCCGCTGGACGGCCAGTGGCCTGGGCCGCCTACCGTGGGCACCCTACCGGGGCTACCACCGGTGCGCGGATTCGGGCTCAGTATTCACCTTTGATCACGAAGAAAGAGCCGCGGATCACGCCAGCCAGCCGTGACTTCTGGCGCGCGAATTTGAAGCGGGAAGCCAGTTCCTCGGGAACTTCCATGCCTTCGGAGAGTTTGAACCCGACGGCGCGCTTCTCCCCGTCCTTGATGCCGTACATCACGTTGATCGACAGGCCGGACTCGTAGAACACGTAAGCCATCCGAAGACCGTCTACTTCGAAGGAAGTCACCTCGAGCGGGCGCGCGGAGATGACGATGTCACGCTCCTGGGTGAGGATGTGGTTCACCCAGTCGAGCGTCGCCGGTGCATCGCTTGCGGGACTGACGGTGAAGACGTGATCGTACTTGTTCTTGTAATAGCGCGCCTCGTTGGCGCGTAGTCCAGCCAGAGCCTCCGCGACCGGGGAGGATTCCAAGCCGACAGTAGACACGTTCTCGAAGTCGACGACGTACGGCATTCACGCCCTCCCGATGACAATCGATGACGGTAGTGGACGGGGACTCTAGCCGGCCGCGCTTCCTGACTCACCGCCGGAGGGGGACGCCCTCTTCGCTCGGGACGCGGACGGCGCGGGCCCAGTCCGGCGCTTCCGGCGCTCCGTCGCCTAGCAAGCCGACGACGACCTTGCTGCCGCGTGGCGGATCGTCGGGCCAGGGCGTGTAGCCGTCGGTGAGGACGACGATCACGGCGGGCCTCGGCCGCAGCGCAGCGGCGGCAGCGATCCCGGCGCCCATGTCCGTGCCGCCTCCGCCGACAAGTTCCACCTGCCGGGCCGACGTCACGCGCTGAGTCGTCCCGACTGCGGTGTCACAAGCCAGCACCCGCAACTGGCGGGCGAGGCCAAGAGCACCGAGCAAGCCTTCGACCTCGGCAAGGCTAGCCGCGAGCAAGTCGTCCGACATGCTGCCCGAGGTGTCGCACACGACGGCGACCTCAGGCACCGGCCGGCGCAGCGCCGGCAGCACGACGTTGCCGACGGCAGCAGCGCGCCGGGAAGGCCGGCGGTAGCTGTAGTCAACGGCGCCGGCCGTGTCAGCAACGGCTTTGCGCAGCTCGGCAGCCAGCGCGCGACGCCAGTCCACCTTGGGAGTCAGCACATCCTCGGCCCAGCGCAACAGGCCGGCCGGCACGTTGCCGGCTTGTTTGCCTGCGAGCACTTGCTGGGCGACGAGTCGCTGCAGCAGGCGTGCTTGCCATGGTGGCAGGACCGGCGGGTGGTCCGCCTGCCACGGGCGGCCGAAGCCGTCCGCGCCGCTGCCGCAATCGAGCTCGTCACGAACGGGCTGCACGTCGTGGCCGTTCGCCGCCGGCCTGCCCGGTACGGGCGTCCGGGCGCGGCTCGCGGTGAAGTACTGCTCAGCGAGCTGGCCAGGCTGGCAGCCCAGATGCTTCGGCAGCACCGGGTCGCCAGGGAGAACCAGCCCTGCCGAGACGAGGTCGTCGTTGATCTCTGCATCGGCGCTGCGGATCCAGGTCCTGGCTTCGTCCGGCCGCACACCGGCCACGCCCGCCCGTGAACCGTGCTCGCGAAGCAGGTGGCAGACGTGATGCACGAGCACGCTGCCGAGTTCGGCGGCTGTCCAGTTCGCGGTCAGTTCCGGGTCTGCCCAGAGCCGCCAGCCCGGATCGACCGCGACGGTCCCGATGCCGGGCGCCGCGACGACTCGGGCACCGAAGATCCCGCTAGCCAGATACGGGAAGCGGGCCGCGGCCCACAGCCGGGCCGCCGCGAGCCCGGGGATCGCACCGCTGGCGTCCGGTGTTGTCATCCGTGCAGTAGTCCCGCGTCGCGCAGTACCGGCGCGAACATCCGGACTTCCGCAGGCAGTGGCACGCCGTCCGGCCGGCACCGGGCAAGTACCCGCGCTGCGACGGCCGCGACGTCCGGCGCGGAGTTCGCAGCCAGCCCGAGGACTTGCCAGCCGGCCCGCCAGCGGTCAGGGCTCGGATCAGCCTCGACCACGGCGGCAACGGCGGCGACTGCGGCGTATGCCCGGTCTGCCCGCTTGGGCAGGCGGAACGATGACGGGTTCGCGAGCACTGCCTCCGGATCAGGCAGGTCCATCTCCATGAGCCAGGCCAGGAACTCCGCGCCCGCGCCGTCCCCGACGGCACCGACGACGAGGGCCGAGCGCGCCTCACCGGACACGCCCGCGGCTCCGCTGGCGGCCCAGAGTCTCGCGGCCATCTCCCAGGTTCGCGGGCTCGGCCAGCCTCTGCCGGCGCTGGTGGCGTCAGTAGGCGGCGCTGACGCCAGTGCGGGCCGGGCATGCAGGAACGCGGCGACCAGAGCCAGCGCTAGGTGCTGCTCGGCCTCCCAGCCGTCCGGGAGGACGGGCACCTGCGGCGCGGGGAATCCCCCTGCAAGTCCGTCGGCCACGGCGAGCGGATCGATGTCCCAGGGCAGGTGGCACAGCCGGTTGGCCAGCGGAGCGGACAGGTCCCAGCCGTCGGCTGCCTGCTCGGGCGGGTTCGCTGCGGCTACGACGGCTACGTTCGGCGGCAGTTCCAGGTCTCCGACGACGCGCTCGAGCACGACGCGGAGCAACGCCGCCTGAACCGCCGGCGGTGCCGTGGAAAGCTCGTCGAGGAAGAGCAGGCCATGGCCAGTCTCAGCCAGCCGCCGCGCCCAGGCTGGGGGAGCGAACCGGACGTCCTGGCCAATGACGACCGGCAGGCCGGCGAAATCTGATGGCTCCCGGATCGAGGCGATCACTGTTTCGCACGGCCAGCCCATCGCGTGCGCCATGGCGCGGATCGCGGACGTCTTGCCGGTGCCGGGTGCACCCCAGAGCAGTACAGGCACCCGCGCCGCGACGGCAACGCCCAGCGCCTCGGCTGCCGCCCGCTGCCGCGCGGCCCGTCCGCTTTCAGCCACATCTGCTCCCCGGTAGTCCAGCAGTAGCCGTCGTGCACTACTGCGAAGTCACGCTCCAGTGTCCCTTGTCGCTGCGGATGCTCAGCTCGGACGGCTCCTTGCCGGGGGACCGGATAGCGAGTACGCGGGCAGCCGGCCACGCTGCATGCAGCACGCTGACAACCAGGTGCCCGTCCACTACCGCGAAGCCTGGTGCCCACACCGAGGCCAGCCAGCCGACCGGCAGTTGCGCTTGTAGCTGTCCTTTCCCTCGGATCTTGGCCAGTACGAGCTGACCCCAGCCAGTTCCGTCGTGCACGCTCACGTCGACGTCCTCTGGAGCGACGGCCAGCCAGTGCGCCGCTGCGGGCGCCAGCCGGCCAGTCAGCGCGGCAGTCAGCGCTGGCCGAACCCGATCCGCGCGACCTGCCTGCTCGCCCTCAGCGGACCAGGCGTGCGCGACTGCCGCCGACAGCCGGAACTGGAACGGTGGCCCGAGCGCGAGCAGCCGGATCAGCTCGGCTCTAGCCCCGATATCGCCGTCGGACCCGCCGAGCATCCGTGCTCGGCGCATCGCCGCCCGCCGGACTACCGGCCCGGGGATGGGTGGCGCAAACGGCCTGCTGCCAAGCCACCGCCCGATCCCCCGGCCAGGCCGCAGCCACGGCCGGCCTGCCGGCCCGGCGCTGACGGAGCGGCTGGCGTAGGTCACAGTGCTGGCAACTGGACCCCGCCGGATAAACCCGCCGCCGGATCCGCCGAACTGTGCCGGCGGGTGGCCGAGGCCGCGGTAAGCCTGTCCGCCGGGGTCGCTCATTGAGGCGGCCTCGGCCAGGATCGCGGCCGGGATCGTCACGGCGTCGCCGGCTGAGCGCGGTCCGACCATCAGGACGGTGAGATCGTCGCTGTGCTTGCCCCAGGCCGTGACCAGATCGAGGCACGGATTGGTGTCGCCGCCGAGTGCGGCCAGTACGAGTTCTCCCTCAGCATCGGGATGGTCGAGCAATTGCAGCGTTCCATCCGCCCACTGCAGCCGGTGCTCGCCGTCACCGCACCGCAGCGACGTGTCGGCCGGCCCGAACGCGTTCCACCATGCCGCGTTCACAGCGGCTCCTGCCAGTTCAGCGGCACGGTAACGACGGCCTGAGTGGTAGGGCCGGTCAGGATGAGGTCCAGTGCCCGGGCTTTCGGATCGATAGCCGGGCTGAACCGCAGTTCCAGGTCCGCCTCATCGTTGCTGAAGCTTCCGCCGCCCTCGCCGAGAAAGTACCAGCCGCCGAGGTCATCTCGCGCGCTCCACCAGAACTGCTCGATCCGCGCGCCGCCGCCAAATCGCGGCTCCGGCCAGCCGCGAGCATGAACTTGCATCTTCGCGGCGTCCTTGCCGGAGACCAGTTCCGCGATGACGCACTGTGCGCCGTCTACCTCGGGCAGGACAGCAGCGACCGGAATGACGCCCGCTGGCCCGTCGGCGCGGTCCGACCCGGCGAGGAGGCTAATCCAGTCGGCTGGCATGTCGCCGGGCTCAATGCCGGCCAGCGCGCCGTGAAGCTTGGCGCCGACGTACCTGGCGGCCGCCGCCAGCCGCCGCACTGACTCGCTGTTCGCCGTCAGTACGCCGGACGCCAGCAGGTCGCCGGCCACGCCTGGCAAATCGGACCGGTCGTCGGCAAGCATCTCGGCCGCACCGGTAGCCCCGCGGGCCAGCACACCCGCAGTATGCGCGTCGAGGAACCGGTCGGCGGCCGTCGTTGTCACTGCTGCCGTCGCAACGCGCAGGTCGGCGGGCCGGGCGTCCATCGGGACGCGGAGGAGGTCGGCGCCCGGCAGCGTCATGTCGAGCCATCGCACCCCTGCGGCCGGCGCGGGGTGCAAGTGAAGTAGGCCGTCCCACTCGGTGTCGCCGCCGCCGCCACTGAAGTGCAGGTCGTACGTTCTGCCCCGGTCGTCGACCGCGGTCGTCTCGTTCAGCGCGTGAAACATCGGGTCGTGCTGCCTGCGACGGTGGTCCTGCGCGATCTTCGAGGCCTGGAGCCTGGCCTGTATTGTCAGCGTCATGCTGCCCCGGTCAGTCACGAGTACCCCGAGGTAAAAGCGGACCGGCACGCCCTCGATCTCGCCGGTCGCTGGCAGGCCGACCGGATGAGCGCTGAGCGGGCCCGCCGAAGCCAGCTGAGCGCCCCTGGGTCTGCGCATCGGCCAGCGGCGAAGCATGTGAGAGCCGAGCAAGGCGTCCGGTTCGATGCGGCCGCGGGCCGCGAGCGCCGCCGCGAAGCCAGCTGTCACATCGGTTTCAGTCTCCGCGCTGATGGCGCCGACGGCGGCGAAGATGCTGGCCAGCGTGTTGATGCGCTGCGCGCACTGTTCCGCAGGTGGTGACTGATAACCTCTGCCGCGATACCACCGCCGGAATCGCCGGCGCAGTGGCCAGGTAGCACCGCTCAGGCGTGTGCTCAGCCGGGACCCGGTCGCGCTGGCGAACCGCAGCAGCCTGGCCGCGGGCGCGGCGGCGCGGCTGGCCGTCCTTCCGGCACTGGCCTGCTGCGCCATCACTCGTTGCACAGCGGCGCGGCGGCGTTGCATCCGACGCTGCTGGATTATCCCGTTGACGACGGCAATGGGCAGCGGCTGACGGGGCGGCTTGTATTCCGGCATGGCAAGCGCGCGCCGCAGTTCGGCTTCGGCCTGAAGCCGGAGATATGTTTCAGCGCGCTCGCGGTCGGGCGCGTCATGTTCGCTCGCGGCAGTCACCAGGACCCCCGAATCGCCGCCCGGAAACACTCGACACGATATGACGCGAACAGCGCGCAGTGCAACGCAGTTGCCCGGCGCCGGGCGTAGCGACCGCCCCGAGACACGTCGCCTGAGGTACTCGCGTCGTCAGGACTAGGACGACACGCCGGCCCAACATGTGGTGCCGAAGAAATGTCAGACCTCCTACATATGGTGTTGGCGTAGCGCCAAAGCCAATCGGCCGTCCGGAGGAGTTCTGATGCCAGCGACCATGCAGGTCCGCAAGCGCAACGGCGATAGCGAACCCGTCGACGTCAACAAGATCGTGCGCGCGGTTCAGCGCTGGGCGGGCGACCTGGACGACGTGGATCCCATGCGCGTCGCGACGAAGACCATCAGCGGCCTGTACGACGGTGCTACGACCGCCGAGCTGGACCGGCTGTCGATCCAGACTGCCGCCGACATGATCGCGACCGATCCGCAGTACTCGCGGCTAGCGGGGAGGCTGCTGTCCGGCTACATCGCCAAGGAAGTACGGGGACAGGGCATCGCGTCGTTCAGCCAGTCGATCGCGCTCGGGCACGCCGAAGGCATCATCGGCGATGACACCGCGAAGCTCGTCAAGGACAACGCCCGCAAGCTCGACTTCGCCGTCGACGAGGACGCAGACTTGCGGTTCGAGTACTTCGGCATCAAGACTGTGTACGACCGGTACCTGCTGCGGCACCCGTCGAGCCGGCTGGTGCTCGAGACCCCGCAGTACTTTCTGCTCCGCGTCGCCTGCGGCCTCGCCAGGACGCCGGCCGAGGCGATCAGCTTCTACCGGATGATGTCGGCGCTGGATTACCTGCCCAGCTCGCCAACGCTGTTCAATTCCGGCACGAAGCACCCGCAGATGTCGTCCTGCTTCCTGGTCGACTCGCCGCGAGACGAACTGGACTCGATCTACGCCCGGTACGCACAGGTAGCGCGCCTGTCCAAGTTCTCCGGCGGGATCGGCATCGGCTGGTCGCGGGTCCGCTCCCGCGGCGCGCTGATCCGCGGGACGAACGGGCAGTCCAACGGCATCGTGCCCTGGCTGCGGACGCTCGACTCGTCGGTAGCTGCCGTCAACCAGGGTGGCCGCCGCAAGGGTGCTGCCTGCGTTTACCTCGAGCCCTGGCATCCGGATATCGAGGAGTTCCTCGAACTGCGCGACAACACCGGGGAAGACGCGCGGCGTACCCACAACCTGAACCTCGCCAACTGGATCCCGGACGAGTTCATGCGCCGGGTCGAGGCCGACGAAGCGTGGTCGCTGATCGACCCGGACGTCGTGCCTGAGCTGCCCGATCTGTGGGGTGACGCGTTCGATCTGGCCTACCGCCAGGCCGAGGCGGACGGCCGGTACGTGCGTCAGGTGCGGGCGCGCGATCTGTACGCGCGGATGATGCGGACACTGGCCGAGACCGGGAACGGCTGGATGACGTTCAAGGACAGCTCCAATGCCAAGTGCAATCAGACCGCACAGGCCGGCCACGTCGTGCACGCGTCGAACCTCTGCACCGAAATTCTCGAGGTAACGAGCGATTGCGAGACGGCGGTATGCAACCTCGGCTCGGTCAACCTGGCCAGGCATCTGATCACTGGTCCAGCAGGGGAGTGCGCCGTGGACTGGGCGAAGCTGCGGCAGACCGTGCGGACGGCGCTGCCGTTCCTGGACCGGGTGATCGACGCTGGCTATTACCCGAGCGAGGAAGCAGCCGCATCGAACCCGCGCTGGCGGCCAGTCGGGCTCGGCGTGATGGGCCTTCAGGACGTGCTGTTCGCGCTGCGGTTGCCGTTCGACTCGGGCGCCGCCAGGGAGCTTGCCGCGCGGATCGGCGAGGAGATTTACCTGACTGCTCTCGAGACGTCCGCCGACCTCGCCGAGCGGTATGGCCCGCATCCGATGTTCGCGGAGACACGCGCTGCCGCCGGCCAGCTGCAACACGATCTGTGGGGTGTCGCCGGAGGGCAGGAGGAACGGTGGACTGCGTTGCGGGCACGCATCGCGGCGACAGGGCTCCGGAACTCGCTGCTGATTGCTATCGCGCCAACTGCGACCATCGCCTCTATCGCCGGGTGTTACGAGTGCATCGAGCCGCAGGTGTCCAACCTGTTCAAGCGCGAGACGCTGTCCGGCGAGTTCATTCAGGTCAACAACGCGCTGGTAGCGGAGCTCAAGACGCACGGGCTGTGGACTGACGCCATCCGGGACGCGATCAAGCGCGCTGACGGATCCGTTCAGGGCGTTGCGGAGCTGCCGGCCGACACCCGCGAGTTGTTCCGGACTGCCTGGGAACTGCCGCAGCGCGCGCTGATTGCCATGGCTGCCGCCCGGGCGCCGTTCGTCGACCAGAGCCAGTCGCTGAACTTGTTCCTGGCAGCGCCGTCCATCGGCAAGCTGTCGTCGATGTACCTGCACGCGTGGAAGTCAGGGCTGAAGACGACCTATTACCTGCGGTCTCGGCCAGCGACCAGGATTGCGCAGGCGACCGTCGCCCCGGAGATACCGGAGCAGCCGGCCTCGGCTGAGGGAGCAGTAGCGTGCTCCGTGGAGAACCCGGAGACCTGCGAGGCGTGCCAGTGACCGGGATGCTGCTCGATCCCGGCATGGACCTGACGCTGCGGCCGATGCGCTATCCGGCGTTCTACGACCGCTTCCGGGATGCGATCAGGAACACCTGGACAGTCGAGGAAGTGGACCTGCACTCCGACCTGACCGACCTGCGGAAGCTAACGGTGGCCGAGCGCCACCTCGTTTCCCGGCTTGTCGCGTTTTTTGCTACCGGCGATTCGATTGTGGCGAACAACCTCGTGCTGAACTTGTACCAGCACGTTAACTCGCCCGAAGGCCGCCTCTACCTGTCCCGGCAGCTGTTCGAAGAGGCGGTGCACGTGCAGTTCTACCTGACGCTGCTCGACACCTACGTGCCGGATCCGGTCGAGCGCGCGCATGCATTCGCCGCGGTCGAGAACATCCCGTCGATCCGGCGCAAGGCCGAGTTCTGCTTCCGGTGGATCGACTCGGTTTACCAGCTGCGTGAACTGCGCACGGCGGCCGACCGGCGCTCGTTCCTGCTTAATCTCATCTGCTTCGCAGCCTGCATCGAGGGGCTGTTCTTCTACGGCGCGTTCGCATACGTCTATTTCCTGCGCTCGCGCGGGCTGCTCAACGGGCTGGCGTCCGGCACGAACTGGGTGTTCCGCGATGAGTCCATGCACATGGCGTTCGCGTTCGACGTGGTAGACATCGTCAGGTCGCAGGAGCCTGAGCTCTTTGATTCCGGACTGGCGGAACAGGTGCGCGACATGCTCGCCGAGGCGGTTGAGTGCGAGGCACAGTTCGCCGCCGACCTGCTCGGCCAGGGCCTGCCCGGCCTGCCGCTGGCCAGCATGCGCGAGTACCTCCAGCACGTGGCCGACCGGCGGCTGGCCCGGCTCGGCATCGAGCCGCTGTACGGATCGGCCAACCCGCTGGCGTTCATGGAGCTGCAGGACGTGCAGGAGCTGTCGAATTTCTTCGAGCGGCGGGTATCGGCCTACCAGGTGGGCGTGACCGGCACGGTCGCATTCGACCAGGACTTCTGAGCGGATGCGATGCCTTGACCGGGCGGGCGCGGTCAGCGAGGCCGCTGAATCGCGATGATCACGAGGTGGACCGCGACAACGGCGATCAGCACCGCGTAGAACCAGGGTGAGCCCTTGGCGACGGTGGCCGCGATAACTACCGCGACCACGCTCAGGGCGGTAACCAGGAAGCCTTGCCAGGTTCTCGGCCCGTAGCCCCAGCCGAATCGCTTCGGCCCGAACCAAGGCTGCTTGCCGTTCGATCTGGAACCGCCAAGGAACTGGCTGCCGATGCCGGAGTTGCCGGAGTTCCAGTCTGGGCCGGGTTGCTGATTGCTGCGCATGTCCGTTAACTCCTCGGGCGCTCGCTCGGGTTCACTGCTGTCCGGCCGGCCGGATGAACAGGCCAACCACCTTGCCGTCGGCATCGAAGGTCACGCGCCCGATGGCCTCGCCCGCTTCGAAATGCAGCGGGATGTCGACCACGGTGTTCTCGCCGACCGCGCGCGTGGCCGGTTCGCCCATGCCCTCGTACCGGCCCACCAGGCTGGCAGTCCGTGCCCAGCCGTCGGCGAGCATGGTGGCGCTCAGGCCGTCGAGCATCTTGCGGCCGAAGCCTTCGCGAGCGGCCTCCCACTCGCCGGCCACGATGGCGGCGAAGATCTCGATGGACCTGTCGGCGGCGCCCGGCAGCACTGCCCGGCTCATCGGCTCGCCGGTGCGCGGGTCGACCGGCCGGCCGAACCGCTGGAATGCCGCCTGCCTGCTGGTCTCGAGGACATCGCCGATCTCCTTCCAGCTGTAGCCGGTCGCGCGGGCGCGGTCGACGGCTTCCTGCAGCGCCGCATTCGCAAGCGCAGCGAGATCGCGGGCCGTCCGCATCGCGGCCAGCGGTGACCCTGCCCCTGTCTGGATCAGCTGGGCTGCTAGCTGACCGGCCACCGGGGTGAGCTGACTCGCGGTCTGCCGGACCGGGCCTTTGGCCGCGCTCACTTCGTCAACATAGTCCTGACGTGCGGATGGTGTCAACGTAAACTTGACGGCCTTGCTGTCACCGGTCTGGGCGCGCTGGCGTTGTCGGCGGGCGGCGCTGCGGCAGGTGGCGTTGCAGTAACGTCTTGGCCTGCCTTTACCTCCGCTTTGCGAAAGTGGGCGGCCGCACGACTCGCACGCAGCTATGGTTGCCTGATCCGTCATCTCGTCGGCTTCCTTCGAATTACGTGCTGGCTATTCTAGCTGCCGGTCACGTTAAATCGTGCTGACTGTGGCACGTAAATCGAGGTTAGCCCGACAGCAGGACGCCGCGCGCGGTCAGGTCGGCGATCACTGCCGGGTCCAGCCCGAGCCAGTCGCCGATGGCGTCGGCGTTGTGCTCGCCCCGCCGTGCGATGCCGCGCGGGACGCTGGCCGACGCGGCCGAGAAGTCGTATGGCATTGCCACGACGCGACGGTCGGTGCCGGCTACCAGCGCCGTGTGCGCGCCGCCAGCGAAGACCTCCGCGGTGTCGGCCAGGTCAGCCCAGGCGACGCCGGCACCCTCGAGCTCCGCGATAAGCGCATCGCGATCCTCGAACGACGTCATCCAGTCCTGGATGGCCTGCTGGCGTAGCGCTGCCTTCACCTGCAAGTCGCTTCCAGGCGGCGCAGGGTCGGCGATCAAACCGCGCCGCGACAGCATGACCCACGCGTGCTTGGGCGGCGCGGCGATGAGCATGGGCCCGCCCGGTGCCTGCCAGATCGTGCCCCGCGAGCTGTACGGCTCGGCGCTGCCGTCAATCGCCGCGTGGGCGTGATCGTCGCTTGCCGCGACGGCCCCGAGCATGCTCAGGGCGACGTGCTGGCCGCGCCCGGTGGCTGCTCGCTGGTGCAGGGCGGTGAGGACGGCGATGGCCGCGTGCAGCCCGGTGAACGTGTCGGCAAGAGCCAGCGGCAGGTCAGCGGGCGCGCGGTCATCGAGCTCAGCCTGCCTGGCCAGCAGCCCGGACTCGGCGTGGATGACAGGCGCTAGCGCGCGGCGGCTTGCATCTGGTCCGGTCACGCCGAACCCGGACACCGAGACCATGATCAGTCGCGGGTTGGCTGCTGACAGCCGCTCGTAACCGAGGCCAAGCCGGTCCATCACGCCGGGCCTGAAGTTCTCGATCAGCACGTCAGCCTGCGCGGCGAGGTCCGCGACAAGGTCCGCCGCGCCAGCCACGGCAAGGTCGATGCCGACGTTGCGCTTGCCCGCGTTCATCTGGGCGTACATGCCGGCCCGGCCATCGATGACGGCACCGAACAGGTCAGTGACGTCGGTTCGCGGGCCCTCGACGCGAAGGACGTCGGCGCCGAGGTCGCTGAGGATTCGCCCGGCATACGGCCCGGATATCGCCTGCGACATGTCCAGCACCCGCCATGCGGGCAGCGGCGCCGCCAAGCTGGCCGGCTCAGCTCCGGCCGCCTCAGCTCCGGCCGGCCCAGCTCCGGCCGGCCCAGCTCCGGCCGGCCCGGTGCCCGCGGGTTCTCCGATCGCGGCGGCGTCCAGCGCGGGCAGATGCTGGTTTGTGATGACGAGCCTCCTTGAACGCGATGCAACCGCACCGACTTTATCTGCGTGCGGACATGTTGATCTCGGGCGGTGTTTGCGCGGACGATGTGACTGAGGTGAGGGGCGATTACTGATAACGAGTGTGACCTGGTCATCCGTGGCGGAACCGTCGTTACGTCGGGCAGCTCAGGTGAGTGTGACATAGGAGTGCTGGGCGGCAGGGTCGTCCAGATGGGCGGGAGCCTCCGCGGGCGGAGGGATATTGACGCTTCCGGCTGTCTCGTCCTCCCTGGCGGCGTCGACATGCACGTGCATCTCACGTTGCCGGCTCCGCCCGATCCCGGTGAACCGGACTGGATCGATGATTTCTACAGCGGCTCGCGCGCTGCCATCGCCGGCGGCATCACCACCGTCGGGAACATGACCTTCCCGTGGCAAGGGCAGTCGTTGACGGCGGCAATTGCGCGGGATCTGTGCGCTGCGGCCGGCGGCGCGGCGGTCGACTACGTGCTCCATCCGGTGCTGCTGAGCGCGACCTCTGAAACACTCGCTGAGCTGCCGCACCTCGCCGCTGACGGCCACGCCAGCCTGAAGCTCTTCATGACGATGCCGGAGTTCGAGGCCCAGATTGACGACGTGATCTCGGCGATCCAGCTCGCCGGACGCAGCGGGATGCTCACCTTGCTGCATTGCGAGGACGGTGCTCTTGTCCGGTTCGCTGGCTCGGAGTTGGTGGCGCAGGATCGAGGCGGCGTGGCGAACTGGGCACTCAGCCGTCCGGATTCCGCCGAGCGGGCGGCCGTCGAACGGGCCGTGGCAATCTGCGAGGCGACCGGCTCGCCTATCTACATCGTCCATCTCTCGTCCGCGGCTGCGCTGGATTCAGCCCGGCGGGCTCAAGCGAAGGGGCTTCCGGTCTTCGTCGAGACGCGTCCGCTGTATCTGCACCTGACCAGCAAGGTGCTTGGCGAACCGGATGCCGGCAAGTACATCGGAAGTCCCCCGCTCCGGGAGCAGGCCGACCTTGAGATGATGTGGTCCGGTGTCACCGACGGCTCGATACACACCCTCGGCAGCGATCACGCTCCCTGGTCGCTTGAGGCTAAGACCGACTCTGCGCTGACCGTGGTTACCGCGCGGCAGGGAGTTGCCGACCTGGAGACCATGCTGCCGATGCTGTACTCCGAGGGCGTGCGCACGGGCCGGATCCCACTCAGCCGGTTTGTGTCGCTGATCTCGACGAATCCCGCTCGCCTGTTCGGGCTGTTTCCGCGCAAGGGCACCATCGCCGTCGGTAGTGACGCCGATCTGATCATTCTCGATCCGCAGCGACGCCGCGTGATCGATGGCGCCGGGATGCAGTCGCGGGCGGGCTACTCGGCCTACGACGGCTGGGAGATCTACGGCTGGCCGAGGTTCACGATCAGCCGCGGAGACGTGGTCCTGGAAGACGGTGAGGTGGTTGCACAACCTGGTCGCGGCCAGTGGCTTCGCCGCACAAGCGGCAGTCTCAACCCGCCGCGCCCCGGCGGGTGATGCCGCCATCGCTGTCAGGCACCCAGAAGCGACGCCACGAACTCGCGATGGCCGGACTGAAGCCGGGCCAGGTCGGCGGCCGGCAGGCCCCATCCGGTCATCCGGCCAGCATGGCGAAGCGCGGCGTACAGATCCCAGTGCTGCAGAGCTGTCACGTCCGCGGCCGGCCTGAGCTCGCGATACTGCCGGGTGAAGTCGTCCGCCGCAGCCATGCCGAAGGCCATGCAGAGCTCCATCCGGGCGACGCCAAGATCTGCCAGCGGATCGCCGAGCACCGCGTCCTCCCAGTCGATCACGCAGACAAGCTCGTTGTCGCGCCACAGGGTGTTGCCGGGCCAGTAGTCACCGTGCAGCAGGACTGGCCGGTTGACCCGGGGTGGCGGCCAGCAGCGGGTCAGCGCCGCGCGGACTTCGGCCTCGCGGAGCGCTTCGTCTAGCCGGGCTGGCCGCGTGCTGACCGTCCGTGCTGAGAGATCGCGGATGTCGGCCAAGAACGGCGCGTCGGCCAGCGTGAAGGCTGCCTGATGCAGCCGGGCCAGGGCGCCGGCGAGCTTGCCGGTAAAGGCTGCTAGTGGCTGGCTGACCTGGGCTAGCTCGATCAGCGGCGTGCCGTCGACGTAGTCGATCACTAGGTACGGAACCGGCAGCACCAGGCTGGCCTCGTCCACGAGTCGCGGGCGGGGCACTGGCAGGCCAGCCGTGCGCAGCAGGCTGAGCAGAGCGTATTCATGCGCGGCGACGCGGGGGTCGCTGCGCAGGTTAGCCGCGCCGTACTGGCGCAGCACCAGGCGCTCGACCTGGCCGTCCGGCTGTGCCGCTTCGATCTCAGTCAGCTGTGCCGAGACGCCACCCGTCAGCGGCCGGCTGGCCACGAGCCGGAGGCCGGGATCGACCGCGCGGAGCACTTCGGCAACCACGCCAGCGCTGGGCTGTCTAGGCTTGGTCACTGGCCGATCTTGCCAGCGCTCGGTCGAGCCGGGCCAGCCATTACTTCTAGACTGTGCCGGTATGGGCACCGGTGAGGTCGCATGACCGCCGCCGACAAGGAGTCTTCCTCGTCGTTCGAGCTCGGCACGGACGGCCCGTCCGTCATCCTGGTCGGCGTTGACGACTCGACCACGGCCAGCCGGGCCGGCTGGTACGCGGCGGGCCTGGCCCGGCGGCAGCGAGCCAGGATTGTTGCTGTGTTCGTGGCACCCATCGGAGGGTTCGTCGGCGCCGGGTCCGCTGGGGCAGCGCTGATGGTCGCGAAGGACGAGGCGTTCCGCGAGGCTGCCCGCGAGATGGATCGGCGGGCCCAGGAGATCGCTGCCGAGCTGGGCATCTCGATCACCTTCATCGCAGCCCGCGGAGACCCCTACTCCGAGATCGTCCGCATCGCCGGCGAGGTGCGAGCCGACGCCATCGTGGTCGGCGCGTCCGCGCACGCCGGGCACAGGTTCGTCGGATCGCTGGCCATCCGGCTGGTGCGAGCCGGCAAATGGCCCGTCACTGTCGTCCCGTGAGCCGGACGGGCTTTAACTGACTGGCGCCGACAGCAGCGCGTCGACGATCGCCGGGACGGCCTGGCCGATCGGCTCGCTAATGACTGCGGTCGCCAGCGGGTCGTAGGGAGTCGGATCGCGGTTGATGATGATCAGGCGAGCGCCTGCTCGCACGGCAACTGCGCACAGCGATGCGGCTGGCTCGACCGTGAGGGTGCTGCCCACCGCCAGGAACAGATCCGCTGCCTCGGCGGCCGTCACGGCGCGCGCGAGCACGGCGGCGTCGAGCTGCTGGCCGAACATCACGGTCGCAGACTTCAGGATGCCGCCGCAATCGGCGCAGGCCGGGTCGGCCTCTCCCGCCCGCACCCGGCTCAGCACCTCGGCCATCTCGCTGCGGTGCTCGCAGCTCACGCAGACGACCTGGTACATCGTGCCGTGGAGCTCCAGAACGCGATCGGCCGGAGTTCCCGCGCGCTGATGCAAGCCGTCGATGTTCTGCGTTATCACGGTCGTGTCGATGGAACTGAGCGCCAGCTTGGCCAGTGCCAGGTGCGCCGCGTTCGGCTGGGCCGTCCAGGCCGGGTGAGCGAGCCGGGCTTGCCAGGATCGCTGCCGGACCGCCGGGTCGGCGACATAGACCTGGTAGGTCGACATCTTCTCGGCAGCCGGGTCCCTGGTCCAGATCCCGGTGGGTCCGCGGAAGTCCGGGATTCCGGAGTCCGTCGAGATCCCCGCTCCGGTCAGCACGGCGACGCGGCGGGTCTGAGGGGCCCAGCTGGCGACGTCAAGCTGATCGGCAGCACTCACTCTGCCATCCTTGGTCAGCCTGCCCGGCTACTGCAAATGGGCCGCCGCTTCATGATCCTTGATACTTATGCACGCCGGAGCGCGCATAAGTCTCAAGGATCATGAAGAATTGCGCTTGCCGGCCAGCTTCCAGGCCGCCGGCAGCAGTCCTGCGGCGATCGCGGCCTTGATGGCGTCGCCCGCCACGAACGGCGTGAACCCGTCGGCCAGCGTCGCGCTCGCGCTCAGGTGCAGGTCGATCGCGAGCCAGGCGCAGCCGAACGCGTAGATCAGGATCTCGCCGACCAGCATGGCCGGCACTGACTTCAGCACGGACCGGTCAGCGCCGCGCCCGGCGAGGTAGCCGCAGGCGGTCGCGGCGAAGCAGAAGCCGACGATGTAGCCGAAAGACGCACTGGCGTACCCGGAGGTGTGTCCGGCGAACCAGGGAACGCCCGCCACGCCTGCAACGGCGTACAGTGCCATCGCGGCCGCCGCCCGCCGCCAGCCAAGCGCAGTGCCCGCCAGCAGCACGCCCAGCGTCTGGCCGGTTATCGGCACAGGCGTGAACGACAAGTGGATCGACACCTGGGCCAGCGCTCCCACGAGGCCGGCCGCGCCGACGACGAGGAGCACATCGCGCACCGCGTGCGTGGCCCTGCCGCCGCTGCGGGCGATCAGGTCGCCGAGCACCAGAGGCTGCGGCCGTGCAATCGCGACTGACGACATAGACATGCCTTTCGGGGGGCGGGCCTGACGAGGACGGACCATACCATGCCACTCGGGCGCGACATCCCGTCCGCCAGGTATCGTGCGGCCGTGGGCGTCGATGAGAGCAGGGTGCAGCAAGGCGTTCCGGTCCGCCCGCCGCCGCGTGCTGGCGGCGAGACGATCGAGTTCCTGCGCGGCGACTGGGACGTCGAGCGCCGGATCACCGACCGCCGGGCGGGCCAGGACGGCGTATTCAGCGGCACGGCCCGGTTCCGGCCGGCTGCGGGCTCCCCGGCTGCGCCAGATTCGCAGGTATCGGCCGGCGCTCAGCTGCTCGATTACACCGAAGACGGCGAGCTGCGGTTCGGCAGCCACCGGGGCCCCGCGCGCCGGTCGCTGATCTACGCTGGCCGCCAAGACGGCGCGGCCGACGTCCGGTTCGCTGACGGGCGCGAGTTCTACCGGCTCGACCTGCGCGCCGGAACGTGGCAGGCCGACCACCCGTGCCGGGCTGACCGTTACCACGTGACAGTGACCCGGCACGGCGCGGACAGCTTCACCGAGACCTGGCAGGTGGTCGGCCCGGACAAGGACTACGAGCTCGAGACGACGTACCGGCGGGTTGTTGATGGCGTTCTGGGCACTGGCCCCCAAGGCCGGGACGTGACTGTGTCCAGTCAGCCGGGCGGGTTGCGATGCACAGGACCGCGATGCACAGGACCGCGGTGAACAGGACCGCGGTGAACAGGGGCGCGGTGAGCCTGGCCGGGCACACCGGTACGATCCCGCGGCTGATCGCGGCGGCCGCGCACCGGGACTCCGGCGGCATCTGGCTGCGCAGCGACTCGGGCTCGCTGACGTTCGGCGGCGCGGTCGCGGCGGTCGGCCAGACCGCTGCGGCGCTGCAGGAGGCCGGCGTGGGCAAGGGCGACCTGGTCATGCTGACCGCGAGCACGTCGCCGCCGTACTTGCTGAGCTGGCTCGCGCTGACCTCGCTGGGCGCGGTCGCAGTCGCGGTCAACCCGCGCGGCACGCCGGCCGAGCTAGCCGGGCTGATCGGCCAGGTCCAGCCGCGATTGCTGATCTCCGACGCCCGCCTGGCCGACGTCGTGTCAGCGGCGCGCACCGGCTCAGGCTTGGCTGAGACCGGCCCGGACGAGACTGGCCGGGCGGGCGGCGGCGCGCTGATGCCGACCTCGTTTCCTCCGGAAGTTGATGTGCTGTCGCTGATACCGGCCGACTGGGCGGATGAGGCGGCGATGGCAGCGGCGGCCCGGAACGCCAGACTGCCGGACGCGGGCGTGGGACCGGACGACGTTGCCGTGCTGATCCCCACCTCGGGGACCACCGGCCGGTCCAAGCTCGTCATGCAGACGCACCGGGCGTACGCGATGGCGGGCGAGGGCTTCGGGTTCTGGATGGAACTGACCGCAGCCGACCGGATGCTGACTACGCTGCCGCTGTTCCACGTCAACGCGCCCGCTTACTCGGTGATGGGCTCGCTGGCCTGCGGTGCCGGGCTGGTCCTCGCCGAGCGGTTCTCGGCCAGCACGTTCCTCGACACCGCGCGGCGGCACGGGGCGACCGAGTTCAACGCGATCGGCGCCATGCTGGAGATCCTGATGCGCCAGCCCGAGCGCAGCGACGACGCCGACACGCCGTTGCGGTTGTGCTACACCGGGCCGGCCCCGGAGCGTGACCGGCAGCTAGCCATAGAGCGGCGCTTCGGCCTGCGGATCGTGGTCGGATACGCGCTGTCTGAGTCGCCGTACGGGCTCATCTGGGCACGCGGAACCCGGCCGTTCGGCACGCTGGGCTCGGTGCGGCAGCACCCGGTGCTGGGCACCATCAATCACGCTCGGGTTATCGATGAGTCGGGGTCGGTAGCCGGCCCTGGCGGAACGGGCGAACTCGAGCTGACCAACCCGGTGCTGACGCCCGGCTACTGGGGCATGCCAGCTGAGACGGCCGCGCTCATGCACGACGGCTGGTTGCGCACCGGCGACCTGGTAACGGTTGGCGACGACGGCACGTACACCTTCATCTCCCGGGTTAAGGAGGTGATCCGCCGCCGCGGTGAGAATTTGTCACCGTTGGAGGTCGAAGACGTCCTGATGGCACACCCCGCGGTGCTGGAGTGCGCAGTTGTCGGCGTCCCGTCAGAGCTGTCCGAAGAGGACGTCAAGGCGTTCATCGTGCCTGCGGCTGACGTGCAGCAGCTTGACTTTGCCGAACTGCGGTCGTTCGCGGCCGCCCGGCTCGCGGCTTTCAAAGTGCCGCGGTACTGGCAGCAGATCGCCGAGCTACCGCGCACGCCCACGGCCCGGGTCGCTAAGCACCGGCTGCCGGAGGGCCATCCGGACGGTGAGTACGACGCCGAATCAGCCCAGCCGAGCCAGCAACAATTGAGCCAGCAACAGCCGGGCCAGCAGCAGTCGACACAGCATGCGGCGCAGAGCTATCAAGGAGAACTGTGACTGAGTACCCGACCTCGATCGGCACCGCCGACGCCACCACGATCACCGTCCTCGGCCAGAACCTTGCCGAGGATCTGATGGGGCAGATCAGCTTCGGCGAGCTCGCATTCTGGCTGGCCGCGCTCCGGCGGCCGGCTGCGGGCGAGCTGAAGCTATTCGAGTCGGTGCTCGTCGCGCTTGCCGACCACGGCTTCACGCCGTCGGTGATCGCGGCGCGGCTCACCCTCACCGGCGCGCCGGAATCCGTGCAGGGCGCGCTGGCGGCGGGCTTGCTCGGCGGCGGCTCGCGGTATCTCGGCGTGACTGAGGACTGCGGCCGCTTCCTCGCGGCTGCGCTGGCTGCGCACGAGGGCCCGCTGCCGGACACTGATGCGGGCTGGGATGAGCTGGCAACGACCGCCGTGCGGGCGCAGCGGGCGGCGGGCAAGCTGGTTCCCGGACTTGGTCATCCTGTGCACAAGGACGGTGACCCGCGCACGCCGGTTATCTTCCGGATCGCCGGGGAATCCGGTGTGCTCGGCCCGCATCTGCTGCTGTTCGCTGCGGTCGGCCGGGTGCATCCGGCGATCATCGGCCGGACTCTGCCGCTAAACGGCGCCGGGGTATGCGGGGCCGCGCTGGCTGACCTTGGTTTCCCGCCGGACCTGCTGCGCGGCTTTGCCCTGCTGGCGCGGACCGCCGGGCTGCTCGGCCACCTGGCTGAGGAGATGCGCAACCCGGCCGGGAACTCCATCTACCGGGAGATCGACGAGGCAGTCCGGTACGTGGCCCCGCCGGAGGCCTAACCGGCGCGGCCGCCCAGCGGGCCGATGAACGCGCTAAGCGAGCGTGACGTAGGCGCCAGCGGCCTGAGAACAGGTGTCCGGCGAGCCTGCTGAAGGACGTGAGTTGTCTATCGATGGCCCTCTAGGGGTCACGATGCCTAATTCACGCCCTTTGGCACCGCTAGCGGCACCCGCCCGCAGCTGCCGGTGCCAGAGATCGGCACAAACCTGGCGCACCCGCCGGTTCAGCTAACAGTCCCCGATTTCAGCGAGCAAAGATAGCTTTCCAAACACTCCTTTGCAAAGGTATCTTTGCTCTCATGGCCGAGAACAGTTCACCGCGGACGATCAAGCAGCTCACGGACCCGAAGGCGCTGCGAGCGCTGGCGCATCCGATCCGGCTCAAGCTGCTCGGCCAGTTGCGCATCCACGGGCAGCTCACCGCGACCCAGGCCGGCGAGCTGGTCGGCGAGAGTTCGGCCAGCTGCTCCTTCCATCTGCGTCAGCTGGCGAAGTACGGGCTGGTCGAGGAGACCGGCACCGGACAGGGTCGGGAACGACCGTGGCGGCCTACCACGATGTTCACGAGCGTGCCGGACTACGCCGAGGATCCCAAGGTCGACGCGGCGGCCGACCTGCTGCGAGCCGTCATCGCCGACCGTTACATCGCCGACCTCATGCGCTGGTTGGAAGCCAAGCCGGACGAACCCGAGGAGTGGCAGCAGGCCGCGCAGTTCGGCGACGACTTCGTCTATCTCACCGCCGCCGAGCTCGCTGAGCTGGCTGAGCGCACGCGCGAGCTTCTGGATCCCTACCTGGATCGCCAGGCCAGTCCTGCGCTTAGGCCGCCCGGCGCACGGCTGGTCACGTACCTGCACATCGCGCATCCCATCGTGGATGCACCGAGCGAGCCAGCACCGGACTGCTGAGTGGCGGCGATAGAGGAGGACCGCCCGGCAGATGCTACGGACACCGTCGCCGGCCAGCCGGCAACGCCGGCCGTCGCCGGCCAGCTGCCAACACCGGCTGGCGTAGGCCCGAAGCCGCAGGCCGAAGGACGGCCCGGCACCTCCGCGCTCGGGCGGCGGCTGGCGACCAGGATCCCGCGCCTGTTGCTGGAGACTCAGTTCCGCCGGTACTGGACCGGCCAGACCGTGTCGATGTTCGGTGACCAGATCTCGGGTATCGCAATCCCGCTGGCCGCGGTCCTCGTACTGCATGCCGACGCGGCCGACATGGGCTACCTGACCGCGCTGGTCTGGCTGCCGAGCCTGCTGTTCGGGCTGCACGCCGGCGCCTGGGTAGACCGGCGAGGGCGACGGCGGGCAACGATGATCGCCGCCGACCTGGCCCGCTTCGCACTGCTGGCCAGCATCCCGGTGAGCTATGCGCTTGGCGTGCTCACGCTGGCCCAGCTTTACGCGATCGCATTCGCCGCCGGAGTACTGAGCGTGTTCTTCAACGTCTCGAACTCCGCGCTGTTCGTCGCCGTGGTACCCGAGCAGCAGTATCTCGAGGGCAACACCCTCGTCTACGCCAGCCGTGCGCTCTCGTTCGTGGCCGGCCCGAGCGCCGGCGGCCTGCTCGTGCAGGCGCTGTCGGCTCCCTATGCGATCGCTGCCGACGCGCTGTCCTTTCTCGGCTCTGCGTTCTTCCTGCACCGGATCCGCCCCGGGGAGCCGCCGCCGGATCGCGGCGGCAAGGGAGCGGTGACCGCGGGCGCGCGGTTCATCCGCCGCTCGCCGATCGTGCGTGCCTCGCTGCTCGCGGTCGCGATCATCAACTTTTTCAATCTGATGTTCTCCGCGCTGTTCCTGCTGTTCGCGGTGCGGGTCCTGCATGTCAACGCAGGCGAGATCGGACTGGTGCTCGGGCTAGCCGCGAGCGGCGGAGTGATCGGCGCCTTGCTCACGAAGCGGATCGCTGACCGAATCGGGGTGGGCTGGGCTTACGCTCTGGGGTGCCTCGGGTTCACCGCGCCGCTCATGCTCGTGCCGCTGGCTGGCGGGCCGCGTCCGCTGGTGCTCAGTATGCTGTTCGCGGCCGAGTTCCTGTCCGACTTCGGGGTCATGGTGCTCGACATCAGCATCGGCTCGATCTTCGCCGCCGTCATCCCTGCCGACTTGCGGTCCCGGGTGTCCGGCGCGTTCCAGGCGGTGAACTACGGCGCGCGGCCAGTTGGCTCGCTGCTCGGCGGCCTGCTGGGGACCCTGATCGGCCTGCGAGCCGCGCTCTGGATAGCCAGCGCCGGCGGCCTCATCGGATTCATGCTGCTTCTGCCGTCTCCGCTTCCGGCTTACCGCATGCCGTCATCGGCGACCACTGAGCCCCCAACCGTCGAGCCTGCTGGCTGACACCGGCGCGAAAGAAGCGCGTTTCCCGTCAGGAGGTGTGGTCTAAGCCGCGCAGGGATGGTGCCGTTCCGCGCAAGAACATGGTTGGCCCTTTGCGCCGCGGGCACTGGACGGTAACACCGCGGCGCCGCAGAGATCAGAGGGAGGCGAGCAGATGGCACGGCTGATCGGCTGGCTCGTCGTCGCGTTTGTTGTCTTCTACTTATTGACCGACCCCGACGGGGCAGCCACCTTAGTGCAGCGCATCTTTGACGATCTGCGCACGTTCGCAGAATCACTGGCGACGTTCGTGAGTCACCTCTAGGACACAATGGCGGGTTAGCGTTTGCAGTTTTCCGCGCTAGTCACGGAGAACTGCAAACGCTGAGCACCGTCGCGAGCCTGTCAGATCCGGAAGAACAGGTTCAGGAAACGGTTGGCCAGCGCCACGTCGCCGCTCGCCGTGCCGCCGTTGATCCGGCCGAAAGCGGTCAGCACCATGCTGCCCGGGTCGAATTCCAGGATGGCCGGCAAGTCGTCGATGCGGCCCGGCTCGTAGCTCATGCCGCCTTCGCCGATCGACACCCGGGTGTCGCCTGCGTTCCGGCCGCTGACCCGGATCCCGATGCTGAACGGGGTTAGGTCGGCGTCCGGCCGGATTGTCGACTGCCAGATGATGAACATGAACGGCACGAGCAGGTCAGCCGCGTCGGCCGACAGCGCGTGCGCGTGGCCGCTGCCCTGCCGGATGTCCCAGGTGTGCACGCCGTAGTCCATCAGCTGGCCGCCCGCGTAGACGAACGCCGGTACCGGGCCCATGTAGGCGTGCGGGACCATCAGGCCGGTCCACTCGTCCGCGGTAAGCGGCTCCAGGATGCCCATCATCTTGTCCAGATCGGCGCGAGCGCGGGACAGCAGCTCTTGCTGTGACTCCGCGCCGAGCTCCTGGCCGCCCCGCCCGGCGAGTTCGTGCATCACAACGAGGCCGTGTGGCGCAGGCGCCTCGGCCCCGGCCCTGGCAGTATCGAAGGCGCGGAAATAACCCTCTGTCGTGTCGACGATGTGCCCGACGACGTCCCTTACTTTCCAGCTTTCGCACGCCGTCGGAGCATCCCACGCACCCGGCGCCCCCGCCAGCGCGAACATCTCGTCGGCCTCATTGCGGACGACGCGCAGGATCGTGTCCTTGCCCTCGTAGGTCATGGCGTTCCACTGACTCATGTCCGACCTCTTCTCGGCCTTAGGTTCGGAATGTGAACTGCTGTGCGGTCCACAGTTGGTAAGCCCAGCGCACAACGGGACGCCGTGTCAACGAAACCTTCTAATACCGGGAACGAGCAATTGCCACCCGCCGCAACCTCCCAGGCCGCGGCCTTGCGCCTCCAGCCCGGCGCCGGCGGCCGGACCGTTAGCGGTGCTGCAGGGTGTCAGCCGGCCAGGCTGAGAGTCGCCAGTGCCGCGCCGTACCGGATCGCGACGAGCTGGCCGATTGCCTGATGGGAACCCAGTGTGGGTGCGCACGGCGCGCCGAGAGCCGCGCTCAGATCGTCGAGAACGGAGGCGTTGGTTTCAGGTCCGATCAGGCAGGGCGAAAGCACGGGCCTGGCAGCGCCGGACTCGCTGAGCCGGCTGACCGCGTCGACGATGCTGGCCGGGTCGCCGAGCGATGCTGGTACCACCGGCACCGAAAGCCGGGACGCAAGCAGAACCGCGGCAACACCGGCGGCGCTCGCCGCCTGCTCGCCGACATCCGCCAGAACCACGACGCCCCGGCTGTCAGCGGAAATACTCAGCCCGGTCGAGCGAGCTGGCCTGGCGAGGCCTGCGTCGGCGAGGCGAGCGTGCAGCGCCTCGGCTACCAGCGGGTGGGGTCCGAGGTGCCCGGCCACGACGGCCGGTATCGCCGGCGCCACGGCCAGCTGCCGGAGCCTCGCGTCGATATTGGCATTCGGGCTCAGCAGCAGGGGGACGACCACGCTGGGGAACTGGTCGTGATTCTCGGAGTCCGGGCCGTCTGGCATCAGGCACTCCGACAGCGGCAGTTCATCGCCTTCGAGGTAACCGATCCGGATGTCCACTCCGGGGCAGGAGAGCCCGGCGATTTCGGCCACGCGTGAGCCGATGTCGGTGGCATCGGCCTGGGCCCGGCCGGGAACGGCGAGCACAAGCGCGGGAGCGTCCGACGCCACCGACAGCCGGTGCGGACTGCGGTGACGGCCGGCCGGGCGAGTCCTTGTGGTCCTTCTGGGCAGGGCGCCGCCGCCTTCTGGAGCCGCGTCGCGCTGGGGGAGGCCGCCCGTGTCGCGGTGGGGGAGGCTGCTTTGCGGCAGTGAGCCGGCGCCGCGCTGGGGGAGGCTGCTTTGTGGCAGTGAGCCGGTGTCGCGCTGGGGGAGGCTGCTTTGCGGCAGTGAACCGGCGTCGCGTTGGGGGAGACTGCTTTGCGGCAGTGAACCGGAGTCGCGTTGGGGGAGTGGGCCGGTGTCGCGCTGGGAGAGATTGCTTTGCGGCGGAGCGCCCGCGTCGCGTTGGGGGAGACTGCTTTGCGGCAGTGAGCCGGTGTCGCGCTGGGGGAGTGGGCCGGTGTCGCGCTGGGAGAGATTGCCTTGCGGCGGAGCGCCCGCGTCGCGCTGCGGCAGCTGCCCGCCCGGCCGGAGGAAACCGGCGCGCTGGGGCAGCGAATCGCCGTCCGGCGCTGACTCACGCGCCAGCCGACCAGTAGCACCTGACTGAACTCGAGCCGGGCCAGCGCCCGCCGACCCTGCAGGGGTTGAGCCGGCAGCGGGTGACGCCGTTTCCCAGAAGAACCGTCGCTGTGGCAGTTCGTCCGCAGGCGGTGGCGGGAGCGAAGACAATGACTCTGCGCGTTCGAAGAATGACCCCCCGCTCGCAGGCGGTGCCTCGCCCGCTGGCTTGCGCCGTGGCAGTTCAGCGCCGCTATCGGGCAGCGCGTCTGCCGACTGCGGCTCTGCTGGCTGGCTCGGGTCAGTCACCTGTCAGATCGTAATAGGCCTGCAGAGCGGTTGGCGCGCCTTCTCCGATCTTCACGACAAAGCCCCCGCCGGCCCCGAACAGCGCTACTCGGCAGGCAGCATGCTTCTCACGACGGCGATCAGCGCGGTCTTCTGGTCCTCGCTCAGTCGTGACTCGGCCCTGATGGCCGCCTCGATGCTGAGCGGCGCATCCTGAGCCGACGCCTCGCCGCTGGTGTCCTTATGCAGCAAGCCCGCCTGGGCTAGGAGCGTCTCTGCCGATACGTTCAGAGCGTCGGAGATCAGCCGAATGACCCGGACCGAAGGCTGATGCAGTCCGCGCTCGATCTGGCTCAGATAGGGGTTAGAGAGCTTGGTTCGCTCGGCAAGCTGCCGCAACGACAAGTTGGCCATCTTGCGCTTATCGCGGATGAAGGCCCCGAGCGCCTGCATCTGCGAGTCCCACGATTCGGCCATCTCGTCTCTCGTTCGCACCCGGAACCTTGCGCCGGACTCATCGCGCGGCGTCTGGTCACGCGGCGTCTGGTCACGCGGTACCGGATTCGCTGGCCCGGCGAGCGACCAGCCCTGCCAGCCGCGGGAGCGGTTAGCAGGGCTGTCGTCGCCAGCTGGCGTCGGAGCTTCTTGTGGCTGCACTACTTAGTACTGCGCGACTTGCCGCTAGCTGATTTGCCGGTGGCCCGCCCCGTGGCGCTGGCCCGCCCCGTCGTGCTGGCCCGCTTCGTGGAACTGGTCCGCCCCGTCGTGCTCGTCCGGGCGGTTCCGCTGGCCCGCGTCGGGGCACCAGCCGACCTCGTGGTGCTGGCTGACTTGGTCGTACTGGCTGACCTGGTCGTGCTGGCCGGCTTTGCCGGGCTAACCCGCTTCGCGGCACCGCGCGCCTTGGTCGTGGTGGTGCTCGCAGCTTTGGTCGCCCTGGTCGACTTTGGCGTGCTGGCCGACTTCGCCGCACTGGCCGACTTGCGCGCGTTAGGCGTCTTAGTGCTCGGCCGGGAAGCCCGCGGCTTACGCGCTCTGGCCGGCCCGGCAGCCCCCTCGGCATCAACGTCGGCTACGCGCAGCGGGGTGACGTTGCTTTCTGCGGCGGCAATATCAGCCGGAGTGGCGAGCCGCTCTGCCCTGACGGTGCTTCGCCCGTTGGCATCCGGCTGCGCGAGCCTCCTGACTCCGGGCAGGCCCTCGACCACCTGGGTCAACTTGGCAACACGCTGCGCGACCACAGGGCCCGCAGACTGCAGCGCTCGGCCGGCAAGCTCGCGCTGCCTTGCGACGACCTGGTCAGCAAACTGCCGCTGGTTCGCGACAGCCCGGTCAGCGAACTGGCGCTGGCTGGCGATGGCCCGGTCAGCAAGGTGACGCTGGCTGGCCAGGAACTGGTCGGCCAGTTCCTGCGACCTGGCCCGCAGCTTCGCCGGGTCGGTCAGCGTGCCCAGTGCCGGGATGCGCACCGGGATGTTCGACCGGGCAGCCCTGGCACGCTCGTTGCCGGTGCGGATCGCCTCAGCCACTGCCTCGCGGCTCTTGCGAACCTGGTCCTGGCTCTTCCGGACCTGGTCCTGGCCTTTGCGGAACTGCTCCTGGCCGCGATGCACAGCTGCGACCAGCTGGTCCTGGACTTCTTGCGCTAGTGCGCGAGTATCAACCATCAGTGCCTCCTCTTAGGGTCACATGCATACTATACCAAGCGCTGCGCGCAATATGTCAAGCGCCAGGTCACGCTTGGTAGCGAGAGGAGACCGCTGCGTCGTGTTTCTACGCTAACGCCGGACGGCGCGGCAGCCGGCACTGAGGTCGCCGGGCGGTTTGTGCACTCTTTGGCGGGTTCTTCGCGTCCGGCTGTCATGCTCTAGCCACAGCGGTCGTACGACTGACGTCGTTCTAGCGACAGGAATCGTACGACCGCTGTGCCTAGCGGCGGCTGCGGTGGCTGCGGTGGCTGGGGGGCTGCGGTGGCCTGCGGGCCGCGGTGGCTGGGCGGCTGCGGTGGCTGGGCGGGTGCTGCGGGTTGGCAGATGCGGCGGCTGGGGGGCTGCGGTGGCTGGGCGGCTGCGGTGGCTGGGCGGCTGCGGTGGCTGAGGCCGGGCTCGCTGCTGAGCAAGCCCGGCCGTCAGTCAGGGCTGCTGCACGAGTTCCAGGCTGTTGCCGTCCTGATCCCGGAAGCTGAACATTGGTGGTACGCCAGGCCAGCGCAAGAGTTCGCCGACCTCCACGCCGCGGGCGAGCAAGGCGTCGTGATCAGCGTCGGCATCGGCCGTTATCAGCCGGATCCCGGTCTCGACACCAGGCCGAACGTCATCATGCTCTTTGACTAGCGCGATCGACGGTCCGTCGGTGGACGGGCTGACCTCGATCCACCGCGTTTCCTGCCTTATGGCTATGTCCAGACGCTCGGTGAAGCCAAGGACGGACGTGTAGAACTCCAGGGCTTTGTCCTGGTCGCGAACCGGTATGCCGATCGTGCGCACGCCGGTGATGTGGGTGGCGGGGGCGCTGGTGCCTGGCATCGTTGCCTTGCCTTCGTCGCTCGGAGCGATCAGCCCAGGCCGCTGTACATCAGCGAGCCGGGGGTCGTCAGCAGCTCACCGGTCTCCAGCCAGGTCTTCAGGCCCGACAAGATCATCGGCCAGCCACCGTAGAGCTGGTCGTTGGCGCCCTCACGCAGCTGGTCATGGGTCACTATCAGCCGGCAGGAGTCGGCTACCTGCTCAATTTCCCAGGTGACCCGGCTCGGTCCCTCGCTCTTGACGTCTTCGCCCCACAGCGCGGTCAGGGTGTGAACCAGCTTCCGCGGCGGGTCGACCTCGAGGACCTCGCCCTCCCCGAGTAGTCCGTTCCCGCCGGGATGCCCCATCTCGAGCCGCGCTCCCGGCGTCCAGTCGGACGTCACGCCCGCGCCGAAGTTGTACTTGCTCCTGATCTGCGGATCGACGATCGCCTGCCATAGCCGCTCGGGCGTGGTGCGGATGTAGATCTCGAAGACCTTCTCCATCGACTTCTCCAGATTCTGTTTCAGCTCGCTCAGGGCAGCGGCCCAGGGCTCTGCGTACTTGCTGACCCACCGGTCATGGATCAGCCGGATCGGGACCGGGTTGAGGAAGTGGAGCTTCTCCCGGCCGCGCCTCCTCGTCACGATGAGGCCGGCATCCTCGAGCTGGCGCAGGTGCTTCATGACGCCGAAGCGCGTCATGGGGAACCGCTGCTCCAGCGCGCTCAGGGTCTGTCCGTCTGCCCGGAAAAGCTCATCGAGCAGCTCCCGCCGGGTCGGGTCGGCCAGCGCCTTGAACACCTCGTCCACGCTTCCGAAGATAGGTGACCGATTGGTCACATGTCAATCGGGCATACGGCCTGCCGGGTCGCTTGCGGGATTCAGCGGGCGACCAACTAGCGTGCAGCTATGACTGATGCCTGGCCGGCCGCGTCCTATGAGCAGTGGAGCGCGACCTGCGACACGCTGCACGCGCATACGCAGGTACTCGGAAAGTTCGCGGTGGCCCTAGCGCCACCCGAGCCGCAACTGCAGCACGCAGCGCTGCGGCTGACAGCGCGGGGCTGGGAGACGGCTCCGTTGCCTGCCCCTGACGGCTCCGGACGCTTTGTCGTCCTGCTTGACCTGCACAGCCACGAAGCGGTCGCCGAGCACGGCGACGGCCGGGTCGAGCGCGTGCCGCTGACCCCGGACCGGCCCGTTGGTGCCGTCACCCGCGACTTGCTCGCCGGTGTCCGCAGGCTGGCGGGCGACGTGCACATCGACCCGACACCGCAGGAGGTGCCGTGGAGTGTTCCCCTTGACGCCGACGACGAGCACGCGACTTATGACCGCCAGCAGGTGACGGACTACTTTGCCGCTGCCAGCCGGGCCGCCGAGGTACTGACGGAGTTCCGGGCGCCGTATCGCGGCCGGTCTACTCCGGTCAACGCGTGGTGGGGATCATTCGACCTGGCAGTCAGCCTGTTCTCGGGCGAGCCAGCCGAGCCGCCGTCGTCCGACTTCATCATGCGGAACGCGATGGATGCGCAAGAGGTCGCAGTCGGCTGGTGGCCAGGAGACCAGCGGCATCCAGTCGCGGCGTTCTACGCCTACACTCACCCTGCTCCGTCGTCCTTCGCTGACGGCTTGGTCGGGCCGCCCGCCGCTCGCTGGGATGCCGCGCTCGGCGAGTACATCCTGAACTGGGACGACGTCCGGGCCAGCGCGGACCCGCACGCCACTGCGCTTGAGTTCGTCGGGTCTGTTTTCAATCACGCGTGCGCAGTGTGCCGGTGGGACCGTGAGCTCGTCGCGAGCGCGCACGGCTCGCCTCCGCCGGTGCACTAGCTGCGAGGGCATTAGCTGCGGGTGGCCGGCCCGGACTGGCATGCTGGCCGGGTGAACCCTGAGCCGGCACCGCTTCAAACCCGCCGGGCGCGCCTATGGCGCGCCGCAGAGGTGCGGAAGGTGCCGCTGCGCGCGATTCTCGTGACTGTCGCCGTGGTCGTGATCGTCTACCTGGGCGGCAAGATCATCGACCGGCTGCGCGGCGTGATCCTGCTGCTCGTTGTCGCCGGGTTCATCGCCTTGCTGCTGAATCCCCTGGTCGTGACCCTTCAGCGAAGGGTTCGGCGGCGTGGCATCGCGGTGACCGTAGTGACGTTGCTGGCTGTGTGCGCGTTTGGCGGGCTGGCCGTGGCCTTCGGGTATCCGCTCGTCAACGGCATCAGCCACCTGGCGGACAACCTGCCGACTTACGTGAGAAACGCCCAGCACGGCCAGGGCTGGATCGGCCGGGCAGTCGCCAAGTACCACCTGGAGACGTGGGTAGAGGAGAACGCGCCGAAGCTAGCTGGTTACGGCCGCGACCTGGCGCATCCGGCGCTGAGCCTCGGCAAGGGCGCGGTGTCCCTGGTCTTCTCTCTCTTCACTATTTTCGTGCTGGTCGTCCTCGTGCTGCTGGAATCACCGAAGCTGCGGGCCGGGATCCTCGGCCTGATGACTGCGGACCGGGCGGACCGGTACAGCAAGATCGCCCGGGAGGTGAGCGCCTCGGTCACCGGCTACATGCTGGGGAACTTCGCCACGTCGGTCATCGCCGGCGCGGTGGTTTTCGCCACGCTGTTTGTGCTCGGCGTGCCCTTCCCGTTCTTGTGGGCGCTCTGGGTAGCGCTGGTTGATTTCCTGCCAATGATCGGCGGTGCTCTGGCCGGGATCCCGGTAGTGCTGTTCGCGCTCACGCACTCGGTGTCGGCGGGCGTGGTGACGCTGGTGGTCTTCCTGATCTACACGCAGGTCGAGAATCACGTGCTGAACCCGATCATCATGAGCCGGACGGTGCGGATCAACCCGCTACTCGTGCTGGTCTCAATCCTGGTCGGTGCCTCGCTCGGCAGTTGGATCGGCGGGTTCTTCGGCGGGTTCGTGGCAGCTCTGCTGGCGATCCCGGCGGCCGGAGCGATCCAGGTCATCGTCAAGGCGGTCTGGCAGGAGACCGGAGTGGTACCGCCACAGGCTGCGGCGGCCGGCACCGGCGGCCCGCTGCCAGCCGAGATCGAGCCCCGCGGACCTTCAGCAGGCCCGCGGCCCCTCGGCGCGGATTGACCGGGCAACTGCCAAGGCTGACCGGGCCGCGCGGGTTGGCGCCCGCCTCGGCGGCGCGGGCTGGCGCTCGTGGCGCTCCCTGGTGTCAGCCGGATACCGGCGTGCCCGGCAGCAGCGGCAGGCGGGATGGCGGCTTGATCTCCTCCAGGCGCAAGTAGGTCACCAGTCGCTGCCCGCCCCGGGCCGCGAGCGTGGCAAGTACTTGTTGTAGTTCAGCGACGTTCCTGGCCACCACGGTGAGCAGGTAGTCCATCTCGCCCGTGACGTTGTCCGCCGCGATGATCTGCGGCAGTGCTCTCACCTGGTCCTCGAACGCGCGAGTTGCTCGCGGGTCGTGGCGGCCCAGCGTGGCCGCGACGTACATCTGCAGCGGGAAACCGACGGCGGCCGCGTCGAGCCGTGCACTGATCACCTTGATCACACCCGACGCCTTCAGCCGGCGAACCCGGTTCAGCGTTGCGGCGGGCGACAATCCGACCATCCTGGACAGTTCGATGTTGGTTCGGTCGGCATCTGCCTGCAGCTCGGAAAGCAGCTGTAGGTCAATTTCGTCAAGTAGAACAGCCATGATCTCGAATATTATCTCGTTCGACAGGCGTACGCCCGAATTGGTCTGTCCCTTGTAGCAAAGCTGTATGCATGACTAACAGCCGTCGACTGATCTTCTCGGCCCTGATTGCCGCGGGCGTCCTGTGGGGCACTACCGTGCCGCTGTCCAAGCTCGCTCTCGGCTGGATGCCGCCTGCCTGGCTGGCGTTCGCCAGGTTCGCGCTCGCTGCCGCCATCCTGATGGTGGCGAGCCGCTCGCGACTGCGCGCTGCCTGCAGTCCGGCCATCCTGATCAGTGGCGGCCTTGGGTATGGCGGCTCGGTGCTGCTGCAGAACCTGGGTATCCAGCGCACCAGCGTGACCCACGCGGCGCTGCTGATCGGCGCCACTCCGGTACTCGTCGCGATCATCGCAGCCGTGCTGAGACACAGCGTCGCCAAGCCAGCCGCCTGGGCCGGATTCGGCCTGTCGCTCGCGGGCGTCGGCTTCATCGCGAGCGGCCAGGGGACGGGGTCGACGCTCGGCGGCGACGGTCTGGTGCTCGCCGCGCAACTTGTGTCAGCCGGCTTTACCGTCTCCCAGGCTCGCATGCTGCGTGGCCGAGACCCCGTTGCGGTGACCGGGTTGCAGTTGCTGTCTGCCGGCGTCTTCGTGCTCCCGGTTGCGGTGACTACCGAGCACCACCTGGCTGGGCCGGTGAGCGCGGCCGCGCTGGTGGCAACTGTCGGTTTGGTGCTGGCCGGCACCGTCGGCCCGACAGCACTGTTCGCCTTCGGCCAGAGCAAGGTCTCTGCCGACGTCGCGGGCGCGTTCCTGAACATCGAACCGCTGGTCGGTGCCGTCATGGGCATGGCACTGTTCGCCGATCCGCTCGGACCGGTTCAGGTCGCCGGCGGGCTCGCCATCATGGCTGGCATCGGGCTGAGCAGCTACCAGGTGGCGCGAGGCGAACGCCTGCGCAGGGCCGGAGTGGCCGCGGCAAGCGCGCCTGCGGCGCGTCGCGCGGGGCCGCCCGCCGTTCACGTCGGCGTGGCTGGCGCGCTGAGGTCGCTGCCGGGCCCAGGCGAGGCGCCGAGCGTGGTGCGGCCCAACCGGTTGCCGCAGCTGCGGCGCGATGGCGCTGCCAGGCTCGCCAGCCGCCTGAGGCCTGCAGGTCATGCGAACCCGCGTGCCACGACCGGTAGCAGGCTGTCCGGTACCGGGCGACGCTCGGGCGCTGATCGCGGTCCGGCGGGCAGACGCCGGCCGGACCCGGGGCGCCGCACGGGCACTGGTCGCGGGTTAGGTGGTGGTCGGCCGCCGGGACGAGAACGGCGGCCCGTGCGGGGTGCGGCACGAGGGCAGTCTAGGCTGTGGGCGGCTCGTAACTGTGACCCGATCTTGGACGTGACAATCACTGAGCTTCGGGTTGCGCGAAGGTCCCCAGATCCAGCAGGCTCGCGGAGTGATCTCGCTGAAGTCAGTAGGTGTAGTCGGCGCCGGAATCCTCGGCCTGGCGGTCGCCCGGGAGCTGACCATCCGGTTCCCTGGCGTGTCCGTGACGGTCTTCGAGAAGGAGGGCCACGTCGCGGCGCATCAGAGCGGCCACAACAGCGGCGTGGTGCACGCAGGCGTGTATTACCCGCCGGGCAGCCTTAAGGCAGTGCTGTGCCGCCGCGGCGCGGCCATGACGCGAGAGTTCTGCCAGGAGCACGGTGTGCGGGTGCGCGAACTTGGCAAGCTGATCGTGGCCGTGTCCGAGCAGGAACTCCCTGGGCTCGCGGAGATCGAACGCCGCTCCACGCTCAACCAGGTGCCCGGCATCCGCCGCCTGAGCCAGCCGCAGATCGCTGAGATAGAGCCGCATATCCGCGGCCTGGCCGCCCTGCACTCGCCGTCTACCGCGGCTGTCGACTACGTAGCGATGTGCGAAGAACTCGCAGGGACCGTCAAGGCCTCGGGCGGCGAGGTGCTGCTCAGCACGCCGGTCACTGGCGTCAGGGAGACAGCGTCGGGAGTGCGGGTGAGCTCGGCCGCCGCCGCCTGGGACTTCGACTACCTGATCGTCTGCGCGGGGCTCAGCAGCGATTACTTCGCCGCGGCCCTAGGCCGGTCAGGCGACCTTCGCATCGTCCCGTTCAGGGGTGAGTACTACGAACTGCGGCCGCAGGTTCGAGACCGGGTGCGCGGCATGGTCTACCCGGTGCCCGACCCTCGTTACCCGTTCCTCGGCGTGCACCTGACCCGGCACGTCGACGACACCGTGAATGTCGGCCCGAACGCGGTCCTGGCGCTCGCCTTCGAGGGCTACCAGTGGAAGAACGTCAGCCTGCGCGACATGGCGCAGGTCGCGCGGTGGCCGGGTACCTGGCAGCTTGCCCGCAGGCACTGGCGGAGCGGGGTCAAGGAGATCAGCGGCTCGCTGTCCAAACGCCGTTACCTGGCCAACGTGCGCGCTTACCTGCCTGACCTGGACCTGCCCGACCTGGTCAGGTCGAAGTCCGGCGTCCGCGCCCAGGCGGTGCGGCGTGACGGCAGCCTCGAGGACGACTTCGCGCTGCAGGCTGACGGGCGGGTGCTTCTCGTCCGCAATGCGCCGTCCCCGGCTGCCACCGCCAGCCTGGCAATTGCCGAGCACGTCGTGTCGACTGTCGACGTCTAGCTGCTAGCCGCAGCCAAATCGTGACCGGCCGTTCGTGGCGGACTAGTCGCAGACGGCGTGTACTAGCTCGTGAAACTGCCATCGCGCGGACAGGAGCGGCAGCGTGAGCAGTCGTCTAACCGTAGCGGCGCTGACCGGCAGCGCACTCGCGCTGCTCCTGGCTGGCTGTGCCACCGCCCCGGCGGGCCAGTCGAAGGCAGCATCCCCCCGCGTGAGTGCCGTCGCGGCGCAGCCCGTTAAGCCTGTCGGGCCGCCCGCCGGCAGCCGCGCGGAGGCATATCAGTTTGCCCGAAGAATGCTGTCGGCAGTCATCCTGCCGGCCGGTGCGAGGCGACTGTCGCCGCGGCGGCAGCCCGCGTTCTTGCGCACGTTTGCGGGCCACGTGGTGCAGGCAGGTCCCTGGATAAGCCCGTTCCGGCTGTACCGGGTGCCGATGCCGATGGCGGCGGTCATCGCCTTCGTCCAGGGGCACCTGCCGGCCGTGGAAGGCAATCAGAGCTGGGGCAAGATGCTCGGAGGCTCGCCAACCGGCTCCGAAGCCGACGCCCCGACCACGGCGGAGTACGTCGACGCGCAGGCCCGGCGAGTTCCGAGCGGCATCGACCTGGGCGAGCTGCAGTACGCGGTCGTGCCAGGACACGGCGGCACGTCGGTCCTGCAGGTCAACGCGCAGGTCGTCTGGTACCCGCCACGGCCAGCGGCCGAGGACTTCAGTGCGGCGACGTTCCGCGCGGTCAAGCTGTCAGGACAGGCCGCCCACGATCGCACGGTCACCAGGACCTTCACCTCGCGTCAGCTCGTCGCGCGGGTAGTTAGCCTGCTCGATGAGTTGCGCGTCAGCACGACGCCCGCCACCACGTGCGGCCTGCTCGCTGACGGCACGGGAAGCCCCGCGCTCGAGCTGCTGCCGGCCTCCGCGGGTCGACAGCCAGTCACAGCTGAGTTTGCTGACTGCCCCGGTTACCTCATCTACCTGGGCGGCAAGGCTGAGCCGCCGCTACAGCCGCAGTTCCCGAGGGACCGGTTGTCAGCCTTCATTACGCGGCTGCTCGGGCTGCCGCGTTGAGCCTCTGACAGCCGCACGGATCAGGCATTGACTTGCACAGTGGCAGATAGTTTCAGGTCCCGCGATGACCTGCCGACGTGAACGGTGTACTCGCCCTCGGCGAATATCCAGGCAGCCAGCTCCTCGCTGTACCGCGCGAACACCCTGGCCGGGATCCTCAGGGGGACCCGCACTGACTCACCGGGGGCCGCTCGTGTGGCAGCGAATCCGGCAAGCACGCGGACTGGCTGGCTGGCTCTGGCCGACTTCGCAGGCGTGGACAGGTACGCCTGCACCACTTCCTTGCCCGGCAGCGTGCCGGTATTAGTGATGCTGACGCTGAACTCAAGATCCCGGCCTGCGTCCAGTTCCTGCGGGCAACTAATCGACTCGTAACTCCAGTCCGTGTAGCCGAGGCCATGGCCGAACGGGTACATCGGCGTGATACCCGCGGCGTCGTAGCCGCGATAGCCGATCAGCAATCCCTCGGAGTAACTGAGTGTGTCGTCGGCCTCGGGCACCGCGTGGAGCGCCGGGCTGTCAGACTCGGCCGCCGGCATGCTCACCGGTAGCCTGCCGCCAGGCTCGGAACGCCCGAGCAGCACGTCTGCTAGAGCCGTGCCAAAAGCCTGTCCGGGGAGCCAGGCAAACAGGACAGCGGCCGCCCGCTCGGCCCACGGCATAAGAACTGGCATTCCCGAGTTCACCACGACGATCGTGTTCCTATTGACCTCGGTGACCCTGCTGATCAGCTCGTCCTGGCGGCCCGGCAAGGCCAGCGTCGACCGGTCGAAGCCCTCGCTCTCAGTCAGCTCCGCCGAGCCAACGACGACGATGGCGACGTCGGCCGAGCCAGCTGCCACTACCGCTTCTGCCAGGAGGTCATCGTCGTCAGCTGCCGGGACGATGCCGAGCCGGACGGCGAGCGGGCCCGCTCCGTCTGCGGCCGGCCTGAACTCCAGGCGCAGCCGCGTCTTGCTGCCTGCCTCAAGCCAGAGCGCGGCCCTTAGCTCGCCCGGCCTGGTCATCGCCTCAACCGGATCGCCAGGGACTTCGGTCTCGCCGTCGATGACGGTGACGCCGTCCGCCACGACATGCAAGCTGCCTACTCCGGCTGCGCTGAAAACATGATGTCCGGAGGTGCCAGCGCGGAATTCAGTCGTCAGCGCTAGTCGTCCTGACTCTCCCCAGCCGATGCCCGGCGGAACCCCGTCCCACCAGGCCAGGTTCGTCGAGGTCCGGTGCTCGGCAGCGATCACCGAACCGTGCTCGGCTATGAATTCCAGCCGGACGCCTGGCTCACCGGTAACCGGGTCGCGCAAGGACTCGGCTGGCGGCTCGGGCACCGAGTGCCAGGTCTGGCAGCCAGCGGCCGTGCGAACTTCGACCTCATCAGGCAGGGCGGCGCGGATGGCTTGCGCCGGCGTCGCTACAGACGCAGGTAGTACACCCGCGCTGCCGCCCCCCTGGATGACCGGATAGAGCGCGTTAGGGCCGATGATGGCCACTCGGGTGAGTGCCCCGCTGTCGAGGGGCAAGATCGTGTCACCGTTTCGCAGCAGCACGAATGACGCGGCGGCAGCGTCGCGCAGCAAGTCGTCGTGGACGAACGCAGGGGCAGTGTGGTTGCCATCGATCGTCTCGCCGCCAAGGCCACCGCGGACGAGCGGCGTGGCAGCTAGCCTGTTGCCCGGCTCGCCGAGCGCGCCGACGCGGCCGGCCAGCCTAAGCAGCCTCACCACCTTGTCCTCGATCAACTCCTCGCTGACCGATCCGTCGGCGACTGCGCGAACAAGCAGGTCGCCCCACGGACCGTCCGGGCCGGGCATCGACAGGTCGAGGGTCGAGAGCGCAGTCGCCTGAGTACTCCGAGCCGCGTGCCAGTCCGAGGTGACGACTCCGTCGAAGCCCCAGTCGTTCTTGAGCACGTCACGCAGCAGGCGCACGCTTTCGGTCATCCGCGTGCCGTTGACCTTGTTGTAAGCGGCCATCACGAGCCACGCTCCGCCCTCGCGGACGCAGGCCTCGAACGGCATCAGATAGAGCTCGTGGAGCACGCTCTCGCTGATCCGGGCGTCATAGGTCCATCGCCCGGTCTCGGTGTCATTGGCCACGAAGTGCTTGACGGTGGCCGCGACACCAGCGGACTGGACGCCGCGCACATAACTGACCGCTAGCACCGCAGTGAGGACCGGGTCTTCGGCGAAGAACTCGAAGCCGCGGCCGCCAAGTGGCGACCGCATGAGGTTGACCGTGGGTGCGAGCAGCACATCCACGCCCTTGCTCCTGGCCTCCGCGCCGAGCTCTGCGGCCAGCTGATAGACGAGGTCAGGGTCCCAGGTCGCGCCGAGCGCGGACGGGCACGGCAGGCATGCCGACGGGCGCCGCTCGTCCTTCGTGGTACCGCGCACCCCCGCCGGCCCGTCCGAGGTCACCATCGAGCGGAGGCCGATGGCCGGGCACTCATGGGTGCGCCAGCTGTCGGCTCCGGTGAGTAGTTGTACCTTCTCGGCAAGTGTCAGCCGTGCCACGAGACTGCGCGCAGTCCCGCCGTCAGCGGCTGGCAGCAGGTCGACAGTCTTGGCGTCGTTGAATTTGCCGGTCGTCAGTGGCTGGCCGGTCATGGAGCATCCGGCCCGTTGCTGAACGCTGTTTCCGGGCGGCGGCTGCCTGCCCGGCCGGTGACCCGGCCGGGCATGCAGCGCCCGTGAGCTGATGTCGCCACGGTCCGTGCAGTCCTCAGGAAACGGGCTTGAGCTGCTGGATCACGGCGAGCATCTCCGGGATGTTGGGTCCCGGGTCCATGTAGGGGTTGGCCTTGGTGGGCCAGCCGGTGTAGTTGCGACTGGAGAATTCCGCCCACGACGCGCCTTGCAGCAATGGCGCCACCGGGACCTGGGTGGTCTCGATGTTCGCGAGCGTTGCGATCGCGGCGTTGAGCGCTGCCGGCGTGGTCGCGGTCTGGTAGGCGTTAAGAGCGGCCTGCGCAGCCGGGTCGTCGAAGCGGCCGTAGTCGGCGCCAGCGGTCTTGCCGAGCGCTGCCGACAGGGTGTAGTTCATCCAGTTGTTGTAGGTGAAGTACGGGGTCAGGCCCTGAGCCCCCCAGTGGATAGCGGAGCTGAAGTTGCCGTCGTTGAGATCTCCGGTCCAGGTGACCGGCCCGTTGCTGCCCGGGTCACCCTTGACCGAGACATTGAAGCCCTGCGCGTTGAGCTGCTTCGCCAGCAGCTGCGCGTCGGTGTAGTAGTCGGTGTAGATGACCGGCACCTCGATGTCGAACGTGATCTGCTTCCCGCCCTTCACCCACTTGCCGCCGGCCTGCTTGTAGCCGTCGGCCTTCAGGACCGAGGCGGCCTTGGCCGAGTCTCCGGTGCTAGTGATGTTGCCGGTCAGGCTTGCCGGAAGGTAGCTGTTCTGGGCAGGCAGGATCATTCCGGCCGTGCTGGTCTCTGGCGGCTCGTTGTTCGACTCGCCGTCGGTCGACAGTTGCTGCCGGTTGATCGAGTAGCTGATCGCCTGGCGTACGGCCGGGTCGTTCAGCGGTGCCTTGGTGACGTTGAACCACAGGCCGACGACGTTGTTGTCGCTGAAATACGGCGCCGCGGAGGTCCAAGTCTTGTTGTCCGAGCTCTTGGCCAGATAGTTCTGCGGGACGCCGATGACCGAGATCCCGCACCAGTCGATCGTGCCGTCTGAGCAAGGCGGCAGCAGGTTGGCGTTGCTCGCGTAAGCGGGGAAGCTCAGCTCCGGCACGCGCACGCTGGACTTCGCGTAGTAGTCCGGGTTGATCTTCATGGTGTAGCCGGTCGAGCTGAAGTGGTCGAGCACGTACGGGCCAGTACCGACGGGGTTGGCGTCGGTGTAGGTGACCGGGTTGCCTACGTTCTTCCAGATGTGCTCGGGGACGATGGGCGTTTGCAGGATGTAGAACGCGCTGGACAGCTCAGGCTGCGAGAAGGTCAGCACTGTTGTCGTGGCGTTCGGTGCAGCGACGCTCGACGGGATCGGGATCGTCCAGTTGGCGTTGAGTGCTGCGTTGCTCTTGATCAGATTGAACGTGTACGCGACGTCGCTGGCGCTGAACGGTTTCCCGTCGCTCCACTTCACTCCGGACCTGGTGGTGATCGTGAGCGTGGTACCGCCGTTCGACCACGCCGCGGCGGTGGCCAGCTCGTGCACCGGCTGCTCCGCCGTGTTCTGCGTGTTGAAGACCATCAGCGGCATGTCATACAGGTTGACCGCATGGGTCACATAACCAAGCGAAGTGGGCAGGAACGGGTTGAAGTTGTCGGTCATCGGCGAGATGGCCGTCGTGACGATGGTCAGTGGCTTACCTGAACTGGAGGAGCTCGGCGACGAGCCACAGGCTGCGATCCCCAGCGCGAGGACCGCGGCCGCAGCTACGCTGCCTGCGATTTTGCGTTTCATTGCCTCTAGACTCCAAAGAGTGCCCGGTCGGCTGCGCGCCGGCCTGTCGTGATGTGACCGTGTCGGGGTCTGTTCTCGTCGCGGCGCCGGCCGGCCGGGTCGATGGGCGTTGGCCCGGGGATGCCCCCGAAAGCCCCCGCGGCACCGCCAGCCGGTGTGCGCCGGTAATGTCGTGGATCTGATCATCTTTCATATTTCGTCAGTATTCATCACCTCTCCTTGCCCCGTGTCAGGCGTGTCCTGGCCGGCGCCGGGCCCGGCCGACCGCCGGCCCGGCATCGCCGGAAGATGGGAGGCCGCCTCGCCGGTGGCGATCGAGGCAGGATCGGGCTTGGCGCCCCCGGCGGACGGGGCGGCGGAGTCACGGCGTTCGTCAAGCAGCCAGCATGCGCTGAGGTGCCCGTCCGCGGCCGCGAAGGCCGGCGGCGTTTGCTCGGCGCAGATCGCCATCGCGTAGGGACAACGCAGCCGGAACCGGCAGCCCGATGGCGGCGCGAGCGCACTGGGCGGGGCTCCTGCCCCGCGCAGCGTGACCGGCGTGACGCGCTCAGGGTCTGGCGCGGCGCTGAGCAGGAGCTGCGTGTAAGGATGCGCGGGCGAGTCGGTGACTTCGACTGCCGGTCCGGACTCCACCACCTGGCCCGCGTACATGACGACGACCGTGTCGGCGAGATACCTGGCTGAGGCGATGTCATGGGTGATGTAGAGAATGGCTAGCTGCTCATGATCTCGGAGATCGGCAAGCAGGTTGAGGACGCCGAGACGGATCGATACGTCGAGCATTGAGACCGGTTCATCGGCCACCAGCACCCGCGGCTGTACAGCTAGTGCCCGAGCGATCGCAACCCGCTGGCGCTGCCCGCCAGACAGCTCGTGCGGGTACTTGCGGACGAACGCATCGGCCGGAGTCAGCGCGACCCGCTCGAGTACGGCCGCGATCTTGCCATCCAGCTCCGCGTCCGAGCGGGACAGGCCGTGCACCTTGAACGGGCGGCTCAGGTGGTAGCGCACATCGTGGATCGGGTTCAGCGATGCGAAAGGGTCCTGCAGGACCATCTGCACGGTCTTGGCGTAGGCGAGCCGCCTCCGCTGGGTACGCGGCATCGCGCGGCCGTTCAGCAGCAACTCGCCTGACGTCGGCGCGATCAGCCTGGCCAGCAGCCTGGCCAGCGTCGACTTGCCTGATCCGCTCTCGCCGACCACCGCCGTGACCGCTCCGGTGCGCAGCGCGAGAGACACGTCGTCGACTGCGTGCACCACCGCCGGAGCCCGGCGGGCCCGGACCAGGCGCCGTCCGGCGTCCGGCACGCCGCCATGCACGGTGAAGTGCTTGGTGAGGCCGCGCGCCTCGAGCACGACTGTGGTCGTGTCGGGTGCTGACAGCGTCGGCGCAGTCATGCCGTACTCCCTTGCTGGACAGGCGTTCCGGCCGGCTGCGCCAGGTCGGGCTCAGGTTCTGCTAGCTCGGCCGGAACCGGCACGTCACCCACTTGCAGCCAGCACGCGGCAAGGCGCCCGGGACGGGCGCCAGCGATCTCAAGCGGCGGGGTCTGTTCGGCGCACCGGTCGAAAGCGAACCGGCAGCGCGGATGGAACACGCAGCCAGACGGCAGCATCCGCAGGTCAGGCGGCGAGCCGGGGATGCCGGTCATCGCCGCGCGCGGACCGTGGAGCGGCGGGAACGAGCTGAGCAGACCTAGCGTGTAGGGATGCCGCGGCGCGTGGAACAGCGCGTTCGCCGGGGCCTGTTCGATCAGGCGGCCCGCGTACATGACCGCGATGGAGTCCGCGATCTCGATAAGCAGCGACAGGTCGTGCGTGATGAACAAGATGGCGAACCCGAACTGGTCCCGCAGGTCCTTCAGTTCCTCGAGGATTTCCCGCTGGGTAACTACGTCGAGCGCGGTCGTCGGCTCGTCCATGATCACTACCTGCGGCTGCAGCGCTAGCGCCATCGCGATCATGACGCGCTGCCGCATGCCGCCGGAGAGCTCGTGCGGATGGCTGGTCAGCCGGTCCCTGCTGATCCCGACCATGTCCAGCAGCTCCGCGGCGCGAGAGTGCCGCGCCTTACGGGACAGGTGCGGCTGGTGGGCGGCTAGCGCGTCAGTGAGCTGAGCCCGGATCGTCATCACCGGGTTGAGCGCGTTCATCGCGCTCTGCAGCACGAGGGATACCTGCGACCAGCGCAACACACGCAAGGTCGAGTAGTCAGCAGCCAGCAGGTCCGTCGCCGGCCCGTCTGCAGGGTAGAAACGCACCTCGCCGCCGGTGATGACGCCCGGCGCCCGCAGCAGCCGGGTGGCCGCCATGGCGAGGGTGGACTTGCCGCTGCCGCTCTCGCCCGCCAGGCCGAGCACCTCGCCGCGGTGCAGCACCAGATCGGCGCCGGCCACTGCATGTACTGCACCGGGCCCCTGGCCGTAGTCCACGCACAGACCCCGGATCTCCAGCAGGCGTTCGCCGTTCATGCCTGGCCTTCTTCCGCGTGGATTTGCTGAGTGCGCACCACCGGGGTCAGCGCGAACTGCTGGCTGCGCAGCGCGCGCGCCTGCCGGCGGGCGGATCGCCGGCTCAGGCCGGCCGCACGCAATCGCGGGTTGATGAACTCGTCGATGCCGAAGTTCAGCAGGACAAGCGAGGTACCGAGCAGGGCGACCGCGAGGCCGGGCGGGATGAACCACCACCAGTACCCGGTCAGCTCCGCGTTGGCCCCCTGGGCGTAATACAACATGCCGCCCCAGCTCCAGTTCGGGTTGACCAGTCCGAGGAACGCCATCGCGGTGTAGGTGCCGACCGCGTACAGCACCGTGAACAGGAACGAGCTGGCGACTATCGGAGTGAGGTTAGGAAGCACTTCGGAGAAGATGATCCGGGACCGGCGCTCGCCGATGATCTTGGCTGAGTCGATGTAGTCGCGGTTGCGCAGGGTGAGCGTCTGCGCGCGGAGCACGCGGGCCCCCCAGGCCCAGCCCGTTACCGAAATAATGAAGCCAATGAGGAAGAGGTCGTTGCTACCGCTTTTGCCAAGGAACCCGAAGAGGATCACCAGCAGCGGCAGAGCGGGCATCACCAGGAAGATGTTCGCGAGCATGGATAGCAGGTCGTCTGCCAGCCCGCCCAGGTAGCCAGCGGTCACGCCCATCACCACCGACAGCGCGGTGGCGATCACTCCGGCGATGAACGCCACCAGCAACATGTCGCCGCCGCCAACCAGAAGCTGCGAGAAGACGTCCTGCTGCAGGTTCGTGGTGCCAAGCCAGTGCGCCGCGGAGGGCGGCAGCGGCACCGGCGAGTTTGCGAAGATCTGGTCCGGGCTGTACGGCGCGACGAGCGGTCCGATGACAGACAAGAGCACGAAGAACGCGAGCATGGCGAGGCCTGCGATGATCTTCGGCGAGCGAGGGAGCCTGAGGGCTCGCTGGCGGCGGGGCGCCATGCCAGGCAGCGCTGCGTCCGGGCGTGGCACGCCGCCCGTGACTTGCTCGGTGCCGATGCCCACTGCCATGGCTCAGGCCTCCTGCCGGGTCCGCGGGTCGAGGAACACGTAGACGAAGTCGGCGATGAGGTTCGCGGCCAGAACCGCGAACGTGATGATCAGGAAGAGGCCCTGCATCAGCGGGTAGTCGTTGTCCGACACAGCCTGCACGAGCAGCGAGCCGAGCCCCGGGTAGCTGAATACGATCTCGGTGAGCAGCGCGCCTGAAACGATGAAGCCGATCGCGAGCGCGAAGCCGGAGACACTGGGCAGGATCGCGTTGCGGGCCGCGTACCAGATCACCCGCCGCTTAGGCAGTCCCTTGGCGGCGGCGATCAGCACGTAGTCCTCGTCCATCGTGGTGAGCATCACGTTGCGCATGCCGACGATCCACCCGGCTGCGGAGGCGACCACGATCGTGAGCGCCGGGAGCACCGCATGATCGAGGAGGTCAGTCAGGTAGGGCCAGGTGAACGCGGGGAAGTCAGTGGCGTTGGCCGCCCGCGACGACGGGAACCAGCCGAGCGTGATAGCGAACAGGTCGATGGCCAGGAAGGCGAGGAAGAAGTATGGCGCCGCCTGGAAGAACGTAACGACAGGGAGCAGGCTGTCGAGCCAGCTGCCGCGCTTCCAGGCGACGAGGGCGCCGATCACGGTGCCGAGCACGAAGCTGATAACAGTGGCGACGCCGATCAGGCCGAGTGTGTACGGCAGCGCTTGCCGGATTACGGTGCTGACCGGCTCGAACCCGTTACCGGAGGAGACGCCAAGGTTGCCGTGCACCACGTCGTTCCAGTAGTGGACGTACTGACCCCACAAGCTCGCGTGAGCGTTGACGCCGAACTGCAAGTCGAGGGCGTGGATGATGGCTGGCGTGATTGTCACGCCCTGCATGTGAGACAGGATCGCGTCGACTGGGTTGCCGGGGATCAACCTGGGAATCAGGAAATCCAGGCTGATGGCGACGGCCGCCGTCACCAGGTAGAAGAACAGTCGCCGGGATATCACCAGCATCGAACCGCCTCCTATGCGTTGCGCGGCGTCACAGGCTGCGGGTCACAACCGCAGCTCTGGCGGCGGACGAGATGGGTCGGCAGGGCAATGTCCTGGCCGCGGGCAGCGAAGCCGGCTCCGCTGATCATGGAGTACAGCGTTTCGAATGCGGTGGCGCCGAGGTCCTGTATCGACTGGCGGACGCTAGTCAGCTGCGGGCGCAGGTGCCGTGCCACCGGCATGTCGTCGAACCCGGTCACGGCCACCTCGCCGGGAACGGCGATGCCGTGCTGAGAGAGCGCGTGCAGCACGCCGATCGCGGACTGATCGTTCGCGCAGACGATGGCACGCGGCATCGCGGTGCCGGCTGCGAGGAGGCGCTCGATGGCGGCTGCCCCGCCTGCAGCCTGATAGCTGCCGCGCCACGCCTCGCCTTCGATCAATGTCACGCCTGCGGCGCGAGCTTCGCCGGCGAGGGCGTGGCCGCGAGTGATGCTGTCCGGGCTGCCGTCGTGGCCCGCCACGTAGGCGAGCGTGCGGTAGCCGTGGTCATGGATCAGGTGCCGCGCCACGGCCCGCATGCCGCTGTCGTTGTCGCCGTGGACATTCGCGGTCGCTTCGGTCGGCAGGCCAGCCAGCGTGACCACCGGGAGTTGCCGCGCGAGCCGGTCCAGCTGATCCGGGTCGAGCACCCGGTCGTGCAGGATGATCCCGTCGCTCTTCCTGGCGAGTGCGAAGATCCGGCTGCCCGCGCCCGGCTCGTCCAGGTCGACCGACCTGATCAGCAGGTCGAATCCGTGCCGCTGGGCGACGATCTCCATGCCACGGTTGATCATGTCGGGGAACTGGAGGTTCTCGTCCTCGTCGGTGAACATGCTGGCGTCATGCCACTGCGGGCGCCGGACGACCACGCCGACTACTTCCTTCAGCCTGGCGCTCAGAGCCCTGGCCGCGCCGTCCGGCACGAAGCCAAGCTCGGATACTGCCTGCAGCACGCGCTCCCTGGTGTCGGCGCGCGGGTTCCCCTGGTCGTTGAGGACGCGTGAGACGGAGGCAATCGACACCCCGGCTGCCCTCGCCACGTCATAGATCGTGGGCGGCTGGCTCCCGGAGCTAACCTCTGTGCTCACACGTACTCCGCGTTCATGAAATCCGGCTCGGATACCGCAGGCTGTCAAGTAAGCGCTTACCGATCGTGCCTTTAATTGCCCCGGCGACCAGTCGCCGGGGCTGTCAGCACTTGAAGAAAGCGCTTACTTTTACAACTGCCAGGAGAGTACGGCGGTGCGCGGAGGGCCACAAGGGCCTAAGGTAACCGTTACATTAACGTGACATTCAAGTTGATTCCATGTTTCGTGACGGCATCGGCCCGGCCCGGCAAGCCGACTGATATTTGATCGGTTATGCGCCGATGCGGCAGTCGGGACGCGGCAGGCGGGACCGGGCCGCGGAAGATGCCGCGGGCTGCTAGCCAGTCCGAAGGACCTGAGTTACCGATCCAGGCCCAACAGGGGCAGCCCAAGCAGGAGCATCGACCGGTAACTGACGCCCATCGGCACCTCCGCCCGCCCGTGTCGGGCGGCACCTCCGCCCGCCCTGCGGCGGCCGGCACCTCCGCCCGCCCGCGGGGGTCCGCTCGTCCGCTAGCCGTTATTCGGCAGCAGTCGCCGCACTGATCCGAGCCATGCCATGTGCATGCCTGTGCATGGCAGCTGCAGGCCGGGCGGCGGGTTTGCCGATTGGGTCAGATCACGCCGCGCCGTGCGCTCACGGGGCCGACCCGCCGGCGATCCAGCGCTGGAAGACGGCCACATGCTCCGGCGGCCATGCTCCGTCACAGGGCATCGTCCCGTCGCGAAGGCGCTCGAGGATCGAGTCCTGATGCGCCTGCACGTCGTCGCGGGACCAGAGATCGAAGGCTTTGAGCATCGACTCGCGGTCCTTGTCGCGGAACAAAGGGCGGACATCGCGCTCGAAGCTCAGTCCTGCTGGCGAGTCAACCTGGCCGGTCATGGGCTTCTCCCGCCGCTCCGACAGTGTGCCGCTGCCCTCGTCAGCAGCCGTGTTCGCCAGATCATCTCCCGGGTCACGCCACGCCAAACTTGCCCTGGGCCGGTCAGCGGCGGCGGCACCGCCAGAGCAGGTAGGTCGGAACCGGAGCTGGCGGCTCGGCGAAGAACTCGGCTTCGAGCCCGGCGTCAAGCAGGGCGTTCAGGACGGTAGACAGCTTGCGGTGCGTCGCGCCCACCCGGATCCGGACACCTTCGGGATTGTGGTCCGGCGAAATCCACCAGCCTTCGTGCTCGTAGCCGTCACCCGGAGGCCAGCTGCTCTGGCCTTTGTCACTGCCGGGAAAGCACGGGTGCACGATCGAGGCCACGAACCAGCCGTCCGGGCGCAGCACTGCAGCCACGGCAGACAAGGTGCCTGCCAGATCATCGATGTCCATCAGCGCCATGTCGCAAGTGCAGCCGTCGAACGGCTGCCCGTCCCACCAGTCGGGGTCTTTAGCGACGTCGGCGCAGACATACGCGATGTTTTCCGGCCCGGCGGCGCGGGCCTTGCTGAGCATGGCGGCAGAGATGTCAACTCCGACAACATCCGCGTCGAGCCGGGCCAGATAGCGGCTCATCCGGCCCTGCCCGCACGCGACATCCAGCACCCGTTCGCCGGCCACTGCGGGCAGCAGACCCGAGTGTGCCGCGATCAGCGGCGGCGCATCGCCGATCCACTGCTCGTACCACTCAGCGAACTCGTCATACCTCGCCAGCACCGGTGCCACGTTCCCACGCTAACTGCCTGGGCACCGGATCCGGTCCACGGAATTTCGGCCTCCCGCGAACACTGCTGGCGCCCTCGGAACACAAACTCACGCGCTCAGCGTCCGATCCCGCGAGGGCTCAGACCGCTGCCAGTTCCCCCGCTGCCTGCAACGCGAAGCCCTCGTAGCCGTTTGCCGCCACCTCGTCGCACTTCTGGCGGTACAAGCCGACGCCTCCGACGTAAGGCAGGAACACCCGCGGCTTGCCTGGCACGTTCGCGCCCATGTACCAGGAGTTGGCCCTCGGGAACAGGGTGAGCGACCCGACATCAGCCACGTGCTGCACCCACTCTGCCTGCGCCTCCTCAGTGGCCTCGATCGCCGCGTAGCCGTGCCCGCGCAGGTAGGCGATGCAGTCGCTGATCCACTCGACGTGCTGCTCGATCGACACCACCATGTTGCTCAGCACCGACGGACTGCCCGGCCCGGTGACAGTGAACAGGTTGGGGAATCCGGCCATCGCGACTCCCAGGTACGTCCGCGGCCCGGCGGTCCACTGTGCGGCGAGTGAAAGCCCGTTTCGTCCCAGGATCTCAATGGAGGTCAGCGCTCCGGTCATCGCATCGAAGCCGGTGGCGAAGACGATCGCGTCGAATTCATAGTCGCGGGCGGACGTCCGCAGGCCGGCCTCGGTGAACTCGACCAGCGGGGTCTTGCGGAGGTCGACCAGGTGCACGTTCGGCCGGTTGAACGTCTGGTAATAGCCGGTGTCCAGGCACGGCCGCTTCGTCCCGAACGGGAAGCTGCGCGGCGACAGCGTCTCGGCAACCTCCGGGTCGCGCACGACCGCGCGGATCTTGGACCGGATGAACTCCGCCGCCGTCTCGTTGGCGGCCGGGTCGAGCAGAATGTCGACATAACAGCCGCCGAGCGAGACCAGGTCGCCCTTCTCCCAGGCCGCCTGGAACCTGGCGGCACGCTCCTCTGGGGACGCCGCGAGCGCGAACTCCGTCGGCTCGGGCGCCGGAATGCCCGCCCGCGAGGTCCGCTGCAGCTCCCGCCAGGCGCGGTAGCTCGCCTTCATCTCGGCAACCTCCTCCGCCGCGAGCGGCCGGTTGCCGGCCGGGATGGAGAAGTTCGGTGTGCGCTGGAAGACGGTCAGGTCCGCGGCCTGCTCGGCGATGACCGGGATCGACTGGATGCCCGACGACCCGGTGCCGATTACGCCGACCTTCAGGCCGTCGAAGCGGACCTCGTCCTTGCCCCAGCGCGCGGTGTGGTGCGTCCGTCCCCGGTACCGTTCCAGGCCCGGCACCTCAGGGAGCTTGGACGCCGACAAGCAGCCGGTCGCCATGATCAGGAACTGGGCGCTGATCCGCTCGCCGGCATCCGTCGTACAGGTCCAGCGAGCCGCGTCATCGTCGTACTGTGCGGTCATCACCCTCGTGCTGAACAGGATTCCGTCACGCAGGCCGAACCGGTCGGCGACGTGGTTGATGTAGCGAAGGATCTCCGGCTGGGTCGGGTACTTCTCGGTCCACTCCCAGTCCTGCTCCAGCTCGGGGGAGAACGAATAGGAGTACGAGAGGCTCTGCACGTCACAGCGGGCGCCGGGGTAACGGTTCCAGTACCAGGTGCCGCCGACGTCGTCCCCCGCCTCGATGACCAGGCCGCGCAGGCCGAGTTCCCGCAGCCGGTACAGCTGGTACAGGCCGGCCAGGCCGGCCCCGACGATGATCGCGTCGAGGTTCTCGCGGTGCGGCATCTGGATCACGCCCCGCCCTGCTCGCCGTCCTGCTCGCTGCCCAGCTGGCGGGCCAGTTCCTCGGTCACGTAGGCGATGGCGTCCGCGCTGCCTGGCAACACGCCGACCATGGTGAAGAATCCGTGCATCTGACCGGGGAACCTGCGCAGCTCGACCGGCACGCCCGCATCGCGCAGCCGCCCGGCGTAAGCCTCGCCTTCCGCGCGCAGCGGATCGTGCTCGGCCGTCAGCACGATCGCCGGGGCGAGGCCCGACAGGTCCGAGGCGCGGTTCGGCGAGGCATCCGGGTTGAGCCGGCTCGCCGGGTCGGGTGCGTAGTGGTCCCAGAACCACACCATCGAATCCCTGGTCAGCAGCAGCTGGTTCGCCGGGTCGATATAGGTGTCGTTGTCCAGGTCGGTGTCGGTGACCGGGTAGACAAGCACCTGGCTGGCGATCTCAGGGCCGCCCGAGTCCCTGGCCTTCTGCGCGACGACGGCCGACAGGTTCCCGCCGGCGCTGTCACCCATAACCACGAGGGGAACGGGGCCGCCGGCTATCCCGGCCATCTGGCCGCTCGCCCATTGCAGCGCCGTCCAGGCGTCGTCCGCCGCGACCGGATAGCGATGCTCGGGCGCCAGCCGGTAATCCACGTTGACCACCGCGGCATGCAGCGCGTTCGCCAGCTTCCTGGTGAGGTGGTCGGACTCCTCGATATTGCCGATCACCCAGCCGCCGCCGTGGTAGTACACCACCAGCGCCCGGATGTCCCCGTCGGGTACTAGCACACGGACTGTGATGTGGCCGCCGTCGGGGGTCGCGACCTGCTCGTCGTAAGCCTTCAGTACGTCCGGGCCGGGTCCGAACAAGTCGCGCAGCGCGGCGGTGAAGCCGCGGGCTTCCTCCGGTGTCATCTCATGCAGCGGCTTGGCGCCGCTCTCGGCTAGCTGGCTGAGGAATCCTGCCGTTGCTTCATCGATCGCCATTGCTGCCTCCGCGGCTTGTCGCCCCCCGCCGCCCGCGACGCTACTACGGGGTAGTACCGGCAGCAATAGGCCGCAAGCTGCGCCAAGAAACTGGATACGAACTATCCCGCACAGTGGGAAGGCAGGATGTATCCGCGCTCAATCCTGCCAACGTGTCAATGGACGCCGCATTCGTGGCAGTGACGCCAGCTAGCACCCGCGGGAGGATGGTCCATGCCCGAGCCACTGTCTGTCCGGCCCTGCAGGGCAGCGGACGTTCCATCCTTCGACCTTGAGGCTGACGTCGTCGTGGTCGGCTTCAGTATGTCCGGCGCGTCGGCCGCGCTCGGCGCGCTCGAGGTGACCGGTGACGTGCTCGCGGTGGAACGGGGCGGCGGACCCGAGGGCACCTGCGGCGGGATCATTTATCTCGGCGGCGGCACGCCCATGCAGAAGGCGATGGGCTTCGACGACACCACGGAGGAGATGTACACGTTCCTGCTCGCGGCGCTTGGCCCCGGCGTCGACGAGGAGAAGCTGCGCGTCTACTGCGACGAGAGCCTGCTGCACTTCGACTGGCTGGTCCAGCAAGGGGTGCCGCTGATCACCGGTCCCGACGAGCCCGGCTCGATGCTCGCATCGCCGGAAGACGACGGCTTCATCAACGTGGGCGGGCAGGAGTACGCCGGGGGCGGCCTTGTCTGGACTGGCGGCGAGCAGGCGTATCCGTTCAGCTCGAAGGTGCGCGCCGCGCCCCGAGGCCACATCCCCCGGGATCCCGACAGCGACGAGGACCTGTTCGAGGGAGCTGTGCTCAAGTGCCTGGTCCGCGCGGCCGAGCAGGCCGGCGTCCGGACTGAGTACAACCTGGCCGTCCAGAGGCTTGTGGTTGACGACGAGGGCGCGGTCGTCGGCGTCGAGGCGCGCCGGTATGGCTCGCTGGTGCGGGTCCGCGCCCGGCGTGGCGTGGTCCTGACCACCGGCGGCTTCATCTACAACGACGAGATGCTCGCGCAGCACAGCCCGGCGATGCTCGCGGTCAGCAAGCTCGGCCACGGCGGTCAGGACGGGCTGGGAATCCAGCTCGCGCAAGCGGCCGGGGCGGATGCGATCCATATGGATACCGCGGACATCACGCTGGTGCTGACGCCGCCGATGTCGTATGCCCGCGGGATCCTGGTAAACGCGCTCGGGCAGCGGTTCATTAACGAGGACACGTATTACGGGCGGCTTGGCGCCGAGGCTGCCTTCAGGCAGGGCACGATCGCTTACGTCATTCTGGACGAGTCGACGTTCCTGGAGACGGGCTGGCGCAGGCCGTCCTGGGCTGCGGACTCGCTCGCCGATCTCGAGCAGGAGATGGGCCTGCCGGATGGTGCGCTGCAGCAGACGGTGGCGTACTACAACCGCCACGCGGCGCACGGCGAGGACCCGCTGTTCCACAAGGGGCAACGGTGGCTGCAGCCGCTGGCGCCGCCGTACGCAGTGCTCGACCTGCGCCAGCAGGCCTTCCCGATGTCCGCGTTCACCATGGGCGGGCTGCGCACGTCGGTGGCCGGCGAGGTGCTGCGGCCGGACGGCTCGCCGATCGGTCGGCTGTTCGCGGCCGGGCGGGCTACGTCGGGGCTCGCGGTTTCTGGCTACTGCAGCGGCATCTCGCTAGGGGACTGCAGCTTCTTCGGCCGCCGGGCCGGCCAGTCGGCGGCAACTGCGGAGTAGCCGGGCTGACTCGGCTGTGACGGCGGTGCGCGGGACTAGGGCGCGGCGCGCCTAACGACATCAGTTGTACTACTGCAGTTGCTCTAACGACAGCAGTAGTACAACTGATGTCGTTCCCCGCGCGCTAACCCGTCCCTAGCCTCCGGATGATCTTGGTCCGCACGCCATCGCTGACCGCATGGGGCATGAGTTGCCGATCGTGGCCGCGACGATGCGCAACTCACGCCCCATAGGCTCGTCGGCCCGCGCGGCCAGTGAATTTCCGACTGCGGACAGTCATTTCGTATACGACAAACAATCGTTCCGCTGGCCGGGATGCCTCGTTCCGCCACTGTTCAGGCCGCGTTTGTCTGGAAGTGGCCGAAGGAGGATCCATGCGGCGGATCACCATTGCACTGACTATCCCGCTACTACTCGTCGCGACGGCCTGCGGGAGCAGCGGCGGCACCAGCGGGGGAGCGGCGTCCGGTTCGGACAAGGGGTTAACCAGCGGTACTTTCGGCAGCCTCAAGGACATCTGCGGACCGGGCCACGCATCAGGCGCGACCGCGACCGGGGTGACGAACTCGGCGATCCGGCTGGCTACAGTTGCCGACGTTGGCGCCGCGTCGTCGCCCGGTCTGGACAAAGCGTTCTGGGATGCCGGGACGGCGTTCGCCGCCTGGTGCAACGCGGCTGGTGGCATCCTCGGCCGGAAGCTGGTCCTGGACAAGCGGGACGCCGCACTGACCGACTACCCGCCGATCGTTGCGCAGAGCTGCACGGCAGACCTCGCGATGGTCGGCGGACAGGCGGTGCTCGACGACACCGGGCTGTCGACCCGACTTAAGTGCGGCCTGCCCGACATCGCCCCGTACATCTTCGGGCCGGGTTCGGTCAGCGCGCCGCTCAAGGCAGCCGCCTTCCCGACGCCCAATGACCAGGTGTTCCTCGGCGGTGTCTACAAGTTCTTCGCCGCCGACCCCGCACTCAAGTCGTCCGTCGGCGCGGTGTTCCCCAATGGCGCCGCAGGTGCTGAGCAGGAGAAGATCTTCACCGAGGGGCTCAAGGCAATCGGCGGGCACTTGGTGTCGGTCCAGGAATACAACGCAACCGTCCAGGCGAGCTGGTCGCCGATCGTGGTCGCCTTGCACAAGGCAGGCGTCAAGCTCCTGCTGATCGACGCCGACCTCGGGCCTACCGCGTCGCTTGAGCAGGCGATGCAGTCCCTCGGCTGGTGGCCGCAAGTCCAGATCGTGCCGCCGCACCTGTACGCGACGCAGTTCCTGCAGCAGCTGTCGGTGGCGCCGCAGAACTTCTACGTGTACACGCCGATCGTGCCGCTCGAGGACGCCAGCAGCAGTCCGGCGACCGCGCAGTACGTCAGCATCATGCATACCTACAACCCGACTGGCCAGATCGGCTTCCCTGGCGTGGAGTCGTTCTCGTCCTGGCTGATGTTCGCGACCGCGGCGAAGGCTTGCGGCTCAGCACTGACCCGGACGTGCCTGATGAAGCACATCTCCGCGATGACGTCCTGGACTGGCGGGGGGCTGACATCGCCAGTCGACCCCGCTACCAACGCGATGCCGGAGTGCTATGTCGTTCTGAAGATCACCGGTCAGGCGGGCAAGCTGGCGTTCAAGCGGTACGAGCCTGCGTCTGGATTCGACTGCAGCCCGGAGAACGCGCCGCACATCACGCCGTAGCCGCGAGCTTCGAGGCCATGCCTGGCTTCTTCCGTGCTATCCGCGGAAAAGCCAGGCGTTAGCCGAACGCCGCGCCGTCAAGCGGTCAGCTGGCATGCAAGATCTTCTGGAGGAGCCGGCCTAGCTCCTGGCGTTCGCTAGCGGTCAGCGGTGCGAGCAGCGCGTCTTGCGCGGCGTCGATCCGCTTGTCCAGCCGGGCTAGCGCGGTCCGGCCGGGCCGGGTAAGGGTAACCACGTTGCGCCGCCGGTCCCGCTCGTCGCGAGCCCGCGCCACGAGCCCGTTCCCTTCGAGGTCGGCCAGCAAGGCGTGCAGGTCACTGCGGTCGATCGAGAGCCGTCGTCCCAGCTCGGCCTGGCTCGCGGGTCCCTGCTCGGCCAGCGATGTCAGGACTGTGAAGTGCTGCCGCAGTGCGCCGTCTTGGGCCAGGGACGCGTTGACCAACCGGCGCCCCTGGCGGGCCACCTCAGCCGTGAGCCAGGTGGGCAGCCGCCGCAATCGGGCCGGCGGATCGTAGCCCGCATGCTCGTCGTCGATGACATTCGGCATGACGCCAAGCGTAAACCGTTGGGATAGCCAAAGTTGACTAGGCCAACGATTAACCCCTAACGTTGACTTTTCCAACGTTGGTAAAGCCAACGTTCTGTCCCGGGAGACGAGGAGACGCGAATGAGCCCGACCAAAGCACCGTTCCAGCAGCTCATAGGCCAGACAGAGAAGGCGCTGAACGCCATCCTCGACCGGCAACTCGCAGGCGCGATCAGCGAACCGCAGTGGGTGGCGCTGGTACTGATCGCGGGTAGCGGTGACTCGGCCAGCCGCGACCAGGTGACAGCCCGACTAGCTCACGCACTGAAGGCGGACACCGGGACCGCCGCCGATCACCTCGGCGGACTGCTTGCGAAAGGCCTAGTCCAGCCGGTCCCGGAATCAGGCTCGGACCTTGCGCTGACGAAGGCCGGGCATGAACTGTTGGGTCGCATCCAACGCCAGGTCGGCGAGATCACGCAGCGGCTCTGGGGTGACCTCCCGGCCGCGGAAATGGATGTCACTCGCGGGGTGCTGGCGACCATCCTTGAGCGCACCGATTCAGAGCTCAGCGCTGCATCCTGATGGTCACACCGGGAACTGATCGTGGCGGGCCCACATCGCGATCCAGTCCTGATCCGTCATGGTGCGCCCGGACGAGCGGATCTCGGCAAGTTCCTCAAAGTACTTCTCGCGTGGCGGGGCCGGGGCGAACAGGATCAGCATGCGGGCTGGCGCACCGCTGTCGTTGGAGAAGGCATGAATCCCGCCCTGCGGAACGTAGAGGAAGTCACCCTTGACCGCGTCTACCCAGGTCTCTCCGTTGAAGAGCCGGACAGTGCCCTCCATGACATAGAAGGACTCGGAAAACGTCTTGTGAAAGTGCGGATCGGCGCCGCCGCGTGCCCCAGCCATGTTCCACTCGAATAGGCCGTACTGGCCGTTCGTCGCAGAGCCGGGGGCGGTGAACCGGACGTGAGTGCCTGACGGGTAGGCGACTGACGGCACCTCGTGCGCTGACCGGTAGTGCGCGCTAACCTCACCGACGTCTTTGCTATAGGACACTGCCAGATCCTCCAGGGAGGCTCGCATGGCCAGGCTGATCTACTCGTCGATCATGTCACTCGACGGCTATATAGCCGATGCCGACGGACAGTTCGACTGGGCGGCGCCCGACGAGGAGGTCTTCGCGTTCGTCAACGAGCTTGAGCGGCCAGCGGGCACCTACCTTTACGGACGTCGGATGTACGAAACGATGCGCTTCTGGGAAACCGCGCACACAATCGCGGACCAGACGCCTGTCGAGGTCGACTTCACTCAGATCTGGCAGGCAGCCGACAAGATCGTCTATTCGACCACGCTCCAGGCTCCGGACACCGCCAGGACCCGCATCGAGCGTGTCTTCGACGCGGACCAGGTCCAGAAGCTGAAGGCAACGGCTGACCGTGACCTCACCATCGGCGGCGCGCATCTCGCAGCGCAGGTGATAGCCGCCGACCTCGTGGACGAGTACCAGTTGTTCCTCGTCCCGGCGATCGTGGGCGGCGGCACGCGGGCGCTGCCTGACAACGTTCGCCTCAACCTGACACTGGCGGAGGAGCACAGGTTCGCCGGGGGCGTGGTCTATCTCTGTTACCGCCCGGCATAGCAAGCGGCCGGTCAATGTGGCTGCCCGGCGATCACGGCCTCCGGTCAAACGTTGCGCGCACGCAGACGATCTTCCCCTCGCTGATCGGACCCAGTTGGCGACCGGTGCGGGAACGGCGGGTCAGCCACGGTTGCGGTCGTGAACTGGCTGGGATTTGCGGGGACAGGAATGGTGCCGGCGGTGCACTCTGGCGCATGGCCGATGGTTGTAATGTGACCGAGGCCCCGGGGAGATCTCCCCTTTCGGCCGGCGTCCGGATCGGCAAGGTTGGTCCTGGCCGGTCGCATTCGCAAGACCCGCGGGGAGAGGCGATGAGAACGAGTTTGCGATGGGCGGTGCTGGTGGCCGCGACGGCGGCAGGCGTCATGTTCGTCTCGAGCGGACTAGCGGGCGCCGCCAGTATCGGGTCCTCGCTGCCGGTAGTGCGCGCGGCGGCAGGAGGTGCGCTGGGCAATTATCAGATCACCGGGGTTGAGGACGCGGTCGGTTGCGTGACCGCGCACCGCTGCATGGCCGTCGGCTACGGCAGCGGCACAGCTGCAGGCCAGGTCGTTACAGTGGTCGGCGGTA
>DATJNX010000062.1:0-45909 GCA_035507615.1 Streptosporangiaceae bacterium
GTCGCGCCGGCTGACACCGATATCTCGGGCCTGGGAATCGAGGTAGCAGTCGGGGTCCGGGAAGGACTGCCCTTCGACGGCGTGCTGCGGTTCGGGTTCCGCTGGCCGGGCGTTACCCCGTGCACCTGGCTGACCACCCTGAGCCGCGAGGACCTGATCGAGCGGGCAGGCGCATTGTCTGCCGCCAAACTCGCCGAGGTCGACGACGCCCTGCGTGCCAGCGAGCAAAGGGCGGACTGGACGCCAGCTGCGGCGGCCGGAATCGGCGAGAATAAAGCTTCCCTCCGTCAGCGGACTCAGGCGAAACGGGAAACGAGCTGAGGCCAGCAGCGACGGTGACCGCACTAGGCGGCTGGGACACGGTCAGTTACACGATGGTGATAGGCCCGAAGGGGTCACGTCCGGCGCTCGCAAGCCGTCGGACTCAGGATCCATCGTCGTGCATGCACCCTACCGGCCGCACAGCCACGCGACGAATTCAGCCGCTAACGGCTAAGCCCAATTGAGGTATACAAACATCCTGATCTGCCGCCAGGCGCGTTCACCGCGGTGACTACTGAGTGACGACAGCGGTGAATGTGCTGTGGTCGCGCAAGTCAGGAGATGGCGGCTTCGATCAGCTCGGCGATTTTCTTCTCGACCAGGGGGCTCCACTTCTGGAGCGCGTACGAGACCGGCCAGACGTCGCCCTCGTCTAGGTGGGCCGCATCCTGGAATTCCAGGGTCGAGTAGCGTGAGCCGAACTTGCCGGAGTTCTTGAATGCGACGACAACCTTGCCATCGGCGTTTGTGTAGGCGGGCATCCCGTACCATGTCTTGGGCACGAGCTCCGGGCCGGTGGCCGTCACCGTTTTGTGCACGTGCTCAGCGAGCGTGCGATCCTCCGCCGCCATCCGTGCGATGCTGTCCAGCAGCGCCTCCAGCCCCTCGGCTTTCTTGGCGCCCTTCTTGCCCTCGGCCCGTAGCTCGGCGGCGCGCGCCTTCATGGCGGCTCGTTCCTCGGCGCTGAAGCCCTCGGACTCGGTCGTGGGATTTCTCGCAGGCATTCTCTGCCGCCTTCCGATGCTTAGTGGCCATGCCGGATGCCGGCCATCTCAACCGAGGCTAGAGTCCACCGGCGCCTGACCGCTTCTCGATTCCTGCTCGAGCGAGCTGACTTGCTGGAAGTGGCTGGCGCCAAAGCCGAGGATGGCCCAAGCACGCCCGCGTCGTGCTGGCTCAGATTGCAGCCCGGAGCTGCAGCCGACGCCGGTCTGACCCGTTAACCCCGTGCCGGTGAAGGCGCGCTTCTGCCGCCGACTGTGCTGTGGGGCTGGCGATCTCGCCGATGTGCGGTACTACTCGACATCCGGGTCCTGGGCCAGTGCCGCGGCCACGTCGGCGTCTCGCAGTTCGCCCAACGCGACAAGCTTGCCGCCGAACGCTTGCGCTCGTTCAGTGCCGTATCGCTTCGCGAAGTCGATGACCATCCTCTGGTAGTAGTTGCGGTCCCACGCGTCAGGATCAGCCTGGTACTCGCGAACGTGCCGTCGCCAACGCTCGTGGGCAACCGAGACATCCTCTGCCGCTGGCAGCCCGCGAAAAGTGATGGCATACAGGCTGCTCAACCCCCAGTTCGCCACGTGCGTTGCGTTCGCGGTCTCCATCAGCACCCGCGCCCGTGTGGCTACCTCCCGGGCGGTGCTTCGTCCATCAATCAGATCGAACCAGAGGGATTCGACATCCTCCGGAACGACCTCGCGGCCTGGTGCCACGATCTCCGGGATCGGATCACTCGATTCAGACATTGTTGCCGCCGTGAGGAGGCGGAGCCCAGGGGATGCTGCGGCGCGTGTGACGGCGTTTCCGCGGAAGCGCCTGGTGCCCGATTTCACAAGGTCGGGACGCCAGGCTCCGCGACCTCGCGGACGGTGCACGATATCGAGACTGGGGATCCTGCCGACGAGCTATGGGGCAGTTCCGTGTGCGATGCCCGGAGACCAGTGCGAGCCGAAGGCAACACCGCGACTGCGCGCTCAGTGATGGCGGCTCGGATTCAAGTCGGTGGTTACTCTTCCAGCATGGGATCGCCGACGGGCAGGCGCTTGCTCCGGATGGTGGCTGGATGAGCGCCGGGCCGACCGCGCGATTCCCTGGCGGCGGTCCGCAACTGGATGCCGGACATGGCGGGTTGGGAGATAACGGCAAGGTCAATATCCCCTATATGTGGCTGGAGTTTGGCAGCGTGGGGATAAGTCTCCGCGGCAGGCGCCTGGTCGGCAGAGTCGTGACACCGCGTGAGATCCGCTACACCGACATCACGCAGCTCGTCGTGCTCGCGGCTCCTGCCGGGCCGCGGCAGCGGGGCATCCGGCTCCGGACCATCGGACGGCCGCAGTATGTCTACTTCTTCGCCAGGCCGGCTGTAGTGCAGCAACTCGTGCAGCAATTCAGCAGCCACGGTGTCCGGCTCGACGGTCAACTCGCTTCTGACCGTATTCCCTACAGCGGCGGCGCCTGGTTCTACCCGGAAGCCGCGCCCATTCAACCGCACTCCGAATGAAGCAACAGGTGCCGGCGGCAGGCACCCGTGACCGCATGAGTGACACGCAAGCGCCGGCCCCACGCCAGTCGCTTCCGTGGAAATGTCCGGTCATGCCGCCGTTCTTCGTGCGTTTCGCCGGGCCGGTGCTGGGTGTTCAGGAAGTCCAGCGGCGCTGTGAGGCCTCGTAGTCGGCCAGGCGCCATACCATCGCCGACTCCGGCCTGATGGCATAGACCACGTCGAAATCGGGGTCGGCGTCCGCCAGATACTGCTTGTCGCCCTCGCCGGTGTATTTCGCCGACAGAGCTGCTACCACCTGCGGCACGCCGGCCGGAGTTCCCAGGTCCTCGGCTGTGCCCCGCATGATCAGCACGTCCTCGCCGCTTTCCCGGTGCACCACCACCCGCGGGTCGGCGGCAAGGTTGCGTGCCTTAACCGTGCGGCGCTCGCTGCACAGGTACAGGGTGTGGCCGGTCACCACTCCCCACACCGGGGCGGCGTGCGGGGCCCCCGAGGGCGTCGTGGTGCACAGCCAGTAATTGCGCGCCGCCGCCAGGCGCGCGGCGACCTCAGGCCAGGAAATCACGTTGTCTGGCACCAGCACATGATCGCACCCCTACCACAGCGGCGGGGCGCCGTCCTGTCCAGTCTGAGAACGCACTACAACGCGCTACCCTGCCGCAGGGCGGTCGACTCGCGGAGCGGGTGCGGCCCTGGCCCTGGCTGTACTGTCCCTTGGATACTTGCTGTCGTGAGCTCCAGCCCCAGCGGTGGCGGCCGCGATCCCAACGCCGTTCCCGATGGGTACCGGGATACCAGCGACTGGGCCACTACCGGAACCGCGGCCAGCCCGCGCGAGCCGATCGGCGGCTCGCCGGGACGCCGCCGCTGGCGCTTTGAAGCGCCGTTCTACCCGTTTCAGCCGCAGCAGGCCTGGCTTCAGGGCAGCAAGCTGACCGTCGAGTTCAGGGGCGAGTCGGCTACGTGTGATTTTGTTACCGCCACCCGCATCCGGATCCGGGGACGTCCCGTGCCCGTCTTTAACGGCGGCTGGGTGTTCGCCGTCTTGTTCGCGTATCAGAACGACAGAAGCACGCCCGCCCGGCTCGTGCTGGCTGGGCCGGGCTGGTACTTGCTGACTGGGCCGCAATTCCGCCGGCTGGCCGAGATCATCGAAACTCGTCATGATGCCGGCGACCGGCCAGTGCGCGGGATCATCCGGAGGCTGAACAGAATGGCTGACGACCAGGACATTCTCTCGCAGCCATTGGACTGGAGCTTCCGCACCGACCCGCAAGGGCTGCGAAAGAACGAAGAGTCGCAGTAGCGGCCCTGCCTGCCAGGAAACCAATCGACAGCGACATCCTCATCTGCCGCGGATCGGTATGTGCTGTTGCGACGGGTTCGGACTAGCCTCAGTTTGTGCCCCGGAAGTCAGAGCGCCAGGAAGCCCGCGAGGTGGTAGCGGCCTACCACGAGGCGGCGCTCGGCGAGCTCGTCGCGCATGTAGCTGCCGCGATTGATGATTTTCGCAGCGGCGACCTGGATGCATTCGATGTCGATCACGTTCTGTTCCAGTACTCGCGTGGCGCCAGAGAGCTGTGGAAGTTCTGCAATATGACAGACATCGAGTGGACAGTCGGCCTGCTGAGCGAGCGCCCCTCGATTGACTGGTGGGAGCGAGGAGCACCTAAACGCTGAGCGGGCCCGCGCCCTTCCGCTCGTGCCGCGAACCGACACGGGAGTCTGGCACCCTGTGCCGCGCTAGCGCGCGCCGATGCTGCGGACGGAATCAGCCTCGATCGTCACGATCACGCGTGTCTCAGGCCGTCCGCTGAAGTTCGGATATGGCTTCCCGAGGTACTTGCCGGAGATCTCGTCGATGTTCTGCGCGCCGCCGTCGGTAGTCGTGGCGATGACGCGGCCGCGCACTGCGAAATACCGCCTGGTGTTGCCGGGGTCCACGATATTGACTGCCACGCGCGGATCGCGGGCGACGTTGCGGGCTTTTTGCGACCAGTCCGGGGTGTTGATCAGGATGTTCTGGCCATCAGTGCTGACCCAGGTCTGGGTGAGCTGGGGCGAGCCGTCGGGCATGACGGTTGCCACGAAGCACAGGCTAGGGCGGCGGAGCAGGTCAATCAGCTCGTCCGGAAGCGGTACGGGCACGAGGCACTCCTCAGGGCAGGCCGGGTCATTGGGCGACGGTAGCGGACCGTACTACCGCCGACCTCGCGGCCCCGCTGCTGACCCGGCTCGGTGATATCAGGTAGCACCCAGCAGCTGTCTTAGTTACGATCTCGGGGCTCACCGCGATATCAGGAGGCCAGCCGTGCACCGTAACCGTGACGCCGAGGCGTCCTTTTGACCCGACCAGCAAACGCCGCCGGGGGTTCCCTCTAGCGAGTCCAGCGTCAAGCGCGGCGACCGCGTCGTAGGCATAGACACAGAACTGATCGAAAAGCTCGGCCGCAACGACCCGTGCCCCTGCGGCTCCGGCCGCCGCTTTCCGTCAGTGCTGCCGCAGCACGGGCCGCTTCGACGGGGCGCCAGGCAGCTACTACATCCGTGACCGCGAATGGTAGGTGCAGCCATTTCCCAGGCTGACCGAAACCGGGCTGGCGGTGCCTAGCCAGGAAAGTCGGACATCGGCCGCACCTCCACCGTGGCCATGCTGGCGAGCGGATGCGCAGCGGCCACCTTGATAGCCGCGTCTAGGTCCGCGCACTCGATCACGTCATAGCCGCCAACCTGCTCCTTGGTCTCCGCGTACGGCCCGTCGGAGATAAGCATCTCGCCATTGCGCACACGGACGATCGCGGCCTCGCTCGCATAGCTCAGGGCGCTGCCGTGAAGTCGTATGCCGCGGCTGGTCATCTCGTCCACCCACGACCTGATGGCCGTCAGCGTGGCCGCATCCACCTCAGCTCCTGCCTCGGCTGAGTCGTCGTCCCAGAACATCAGCATGTACTTCATGGGTCCTCCATCAGCTCCGGTAGTCCGTCACCTCGACGAACGGGACTGACCGGATGGACATCGTTTCCCTGTTGGTCTTGGTTTAGCTCTTCGGCTTGCGGCCGATTACCACCTCGGTGTCGCCTGGCCAGTCCCAGAAGAGACCGCTGGCAGAACGCTCCGCCAGCAGCGCCCGCACCTCTGCGGCGAAGTCATCAAGCCGATCACCAAACAGGTGCGGCGCCGACCACGAGAAGGAAAAGTAGCCGGACAGGACGCTCTCGCTGTCTCGTATCAGATCTGGGATTCCCGGCACGAAGAGCTGCTGCGGAACGCCAAAGCGAGTCCGGGCCAGCACGTCCTCGAAGCGGTGACGTCGCTCCGGCGCGGTGCCCTGGCCGGCGCGCTGCGTTGATCCGAGATATCTCCCGACCAGTGCCTTGATCTCATCGTGCGGGATCGCAGGCACGCCGGGGTCTGGCGGCCGGGGCCGTCCCTGCACGGTGTGGACGACCAGCGCCAGCGCACCACCAGGCTCCAGCATGTCGTAGACGGCCTCGGCCACTTGCTGCTCATCGCTCCAGTGGAAGGAGGTGCCGAAGGTCACCAGCCGGTACGGCCCCGGCGCGACCACGGGCAGTTCCTCGGCCAGGCCCTGGACCCACCGGATGTTCGTGACTTCTTTCTCTTCGGCGGCGCGACGGCCCTCCGCGAGCATGTCGGCGTCAGGATCCAGGCCTACCGCATGCTCGAACAGGCGAGCCAGGCGAACTGTCAGCACACCGGGACCGCAGCCGGCATCCAGGAGCCGGCCCTGCCCGTCCAGGCCCGCCTCCCGCGTCAGGACTGCCTCGAGCTCTGGGGAGTACGCGGGGCGGCCGTAGCGATAGTGGGCAGCAGAACCGAGGTAGATGGTCGGGTCATACGGCACGGCACCAGTATCCCGCCCGGCACGGATGACGCAGCGGCGAAGGTTAAGCACCGTGTCGCAAGCGGTTATCCGGCCCTACCGTGCCAGTGATCTAGACGACCTGTACCGGGTTTGCTTGCTGACCAAGGAGTTCGAGAAGCGACTGGAGACCGACTGGTGGCCTGCGCTGCGCGACCGGTACCCCGCGCCGCCGGCGGCGCTTCCTCAGGATCAGTGGACGCCTGATCAGCGCGCGGCCAGCTTTATGCATGCCCAGGGGACTACACCCGACGGGCTTGCCGAGCATTACCTGTCGCACCTGCACATCAACCTGGTGCCAAGGCTGCAGTCGCGAGGACTTGGCCTCGTCACCTTCGCGATGGATCTGCGGTCAGCCGACTGAGCGCATCCGCCCGCTGCCCGACCTTATGCGTGGACCGGCGGACGCCGGCCAGCCCACGGCGCGGCTTGCTCCAGCTGTGCGGCCACCCGGACGAGCAGGTCCTCCCGGCCGTAGGCCGCGACTAGCTGCACGCCAACGGGCAGGCCGGATGACGTCCAGTGCAACGGCAGACTGATGGCCGGCTGGCCGGTCATATTGAACTGCGCCGTGTACGGGATGAAGCTGACGACCCGCGGACCCTCTGACTCTGCTCCGCCGGCCGTGAACCAGCCGAGTTCCGGCGGCGGCGCGCCGACGGTGGGCGTGACGAGCAGGTCGTGCTCCGTCCACCAGCCCGCCATCTTCCTCGCCCAGGTGCCCAGCCAGGCGCGGCTCTGTAGGTAGGTGACTACCTCCAGGGACCGGCCGATTGCGCGGTAGGCCGCGTTGCGCGGCTCGATCTCGTCATCCGCGATCGGCCGGCCCAGCGCGGTCTCGTATGCGCGCATCGACGCCTCGGTGTCGGCGGCGATGATGAGCGTGAAGTGCTGGATGAAGGCGGGATCGAACATTTCTTCCGGCCCGGAGTCCTCGACATGATGGTCAAGCGACTCCAGTAGCCGTCCGGCCGCTGCGACGGCAGCACGGCACTCCGGGTCGTCAAGGAAGCCCTCGCCGCCGGGCTGGCCGACCAGCCCGATGCGCAGCCGGCCAGGGTCCGCGCCGACCTCCCGGGCGAGCGGGCCGGGCAGCTGCGGGGCGTAATAGGGCTCGCCGGGCAGGCGGGCGCTGATCACGTCCAGCACTGCGGCAGCGTCCCTGACCGTGCGGGTCACCGCGCCGTCGATGGTCGCACCGGCCCAGCCCTCGCCGATCAGGGGACCCTGACTCACCCGGCCGCGGGTTGGCTTGAGGCCGACGAGCCCGCATTCGCTTGCCGGGATCCTGATGGAACCGCCGCCGTCATTGGCGTGCGCGACCGGGACCATCCCGCTGGCGACCGCAGCCGCAGAGCCTCCGGATGACCCGCCAGTGGAGTGACCGGTGTTCCACGGGTTGCGGGCCGGCGGGAAGCTGCGCGCCTCCGTTGTCACCGTAGTGCCGAGCTCCGGCACGTTAGTGCGGCCGAGATGGATGAAGCCAGCCGCCCGGAACTGCTCGGCAAGGTACGACGTCACTGGCCAGGCAAGGTCGCGGAGCGGCCCGAGACCGAACGCCGTCGGCTCGCCGGCCACCATGCAGCCCAGATCCTTCAGCAGCATCGGCACGCCGTGGAACGGGCCATCGGGCAGGTCACCAGCTGCGTCGGCACGCGCCTGGTCGAACCGGGTCCGCAGCACTGCATCAAGCTGCGGATTCACCGCTTCGATCCGGGCGATGGCCGCCTCGACCAGATCCTTCGGGGTCAGTTCGCCCTTGCGGACAAGATCAGCCTGCGCTGTTGCGTCCAGCCACGTCGTGTCGATCACATCGGTCATGCGCAGGACGGTACCGCTCCTCCGCAGCCCCGGCTAGTCATCGTCGCGGTCGGCGTCCTGGCCAGCTGATGCCCGGCTGCCAGCCGGCCGGCCGGGCCTGCGCATCTGCCGGGCATGGCTGGGCAGCCGGCCGGCTTCCGCCAGCGCGCGCCGCAGCAGGAACTCGATCTGGGCGTTCGTACTGCGCAACTCATCTGACGCCCATCGGGCCAGCGCATCATGCACGGCGGGATCGAGGCGGAGCAAGATGCCCTTACGCTCAGTCACGCCGCGCCCGATCCCGCCGTCTTCACAGCACTCGTCATCAGGTCAGCTATCACGCGTACAGCGAGCCGGTGTTGACGACCTGCTGAGTCGCCTGCTCGCTGCACAGGACGACCAGCAGGTTCGACACCATCGCAGCCTTCCGCTCTTCATCGAGCTCGACGACGCCCTCGTCCTCAAGCCGCTCAAGAGCCAGCTTGACCATGCCGACGGCACCTTCGACGATGCGCTGGCGCGCACCGACCACAGCGCTGGCCTGCTGCTGGCGCAGCATGGCCTGGGCGATTTCGGGGGCGTAGGACAGCCTGGTCAGCCGCGTCTCGATCACGTTGACGCCGGCCGACTGTACCCGGGTGGTTAGCTCGGCCGACAGCCGTTCGGTGATCTCGTCGGCGTTGTCGCGCAGTGACAGCGCTCCGCTGCCACGGCTGTCGTAGGGATAGCTGCTAGCGATGTGCCGCACCGCGGTCTCGGTCTGGATAGCCACGAACTTGTTGTAATCGTCGACCGAGTAGATCGCGTTGGCGGTGTCCCGCACCTCCCAGACCACAACCGCGGCAATCTCGATCGGGTTGCCGTCAGCATCGTTGACCTTCGCCTGGGCCGACTCCAGGTTGCGGATCCTGGTGGAGACCTCGATGCGTTCGGTGAACGGGTTCACCCACTTGAGGCCAGCGTCACGGATGGTGCCGCGGTACCGTCCGAAGAGCTGCACGACGCGCGCCCGCCCGGGCACGACAGCCGTCAGCCCGCGGAAGAGCATCGAACTGACGAGGAAGAGCAGGACGCCAAGCACAACCACGGTGGCGCGAAGTGCCACGTTGCCCGGGCGGGTTCCTAGCACCACCAGCCCGATTCCGACGAGCACCAAGACAATGCCGAGTACCAGCATCTGCAATCCGGCCGTGAAGCGGGCCGGGTACTCGCTGACCGGCTGGTTCGGGGACTGGTTACCTTCTGCTGCGACAACCTGGGCTGCCATCTGGCCCACCTCCACTTGACCTGCTTGATACCACGATTCTAGCATAGTGATATCAGATTCTGATAGCAATAGGCCCGGAGCCATCCGGAAGGCGGCCAGTGAGCGACGACGGACAACTCGAGCTGATAGAGCTGAAGCGTCGCTTTGGCGACACGGTAGCGCTCGACGGGCTCAGTTTCACGGTGCCGCGCGGCGAAGTGTTCGGCTTCCTCGGGCCGAACGGCGCGGGCAAGACGACCGCGATGCGGGCAATCGTCGGAGTGCAGGCACTGGACAGCGGCGCCGTCCGCTGGAATTGCGCGCCCATCGACCAGGATGCCCGGCGCCGGATCGGCTACATGCCCGAGGAGCGTGGCCTCTACCCGTCGATGCGGGTTGTCGAGCAGCTCGAGTACCTGGCCCGGCTGCACGGTCTTACTCAGCAAAGGGCGCTGTCCGCGGCCCGGTACTGGAGCGACCGGCTGGGTCTGGCCGGCCGGTCGCAGCAGAAGATCGAGGCGCTGTCGCTCGGCAACCAGCAACGGGTGCAGCTCGCAGCGGCCCTGGTCCACGAACCCGAACTGCTCGTGCTGGACGAGCCGTTCTCCGGCCTGGACCCGGTGGGCGTTGACGCGATGAGCGAGGTGCTCACTGAACGTGCCGCGGCTGGGGTCACGATGCTCTTCTCGAGCCACCAACTCGACCTGGTCGAGCATCTGTGCACCTCGGTCGCGATCATCCACCGCGGCGCGCTGGTGGCGCACGGCACTGTCGAGGACCTTGCGCACGGCGGCCAGCTGCGCATCGCCGTGCGCGTGGCCGGAGACGACCAGGCGCGCTGGCTGTCCGGGCTGAGCCCTGGTCCGGGCGAACTGCCCGCAGGCGCGACGGTCGAGGGCATCGCTGGCGGCACCGCGACAATCTCACTAGCTCGCCGCGAAGACGCGCAGACGATTCTCGACCTGGCCAGGAAGGCAGGGCCAGTCGAGCAGTTCGGCTTCGTGCGGCGCCGGCTGTCCGAGGTGTTCCGGGATGCGGTCGGACGGGATAGCGGGCCGCCGCCGGAGCGCCAGGCGCTAGCGGGCGCTGAATCAGAACCAGCTACGGAGGCGACCCGATGAGCGCGAACTGGTGGACACTGACCTGGCTCGTCGCCCGCCGCGAGATCACCGACCGGGCCCGGGCGAAGTCGTTCTGGATTGCCTCGATCCTGTTGCTGGTCGCGGTCGCGGCTGGCGCGGTCATTCCGGCGCTGCTGGCCGGGAAACACTCCGTCGCCCGCATCGGCATCGTGGGCCGGCCGGCCGTGGCCATGGCGCAGGCCGCCCGTGAGGCCGGCCAGATCAGCGGAACCGCAGTCACCGTCACCGAGCTGCCGAGCGTCGCAGCGGCCCGGGCCGAACTGCGCGCAGGGAAGCTCCAAGCGGCCCTGATCGGCGACACCGAGGTGCTGGTCAACAAGCAGTCCTTCTCCGGCTCGTCGATCGGCACGACGCTCGCCCAGATTGGCGGCCTGCAGAAGCTATACGGGCAGCTGCCGCCCGCGGCGGCGGCCGCAGTAGCAGCACACGGCATCGCACTGCCCGTCTACAGCCTGTCGCCGCCCACCAAGAACCTGGCGACACGCATCACTGGCCTGACTGCGGCGATCTTGATCTACGTGATCATTCTCACCTACGGCATCAGGATCACGATCGGCGTCGGCGAGGAGAAGGCGACCAGGGTGGTCGAAGTGCTGCTGACCACGTTGCGGCCGGTACAGCTGCTGGCCGGGAAGGTCATCGGCATGGGACTGATGGCACTGTGCCAGATCGCCGCCATGGTGGCGGTCTACCTGGCGCTCGGCCACGCCGTCGGCTCTCCGGAAGTGCGCAGTGCAGCGACCAGCATCGTGCTGGCCGCCGGCCTCTGGATAGTGCTCGGCTACGGCTTCTACTGCACCGCGTACGCGGCCGCCGGCTCGCTGATCACCAGGCAGGCAGACGCCTATAACGCCGCTCTGCCACTGCAGATCCCGCTCATCCTGACCTACGTGCTGGTCTACACCGTCATCTACTCGACCACCGTCAACCCGTTCTTCCACGTGCTGGCGTTCATCCCGTTCACCGCCCCGGTCGCTATGCCCGTGCTGGTTGCGCTCGGAGCAGCCCCTGCCTGGCAGGTAGCCCTCTCCGCTGGCATCACTGTGGTGTCGACGGTCTGGATGGCCAGACTGGCCGGCACCATCTACGGGCGGGCCATTCTGCGGACTGGGAGCAGGCTCAAGGTCCGTCAAGTGCTCAGAACGGCCGTCTGATCACTCTGGTAGACATAGAGCTATGGCAGGAACGCAGGAGGAACCCGGGCAGGCTGCCGGCCGGCCGAAAGCACGGGACCTCAACGATCTGATCAGGTACGTCATGTGGTCGGTGTTCCGGGTCAGCGGCCCGGAAGCGATCGACGCGGCAGCCGTCAACGGCGGGCGGGCTGGCCTCGCGGCCGAAGTCGCCGACTTGTGCCATCAGGCCGAGGGCAAGGGCGTGGTAACCCGCGGCTGCTACGACATCCAGGGCATGCGCGCGGACGCCGACTATATGTTCTGGTGGGTTGCGCCGACTGCCGATGACCTGCAGGAGATGTACGCGCGCTTCCGGCGCACGGGCCTCGGCCGGGCCAGCGACCCGGTCTGGTCGGCGATGGCGCTGCACCGGCCCGCGGAGTTCAACAAGAGTCACATTCCTGCCTTCCTGGCCGGCGAGGACCCGAAGAACTACGTCAGCGTGTACCCGTTCGTCCGGTCGCTGGAGTGGTACCTGCTGGACGACGCCGAGCGCCGCGAGCTGCTGGCCGAGCACGGCAAGATGGCACGCGAGTATCCCGACGTGCGGGCCAACACGGTCGCGTGCTTCTCGCTCAACGACTACGAGTGGATGCTTGCGTTCGAGGCCGACGAGCTGCACCGGATCGTGGATCTGATGCGACATCTTCGCGGCGCCAGGGCCCGGCGGCACACCAGGGTGGAGATCCCGTTCTACACCGGCCGCCGCAAGCCCGTCGACGAGCTGATCGCCGCACTCCCGTGACGGCGTGAAAGTCCTCTTCGGGCGGGAGCAGATCAGCGCTGACCTCTCCTGGGAACACCTGGCCGCGCACCTGCCGGGCTGGGATATCGCGAGCTGCCCGCCCGGCAAGGTCGCTGACCACCTGGATGGCGTCGACGTCATCTGTCCCTTCGGTGCCAGGATCGAGGCACCGGTGATCTCCAGCGGCTCATTCGGGCTGGTGCACCAGTTTGGTGTCGGTCTGGAGAACGTCGACATCGAGACGGCGACGCGGCTGGGCGTGCTGGTCGCACGGGTACCGGGTGACGTCGGCGGTAACGCTGACAGCTGCGCCGAACTCGCGGTGCTGCTCCTGCTGGCACTCTCCCGGCGGCTGGACGAGTCCAGGATCGTGCTCGCCGAACGACGCTGGCCGGAGCGGCCGGTTGGACGGTCGTTGCTCGACGCGACCGTGCTGATCGTGGGCCTGGGCGCGATCGGGGCGGCGCTTGCCCGTCGCCTCGCGCCGTTCGGGCCCCGCCTGGTCGGGATCCGGGCCCGCCCCGAGCTTGGCGGTCCCGCCGAGCTCGAGCTGGTGGCAGGCCCCGATCAGTTGCCGGAGCTGCTGCCCCAGGCGGACGCGGTGATGTGCTGCGCAGTTCTTCATGATGGAAACGAGGGGATGTTCGGCCCGGCCGAGTTCGCCGCGATGCGGCCTGGAACGCTGTTCGTCAACGTCGCCAGGGGCCGTCTGGTCGATGAGGCCGCGCTGCTAGCGGCACTGGAGTCCGGCCACGTCGGCGGAGCAGGCCTGGACGTGTTCAGCCGCGAGCCCGCCGACCCGCAGTCGGCGCTGGTGCAACACCCGAGCGTCATCGCCACGCCGCACATCGGCTGGCACACCCGGTTCATGTTCGCTCAGACGAGCGAAGCGTTCGCGGCGAACCTGATGCGCTACAGCCGGGGCGAGCAACCGCTCTGGACCGTTAATTCGGTGTCCTTCCGTCGCTCCTGACATCCGCGCTTAGGCGGTAGCTGCCTACGACAAATGCGAATGGCAGTTACAGATCGTCACCGATCCTGTCGAATGCGTAGCCGTCACGATTCTGCCGTGCTTGGCTGAGCCCAGGACCTGGGGAGTTTCCGGTCTGGAGTATCTGAACTGGGGGCTTGGCATGACTATCGCAATCGAACAGACGCAGCCGATCGACCGGGTGCTCGAGATTCACCACGCAGACGGTGGCGGGCAGTTGCCTCCGGCCGGGGAAGCGGATCAACTTCCGCCCATGACCGCTGAGGCGGCCCAGCGCTTGGCGGCACTGCTGGCGCCGCACCTGCTGGCGATGCGCGCGGTGACGGCAGGCACGCAATACGGCGCACCGGCCGGTGCCGACGCCGATCCTGCCGCCCGCCCGGCCGGTACCGGCCCGGCGGCGCTCACTCCGCCCGCCTCCGCGGCTACCAGGATCTTCATCGCGGGCATGCTCGAGCGCATCTCGGCCTGACCGGATGGCAGACGAGTACGCGCTAGTGCTGGGCGGCGGCGGTGTCGCCGGCCTCGCCTGGATGATCGGGCTGCTGGCCGGGCTGGCCGAAGCCGGCGACGACGTGTCCTGGGCAGACCTGATCATCGGCACGTCGGCGGGCGCGAACGTCGCCGCTCTGCTGGGCAGCGGGCTGCCGTTGCGGGAGCTGTACGCCAGGCAGGCGGATCCGGCGCGGCAGTCGGCCGAGATCATGGCCGAGCTGGATATCGCGAAGTTCGCCGCTGAGCTCGGCGGATACCTGGCAGGTGCCAGCACGCCGGATGAGAGGCTCCGGCGAATCGGCGCGTATGCGCTGGCGGCGCAGACGGTTCCGGAGTCCGTCCGCCGTCGCGTCATCGAAGGCCGGCTGCCCGCGCACGACTGGCCTGCCCGGCGGATCCGGCTGACCGCGGTCGACGCGGCGAGCGGTGAGCTGCGAGTGTTCGACGCGGCCTCGGGCGCAAGCCTGATAGACGCGGTAGCCGCGAGTTCAGCGGTACCGGGTATCTGGCCGCCGGTCACCATCGGGGACAGCCGGTATGTGGACGGTGGCGTCCGGTCTGCCGACAATGCCGATCTGGCCGCCGGCTTCGGCACCGTCACGGTGATCTCGCCGGTCGGATTCGACTCGCTGATTCCGTCGTCCCGGCCGCTGCGCGAGGTGGTGGCGAAGCTGCACGCAGATGGCTCCGCTGTCACGGTCATCGTGCCGGACGCGGCGTCGGCCGCGATCATCCACGGCAACCCGCTTGATCCGGCCACCAAGACGCCGGCGGCCAAGGCCGGCCTCGCGCAGGGGCAGGCCGGCCTGGCGGCAAACGCCGCGTCCTAGCTGCGGTCACGCCGTTCGCTGCCGGCAGCGGCCAGTGCGTTACCGGTTCTTGCGCAGGAACTCGGTGAGCCGGCCGAGCGGCCAGGTGGTGATCACGTCCTCGGCGGTGAGCCAGCCGCGCTGCGCCGTCGCCACGCCGTACTGGAGGTACGTCAGGTCGCGCAGCGAGTGAGCGTCGGTGTCGACGGCGAACTTCACGCCGGCGTCGCGCGCCGCCCTGATGTGCGCGGAGGGCAGGTCAAGGCGTGCCGGGTGAGAGTTGACCTCAAGCGCGGTGCCCGTGCGCGCGCAGGCGCGGAAGAGTTCCGGCAGGTCGACATCGACTGGTGGCCTGCGGCCGATCTTGCGGGTCAGCGGATGACCGATGACGTTGACATGCGGATTCTCGCAAGCCGTGATGAAGCGCCTGGTCATCTCCTTACGCGGCAGGTCGAAGTGCGAGTGCACGGACGCGACGCAGATGTCGAAGCCAGCCAGGAAATCTTCAGGCCAGTCGACGCTGCCGTCAGGCGCGATATTCAGCTCGGTGCCGTGCAGCAGCACCATGCCCGCGCCAGCGCGGCCGGCGGCGGCCGTCTCGGCGAGCCGGGCCCCGAGCGCCCGGACCTGCTCGCGCTGGGCGAGCATCTTCTCGTCGGTCATCCGCTGCATGACGAGGTTCGGCGCGTGGTCTGTGATGGCGTAGTACTCCAGGCCGCGTGCTTGCGCTGCGCCGGCCATTTCCTCAAGGGTGGCGATGCCATCGGTCAGGTTGGTGTGGGTATGCAGGTCGCCCCTGATGTCCGACTCGGCAACTAGAGCGGGCAGCTCGCCCCGGCTGGCGGCAGCTACCTCACCGGTGTCCTCACGCAGTACCGGCGGGATCCAGGCCAGTCCGAGCCGCTGGTAGACCTCTTCCTCGGTGCGGGACACGATCAGCTCGCCGGACTCAGCGTCGAACAGTCCGTACTCGGACAGCTTGAGCTTCCTGCGCACCGCAAGCTCCCGGATCCGCACGTTGTGGTGCTGCGATCCGGTGAAGTACTGCAACGCGGCACCCCAGCAGTCCAGCGGCACCACGCGCAGGTCTACCTGGAGCCCGGCGCGGGTTCGGACGGACGTCTTCGTCGGACCGGAGGCGATCACTTCGGCCGACTCGGGCATCGCGATCAGCGCCGCCATGAGCGGCGCCGAGTCGTCCGCGGCGGCGAGCACGTCGACGTCACCGACAGACTCGGCGGCACGGCGCAGCGAGCCGGCCGCCCCGATCCGCAGGCAGCCGGGCGCGGCTCCGACGACCTCGATGACCGCCGCCGCTGTCTCGGCTGCGACGTTCAGCAGCACCCGGCTGCCGGCGCTCTCGAGCAGTTCGATCCCGCGCAGCAGTTTCTCCGCGCTCTTCGGTCCGAAGCCCTTGAGATCATTGAGCTGGCCATCGCTGATCGATGCCTTCAGCTGCTCCGGGGTGCTGACCTGGAGCTCGCGGTAAAGCTGCAGTGCCCGTCGCGGGCCGAGCGCGGGGATCTGGGTTAGTTGCCTGACACCGTCCGGAATATCGGCACGCAGCTCCTCAAGCTCGGCGAAGGTGCCCGTAGCGACAATGTCGGTGACCTTGCCAGCGATGGACTTGCCAACGCCAGGTATCCGCAGCAGGTCCGCGGCTGACAGCTCGGAGACGTCCTCCGGGTGCGCTGCGATCGCGCGGGCAGCTTTGCCGTACACGCGCGCACGGAACGCATCGCCGCCAGTCATGACCGTCAGCTCGGCGTACTCGTCCAGCAGCGCCGCTGCGGTGTCGTTGGCGTTGGGCATGGCGTCATTGTGCCCGGTGATCTGGCGCTCCGGCTCCTCGCGGCGAGACGGATCGGCTGCCGGACCCTATAGTCGGGCGCATGTATGTACCGTTTCTGCGACGTGGCCTGGTTAGCGCCGGAATAGCCGTGCTTGTCGCTGGCGTCGGTGCGGTGCCTATCGCTCGGGCGGCGACGTCGCCGGGCTGGCGCGTCGTCAGGATCCTCAGGCATTGCGTGGACGACAGCATGTCGGCCGTCACCGCGACCGGACCGCGCGATGCGTGGGCGCTCGGCATACCATCGGGCGGCGGGCCCCGGTGCGGCGCGGACGTTGAGCACTGGGATGGCACGAGCTGGCGCCGGGTGCCGGTTCCGCGCGGGCTGATCGCCGGCCGGGACGCCTCGCTGACCGTGCCCTTGCCCGTCGCCGCGAGCTCGGCTGCCGATGCGTGGATATTCCCGAACGTCCTCCGTAGTCTGCCGATGTCGGCTTATGACTACGCGTTGCGCTGGAATGGCGCGAGGTGGCGCAGATCAGTGTTTCCGGCCCGCCTGAGCGTTCTGCTCGCCGCGGTATTCGGGCCGGCGGACGCGTGGGCCTTCGGCGGCATCGACCATGCGGACGGCACGGTCAGGCCTTATGCGGTCCGGTACAACGGTCACTCCTGGCGCAAGGCGACGGTGCCGGTAGCGCCGCTGGGCATGAGCGCGCGGTCCGCACACGACATGTGGGCGGTAGGACCGACACCGGCAACCGCCGCCAAACCGCTGCGCAGGCAGGTCCTCCTCGCCGCGCACTGGACCGGACGGCGCTGGCGCACGATAACCGTGCCGGCGATCAAGGCCCCTAAGACAACCGGCTCGCTGTCATCAGGCCTGGTGGCCACGGTCGGGCCAGGCGACATCTGGTGGGCCTACCAGGTGACAAGCGTGAGGCCCTCGCTCGCTGGCCTGCTGCACTGGTTCCGCGGGCGCTGGCACGAGATCAAGCTGCCGGCGGCAGTCGGCGGCCTCGACGCCATGGCCCAGGACGGCCGCGGTGGGGTCTGGCTGCTGGCTGAGGCTGGCACCGCGTTCTACAACCTGATCCAGTACGTGTACCACTACAGCCACGGCAGGTGGACCCGGCAGCCCGTGCCGTCGCCGCGCAAGTACGAGGACTCGCTGTCCGGACTGGCCTGGATACCAGGGACCACGTCGGTTTGGGCGGCCGGCGATGCCGACCTGAACAACGGGACCGGCTCCGCGGGCGTGATCCTCAGATACCGCCGCTGAACCCGCGCTTGTAGGTTTGCCGAGACGCACCGGGACCGCCAGGAAGGGCACCGCGCTCGTGAGCCATCAACTGGAGAGCTACCAGGACGAGATCTACCTGACCGGGATGACCGGCAGCGTGCCTGACTTCCCGACTGACCTGAGCCGGCTGGGGGAGGCTGCGCGGGCGGTCATGACTCCGGAGGCGTACGGCTACGTGGCAGGCTCGGCCGGCGCTGAGGACACTGCCAGGGAGAACCTGGAGGCATTCCGTCGCTGGCGGATCGTGCCGCGGATGCTGACGGACGTCAGCACGCCGTCGTATGCCTCGACCGTGCTCGGTACGGAGCTGACAGTCCCGCTCCTGCTCGCGCCGGTTGGCGTGCTGTCCATCGCGCACCCCGACGCTGAGCTCGCGGTAGCCAGGGCGGCAGCGGCGCTGCGGGTGCCGATGATTCTCAGCACGGCGGCATCGACGGCGATGGAGGACGTCGCCGCTGCGAACGGCGACGGTCAGCGCTGGTACCAGCTGTACTGGCCGAAGGACCGGGCGGTCGCGGCGAGCCTGCTGGGCCGGGCGCAGGCAGCTGGCTATAGCGTCCTCGTCGTCACGCTGGACACCCGGATACTGGCCTGGCGGCCGCGTGACCTGGCGCGCGGTTACCTGCCGTTCCTCAATGGCATCGGCATCCAGAACTACGTGTCCGATCCGGCGTTCCAGGCCAGCTTGTCCGGCGTGGCTGACGGCGCTGCCGGCGGGGGAGGGTCGGACGCCGCGGTCCTGCGGTGGACGCAGATCTTCGGTGATAGCTCGCTGACCTGGAACGATCTACCATTCATCCGGCAGCACTGGAACGGGCCGGTCGTTCTGAAGGGCATCTTGTCAGCGTCCGATGCGCTGCGCGCTGCGGCGGCCGGGCTGGACGGCATCATCGTTTCCAATCATGGTGGCCGTCAGCTCGACGGCGCGATCGGGGCACTGGACGCGCTGCCGGCTATCGCCGAGGCGGTCGGCTCGCGACTTGCCGTCCTGTTCGACAGCGGCGTCCGTGGCGGCGCCGACATCCTCAAGGCGCTGGCACTCGGCGCCCGGGCGGTGATGATCGGCCGGCCCTACGTGTACGGCTTGGCGCTCGGCGGCGAGGCAGGAGTCCGGCACGTGCTGCGCGCCTTCCGGCAGGATTTCGAACTCGCCATGCGGCTGTCCGGGCTGGCTGGCCTCGGCGACGTCGGCCCGGACTGCCTGCAGCGCCAGCCGGGCGCAGGGCTCCGGTAGCCCGCGCGGCGCCGAGCGTTCGGAGCAAGCCAGTGGTGGAGCTGCAGCAGATCGGGCTGAGGCACCCGGCCGCCGACCTGGTCAGGGACGTCCAGCAGAACCGGACTGGCATCCCGAGGCGCAGCTTCGTGGCCGAAGGGCTGTACGAGATCAACATGGTGCTGTCCACCGGTACCCCGGTAGAGGTGTTCCTGTGGTGCCCCGAAGCTGCGTACTCGGACGAGTCCGCGAAGCGGGCTCGCGAACTGACCGAACGTGCCCGCAGGTCGTACCAGATCTCGGCCAAGACGCTGGACCGGCTGGCGGAGCGGCCGAATCCGGACGGCCTGATCTGCGTTGCCCAGCTACCGGACTGGCAGCCGAAGGACATCCCGCTAGGCAGTGACGCGCTGGTCCTCGTCGCGGACGCGATGGAGATCCCGGGCAATCTCGGCACCCTCATCAGGACGCTGGATGCGTGCGCCGCTGACTGCCTGGTGCTGACGAGCAAGCGCACCAGGCTGACTCACCCTAAGGTGCTGCGCAGCAGCCAGGGCATGAGCATGAAAGTTCCGTCGCTGGAGTTCGCCGAGATCAGCGACGCGATCGGCTGGCTGGAGCACGGGAGCTTCACGGTGTACCTGGCGGACACCGATGACAGCATCAGCTACCGGCAGGCCGATTTCCGCGGGCGGACCGCGATAGTCGTCGGCAGCGAGCGGTATGGCATCTCACCGCCCTGGTACGCGGAGGGCTTCCAGCGGGTCGGTATCCCCATGCTCGGGTCGGCCGATTCGCTGAACGTCTCGGTATCGGCGTCCGTGCTGCTCTACGAGGCGCGGGCTCGCAAGAACGGCTGGTGACGGATCACCGCCGGACCGGTCACGGGCGAGCCAATCACGGGCCGAAGGACGGCGGTGCGTCCGCGCCGCGGGCGGCCCAGCCGCGGGCCGGGGAACTGCCGAGACGGAAGTCCAGCGTTCCGCCGGCCGTGATTGCCGCCGCCGGGGCGTAGGCGCGAGTCCACGCTGCGGCGTTCCAGGTAGCCGACCGCACGTACGGCCGGCCCGCGCTAGCGTCGGTGCCGACAATGCGCAACGCGCGGCCGGAACCAAGGTCGATGACAGCGCGGCGGAACAGCGGTGAACCCAGCGCGAGCGTCGCGGCTCCCGGTGTCATCGGGTACATGCCGAGCGCCGACCATACGTACCACGCACTCATCGCGCCCAGGTCGTCGTTGCCAGGGATGCCGCCGGCGGTGTCGCGCCACAGCCGGTTCTGGATGCTCCGCACGGCTCGCTGGGTGGCGTACGGCTTGCCGACGTAGTCGTATTCCCACGGCAACTCGATGCTGGGCTCGTTAGCCATGTTCGCGGTTGTCCCGTTGTCGCCGGAGCGGAAGCCCGACAGGACCTGGTTGAGGTACCGGGTCAGCACAGCCTTGCCGCCCATGGCCGCGGCGAGGCCTGCGACGTCGAACGGCACCATGCCGGTGTACTGCCAGGAATCGCCCTCGACGAACCCCGTCTCCGACGTCGGAGAGAAGCCCGGAAGCCAGTTGCCGTCAGCCAGTCGCGGCTGAATCAGGGCGGAGGCGGGATTCAGCAGATCGGTCCAGTCGTGCGCGCGCTTCCTGAAGGCGGTCCCCGAACTGTCGCCCAGCGCACTGGCGAGGGCGGAGATCGCGAAGTCGTCGGTGTCGTATTCCAGCGTGGTGGACACCGGGCCGTGGTAGTTACAGCATCCGTAGCTGCCGTCCTCCGGCAGGTAGCCGAGGTTGTCGAGGTAGTCAAGGCCGGGCCGGATGTTGCCCGGCGTAGTCGCCTGGCTGATCATCGCGGCGAGGGCGGTGCGGGCGTCGAATCCGCGGGCTCCGAACGCGTAGTAGTCGGCGAGCAGAGCGTCGTCCGGATCGCCGACCATCACGTAGGACTCCCGGCCGTAAGCCTCCCAGCGCGGCAGCATCCCGGTCTGGCCGTAAGCGTTGATGAGCGACTGCGCGACGCCGCTCGCCGCCGACGGGTCCAGCAGCGCTTCTAGTTGTGCCTGCGCGCGGTAGGTATCCCAGCCGGAGATGTTGGTGTACTCCGCCGTCTGCCCGGCGGCGAGGTCATGCACCTTCCCGTCAGCGCCGGTGTACTGGCCGTTGTCGTCGCTGAACACGCTCGGTGCCAGCAGCGAGTGGTACAGCGCGGTGTAGAAGACCACCCGTTGCCCGTGCGAGCCGCCAGTGATGGTGATCTTCGCGAGCAGCGCATTCCACTGGGCCTGCGCCGCTGCCTCAGTGCTGGCAAAGCTCCAGCCGGCATCTTCGGCTGCCAGGTTGGCGGCCGCGTTCGCGACCGAGACGTAGGAGATGCCAACTTTGGCAAGAACCGGCGCGCCGGCCGGGAAAGTCACGTATGCGCCAGCCGGGCCAGAGAGGTCCGGCCTTACCCCCGCGCCCGCGGGCAGCTTGCCGTGGTAGGCCGGCTCGCCACCTGGATCCGGCGCTCCGGCCGGCACGGTCGCCGGCAACCGGAGTGGTCCGCGGGCACGGGCAGAGAGCGTGCCGGCCTCCGGGTGCACGAGCACGGTGGGCGGGCCTGCTGAGGTTCGCGAGCGTGCCGCGGTGGTGAACGTGCCGTGGCCGCTGGCCGGGCGGCTGAAACGCATGTCGAAGTAGAGCGTGTACGGCTCGGGGTCGCCGCAACCCGAGTTACGGGATGTGACCGAGCCCTGCACCTCGGTGGCGCTGACCCGGTTGAAGGTCACCGCGCTGTCGCCGTTCTGGCTGTCGTCCAGCTTGAAGATCAAGTCGCCGCGACGGCCGGCCGGGAAGCTGAACTGCGCAAGCCCGGTGCGGGTGGTGGCGGTGAGTCGCACGCCGATCCCGTCGGCGAGGTGCACGGAGTAATAGCCGGCCTGCGCTTCCTGCCGGGAACGGCGGAACGAATCATCCGCCGCTGGCCGCACCACGCCGACTGACGGCAGGACCGGCACGTCACCCCCGTACCGGCAGCCTGGCCCCGACATGTGGACCAGGCTGAACCCGGTGATCCTCGATGACCTGGGTGAGTACCCGCCGCCGTCCGGCCGGATGGCCGTGTCCGGGCTCCACTGCAGCATCCCGAACGGCGTATCGGCTCCGGGGAACACATCGCCGCCGTTCGCGGTCCCGATGAACGGGTTGACCAGGGCAGCCAGGTCAGGTGCCGCGGCGGCGGCCGCGCTACCCGCGGCGGAGTGCGCTGATGCCGCCGGACCTGCGGAGGCCAGACCCGGGGACGCTGGGACTGCGGTGAATACAGCGGCGATCACAGCCGCGACGGCCGTCCCGCACACCGTCGCCGGTCGCATCGACATGGACCATCATGTTAGAGCTCGTCCAAGTTGACGACTATTGCTTCTTGCGTAGACCTGGCAATGACGACCACCGCCGCAGTATCGCCGGACGGGTTTTCTTCCCGGTGCGGGACGTGCGGCGGCACCCAGACATAATCACCAGGCTGCGCTTCCAGCCGGACCAGCTCGCCGCTTTCCGGGTCGCGGAAGACGAAGACGGGCGAGCCGGCGACCACGTAGATGCCGGTCTCTGACGCGCCGTGATGGTGGTTGCCCGACTGCGCTCCAGGCTCGATCTCGGTGCGGCCCATCCACAGCGAACGGGCGCCTGTGAGGTCGCCGGAGATCGCCGCCGACCTGAGCATGCCGCTGGTCTGCGCCGTGGCCGCGGACAGGTCGGCCGGTCTGATCAGCTGGAGCTGACCCGTGCCAGCTTCTGCGGGGCCAGCCTCGCCGGCGGTCACTCCTCCTCGAGCGTCAGGGACACCGAGTTGATGCACCAGCGCTGGTCGGTGGGCACGTCGTAACCCTCGCCCTCGAACACGTGGCCGAGGTGGCTGTTGCAGTTCGCGCACCTGGCCTCAGTGCGGACGCGCCCGAGAGAGCGATCCTCGAGCAGGATCACGGCGTCGTCCTCGGTTGGCTGGTAGAAGCTCGGCCAGCCACAGCCGGAATGGAACTTCGCGTTGGACCTGAACAGCTCGGCGCCGCAGGCCCGGCAGCGATAGACGCCCTTCGTCTCGGTATCGGTGTACTCGCCAGTGAACGGCGCCTCGGTGCCCGCTTGGCGAAGTACGTGATACTCCTCGGGGGACAGCCTGTCCCGCCATTCCTGGTCTGACAGCTCTACCTTGCTCATGCTGGTGAGACTACCCGGCGGGCAGGCAGCAGCCGCCATCCGGCGGCCTGCTTGCTCCTGGCCGGCCAGCCCGCCCGCGATCAGGGCGCCGCTGTTCAGCGCGCCTGCTGGTCGGCCGGCCCTAGCTCCACGCAGAACACGTTGCCCTCCGGGTCCAGCATGATCGTGTGGTCGTCAAATCGCTCCGCCACGGTCGCCCCCTCGGCCTGCAACCGCTCGACCTCGCTGTCCATCGTGTGCGGTGCCCGCAAGTCGAAGTGCATCCGGTTCTTCGCGGTTTGCGGCTCCGGCACCCGGACGAACCACATGTTCGGGCCGCCCCAGCCGGGTGCTTCGACGTACGCCCGGTCGGCGGTAGCGTCCTCGTCAACGTCGGTGCCGAGCGCGCTGGCCCAGAACCGGGCCAGAGCGAGCGCGTTCGCGCTGTCGAACGTCACGGACTTGATGACCGATGCCATGCACGCACCCTACGGTGACCCTCGGGCAGAGCTCCACCGGTTTCCGTCCTACCCGAACGGACGCGGCCGCCGGGCGGTTTTCAGCTGACTGCGTATTTTTCTCGCGCTCGGCTCATCCGTGCTCTGACTGGTCGCGGCCGTCAACCTTGCTGGACGTTGGCTACCAGTCAGCGGATAGGAGGGGAGGGGCGGGGCTCACTGCACCACGATGTCGTGGACGGGCTCCGCCCCATCCGTGGCCCGCAACTCGATCTCCGCCACCCGGCCAGCCGATCTGACATCTGCACTGGCAGCGGCTAGCGCATCGATGCGTTGCCGTCCGGCCGTCAGGATCAGCAGCGGCACCGGGTTCTTCATCGGCAGCCGTGCCTCAGACTTCGCTTTCCTGATCGCCGCGATCGCCGCAGCCGCGGCTGTGAGCACCGTTACGTCGCCCGGCCCCGCCTGCTCGCGAAGGCGGCCGCTGTCTGGCCAGGCAGCCCGGTGCACGGACCCGTCCTGCCACCAGGACCAGACTTCCTCGGTCACGAACGGCACGAACGGCGCAAGCAGCCGCAGCACAATCGACAACGCAAGCCGGAGTGTCGCGACCGCGGACGACGCAGCCGCCCGCCCGTGCTCGCCGTAGGCTCGCGCCTTCACCAGCTCCAGGTAGTCGTCGCAGAAGAACCAGAAGAACCGCTCGGCTTGCTCGAGCGCGGCCGCGTGATCGTAGCCTTCCAGCGCGCTGGTGCACTGATCGACCACCGCGGCGAGCCGTCGCAGCAAGGCCCGGTCAATCGGCTCGGTGATCTGCTCCTGACCAGCCTGGTCACTGGCGGCCTGGTCACCGGTCGCGGGCTCGAAGCCCAGCACGAACTTGCCCGCGTTAAGGATCTTGATAGCCAGCCGCCGGCCCACCTTGATCTGGGCCAGGTCGAAAGCCGTGTCCACGCCGAGGCGCGCGCTGGTTGCCCAGTAGCGGACGGCGTCGCTGCCGTTGTCGCGCAGCAACTCCATCGGGGTCACCGCGTTGCCCTTGGACTTGGACATCTTCTTGCGGTCCGGGTCCAGGATCCAGCCAGAGATGGCCGCATGCTGCCAGGGCAGCACGTCGTGCTCGACCTGAGAGCGGAGCACTGTGTAGAACAGCCAGGTCCTGATGATCTCGTGCGCCTGAGGCCGCAGGTCCATCGGGAACACCCGGCGCATCAGGTCCTCATCGCGGGGCCAGCCGCCGGCGATCTGCGGTGTCAGCGAAGACGTCGCCCAGGTGTCCATCACGTCCGGGTCGGACGCGAACCCGCCAGGCTGGTCACGCTGATCCGGCCGGTAACCAGGCGGGGTGTCCGCTGCCGGATCGACGGGCAGGTCAGCCTCGGCTGGCGCGATCGGCTCGTCGTGCACGATCCGCCCGGCCGCGTCGACCGGATACCAGACCGGGACCGGGACTCCGTTATAGCGCTGCCGGCTGATCAGCCAGTCGCCGGTCAGGCCCTCCACCCAGTGCTCGTACCTGGCTCGCATGTACTCGGGATGCCATTGCAGTTCGCGCCCTCTGGCAATGAGCGTGGCTGCCAGGTCCTTGGCTCTGCTGCCGTTGCGCAGGTACCACTGCCGGGTGGTGATGATCTCTAGCGGCGCCTGGCCGTACTCGTAGTACTTCACCGCGTGGCGGACCGGCTCCGGCTCGCCGCGCACCGCCCCGGCAGCGTGCAGCACGTCGGTGATCACCTGGCGGGCGGCTTTCGCCGTCCGCCCCGCCAGTTGCGCGTAAGCAGCCCGCCCCTGCTCGCTGGTGATCCCGCCCGGCGGACCGGGCAGTAGCCGGCCGTCCTTGCCGAGTACTGGCCGCGTTTCCAGCTGGAGGTCCCGCCACCAGGTCACGTCGGTCATGTCGCCGAACGTGCACACCATGACGAGCCCGGTGCCCTTAGCCGGATCGGCGAGGCGGTGGGCGAGTATGGGTACGGTGGCGCCGAACACCGGCGTCGTCGCGGTCGAGCCGACCAGGTGCGCGTATCGCTCGTCGCTCGGATGGGCGACAAGGGCGACGCAGGCAGGCAGCAGTTCCGGCCTGGTGGTCGCAATCACCACCTCGCCGGCGGTCAGGGCGAACGCCAGCCGGAGGAACGTGCCGGGCGTCTCCCGGTCCTCGATCTCGGCCTGAGCCACCGCGGTGCCGAAGGTCACGTCCCACAGCGCCGGGGCCTCGGCCTGGTAAGCCTCGCCCCTGGCCAGGTTGCGCAGGAAGGCGAGCTGGGAGATGGCCTGAACCCGCTCGTCGATGGTGCGGTAGCTGATATCCCAGTCCATCGACAACCCGAGGCGGCGCCACGCCTGCGCGTAGGCGCTCTCGTCCTGCCCGGTGAGCTCACGGCACAGGGCCATGAAGTTGCGGCGCGAGACAGGAATCTGGTCGGCCGGGTTCGCGCCGTGCCCGTTGCTCACCGCCGGCGGCGTGAAATCCGGCAGGTAGGGGAGCGAGGGATCGCAGCGCACGCCGTAGTAGTTCTGAACGCGGCGCTCGGTGGCAAGGCCGTTATCGTCCCAGCCGACCGGGTAGAAGACTTCCTTGCCGCGCATGCGCTGAAAGCGCGCGATCACGTCGGTCTGGCTGTAGGAGAAGGCGTGCCCGAGATGGAGCGATCCGCTGGCAGTCAGCGGGGGAGTGTCAATCGAGTAGACGCCGCCGCGGCTGGCGGAGCGGTCAAACTTGTACTACACGCTCCTTAGCCCACCGCTGCGTCCACTTGTCCTCAAGGCCATCCAGCGTCGGCTTGGCCGGGATACGGCAGCTGTCGGTGCTCATGCCGGACAGGATAGCGGCTGGCGCGCCCGGAGCGCACATGCGTATCGGCGGCCCCGCGAGCGCGCTGCCGGACGCCACGCCGCCGTGTTGTCTTCTTTGCCACAGGTTCGCTTTCGGTGAATGCGGATCTAGTGGGGCTATAGCAGCAATGGATTCACACCCATGAAAGGCTCGCGCCGTTTTGTCGGTGCAAGCTGCCACTCTCGACCGCGTGACGCCCAATGACCGTGAAGTCGACTGGCTTCTTGCCTATCAGCGCGGCGTCGTCGCGAGCACTCAGGCCTCGGCGATCGGGCTCACGGCGGCCGGGCTAAGGCATCGGTACCGGCCCGGCGGACCCTGGCAGCGGTTACTACCGGGTGTCTACCTGACGGCCACAGGGGAGCCGACGAGCGAGCAGCTGCAGACGGCAGCGCTGCTGTACGCGGGTCAGCCGAGTGTGGTCACCGGGCCGGCCGCATTGCGCCACTATCAGCTCAGGTCTCCGCAGACGCGTCGGATCGACGTGCTGGTGCCGGCCGCCCGGCAATGCGCCAGCCATTCGTTCGTGGCCGTCCGCCGGACGCGACGGTTGCCGGACGCGCAGACTCGCGACCTGGCAATCGGGTACGTCGCACCGGCCAGAGCTGTGGCAGACACGGTTCTCGGCTTGACCGCGGAGTCCGAGGTGCGCGCTGTGGTGGCAAGCGCCGTTCAGCAGCGGCGCTGTACCGTGGCCGAGCTTGCCGAGGAGTTACGGGACGGGCCTGTTCGCGGGTCGGCGCTGTTCAGGTCGGTGCTTGCCGAGGTAGCCGACGGGATCAGGTCGGTGCCAGAAGCGGACTTCCGCGCGCTGGTGATGAAAGCCGGACTGCCCCGGCCACTCTTCAACGCGACCCTCTACCTGCACGATCAGTTCCTGGCAACGGTCGACGCCTGGTGGCCGAAGTTCGGAGTCGCGGTAGAGATCGACTCGCGAGAATGGCACCTGGCGCCGGAGAGCTGGGAATACACCATGGAGCGACACAGGCGGCTGACTGCTGCCGGGGTCCGGGTCATCCATGTCAGCCCACGGCAACTGCGGACCGAGGCGGACCGGATTCTCCGTGATATCGCTGCTGCGTTGCAGGCCGGCGGACCGGCGGCGGATGTCGTGACCGTGTCGGCTACCGCCGCGTAAGGGTCGCGCCGCGTACGGGCAGCCAGTTCAGCGGCCCCAGGCTGTGTCACCGCGGCGGGCGGCGAGATGCCCGGTCGAGCCAGGGGAACCGGGCTTCGTGCGCGGCCGCCACCCGGAACGCGGTCACGTCGTCGTAGGTCCGGCCGACCACCGACAGGCCCGTCGGCACGCCGTCAGCGGACAGCCCGGATGGCACGCTCAGCACCGGGCAGCGGCTCGCGATGTTGAACGGGAGCGTCATCAGCACGTCCATCCAGTCCGAGCATGGCTGGCCGTTGACCGAGAGGGGGTCCGCGACGTCGTACTCCGCGGGCAGAGCCGGTACGGCGAACGTCGGGCAGACGAGCGCGTCGTACTCCTCCAAAAGCGCGCCGAGCGGAGCGTAGATCCGGCCCTCGAGTTCCAGGCCCGCTACGAAGTCATCCTTCGAGATCTTGTCGGAGTCGGCAACGAATCGCCGTGCGTACGAGGTGAGTTCGTCTGCGTGCTGCTCGTACAGTTCCCGCACGGACGGTCCGAAGATCATCCCGAAGTGAATGCTGGCAGCCCGGTTGATGTCCTCGATCCGCCACGGCAGGCTCACTTCCTCGACGACGGCACCGGCCTCGCGCAGCCGGTCGGCCGCGGCGCGCGCGTTGGCCGCCACGTCCGCATGGACGTTGTAGCAGCCAAGGTCCGGGCTGAACGCAATGCGCAGCCCGGCGACACCCGGAAGGTCAGCAGGGATCTCCAGCTTGGGCCGGAGCGACGTCACGTCGCTCGGGTGCGGCCCGGCGATGACGTTCTCCAGCAGCGCGCAGTCCGCGACGGTCCGGGCCATCGGGCCTTCGTGGCAGTAGTGATCGAGGTTGAAGATCTCCACCTCGGGCACCCGGCCGTACGGCGGCTTGAACCCGACGACGCCGCAGAACGCTGCCGGGATCCGGATCGACCCGCCGATGTCCGAGCCAGTTGCGAGGGTCGTCATACCCGCCGCAAGCGACGCGCCCGACCCGCCGCTTGAGCCGCCAGGCGAGTAGTCCCGGTGCCACGGGTTCCGGGTGACGCCCCATAGCCGAGACCAGGTCACCGGCGCACAAGAGAACTCTGGGGTCGTCGTCCGGGCGTGCACGATCCCGCCGGCGTCGAGGATGCGCTGCACGAAGGCCGCCGTCTCGGGAGCGACCACGTCCCGCAGCGGCAGCGATCCGAGCGTGTTGCGCTGGCCGGCGATGGGCGCCTCCTCCTTCACCGCGACTAGCAGGCCCTCCAGCGGCCGCGGCGGCTCGCCGGTGCCTGCGTACCTGGCCTCTGCTGCTTTGGCCTCATCCAGCGCCTGCTCGTAGAAGGTCTCGGCGAACGCGTTGATAGCAGGCTCGACCGCGGCCGCTCGCGCGATTACCGCCTCGGTTAGCTCCACCGGCGACAGTTGCCGGGCGCGGAACAACCTCAGCGCCTCAGCCGCGGGGAGATAGCACAGGTCGTCCCCTGCGCTTGTGCTGGGTGCCGGGCTCGCGTCAGTCAACGGGCTCGCCTTTCTGCTCTGCTTTATCTTCCGGATCGGCTGGACCCGCCGGGACCAGCTGGCGCCGGGTCGGCTTCCATCCCGGTCTTGGCACGCTGGCGCGCAGCCGCTGGGTGTAGGGATGCTGCGGATCGTCGAGCACCTGCGCGGTGAGCCCGCGTTCCACCAGCTTTCCCCGGTGCATCACGATCGCGTCGTCGGTGAGCTGCCGGACGACCGCAAGGTCGTGGCTGATCAGGATGTAGGACACCGTCGTCTCATCGCGGATGTCGGCGAGCAGGTTCAGCACCTGGGCCTGGATCGACACATCGAGCGCCGCCACCGACTCGTCGAGGATGAGGATCTGCGGCTCGGCGGCCAGTGCCCTGGCGATCGCGACTCGCTGCCGCTGCCCGCCGGACAGTGCTCGCGGCAGAGCCCTGGCCTGGCGGGAGTCGAGTCCGACAAGCTCGATCAGCTGCTCGATCCGGGCCTGCCTCCGGTCGGCCTCCCAGCCGTGGTGCAGCCGGAGGATCTCATCGACAGCGCGCTCGGCGGTCTGCCGCGGGTCGAGACTGGTGTAGGGGTCCTGGAAGACGATCTGGATCTCGCGCCCGCGCCGCCGCCGGTCCCGCGCCGACCGCGCAGGCCGGGAGCGGTCCCGGCCGCACGCGGTGATCGTGCCGCGGGTCGCCCGTTCCAGACCGACGAGCATGCGGGCGATCGTGGTCTTGCCGGAGCCCGACTCCCCGACGATGGCAAGCGACCGGCCAGGCTCGATCGAGAAGGTCGCGTCGTCGACTGCGACCAGGTCGCCGAACTCTTTCCGCAGGCTTTTGACTTCCAGGACGGAAACGCTGCCTGCCCCCGGGCTGCCGCCCGCAGCTGCGCGGCTGGCCCCGGCCGCGGCCGGGTGGCCGGTGGCGTCGGCTGTCAAGAGCCGCGGATCGCGGTCTGCCGCGGGGGCAGGCACTGGGACGCTTTCGTTCTCAGGCATGCGCCGCCTCCAGTTGCCCCCGCAGTTCGCCGACGCGCAAGCAGCGCGACAGGCCGCCGTCCAGGTCGATCAGCGGCGGCACGCCGTCGCGGCACGCGTCTTGCGCGTACGGGCACCGCGGCGCGAACGCGCATTCGTGCGCCGGAGCCTCGAATGCCGACAGCGGCCGGCCGGGAATGGCCTGCAGCCGCGCGGCTTTGCTCCCGATGTCGGGCCTCGCGGCGGCAAGCGCGGCCGTATAGGGATGCAGCGGGTCGCTGTGCAACAGCTCCGACCGCCGGACTTCGACCACCTGCCCGGCGTACATCACGATGGTCCGGTCACAGATCGCCGCGGCAAGCTCCAGGTCGTGCGTAATGAACAGCATCGCCAGGCCGTACTGATGGCGAAGCTCATCCATGATGGCCATGACCTCGGCCTGCGTGGTCACGTCCAGTGCCGTGGTCGGTTCGTCGGCCAGCAGCAGGGCAGGCTCGGTCAGCAGGGCGGCGGCGATCATGACCCGCTGGAGCATGCCGCCCGACAGTTCGTGCGGGTACTGATGCAGCCGCCGCCTGGCGTCCTCGATGCCGACCTGAGCGAGCATGTCCGCGGCCCGGTGCGCGGCGTCAGCAGGCGATACGCCGAGGTTGGTGCGCAGCGCTTCAGTCATGAAGTCGCCGATCCGGCGGACCGGGTTCACGTGCGCACGAGGATCCTGGAAGATCATCGCGACCTGGTTCCGGTAGGAGCGCAATTGGCTGCCGGCCAGTGTCATGACATCACTGTCGCGAAGCCGGATCTGGCCGTGGACCTGTGCGCCCTTGGGCAGCAGCCGGTCGATGGCACGGGCAGTCATCGACTTGCCGGAACCCGACTCTCCGACGAGGCCGACCGCCTCACCGGCGCGGATATCGAGGCTGACGTCGCGGAGAACAGCGCGCTGCTCGCCCTCGACCGGAAGCAGCACTGTCAGGTCGCTCACGGACAGCAACGGGTCGGTGCTCATCGGCTCACCCGCTGCGCCTGCTCGAACAAGCGCTCGCCGAGCACGTTGAACGCGATGACGACGCCGACGATGCACAGGCCAGCCGCGAGCGCCGGCAGCGGATAACCCTGCAGGATCCCCGGCTCGTTCTCGGAGATCATCACGCCCCAGTTGGGCGTCGGCGGCTGTACGCCGAGGCCGAGGAACGAAATCGCGGCCAGGTCGACCATCGCCCAGCCGAACATGATCGTGGCCTGAGCAACGATCAGCGGCAGCATGTTCGGGATGATGTGGCGCAGGCAGATGGACGTGCCGGAGGCGCCCTGCACTTCGAGCGCCGCGACGTACGGCTGACCGCGTTCCCGCAGCGCAGCGCCGCGCAGCACCCTGGCGACGTACGGCATATAGGCGATCGCGAGTGCGACGGAGGCGGCGGTGAGTCCGGCGCCGAAGATCGCCGCGGCGAGGACAGCGAGCAGGATGCCGGGGAACGCGAACAGGATGTCCAGGCCAGAGGAGATGACCGTATCGGCCGGCCCCTGACGCCAGGCCGCGACGACGGCGATCAGGGTGCCGAGCACCATCGCGCCGACCACGACGGCGAGCGGGCCGATCATCGATGACTGCGCGCCAGCCAGCAAGCGAGACAGCACGTCCCGGCCCTCGAAGTCGAATCCGAGAAGGTGGCCGCCGGCCGGGCCGATGAATGCCTGGCCGAGGCTCGGCAGGTCAGGGTTGTATGGCGCGACGAGGGGCCCGAACACCGCGAGCACCGTGGCGACCGCAATGACGACGGCTGACGCGATGCCGGCGAACCCGGTCGAGCGCAGCACGCCAAGCGAGCCGCTGCGGGTTCTTGCCTGGACGCGGCCGGACGGCACGCCGACTGCGGTGCTCACTGCGCTGGTGTCATTCGGGCTGGTGTCATTCGGGCTGGTGTCATTCGGGTTCGCCTGACTCTCATTGGGCCCGGCTTCCGAGCGCGACCCGCGGATCCAGTACGGCGTAGAGCACGTCGACCACGGCATTGATCACAACGAACGCGGTCACCAGGACCAGCGAGATTCCCTGAACGACGGCGAGATCCTTGGACTCGGCCGCCTGGACCAGGTAGGCGCCGAGTCCGTTCAGGCTGAAGGCGGTCTCAACGACCGCGGCTACCGCGATGAGCGACGCGATCGTGATGCCGGACACCGTGGTAATCGGGATCGCCGCGTTCCGCAGAATGTGGCGGCGCACGATCTGGCGCATCGGGATGCCCCGGCTGATCGCAGTCTGCACGTGCTCACGGTCAGCTTCCTCGCGGACCGCGGCCCTGGTAACCCGCGCGACGATCGCCACCGAAGAGATTGCCAGCGCGATCGCAGGCAGCGTGAAGTGCCGCACGCTCGACCAGAAGCCGGTGCCGTTGCCGAGCGCAGGGAACCAGCCAAGCTTCACCGAGAACACCGTGATCAGCACTATCGCCGCGACGAACGACGGCAGCGCGGCCGAGATCGAGGTGGACACCAGCACGCTGGTGTCAGCAAGCCCCGGCCGCAGCGCCGCGATGACACCGCTGCCGATGCCGAACACCAGAATGATCAGCGAGGCAAACAGGACCAGCCCGCCGGTCGTCCACATCCGCGCTGCGATCACCGAGGACACGTTCTCCTGCAGCGTGATCGAGATGCCGAGATTCCCGTGCAGCGCGTTCTCCAGCCAGTACCAGTACTGGGCGAAGAAGGGCTGGTTCAGGTGGTACCGCGCCTCGAGCACCCGCAGGCTGGCCGGCGGCAGCGCACGGCCGCCGGACAGCGCGGTGATCGGGTTGCCCGGAGCCAGGTAAAGCGCTCCGAAGATCACGAAACTCGCGACGAGCAGGCTCACGATCAGCATCAGCAGCCTGCGGGCCAGGAACCGCCAGCGCATCGGTGATCACGTTCCGCCGAGGTTGTCGGCCCAGGGCGCGAACATGTACGAGAACGAGGCGGTCGCGCCGGTGAGGCCCTTGCTCAGCATGAGGACGTTGGTCGGCTGCACGCTGGGGATCCAGGGCAGCAGTTTGGCCGCGAGTTCCTCGGCCTTGGCCACCAGGGCCGCGCGCTGATCCGGGTTCGCGGTGCCTTCGGCCTGGTTCAGCAGCGAGGTCATCTCCGGGTTGCTGAAGTTGTCGTAGTTCTGATCACCGCCGGGGATCGCGAGCGTGGCGAGCAGCGCGGCAGGGTCGGCATAGTCGCCGTAGTTAACCGTGATGAACCCGTCGATACCCTTGCGCGCCTCGACACTGGTGAAGAAGTTGATGTAATCGGCCGCTGATACCGACTTCAGCACGACCTTCAGCCCGATCGCCTCGGCTGCCTGCTGGTAAGCGCCCGTTTCCGCGGAAATACTGGCGAGCTCGCTGCTCGTGCCGATCGTGATCGTCTGACCAGCCACGCCGGCTTCCTTGATGAGCTTGCGCGCCTCGGCAAGATTCTGGGTAAGCACGGGAGACTTGTCGTAGGCGGCCGTGAACACCGACTTCCCGTAGCCGAACGTGCCGGGGTTGGCCAGCCAGCGCGGCATCATCGCAGCGCCGTCGTAGACCTGGTCGACGATGGCCTGCCGGCCCAGGGCGAGCGAGATCGCCTGGCGCACCTTGACGTTGGCCAGCGGGCCGGTCGTCGCGGACACGATGAAAGCGTCCGTCGCCTGGCCGGGTCCCTGGAAAACGTGCACGGTGCTGCTGTTCTCAAGCTGCTTCAGGTTGGACAGGCCGAAGTAGTACGAGCCCTGGATCGCGCCGGTCAGCATGCCGGAGGTGAACGATGCCGCGGACGGCACGCCCTTGATCACGATCTGGCCGACCTTCGGCTTGACTGCAGCGTTCCAGTAGTGCGGGTCCGCCGCGGCGGTGACGCCGCCGCCTGCCGTCCAGGACTTGAACATGTACGGGCCGGTGCACATGATGCCGCCGGCCGGCGTGCCGTAGTTCTTGCCCTGCTTCTCCGCGAAGCTCTTCTGGATGATGATGCCGGGCATCGATGACAGCTCGCCCTCAAGCCAGTAGTCCGGCTGCTTCAGGGTGATGGTCACCTGGTTCGCGCCGGTCGCCGCTATCGACTTGACCCGGTTGAAGACCTGGCCGTAGAAGCCGCCGTAGGACGGCAGCATCTGCCGGTCCAGGCTGTACACAACGTCGGCCGGGGTGACCGCGTCGCCGTCCCAGAACTTCACGCCTGGCCGCAGCGTGAATACCATCGTGGTCGGGTTCGGGGTCGCCACCGTGGCCAGGCCCGGTCCGACGCTTCCGTCGGGAGCCTGAAGCAGGAGCGACTCGCACATCAGCGAGATGGCGGTGTTCTCCGGGTAGTCGAAGGCGAAGATCGGGTCGAGGGAGTTCACCGGCCGGTACACGGCCCAGGTGACCGACGAGACCGGCTTAGTGCCTGCCGGGGTGGTAATGACCAGTCCGCGGGTTGGTGAGACCAGGTCAGAGCTTGAGTTGCTGCCGCCGGCGGACCGGCCGCATGCCGCGGCGAGGAGCGCGCAGGCTGCCAGCGTGGCCGCAGCCGCTGACCTTCGCTGTCGTTGGCCCATCTGTCCTCCAAGAAGCTGTTAGTGCTAGCTAGTGACCTTGCTGGTAGACGAGTTCGCCGCGGATCCAGGTCTGGGTGACGGTTGCCTGTCCGATTTCATGGCGGCTGACATGGCGCAGGTCGGCGTCCACGACTGCGAAGTCGGCGTCCAGCCCTGGCTCGATCGCGCCGGCCGAAGCCTCGACGCCGTTGATCCGGGCGCTGCCGGATGTGTACGCGGCGAGGAAAGTGCGCAAGTCGAGCCGCTCCTCAGGCAGGAACGGCTCGCGGCTCTCGGCGCCGCTGCCGCCCGCACTGCTGGCGCGGGCACTGGACGGCACGGCGCGGTTGACCGCGACGTGCGCCGCCCACAGCGGATCGGGGCTGCTGACCGGCCAGTCGCTGCCCGCGCAGAGGTTCGCGCCTGCTTCTGCCAGCGAGCGGAACGGGTACTGCCAGCCGGCGCGGCGCTCGCCCAGGAACGGGATCGTGAGCTCGTCCATCTGCGGTTCGTGAGCCGCCCAGAGAGCCTGGATGTTCGCGGTCGCCTGGATCTCGGCAAACCGGCGGATGTCATCCGGGTGCACGACCTGCAGGTGCGCCAGGTGGTGACGCTGGCCAGTGCTGCCGCTCGCTCGCCGGGCCGCCCCGACGGCGTCGAGCGCGTTGCGGACAGCCCTGTCGCCGAGTGCGTGGAAATGCACCTGGAAGCCGGCGTGATCGAGCTCGGTGACGTAGCCAGGCAGCAGCCCGGGATCGATGAAGTCCAGGCCGCTGACATCGGTCGAGCAGCCATGACCGTCCAGGTAAGGCTCGAGCATCGCCGCAGTGTGATTCTCAGCGACGCCGTCCAGCATCATCTTGACGGTGGTGGCGCGGAATCGTTCGGGGCATTCGCGCTGCGCTTCGCCGCGCCGCTCGATGAGATCCGCCAGCTGATCCAAACCCCGTTCCCGGCTCCACCAAAGTGCACCTACTACGGTCACCTTGAGGGTCCCGGCCCGCGCGGCACGCAGGTACGCAGCCATCGGATCGCCTGCACCGGGGCGATCGCCGATGATGGCGTCTTGCCAGCCGGTGATGCCCAGGCTGACCAGGTACGCCTGGGCCGCTCGCAGGCCTTCGTCCCAGTCGTCGTCGGTCGCCGCCGGGATCAACCGCGAGACCAGCCCGGCCGCCCCCTCCTGAAGCATGCCGACCGGGCGGCCCCGCTCGTCTCGTTCGATCCGGCCGTCTGCCGGGTCTGGCGTGGCCTCGTCGATGCCTGCGAGCTGGAGCGCTCTGGTGTTGACCCAGACGCCGTGTCCGTCCCGGTTCCGCAGGCACACCGGACGGTCGGCGACGACGGCGTCAAGCGGCGCGGCAGTCGGAACGCCAGCCGGGAACGCTTCCATCGACCAGCCGCCGCCGGTGATCCATTCGGTATCGGGGTGCTCGCCCGCATAGCGGCCGATGATCTCGAGGTATTCACGCTGCGTCAGCGCACCGCTCAGGTCGCAGCGCCGAAGCTGGTCGCCGGCGAAGACCGGGTGCACGTGCGCGTCGATGAAACCTGGCAGCAGCGTGCCGCCGGCCAGGTCCACGATCGTGGCCAGGCCTGCGGGGGAGGTCGCGACCTGGCCGTTACCGGCATGGCCGCCGGGCCGTCCAGGTTCGGCCTCGAGACGGGTGACCCGGCCGTCGCGGACACGCACCGCGGTACCTGGCGGCAGGAACCGGTGGCCGTCAAAGACCGTGCCGTTGCAGAACAGTAGCTCCGCGTCCGCTGCCACCGGGCCTCCCTTCCATTGCTGGAATGCCCGGAACTCAAGCACTTGCCAGAGTCATTGTCAATGCCTTTGACAAACTCGAAACATTGATAAGCTGCCGCTGTCTGCACGTGGCTGTGCGGATCGAGGGGGAGGAAGATTGATCGCGTCGGAGGTGGAGGCTCGGTGACTGCTGCGCCGCAAGCGAGCGCGGAGTCGACGGCGCAGCGGCGAGCCCGCCGGGCGACTGCGGCGCCGCAAGTGGCGACAGAGCTGCCCGCGCAACGCCGAGGCCTGCGGCGCGGGAGCCTCACTAAAGAGATCATCGTCACCGAAAGCCTGCGGCTGCTCGATGAAGGCGGCACCGAAGGGTTCAGCCTGCCGAAGCTCGGGCGGGCACTCGGCGCCGACCAGACCGCAGTGTACCGGCACTTCGCCAGCAAGGACGTGCTGGTGCTGGCGATTGCTGACCGTCTCATCCAGGAGGCGATGGACGGTCTTGAGCCGCGGGACTGCTGGGTCGACACGCTCACCGAGATGTGCCGGAGACTCCGGGAGACCTACCTTGCCCATCCCGCGGCCGCGTCGATGTCGGCGTACCGCACCACCCAGGGCCCGGCCGAGATCCGCACTGTCGACGTCATCATCGGCGCGATGCTCGGGGCCGGCTTCGAGGGCGGCGAGGCGGCCAGGATGTACCGGGCTATCGGCGACTTCGCGCTGGCCTGGGCCGGCAGTGAGGCTTCGTTCCTCGCCCTAGACCAGCGTGCGCAGCAGCACGACCGGGCTGCATGGACGCAGGCCTACCTGTCAGTCAGCCGTGCTGAGCATCCGAATATCTGGCAGGTCCGGACCGAGCTGCCTGAGGTCAGCGATAACGACATCTTCGAGACCCTGCTCGCCGTGGTGATGGCTGGCCTTCGACAGCACGCGCCACGGCCGTGCGCCTGTCACGGTCGGGCAACGCCCGGGCCTGCCGCGGCTCTGGGTTAGCTGGCGGACTGGCGCAGCCCGCGTCAACCGGACGGTGGACAGCAGAAGCAGCCGGTCTACCGGCGCGCCCGGCGCGCTGCAGCCGCCAGGCTAGACAGCATGAAGAGTGAGACCGCGATCGCAGTCCGCGGGCTACGCAAGAGTTACGGCAGCACGCTCGCTGCTGACGGCATCGACTTGGACATCAGCCGCGGCGAGGTGTTCGCGCTGCTCGGGCCGAACGGAGCCGGCAAGACCACGACAGTGGAGATCCTTGAGGGCTACCGCCACCGGGACGGCGGCACGGTGGCGGTGCTCGGGCAGGATCCCGCGAAGGCTGACCGGAGCTGGCGGGCCAGGATCGGCATCGTCCTCCAGCTCACGGCCGAGCCGGAACTCACCGTGGCTGAGATGGTCAGCATGTTCGCGGAGTTCTATCCGCTGCCGCGGGATCCGGGCGAGGTCATCGAGCTCGTCGGCCTCGGCGGGCTCGCCGCCCGCCGGGGACGGCAGCTCTCCGGCGGGCAGCGCCGCCGGCTGGACGTTGCCCTGGGCATCGTCGGCCGTCCCGAGGTCCTCTTCCTCGACGAGCCGACGACCGGGTTCGACCCGGAAGCCCGGCGTCAGTTCTGGGAGCTGATCAAGCACCTTGCAGCAGACGGCACGACGATCCTGCTGACCACGCACTACCTGCCCGAGGCCGAGGCGCTGGCCGGCCGGGTAGCCGTGCTGGCGAGCGGCCGGGTGGTGGCGCTTGGCGAGCCGGCCACGCTCGGCGGGCGGGTAACCCAGGACGCTCAGGTGACATGGGAGGCGGCTGACGGCCGGCGGACGGTGCAGACCGCAGCGCCGACCAAGGTGGTGACCGAGCTGGCAGCCCAGTTCGGCGGGGAGATACCTGGCCTCGCGGTTACCCGGCCAAGCCTGGAAGACGTGTACCTCGAGCTGATCGGAGCAGACCGGTGACCGCAACCTTGGTAACTCGCCCCGGCGCATCACCCGCAGGTGCGGCCCCGCGCCTCCCGACCGCATGGCGCACCGGCCTGGTGAGAGGCCGGCTCGAGGTCCGGGCATTCTTCCGGGAGCGGCAGACAGCCGTCTTCGTTTTCGGGATGCCCGCCATCCTGCTGGTCTTGCTCGGCTCGATCTTCGGGCACGACGCTGCCGCCCACCACGTCACGGTGGGTCAGCTATTCACGGCCGGCATGATCGCCGGCGGGATCGCGGCCACGAGCTTCCAGAACCTCGGGCTGTCCATCGCCGCTGAGCGTGAGCGCGGGACACTGAAGCGACTGCGCGGGACGCCGATGGCACCCGCTGCTTACTTCATCGGCAAGATCATTCAGGTCTTCGTCTGCACGGTCGCCGAAGTGGTCGTCCTGGTCGCGGTAGGGATGGCCTTCTACCACCTGAACCTGCCGACGACCGCGGCCAGGTGGTGGACGCTCGCCTGGGTTTTCGTCCTCGGCACCGTCGCCTGCTCGCTGGTCGGCATCGGCATCAGCAGCCTGGGGAGATCCGCGACGAACTCTTTCCCGGTCATCACGCTGCCGTTCCTGGTGCTCCAGTTCATCTCCGGCGTGTACGTGCCGTTCAACGAGGTGCCGCCATGGCTGCAGCACATCGCGGCTGTCTTCCCGCTGAAGTGGATGGGTCAGGGCTTGCGCTCGGTCTTCCTGCCGCCTGAGGCGGCTATCCTCGAGCCCGGTCATGCCTGGGAGCACGGTCAGACCGCGCTGGTGCTCGCGGCCTGGATTGCCGGAGGATTGGTGCTGTGCCTGACGACGTTCCGCTGGCGCCCGACCGGAGACGGCTGACCATGCCGCCGTGTGCAGACCCGCACCGCACTGCGCTCGCGGCGCTAACCACCGAGCCCGCGGAGGCTGCCGCGCCCGCCGAGCCTGGCGGGCCAGCGGAGGCCGCCAGGCCCGCGGCCGTCGCCGCTGAGCGCACCGCCGGGAACGCATGGGAAACGAGCCTGCGCCGCTGGGAGCTGCTCTACTGCGTGGTCTTCGTGGCCGACGTGCTTGTGGTGGCATCCTCCGCCGCGCCGGGGCGCCGAGTGTTCGCCCTCGCGGCCCTGGCCGCGATGGTGCCCTGGTACGTGCTGGTCGGGCGTCCGCAATACGCGGCCGCAGACGACAAGGTTTCCAGGCGTGGCGTGATCTACATGATCGGCGTGGTCCTGCTGTTCGCGTTTGCCGTCCTGCAGGCGCCCAACACCTGGTTCCTCTGCGTGGCACTGCTGCCGCTGTGTTATACCTTGCTCCCCGAACGGGTGGCGCTGATTGCAGCGCTGGCGATGAACGCCGCCGGCGCTGCCTCGATCGCGTACTGGTCGGGCACGCTAGACGGCGTTGCGACCGCGCTCGGGCTGGGGATCGCGGTTTCTGCCTTCACGGTCGCGTTCGGCAACTACATCGGCCGCATCATCACTCAGAGCGACGAGCGCGCGATGCTGATCGCGCAACTCGAATCCACCCGTGCCGAGCTGGCGGAGGTGAGCCGGCAAGCAGGCGTCATGGCCGAACGCCAGCGCCTGGCCGGCGAGATCCACGACACCCTGGCGCAGGGCTTCTCCAGCATCCTGATGCTGGTCCAGGCCGCCGACGCCCAGCTTGAGCTGTCCCCGGCGACCGCCCGCCGCCAGCTCGACCTCGCCGCTGCGACTGCGCGGGAGAACCTCGCCGAGGCGCGCACCCTCGTCGGCGGTCTCGCCTCAGCCCAGCTCCAGGCAGGCACCCTGGAGGACGCGCTGCGAAGGATCACCGAGCGGGCGAGCGCGGAACTCGGCCTGCAGGCAAGCTTCGCGACCGACGGGGCCAGCCGCCACCTGCCCGCCGCGACCGAAGTGGTGCTGCTCCGCACCGGCCAGGAGGCACTGGCCAACGTCCGCAAGCACGCCGCGGCACGCACAGTCGCGGTCCGGCTCTGCTACGCCAGCGATCGCGTGAGGCTGGAAGTCACCGACGACGGCGCCGGCTTCGACCCGGCGGTGGTCAACGGCGGCTACGGACTGCGCGGGATGCGCGCCAGAGTCGACGAGGCAGGTGGCACGATCGCCGTGCGCAGCGCACCGGCCGAAGGCACATCCGTGCAGGTTGAGGTACCCGCGTGACAGGCGGGAACGAGGTAGTAGCCGGAGCGCTGCCTGCCCCGGTGACTGTTCTGATCGCCGATGACCATCCGGTTGTGCGGGAAGGCCTGCGCGGCATGCTCGCGGCCGAGCCGGCTATCACAGTCGTGGGCGAGGCGGGCTCCGGCGACGAAGCTGTCGCGATGGCCAGGATGCACCGGCCCGATGTCGTGCTGATGGACCTGCGGATGCCGGGCGGTGACGGGGTGCAGGCGACCTCCGGCATCCTCGCCATCGAGCCGGAAACCCGGGTGGTCGTGCTGACCACCTACGAAACCGACGCCGACATCGTCCGGGCCGTCGAGGCCGGCGCAGCCGGCTATCTGCTGAAGGACACGCCGCGGCAGGACCTGGTCAGCGCGATCCGGGCAGCGGCTCGCGGCGAGACCGTGCTCGGGCCGAGCGTGGCGGGCCGTCTGGTCTCGCAGTTGCGCCGCCCGGCCGCCGAGCCGCTGTCCGCGCGAGAAACCGAAGTTCTCGCCCTCGTCGCTCGTGGCAGCACCAACGCGGAGATCGGCCGGGTTCTGCACATCAGCGAAGCGACGGTGAAGACGCACTTGCTGCGAGCGTTCGGCAAGCTCGGCGTGTCGGACCGGACGGCTGCGGTCACCACGGCAATCGAGCTCGGCATGCTGCCCGCGCCCGGCGGACCCAGAGCCTAGCGACCGCCTGTTATAGCGGTCGCCGGCCCCGCGGATCGCCGGCATCCGCGCTCGCTAACGGAGTTCGAACCTCGCATCCGCCCTCGGGCTGAGCGCATCCTCAATGCACCGGCGATGCCGGTCAGGCACGCTGGATGGCAGATCGCTGAGCTCGAACCACTGAACGTCCACTGACTCGTCGTCATTGACGCGGGCCTCGCCCCCGGCGACGCGACAGCGGAACGTGATGTCGAGCCAGTAGACCTCGTCGCCGTTCGGGCAGACCGCGAGCGGCAGCGCCGAGACGCTGACGATCTGTTCGGCCGTCACAAGAACGCCGGTCTCCTCTTCGACCTCCCGCAGCGCCGCGGCCGCGGGCTGCTCGCCTGGCTCCAGACAGCCGGTCACCAGCGCCCACCGGTCGTTGTCAGCGCGCCGCGCGAGAAGCACTCGCCCGGCAGCGTCGAGGACGACGGCGGTGACAGACGGCAATGGCAGCGGCCGGTGACCGATGCTGGCACGGAGATCAAGAACAAACTGCGGAGTCGGCATCCCGGCAGCCTAGGCAACTCGAAGGGATCAGGCTGGCCCGGCATAGTGTTGCCGCATGAGCATGCGCACACTCGGATCCACCGGTGTTCAGGTCAGCCCGCTGTGCCTGGGCGCGATGATGTTCGGCGCATGGGGCAATCCCGATCACGACGAGTCCGTCCGGATCATTCATCGCGCGCTCGACTCGGGGATCAACTTCATTGATACCGCCGACGTGTACTCGGCTGGTGAGTCGGAGCTGATCGTGGGCAAAGCGCTGGCCGGCGGCCGCCGGGCTAACGTCGTGCTCGCTACCAAAGCGCACGGCGCGATGGGCAAGGACGTCAACGAGCGCGGTAACTCCCGCCGCTGGCTGATCAGGGAGTGCGAGAACAGCCTGCGCCGGCTCGGCACCGATTACATCGACCTGTACCAGATTCACCGCCCGGACCCTGCGACTGACATCGACGAGACGCTCGGCGCGCTGTCCGACCTGATCAGCGCCGGGAAGATCTGCTACGCCGGGCATTCCACGTTCCCGGCCGATGCCATCGTGGAAGCGCAGTGGACGGCGCAGCGCCGCGGGCGCGAACGCTTTGTCTGCGAGCAGCCGCCGTACTCGATCCTGGTGCGCGGTGTGGAGAGGGATGTGCTGCCCGCCTGCCAGCGATATCAGCTCGGCGTCATCAGCTGGGGTCCGCTGGCGAGCGGCTGGCTGTCCGGCCGGTACCGGCTCGGCGCCGAGCTGCCCGCGAGCCGGCGGTCGCAGCGGCTGCCGCATCGGTTCGACATGAGCCTGCCGGGTAACCAGCTGAAACTGGAGACAGCCGATGAGCTGGCCGGTCTTGCCGCTGAGGCGGGCATGTCGCTGATTCACCTGGCGCTCGGTTTCGTGCTGAGCCACCCGGCCGTCACCTCAGCGATCATCGGGCCGCGCACCATGGAGCACCTGGATAGCCAGCTCGGTGCGCCTGCTGACGGCCTGTCCTTTGACTTGCTCGACCGGATCGACGAGATCGTGCCGCCCGGCACGAATCTCAACCCGTCAGACCGCGGCTACGAACCTCCCGCGCTCGCCGACGCCGCGCAGCGACGCCGGACGACCTGAGGGCTAGCAACTCCACTCCCTGTTGGTTTGCCGGGCTTGGCCGGTGTATTTGTCGGTTATGTGCCCGGCAAACCAACAGGGAGTGCGCTGGGAGCGGGAGTGCGCTGGGAGCGGGAGTGCGCTGGGAGCGGGAGTGCGCTAAAAGACGGTGCCGCCGTGCGGCTGCCAGTCCACCGCGCTTGCCCAGTCGCTTGCCGCCGCGACGACCAGGTCGACGACCGGGTCCTTGATGTCGGTGTAGCGTTCCAGGTCGCCGACCTCGGCAGCGAGCACCTGCTTGAACCGGCCGTATGCGGCGACCGCGAGCGGATGAGCGCGCAGGTAATCGCGGAACAGCAGGGCTAGCCGCTCGTTCGGCGATCCGACGACCCGCACATGCAGGTTGACGTCACCGGCCGGATGGTTGCGTCGGCGCCAGAACCGCTTCACCCACAGGCCCGGGTCGCTGTCGGCGCCGGCTGGCACGTGATCGCGCTCGTAGGGAAAGCGGACGTAGCCAAGCCCGGCCAGCGGGCCGTCGAAAGCCGCCGCCGCCTCAGGCAGATCCCAGACCGACAACTGCAAGTCAAGGATCGGTTTGGCGGGCATCTGAGGGATCGCCGTGCTGCCGATGTGCGCGGCATGCAAGACCAGGTCGCCGAGCGCGGCGGTAAGCGCCGAAAGCTCAGCCGCGGCCCATCGCGGCCAGCCGTCGTCGTAAGGGACGACGCGCACGCGCGAGTCGGCCGGCGGGTTGGTCACGTCGAATCCGGGGCCAGCGCCAGCATGATCTGCTCGGCCCGGTCGGTGGCCGCGGCCGGTTCCACGTCAGGCGACCCGATCTGCGGGTCCCAGTTGAGGTCGTAAAACACCTCGGTCACCCCGGCCGCGGCCAGCCGCTCCGTGTCGGCCCGGATCTGCTCGTAGCCGCCGGACAGCAGGATCCGCTGACCGTCCGGCCCGGCTACCGCCTTGCCCGCCCGCACCACACCGCGGCAGATGAACCGCAGTGCCTCGGGATCGCGTCCCGCGGCGCTGGCTGACTCTTTGACGATCGCGATCAGCTCACCGACCTTGGTCAAGTCGGTGCGGCTGGAGGTAATCCAGCCGTCCGCGATCCGTCCGACCCGCTCCAGGGCTGGCCGCGCGAGGCCGCCGAGCAGGATGGGCGGGCCGCCGGCCTGCACCGGGAGCGGCGCCTGCGTGCCGGCCGGCACGTGGTAGAACGACCCGTCAAAAGAACCGTCACCGCCTGCCCACAGCGTCCGCAGCACCTGCACGTACTCGGCCGCCCGCGCACCACGCCTGGCCATGTCCGCGCCGGTCAGCTCGAACTCCTCAGGCATCCAGCCGATGCCGATACCCAGGTCGTGCCGTCCCCCGGACAGAACGTCTACCGATGCGGCTTGCTTGGCCAGATAGCCGGGCGAGACGAACGGCAGGTTGACGATCGCGACGCCGAGCCGGATGGAGCTAGTGACCGCAGCCGCGAACGACAAGGCCGCCATCGGGTCGAGCACGCTCTGGTAGACCGGGTCCATGCCCGAGCCGGCCGGGATGAGCAGCCGCTGGAAGCTCCACAACGACTGGTACCCACCGCGTTCAGCGCCGACGGCGAAGGCCGCTAGATTCTGCGGTGTGGCCCATGCGCCCGACACCGGGGCGCCGAATCCGATCTCCATCCGCCCACCTTAGCGGCGCGGGGCAGACGGCTGAGATACTGAACGTGCCCGTTTCGTAAATAAGGAGAAATGTAGTGAGCGACGACCCCCGCACCTGGATCGCGACGCTGCGCGAGTCGCACGACCGGCTGGCAGGACTCGTCCAGCCGATGGGTCCAGACCAGATTCGCGCGCAGTCGTACTGCCGCGACTGGTCCAACGCGCAATTGCTGTCCCACCTCGGCAGCGGGGCAGAGATCTCGCTGCTGGGGCTCCCCGGCGCGCTCGGCCAGGGTGAGCCGGTCAGCCGGGACGCGTTCCAGCCGGTCTGGGATGTGTGGAACGCCAAGACTCCGGACGCGCAGGCAGCCGACGCGATCGAGACAGACGAGCGGCAGGTCGCGACGCTGGAGGGGCTCTCCGATGCCGAGCTGGCCGCTATGCGGACGGAATTCTTCGGCATGCAACTCGACGCCATCGGCATCATCCGGATGCGGCTCGGCGAGCACGTGCTGCACACCTGGGACCTGGCGGTAATGCAGGACCCGGATGCGACCGTGCAGGCCGACGCGGTCGGGCTGCTGATCGACAACGTGCCGCGGTTTCTTGCGCCGCGGCTCGGCAAGCCGCTGCCCGAGCCCTTCGTCGTGCGGATCACCACCACTGACCCGGCCCGCGACTACCTGCTGACCTCCGGCGAGTCGGTCAGCATGACGGACTGGCCGGGGGATCTGTCCGAATCGGACGCCGACGCGGCACCGCACGTAACGATGCCCGCCGAGGCGCTGCTGCGGCTGTCCTACGGGCGGCTGGACCCGGAGCACACGCCGTCGTCGGTCACCGGCGACCCGGATGCCCTCGACAAGCTCCGCACGATCTTCCCCGGCTTCTAGATCACGTTAGCGCGGACGCTTTCCGTGCGGTGACAACGCAAAGTGTCCGCGCTGATTGTGGTGACCGGGTTTTGTCGGACTAGTCGGGCACGCTGGAGGGCATGCCCGCCGATCTGCCGCGGCAACTCGCCGAGATAGCTGAGTTTCAGGATGGCATCGTGACCAGCGCTCAGGCAGTCGCGGCCGGGCTCAGCGCAGAATTGCTCCGGTCTCGCGTCAGCCAGGCACGCTGGCAACGCGTTCATCGAGGGGTCTACGCGACGTTCTCGGGCGGGCTCAGCCGGCGCGCGGACCTATGGGCGGCGGTGCTGAGCGCCGGGTCGGGCGCGATGTTGAGCCATCGATCTGCTGCGGAGCTGCACGGACTCACCGACATGCCTGGCCAGGTCATTCACGTGACCGTGCCTACTGACCGGCGGGTCCGCTCAGACATTGCCGGCGTCATAGTTCATCGGTCGGCCCGGGCTGCCCAGGCCGCGCATCCGGCCGCGACACCGCCGCGGACCAGGGTGGAGGAGACGATCCTGGAC
>DATJNX010000063.1:0-29555 GCA_035507615.1 Streptosporangiaceae bacterium
GGCAGATTGCTCACGTGTTACTCACCCGTTCGCCGCTCGAGTACCCCGAAGGGCCTTTCCGCTCGACTTGCATGTGTTAAGCACGCCGCCAGCGTTCGTCCTGAGCCAGGATCAAACTCTCCGTTGAATGTCTATATGCAAAACCGCTCGTACCCCGAAGGGCGCCAGCGGAGTGCAGACTTGAAGAGATGCCTCGGAGGCGTTAGCCGACGAGGCGATCTGGCAATAAATCGTCGGTGGACATTGCCGAGCAATCGGCTCCGTCCGCCATTGACGAGGATGTGCATGTGCACTGGCTTTTAGCACGCTGTTGAGTTCTCAAGGAGCGGACGCTCACCGTCAGCGATCTTTGCGACCGCCTCCGGGGCAACCCTGCTAACTTACCTGACTGCCCGGAGGCTGTCAAGTCGGCTAGCTGGTCTTACTCAAATGCTTTCGGTACGTTCAGCATACCCTCACCTGGGCTGCCGATGCCTGATGAACGGCATGTAGCGACCGCAGGCTGGGGAGGGTGCTGGCCCCGAACCGGAGACCCTTCCGGGCCCTCGCGCTCTAGGGGCGAGACGAAACACTAGGCAGCTAGAGCCCCCAAGTCAAATCGGATCGATTGCCCATCGAGCCGCCCGCGACGTTGCCTCCAGCCGGCTCCTGCGCAGTGCGCGAAGGTGCCGTGACCTGCGACGATTCCCGCCAGCGCGGCCGCGAGCCAGAGCACCGGCGGGCCCGGATCGCAACCGGGCCAGGCGATATCACCGCAACTGCCCCCTTGTGAGTAATGCCACGTTATTGGCCTTAATCGGCACTCACCATTGATAGCCAGGGGCCGCCGCAACTGATCGCCGAGCAGCCAGGTTGCCGCCAGCGAAGGCAACCGACCGGGCCGCACGGCCCCGTTTCCGGCCAGATAAATCTTTGGTCAAGAATTCTGCGACGCTGCGGCTCAGCCGCGGCGCACGCGAACGACCCCGACCGTGCGCTTCCCCCTCCGCAGCACCAGGTACTCGCCCAGCAGCAGGTCGGCCGGGGCAGGGACCGCGTCCTGCTCGCTCACCTTCTCGTTGTTGAGGTAAGCGCCGCCCTCGCCGATAGCCCGGCGGGCCGCCGACTTGCTCGCGACGATCCCGGTCGCCGCCATCAGGTCCGCCACCGGCGGCAACCGGTCTTCACCGCTGACCTCGACATCGGCGTGCGGCACTTCAGCGACCGCAGCTGCCAGGGTTGCGGCATCGAGCTGGCGCAGGTCACCCTGGCCGAACAGTGCCTCACTGGCTGCCTGCACCCGGGCCAGCTCAGCCTCGCCATGCACCAGGATCGTGAGCTCCTCGGCCAGCAGCCGCTGCGCGCTGCGGGCGGCAGGCCGGTCGGTGATCTCCTGCTCGAGCGCCTCGATCTCCTCGCGTGAGCGGAATGAGAAGACCCGCAGCAGCCCCGGTACCTCGGCATCGGCCCGGTTCAGCCAGAACTGGTAGAACGCGTACGAGCTCATCAGGTCCTGGCTCAGCCAGACGGCCTCGCCCTCGGTCTTGCCGTACTTGGTCCCGTCCGGTTTGGTGATCAGCGGAGTGGCCATGGCATGCACGGTGTGCTCGGTCACCCGGCGGATCAGGTCGACGCCCGACACCAGGTTGCCCCACTGATCACTGCCGCCCAGCTGCAGCGTGCAGTCGTGCCGGTTGTGCAGCTCCAGGTAGTCGTTGGCCTGCAGGATCTGGTAGCTGAACTCGGTGTAGCTGATCCCGGTCGACTCCAGCCGGGCGCGCACGACTTCGCGGGACAGCATCTGGTTCACCGGGAAGTGCTTGCCGATGTCGCGCAGGAAGTCGATGGCCGATAGCTCGCCGGTCCAGTCCAGGTTGCTGACCACGGTCGCCGCCGTCGGACCGGGACTGAAGTCCAGGAACCGGCTGACCTCGCCGCGGATCCGCTCGACCCACTCCGCGACGAGCTCGCGCGGGTTCAGCACGCGCTCGGCTGACTTGCCGCCAGGGTCGCCGATCAGGCCGGTCGCGCCGCCGACGATGGCGATCGGCCGGTGGCCGGCCTGCTGCAGCCGCCGCATCGTGAGCAACTGGACCAGGTTGCCGATGTGCAGCCCGGGCGCGGTCGGGTCGAAGCCGCAGTAAAACGTGACAATCCCGGTGTCAAGCGCCTTGCGCAGGTGATCCAGGTCAGTGGACAGGGCGATCAGGCCCCGCCAGCTCAGTTCGTCGATGATGTCGCTCACCGCAGAATCGTCCCACCTTCGGCGTCCCCGCCGTTAACCAGTTTCGGTCTGCGCGGTCTCGGCTTTGACGGGCGATATGCGGAAACGTGGCTGTCGCCAGCCAGCCAGTACCGCCAGGGCCGGTCAGCTGCCTGGCTGACGCCGACCCTGGGTCCGGTGCTGATCACGGCCTGCCGGCGCGCGGCCGCTGCAGCGGCGGCTTCGGCGGGCTGCTGGCCTGGCCCGATTCCTAGCGGCGAGCCTGGGGCGCACACATCCGCGCCGTCGAGCCTGCGGTCGATGTCGAGCGCCTGGCAGAGCCGGGCCGGGCCGCGGGCCAGGTCCACTGGCCGCAATGGCCTGCCGTTGCCTGGCTCGCTGTTGCCCGGCTCGCTGTTGCCCGGCTCGCTGTTGCCCGGCTCGCCGTTGCCCGGCTCGATGTTGCCCGGCTCGCCGTTGCCTGGCTCGCTGTTGCGGCCTGGCTGTTCGCCGTTGACCGCCTCAGGCTCGTCAATCGCCCCATCCTCGTTGTCTGGCGGTGCGCCGGCCGACCGCTTGCCGTTTTCCCGCGCCCGCCGTCGCGCCGCGAGGCCGGTCCCGGCCACTACCTCGCCAGCCCGCAGCAGAACCGCCTCGGCCAGACCTGGTGGCTGGCAGACCAGGTTCACGCAGAAGTGCATGCCGTAGGTGAAGTAGACGTACACGTGGCCGGGCGGGCCGAACATGACAGCGTTACGGGCGGTCTGGCCCCGGTAGGCGTGCGAGGCCGGGTCGTTAGCGCCCTGATAGGCCTCGACCTCGACCAGCCGGACGGCAACCAGGCCCTCCGGGCTGTCGTGCCAGAGCACGCAGCCGAGCAGGTCAGGCGCCACTTCGGTAGCAGGCCGGTCGAAGAACTTCCGCGGCAGCCGCTCCATGCTGGTTCCCCCGGCTGGCGATGGCACTGTCAGAGCGTACCGATAGGGCGCGACCCGGCTGACCTTGCCGGGCGGCCGGGCCAGTTCCCAAGGTGATCTTGAATGAATGTGACCTGGCTGTTGCTAGAGGAACAGCCAGGTCACATTCACTCAAGATCATCTCAGCGCTGGGAGGCCACCGACCCGTTGATCGCGATCGCGCCGGGCCCAGGCCAGCTCTGGCTGTGGCTGAGCCAGAGCACGGCGTAGCTGACGAGGAAGATCAGCATGCTGACCAAGGCCAGAGCGGTGAACACCGTGAAAGCTCCACCGAGGTCGTCGTGCGCAACCCAGGCCAGAACGCTGACAGCACCCTGCCGGTGTGCCTCGGCGATGAAAACTGCCTCTGCCGCCTCCGCCGAGATCGCTGCGCGTGACGTGGTGAGCAGCATCACGATGGTCATCGCGGGTCCGGTCAGCAACGCGGCCCACAGCACTTCACCGAGCGCACAGCGGAGGCTTCGTCGAGTCAGGCCAGACGCGGCGAACTTGACGACAGCGGTCAGGGCGCCGGCCGCAAGCGGCGCGCCGATGGCCGTCGCCGCTACGGCCATCGTCACGACCGGGTTGTCGGACTGGCCGCCGGCTGGCTGCTCCAGCAGGAACACAGAACCCGTCGCAACCGCCGCGGCCAGGCCGGCCAGCCCGCTGTGCGGCCCTGCGCCCAGGAGGCCCGGCCGCCGCAGCACGAGCAGCAGATAGGCAGCCAGCACCGCGCCGATGACCGTCACTATCGCCGCAGCGCGCTGCAGGCCGCCCCCTGTCTGCCCCGGGTATTCAGCGATCAGCCGGACGCCGAGCGCCAGGCACGCGATGACGCCGGCGACTGCGACTGCCTGGGAGATGCGCCCGGCCGCGCTAGTCCGCTGCGTCGCGGCCGGTGCGGACAGCGCAACCCGGGCGCAGAGGGCCGGCAGGCCGGCCACGGCTACCGGAGCCAGGAGCCCGGTCTGCGGCGTCAGCGCATGCACCGCTATCGCGGCAGCGAGCGCGAATGCGCCGAGCGCGGACCCGGTGACCCGCCCGCTGTCCGGTGGAACTAGTGCCGCGCGAGCCGCGCTGAGCGCGAACTGCCAGCGAGCCCGGCGGCCGGCTACGTGATCGAGCTCAGCCAGCATCGCCTGGCTCCAGTCCCTCCGGCGCGCTGGTGTCCGGGCGGCGACCAGAGCCAGGAAGCGGCGGGCTAGATCATCGGACATCGGGCCACCGCTGTCGCGGTCTCCGGCCCGTGGCCCCGCCATCAGCTGGCACCCAGCTGCGGCGACGGCTGTGCCCGCAGCGTACGCAGCGGATGTTCGGCGCTGGTCTCGGCCGCGAGTGCGCGCCCGGCCGGCGTGAGCCGGTAAAGGTGCCGGGCGGGGATTCCGGGCTGCGGGCCGGGCTCCCACCGCGCCTCCAGCTGCCCCCGGTCGGCAAGGCGCATCAGGATCGGGTAGAGCGAGCCTGCCTTCAGGCCAGTCTCGCGGACAAGGTCATAACCGTAATGCCAGCACGACGGCTCGGCGGCAAAGATGCTCAACACTGCGGTCGTCTGAGCTGACGGCTTCCTGGCACGAGTCACGAGTTACGTCTAGCTATATAGAGTTAGCTTCTCAATCGTTTCCGGCGTGCGGCTAGCGCCGACATTTCATCGATCTTGTCCGCGGCCTGGGAGGTTTTGTCCCGGTTCTTCCGGCAAAAACCAGTGAAATGTGAGTCCCGACGCACGGACGGCCGCCGCAAACGGAGCAAACCGTGCCTCATGTGGTGCATCAGCGGCGCAGCCGGGCGCTAGCGAGTCTGCAGCTCCGCGGCTGACCCGGTAGGTGGGTGCGACCTCGTGACCGGGACGCCGGGCTGGGTCACCTGCGCAGCCGGGCGGCAAGCTCCTCCGCGCGCTGCTGAACGCCTGCCGGGTCGCCGCGGGTGAGCCCGCCGCCCACGCCCACCGCGACGGCGCCGGCGTCGAGCCAGTCCAGGGCGTTGTCCGTAGTGACGCCGCCGGTGGGCACGAACGGCACCTGCGGCATCGCCGCCGCGATCGAGCGCATGAACTCCACGCCCAGCGGACCAGCCGGAAACAGCTTCACCATGTCCGCCCCGAGTTCCATCGCGTGGCAGATCTCGCTCGGCGTCGCGGCGCCCGGCAATACCGGGATGCCATAACGGCCGCCGGCCCGCAGCACGTCCTCCATCACGGCAGGCGAGACCAGGAACTGCGCGCCGGCGCTGACCGCGGCGAACGCTGCCGCGCCGTCGAGCACGGTGCCCGCACCGACGATCGCGTCCGGGCATTCTGCGCGCAGTGCGGCAATCGCTGAGGACGCATCTGGCGTTGTGTAGGCAACCTCGACGATCGGCAGGCCGCCGGAGACTAGCGCCTTGCCGACGGAGGTCGCCTCGGCCGCGCTCCCGGCGCGGATGATGCCGACACAGCGCGCTTCAGCGATCGCCGCGCACGTTGTCCACCGTGGCATCGCCGTGACTTCCTCCTCCCTGCCGCCAGCTCAGGAACCGGCCGCGTCCGCCGGATGCAGCAGCGCCTTCACCGGCTCGAGTGCCCCGCTCATCAGGCTGGTGAAACCTCCGCGCCGTCCGCGAGCGGAAACGCAGATGCCCAGCTCAGGTCCCACTCGCCGAGCAGTTCGATGGCCTGGTCGAAGTTCTCGTCGGTGTAGGCGAAGGAGCCGACCACCCGCTTCTCCGCGCGCACCAGCCCCTGACCGTCGCCTCCGCCGGCCGCCCAGGCGTGCACCGCGCTTGCCGCAGGCTCGGCCATGGCGGCAGTGTCCCAGTCCATCGACGCAGGCATCGCCCGTAGCGCCGACCGCGGCACGGCCGCCCGCTCGGCGAAGGCGCCAGACCGCGCGATGCCGACGATCGCGCGCTCGCGGCAGAGCTGCCGCGTCTCCCGCCGGCACAGGTCGCAATTGCGGCACGACACCACGGGGTTGACGATGACCGCGTCGCCGGAGTCCGCGACGCCGGCGAATTCATGACCCATGATCAAGGGAGGAACGCGGAATCCCGGATCACGGACGCCATGCAGTTCGCTGCCGCAGATCCCGACGGAGCGTACCTCGACGACGCAGTCGTCCGGGCCGGCAGCAGGCTCCGGGACGTCGAGCAGCTGAACCTCGCTCGGGGCGGTGAAGACTAGCGCTCGCACCCGATCCGCCGCCTTGTCGCCGTTTCCCTCGCTGTCGCCGGCCTCATCCCTGCGCCGACTCCGGCAGCACCGCGATGCAGTCGATCTCGACCTTGAACCCGAGGAGGGTCGCGCCGATAGTGGTCCTGGCCGGCAACGGAGCCGGGAACATCTCCGCGTACACGGCGTTCATCTCGGCAAAGTCGGCCATGTCCGCGAGGAACACTCCGCAGCGGACCACGTCGGCCAGGCTCGCGCCGGCCTCCGCGAGCACCGTCGCCAGGTTCTCGATCACGACCTTGGTCTGCTCACCGGTCGTCTCACCGGTCAGTACGCCATCGCGCATCGGCACCTGACCCGCGACGTAGACGAACCGGCCCTCAGCCACGATGCCGGGCGAGTACGCGCCACCCGGCCGAGTGCCTCCTACAGCCCTTTTCGTCATCTGCTGCCACCTCCAGCTCGAGCATTCCGGACTGCCACTGTCACTGCACGGGTACCTTCGACCAGTCATCGACCACGTCGCGCAGGTACTTGCCAAGCTCGTTCAGCCGCCGAACCTCGGCACGCGAGCCGAGCAGAGTGATGCTGACCGCCGCCGCAGGCACCGGCCGGCCAAGGAAGATCGGCACGGCCGCGCACCGCACACCGATCTCGTTCTCCTCGACATCCACGGCGTAGCCCTGCTCGCGCACCTGCGCAAGCTCACCGGCCAGCTGATCAGCGGATCCGACGGTGTGCTCAGTCGGCCGGGACAGCGGTTCCCACTGCGCCGCCCAGGCCCGGATGGCATCCTCGGCCGGGTAGGTCCAGGCCAGCAGCGCCTTGCCGACACCGGTGGCGTGCGCGGGGTTGCGGCCGCCGATAACCGAGGACAGCTTGATCGTGTGCGTCGCCACCTCGATCTTGTCCTGGTAAACGATCTCGGCACCGTCCAGCACTGCCATGTGCGTCGTCTCGTGCAGCTCGCCGCTCAGCCTGACCAGCAGCGGGTGAATGAGCGCGCGCAAGTCGAGCGTCTCATGAAACCGGAACGCGGTGGCCAGCAGCTCGGTGCCCAGAAAGTACGCCCCGCCGACCTCGGGCTGGGATACGAACTTACGGAACTTGAGTGCGGCGAGAATCCGGTGCAGTGAGCTCTTCGGGATGTCGAGCTTGGCGGCAAGCTCGTCGAGCGACAGACCGGTTGCCGCACCGCCAATCAGAGCCAGGATGCGAAGCGCTCGGTCGACGCTCGCCACCGGCGAACTGGCGTTGTCGTGCACCCGCATCTCTACTCTCCGCTACTGTCCGCACGCGCGCTGCCGAGAAGCGGACTGGCCGCCCGCTGCCCGCGCGTTCCGGCATACGGAATCATAGATCTGAGGTCAGCGCGGCCCGACATCAGAAGAAGGTGTGAACGGCGTCGATGACGTGGTGGTGATCGTCGACTACCGGGATCACGCGACACTTGTCGAAGGTCGTGGGCGCTCAATGCGCCGTGGGCGGCGTGTCCTCGCAGTGCCGTCGCGTCGCGCCGGCGCCAGGCTTGTCAGAACACTGCGATGGGATTGACCGGCGTGCCCGTGCCGTGGCTCAGCACCAGCGGGGCCACCGTGAGCAAGAATTCCCATCGCCTTTCCTCGGCACACGCCTGCGCCAGGTCGTCCAGGTTGAGGCAGTCCATGAGCACGATCCCCATCGCGCACATGGCCAGCACGTGCACCGGGCAGTCGACTTGCTCGACCACGCTGGGCGAGGTGTCGCTGTCCCCGTCGCAGCCCATGGCAGCGACCTGACGGTCGCGTACCCAGGTCATCGCCCGCGGGTCAAGCCCGGTCTTCAGCTCCGCCGCGTCCCAGGCGCCAAGCGCGCCCCGCCTCCGGTGATGTCCGGTGCGGCAGAGCAGCACGTCGCCGGCACCGACCCGGACGCCCTGAGCCTCCTCCGCGGCGAGCAGGTCGGCCACGGTGATCACATCGCCTGGATCGAGCCAGGCCACCTGCCTGACGGACGGAATGTCGAGCAGGACGCCGCGCCCGACGATCCCGTTCCGCAGGTTCTCTGCGCCGAGGGTGCTCGCTCCGGTTGCCGTCACCGAATCCGCCGGCACACCGTTGTAGAGCGAACCTCGGAACGCGACGTGGCACAGCGCATCGATGTGACTATGCCTGTCGCCGTGACACGCGACGCTGAAGGAGTCGCACGCGAAGGCTGTCCCGTCGGCCGGGACCTCCGACGGGATATCGATCATCGTGTGCTCGACAGGTCGGGGGTTATCCGGGCCTGCCGTGGTGTCGAGCGTCAGGCCGAGACCAACGGTGCGTCCCGAGCTGACCAGTCCTGCCGCTCTCCGGACCTGGTCGGGACCGATGTAGTTCAGAGCACCCCGGGCGTCGTCAGTGCCCCAGGCACCCCAGGTACACAACTCGCCAAACAGATCACTGAAGGCTTCGGCTGACATCTGCGCCTGCGCCATTGGCACCACCAGAATGGCGTTCCGGATGACGGAATAGCTTTCCTCAATGGGAACTGCAGGATGAGTTCCTGTCAAGCAGGATTTCGTCGGCTGCCTGCCGGTTGTCGCACCGCTGGCGCCCAGCGCAAGGCCTCGCACCCGCGCCAGGCCGGGCAGGCCGTCCTCGATGCAGGTTGCCTGCTAGCGATTGGCCTCAAGGTTGTTGGCGCGCCGCTCGTCGATCTCGCGGCGGTAGGGCAAGCCCTCGATGTCACCGCAGACCTGGACGCTGAGACCAGCGGCCAGGTTGCCTTCATCGACGCAGTCCGCCATGGCCAGCCCGCGCAGCCACGCCGACAGGAAACCCGCGTCGAACGCATCTCCGGCGCCGATCGGGTCCGCGGGATGGACCTTGAGCGCGGCACCGTAGTAGGTTCCGCCATCGTGCAGGCCCAGCGCGCCATCCGCGCCAAGCTTGACCGCGACGGTTGTCACGCCGCGCTGGGCTAGCCACTGCGCTGCCGCGCCCGGATCCTCCTGCTCGGTCAACAGCCTTGCTTCCGCGTGCCCGAGCAATACGATGTGCGATCGCTCGACGAGCGGAAGCAGCGTGCGCCGCATTTCGTCCACGTCGGGCCACAGACGCCGCCGCAAGTTCGGGTCGAAGCACACCGTCACGCCGGCGTCCGCGGCGAGCCTCACGGCGGCCGCCGTCATCTCGCGCGCCGAGTGACTCAGAGCCGGCGTGATTCCGGTGACGTGGAGCACGCGCGCCGAGAGCAGGTACGTCTCGTCGAGGTCGGAGAGACTGAGCCTGCTTCCGGCCGACCCGGCCCGGGCGTAGACGACCTCGATGCGGCGCTCGGCATGAGTGTCCCTGACCAGGACGCCGGTTGGCGCGGCATCGTCGACGATAGCCCGGCTCACATCCACGCCCTCGGCCCGCAGAGTGTCGAGGATGCCGAGCCCCAGCGGGTCATCGCCAACCCGGCCGAACCAGCCGGCCCTGCAGCCGAGACGGGACAAGCCGATCGCGACGTTCGATTCGGCTCCGGCAATTGACCTGCTGAACCGGTGCGCGGTGCGCAGCGACTCAGCCGGGTCAGTCCGGAACAGCGCCATCGACTCACCGAACGTCACCACATCAGGCATTGCCAACCCGCCAGTGGTTGCGACGCCGGCTATCGCGCCGGTCGTGATCAAGGTTCCGTCACGCTAGCCCTGTCCGGGGAGTGAGTCAACGATCCGCAAGGCCGGACCCGGCTGGCTGACGCGCGGCGGGGTCAGCTGCCGGCGGCCCAGCCGGCCTGCCCCTGAACGTCGGCGCGCAGGCGGGTGAGCTGCTCGGCTACCCGGGCGGGCGCGGTGCCGCCCCGGCTGGCCCTGGCCGCGATCGCACCCGGCACCGTGAGCACATCCCGCACGTCCGGCGTAAGCAGCGGCGAGATCTTCTCCAGGTCTTCGTCGCTGACGTCGGCAAGCTCGCAGTCATGCACCTGGCACCAGATGACCAGGTGCCCGACGACCTCGTGCGCCTCGCGGAACGCGGTACCCCGCCGGACCAGCAGCTCGGCCAGATCGGTAGCGAGGGCGTGACCGGCTGCCGCCGTGGCCTGGAGCCGCTCAGTGTGGAACCGGAGCGTGCCGATCAGGCCGGCCATCGCGGGCAGCACGGTCAGCAGCGTGTCGACGGCATCGAAAACCGGCTCCTTGTCCTCCTGCAGGTCCCGGTTGTAGGACAGCGGAAGCCCTTTGAGAGTGGCGAGCAGCCCGGTCAGGTTACCGATCAGGCGGCCTGCCTTGCCCCGGGCCAGCTCGGCCACATCAGGGTTTTTCTTCTGCGGCATGATCGACGAGCCGGTCGCGAACGCGTCGTCGATCTCGACCCAGCCGAATTCGTGTGACGCCCATAGCGCGACCTCCTCCCCCAGCCGGGACAGGTGCACGCCGAGCAGCGCGGCGATGAAGCAGAACTCGGCCGCGAAGTCCCGGTCGCTGACCGCGTCCATGGAGTTGTCCGCGGCGCTGGTGAAACCGAGCTCGGCCGCGACCGCGTCCGGGTCAAGCGGCAGTGACGAGCCAGCCAGCGCCCCGGACCCGAGCGGGCTGACCGCTGCCCGCACATCCCAGTCACGCAAGCGGCTGGCATCCCTGGCGAACGCATGCACGTGCGCGAGCAACTGGTGCGCCAGCAAGACCGGCTGCGCGTGCTGCAGGTGCGTCATGCCGGGAACGGGGGTGTCCGCGTGCCGCTCGGACTGGCCGATCAGCGCGAGCTCGAGTTCGGTCAGCCGCGCCGTCACGATGCGCGCGTGGTCACGCAGGTACAACCGCAGGTCGGTAGCTATCTGATCGTTGCGGCTGCGCCCGGCCCGCAGCTTGCCGCCGAGCTGGCCGACCCGCTCCAGCAGGCCGCGCTCGAGCGCGGTGTGCACGTCCTCGTCCGCTGCCGACGGCCGGAACGTGCCCGCCTGGCAAGCGCGGCCGAGGTCGTCCAGCCCTGTCAGCATGCGAGCCGTTTCGGTATCGGTAAGCAGCCCCGCCTTATGCAGCACGCGCGCGTGCGCTGCCGACGCCAGCAAGTCGTAAGGCGCCAGCCGCCAGTCGAACTGAACGCTCACCGACAGCCGGGCCAGCGCTTCGGCCGGGCCGGATTCGAATCGGCCACCCCACAGCCGTACCGGCCCGCCGGTCGCTGGCTCCGGTCCTGGCATCCCTGCCTCAGATGTCACGCGCAGTCTCCCGAGTCTCCGATCGTCGTCGCGAGCGGAAGGCTAGCCGGCCAGCTTGCGGTCCCGGTCGGCCGCTATCTTGGCCGGCAGCCCGAACAACTCGATGAAGCCCTTGGCCAGTTGCTGGTCGAACATATCGCCCGTGTCGTAGGTCGCCAGCGAGTAGTCGTAGAGCGCGGCGGGACTGCGCCGGCCGGTCACCACCGCCCTGCCGCCCTGCAAGGTCAGCCGGATGTCCCCGGTGACCTGCCGGGATGCCTCGGTGATAAAGGCGTCCAGGGCCTGCTTCAGCGGCGAGAACCAGAGGCCGTCGTAGACCAGCTCGGTCCAGCGCTGCTCGGCCTGCCGCTTGAACCGGGCCAGGTCCCGCTCCACGCACACGCTCTCCAGTTCCGAGTGCGCGGTGATCAGTACCATGGCGCCGGGTGCCTCGTAGATCTCCCGGCTCTTGATCCCGATGAGGCGGTCTTCGACCATGTCGATCCGGCCGATCCCATGCGCCCCGCCGATCCGGTTCAGCTCGGTGATCATCTGCAGCGGCGTCAGCGGCTCGCCATTCAGCGCGACCGGCAGCCCGCTGACGAAACTGATGACGATCTCCTCGGCAGGCAGCCCGGCCGCCGGGTCGCTGGTGTAGCCGTAGACGTCCGGCTGCGGCGCATTCCAGATGTCCTCCAGGTGGCCGGTCTCGCAGCTGCGGCCCCAGACGTTCTGGTCTATCGAGTACGGGGAGCGCGAGGTCACGCTGATCGGCAAGCCCTTGTCGGCCGCGAACGCGATGGCCTTGTCCCTCGTCATGCCGGAGTCGCGGACCGGAGCGGTGACGCGAACGTCCGGGGCGAGCGCGGCGAGTCCGGCCTCGAACCTGACCTGGTCGTTGCCCTTGCCGGTGCAGCCGTGCGCGACCATGCCCGCACCTGTCTCAAGCGCGACCCTGGCGAGGTGCTTGGCGATGAGCGGCCGGGACAGCGCCGACACCAAGGGATAGCGTTCCATGTAACGGGCATTGGCCAGCAACGCCGGCATGCAGTACTCGGCCGCGAACTCATCCCGTGCGTCCACGACCTCGGCGGCCGCTGCGCCGCAGGCGAGCGCGCGATTCCTGATGGTCTCCTGGTCCTCGCCGCCCTGGCCGACGTCCACCGCGAGCGCGATGACCTCCGCCCCGGTCCGCTCGGCGATCCAGCCGATCGCCACCGACGTGTCCAGCCCGCCGGAGTAGGCGAGGACGACTCTCTCTGTCACCGGGATACCTGCCTGTCTGTTGTGTTGGTCATCTGGTTCACAGCTGTCTGATTCACCGGCGGCCTGCCGCCGAGCTGGTCCGCTCGGCCAGCCGCAGCAGTTCCTGAGCTAGCCCGTCGCCGCCGTTCGGCTCACGGGCGATGACAAGCACCGTGTCGTCGCCGCCGACCGTGCCGAGAACGGCTGGCCAGCGCGCGTGGTCGATGGCCGAGGCGAGCAGCTGAGCCGCCCCGGCCGGGGTTCGCAGCACGACCAGGTTGGCGCTGGCTTCCGCGGACATCAGCAGCTCCGCGGCGAGCCTCGCCAGCCGGGTAGCCGGATCGGCAGCCGACGGGGCGAACGGACCTCCGGCCAGCACGCTGCCGAGGCCGGCGGAGAGGCCGCCGGGACCGGGTTCACCGGGCAGCGCATAGACGAGCGCGCCGTCCGGGTCGCGCAGCCGCACCGCGCCGAGCTCGTCAAGATCGCGCGACAGGGTGGCCTGCGTGACCCGCACGCCGCGCTCGGTCAGCAGCTCGGCTAGTTGCTCCTGGGAGTGCACCGGGACTGACTTCTGGCCGAGGATCGCCGCGATCTGCGCGTGCCTGGCCGCCTTCGTCAGCGGGCTGGTGTTCATCGCGGCCCGCCAGACGATCCGCTCAGCAAGAAGCACAGCAGCGCTTTCTGCGCGTGCAGCCGGTTCTCGGCCTGCTCGAAGACCAGGCTGGCCGGCCCGTCGATCACGTCGGCGGCGATTTCCTCGCCACGGTGGGCCGGCAGGCAGTGCAGCACCCGGCAGTCGGGACTTCCCAGCGCGAGCTTCGCCGCGTCGAGCTGATACCCGTTCATCGCGCCGGTGCGAGTCCCCTCCTGTCCTTCCTGGCCCATCGAAGTCCACACGTCGGTCGCCAGGACGTCGGCTCCCTTGCAAGCATCCTGCGGGTCAGCGCTGATCGTGACCGAGCCGCCGGTGCGCTCGGCTACTGCCGCAGCGGCAGCAAGCACGTCCGCGGCTGGCCAGTACGCCTCTGGTGCGCAGATCCGGACGTGCAGTCCGGCGGTAGCACCGCCGATCAGGTAGGAATGCGCCATGTTGGACGAGCCGTCACCGAGGAATGTCAGCGTGAGGCCGCCGAGCTTGCCGTAAGCAGACTGGATTGTCAGCAAGTCAGCGAGCACCTGGCACGGGTGGAACTGGTCAGTCAGCGCATTGATCACCGGGACGCTGCTGGCGGCCGCCATCCCCTCGATGTCGGCCTGGCTGAACGTACGCCACGCGATCGCTGCTACCTGGCTCGCCAGGACCCTCGCCGTGTCCTGCAGTGACTCGCCGCGCGCAGCATGAGTCCCGGCCGCGTCAATCACCAGCGGGAAACCACCGAGCTCGGCGATGCCGACTGCGAACGACACCCTGGTCCGCAGTGACGGCTTGTCGAACAGGACCGCTACCGTGCGCGGCCCGGCGAGCGGCCGCCGGCTGAGGCGGTCCGCCTTGAGTTCGGCAGCCAGGCTCAGTACGGTCGCCTGCTCGGCCGGCGACAAGTCGTCGTCCCTGACGAAGTGCCGGACGGTAGCAGACACCGGGCCGGCCGCCGGCCCGGTCATGACGCTTCCTGCCCGGCCAGCACCACACTTGCCGCATCGAGGATGCCGGGCAGCGCGGCGGTGAACGAGTCAGCCTCGTCTGCCGACAGGATCAGCGGCGGGGCGAGCCGTACCGCGTCCGGCTGAACCGCGTTGACCAGGAAGCCATTTCGCTGGGCGGTCGCCGCGACGGCAGTAGCCGCGACACCGGTCAGTGCGATCGCGAGCCAGAGCCCGCTGCCGCGGACGCCGGCCACCAGCGGGTGCCCGATACCCTCGATGCCAGCGGCCAGCCGGGCTCCCACCGTGGTCACCTGCGCAAGCAAGCCGTCTTTATCGATGGTGTCCAGCACCGCAAGTGCTGCGGCGCAGGCGACCGGATTGCCGCCGAAGGTGCTGCCGTGATCGCCCTTCTCCAGCACCGAGCCGTACCGGCCGATGCCGATACAGGCGCCGATCGGCAGCCCTCCGCCGAGGCCTTTCGCAAGCGTGAGCACGTCCGGGGTAACGCCGTCGCGCTGATGGGCGAACCATTCGCCGGTCCGGCCGATGCCGCTCTGGATCTCGTCCAGCACGAGCAGCGCGCCAGCGTGGTCACAGGCGTCGCGTGCGGCTTTCAGGTACCCCGACGGGGCCGGCACGACGCCGCCCTCGCCGAGCGCCGGCTCGAGGAACACCGCAGCGCAGTCGGAGTCGACGGCCTTCTCAATCGCGGCCGCGTCGCCGTACGGCACGAACCTCACGTCAACCCCGAACGGCTGGAACGGCTCGCGGATCGAGCTCTTGCCAGTAAGACTCAGCGCGCCCATAGTCCGACCGTGGAAACTGTGCTCAGCGGCCACGATCACCGGCCGGCCCGGTCCCTGGGCCTTGCGCACCAGCTTGAGCGCGGCCTCGTTGGCCTCCGCACCCGAGTTGGCCAGGAACACCCGCCCGTCTGTGCCCAGCAGCCCGATCAGTCGTTCCGCTAGCTCCACCTGCCGCTGGTGCAGGAACAGGTTCGACGTGTGCGCAAGGGTCGCAACCTGCTTGCTGACCGCCTCGACGATGGCCGGGTGCGCGTGACCGAGCGCGCTGACCGCGATACCGCCGATGAGATCGAGGTAGCTGTTGCCGTCGACGTCGACGACGGTGCACCCGTTGCCGCTGGCGAGCGCGACCGGCGGCATCCCGTAGGTGAGCATCATCACGGCGCCGTACCGGTCTTGCAGTAGCTCAGTCGCTGACATGGCTCACTCCAGGGCTCGAATTCGGGACAACCATGGTTCCGATCCCGGAGTCAGTGAAGATCTCCAGCAGGATCGCGTGCGGCAGCCGGCCGTCTAGCACGTGCGCTTGCGGCACGCCGCCGCGCACAGCCGTCAGGCAAGCGGCCATCTTGGGGATCATGCCGTCCGACAGGCCCGGCATCAGCCCGGCGAGCTCGTCGGCGGTCAGCTGGCTGAACGGCCTGGCCTGCGCCGCGCTGGCGGCGTCGGCGCCCGACCAGTTCGGGTACAGCCCGGCCACGTCGGTCAGCAGCACCAGCTTGGCCGCGCCGAGCGCGACCGCCAGAGCCGCGGCCGCAGTGTCGGCGTTCACGTTGAGCACGCCGTTCTCGGCACTGCGGGCCACGCTCGAGATGACCGGGATCCGGCCGTCCGCGAGCAGCGCGGTGACCGCTCCCGGGTTCACCGACTCGACCTCGCCGACCTCGCCGATGTCGACAAGCTCGCCGTCGACCTCGGCCTGCACGCGCCGGGCGGTCAGCAGGTGCGCGTCTTCGCCGGACAGCCCGACGGCGAACGGCCCGTGCTCGTTGATCAGCCCGACAATCTCCCGGTTGACCTGTCCGGTGAGCACCATGCGGACCACGTCCATGGTCTCCGGCGTGGTGACGCGGAGCCCGGCCCTGAAGGTCGACCGCAGTCCCAGCCGCTCGAGGTGAGCGTTGATCTGCGGACCGCCGCCATGCACCACAACGGGGAGCAGCCCGGCGTACCGCAGGAACACTACGTCCTGCGCGAACGACCGCCGCAGGGTCTCATCGGTCATCGCGTTGCCGCCGTACTTCAGCACGACAGTCGCGCCATGGAATCGTTCGAGCCACGGGAGCGCTTCGATGAGGGCGGCTGCCTTGGTGACAGCTTCGTTTCCTGCCTGAAGGCTTTTCACGTCGAGTACGCCGAATTCTCATGCACGTACGCGGCGGTGAGGTCGGTTGTCCTGATCGCCGCGGCATGGGCACCCGCGGCCAGGTCGACGGTGATCGTCACCTCACGCGGCCGCAGGTCCACGGCCGAGCGGTCCTCGCCGGGCGCGCCGGACTTGCACACCCACACGCCGTTGATCGCGACGCTCAGCTGATCCGGCTCAAAAGCGGCGCTGGTGGTGCCGGCCGCTGCGAGGACCCGGCCCCAGTTCGGATCCTCACCGTGGATCGCGCACTTGAGCAGGTTGCAGCGCGCGATCGCGCGGCCCACCTCGACCGCATCGGGCTCACTGGCGGCCCCCGTCACCTCGATCGTGATGGCCTTGCTAGCGCCCTCGGCGTCCGCCTGCATCTGGCTGGCCAGATCTGCGCAGGCCGCGGTCAGCAGCGCGGTGAACTCCGCGGGGTCCGGCGTGACGCCGCTCGCGCCGCTGGCCAGCAGCAGGACCGTGTCGTTCGTCGACATGCAGCCGTCGGTGTCGAGCCGGTCGAACGTGGTCGCCGTGGCGGCGCGGAGCGCGGCGTCGAGACCGGCGGAGGGCACGTCGGCGTCGGTCGTCAGCACTGCGAGCATGGTGGCGAGTGCTGGCGCCAGCATGGCCGCGCCCTTGGCCATGCCTCCGATCTGGTAGCCGGTGCCTGTCAGGCTGACGGTCTTCGGCACGGTGTCGGTCGTGCGGATCGCGTCAGCTGCGGCAAGGCCGCCGTCCGCGGTGGCCTGTCCGGTCGCAGCGGTGAGGCCGGCCAGCAGCTTTGCCAGCGGCAGCCGGTCGCCGATCAGCCCGGTCGAGCAGACCGCGACGTCCGCGGCGCCGGTATCGAGCAGCGCGGCCACGTGCTCGGCCGTGCGATGGGTGTCGGAGAATCCGGCCGGCCCGGTGCACGCGTTCGCGCCGCCCGAGTTCAGCGCGACCGCGCGGACACTGCCCCCGGCCAGCACCTGCTGACTCCAGAGCACCGGCGCTGCTTTCACGCGGTTGGCAGTGAACACGCCGGCTGCCGCCGTACTAGGCCCGTCATTGATGACGACGGCCACGTCCGGAAGGCCCGATGCCTTGATGCCGGCCGCGACTCCTGCGGCGCGAAAGCCGAGCGGGCTGGTGACGCTCATGGAGCCACTCCGATCGCAGTCAGGCCCGCCGTCTCGGGCAAGCCGAGCATGAGGTTCGCGTCCTGGATCGCCTGCCCGGCAGCGCCCTTGCCGAGGTTGTCGATCGCGGCGACGACGACGGCCCTGCCAGCCCGCTCATCGACGGCAGCCTGCAGGTGCACGCCGTTGGACCCGGCTACGGACGCGGTGGCGGGCCAGCTGGCGACCGGGAGGAGCGTGATGAACGGCTCGCCGGCGTACGCCTCGGCGATCGCCTCGCGCAGCTCCCCGCTCGTGATGGCTGACGAGGTCAGCCGTGCCGTGCAGGTCGCCAGGATGCCGCGCGACATGGGCGCGAGCACCGGGGTGAAGTTCACTCTCACTACGGAAACGGGCTGGGCGTCAACGTCAGCAGCCCCATTACGCGCGGAGGCCTCGGCGAGCGCCTGCTCGATCTCCGGAGTGTGCCGGTGCGCGCCGCCTGCCGCGTAGGCCGACGCCGATCCCATCACCTCGCTGCCCAGCAGGTCGGCGCGCGGCGACCGGCCCGCACCGGACGTGCCGGATGCCGCGACGACGACGACGTCGCCTGGGTCGGCGAGACCTTCTTCCGCGAGCGGAACTAGCGCGAGCATCGCCGCCGTCGCGTAACAGCCGGGAGCGGCGACGCTCCTGGCGGCCTGGATTGCGGCGCGGGCGCCGGGCAGCTCAGGCAGCCCGGTGACCCAGCGGCCGGGGTGCGGGCCGGGGTAGTGGCGTTCCCACGCGGCCGCATCGGCGAGCCGGAAGTCGGGGCCAAGGTCCACGACCTTCACGTCGCCCGGCACCGCGCTCGCGACCGTCGCGGATTCACCGGCCGGAAGCGCGAGGAAGATCAGGTCGCAGCCGGTGAACGCGGCCGGGTCGTTGGGTTGCAGGGTCAGCTGCGCGATCCCGGGCGCGCCGGCCAGGTGCGGGTGCAGTTCCGCGACCGTCTTCCCGGCGCTGGCACCTGCCGTTACTGCCGTGACGTCCAGGCCGGGATGCCCGGCCAGGAGTCTCAGCAGTTCCCCTCCTGCGTACCCGCTAGCGCCGGCCACCGCTACCCGCGCGCCCATGCTCCACCCTCCAGCGTTTCGTGCGGGCCGGCGACTGTCGCCGCGCGCTCAACTCAGCAGTGCCTGTTTCAGCGGTGCTGCTGCCCTGTTCTGAATCATTATGCAGATATGTGATTGATTATGCAAGCGCGGAAAGCTGCGCTCTAGATCTGCGATCCAGGTCCGGCAATAGCTATGCAGACGGCATGATGGGCGCGGAAGGGAGATTTGGCCCATGCGCGTCCGGCAGACAGGTGTCGCCAGCCAGCGGCTAGCCGCCTCACTCAGCGTCGCGGCCGTGGTCATCGCCGGGACGCTGACGCTGAGCGGCTGCAGCGGCGCGAAGTCGAACGCGGCGAGCATCCAGGACTGCGGAACCAGCAGGACGGCGGCCAACGTGCCAGTGGAGGTCGAGATCTACCGCGGCACGGTCTCCTGCAAGACCGCCATGGCGGTTGAGGCGAGCTATGCGACCGCGATCAAGCACGGCGACGCTCCCGGCAACGGCGGCGGCGGCCCGGTCAGCGTCAGCGGCTGGACTTGCCAGGGCTTTGCCACGCCGGAGCTGCTGAAGACCGGCGATACCTCGAAGTGCGCCAAGAAGGGCACCGAGATTCTGGAGATCCTGAAGACCTCGTCCAGCTGACGGACCTGGCTCCCAGTGCGCAAGCCCCCATGGGCGGAGAGTTAGTGGTGCCGGGACCCAGCAACTCTCCACCCATGCCGCCTGACTCTGCTGCTTTAGCGCGGCAGCGCCCCGTCGACTGCGATCAGCCCGTCTGCGGTCGACTTGGTGGCCTCCACCGCCCCGGCTCCCCAGACCGAGTGCGTGCCCGGTACTAGCGCGAGGGCCGTGAGCACCCACGCGCGCTTACCGAAGGCCGGCTTGGCCTGCGACCAGGTCGCGCCGTGCAGCTGCCAGATCCGCTCCGCCCCGGTGCTGCCGTTCAGGGCCAGTGCCCAGATACCGCCGGTTCCGTCCGGCGCCATAGTGAGCAGCTGCAAGTCCGCAGACGTGGCCTTGCCGGGCAGGTCCGAGACCGACCAGCTGGTCCCGTTCCACTCAGCCGTCAGCGGCGACGTCCCCTTCGCTGAGTTGTCAGCCGAACCGCCGAGCCAGACGTCGCCGTCGGGCTCTGCGACGACGCTGGTGAGCTGGTCGCTGGTCGCCAGCGACGGCTGGTCAGCCGCCTGCTGCCAGCCGGTGCTTGCGGTCCATTGCAGCACGACGGGCGGAGTGGCCGCCGCTGCTGCAGCGCGCGCCCGGGTGACGACTGGCCTCGCGGCAGCCGGCATCGCGAGGCCTTCGTTGCTCTGGGTGCTTTCGACCGCCCAGATGGTGCTCGATGACGCGGCAGCCACCGCGGTGATGCCGCCAGTGCCGGGAGCGCTGACCCTCGACCACTTGCGGCCGTTGTAGTGCGCGGCGTAGGCGGCGGTGACTTCTTGCGTGCTCGAGAACACGTCACGTTCGCCGAGCGCCCATACGTTGGTACTGCTGAATACCTTGACCGCGTCGATCTGGATGAGCGCGCCAGCGCTTGCGCTGCCGCCGGGCAGCCGGCCGATGGTCCACTTGCTGCCGTTCAGCCGAAGGTAGCTGCCAGCGAATCCGCCGAAGACCCAGACATCCCGGGCAGATGCGACGCCGACCTCAGGCAAGACGGGGTCTTCCTTGTTCCACGTCTTCGCGATCTTCGCGGGCAGTGCGACTGCGCGCCAGGCCTTGCCAGTCCAGTGCCTGATTTCGGTTTGCCACGACTTGCCGGAGGGCTTGACGGCGAAGCCGGCCGCCCACGCGTCGGACCGGCCGCTAGCCGCGACGCTGGTATAGATGTTCTCGCTACCGCGGACCACGAACGTGGCGTCAGTACGCCATCCGGTCGTCGCAGCCTGCGCCGGGAGCAAGGCGCCGGCGAGCGCGAGCGTGCTGCCAGCGGCCAGAACGATTGCAGCACGGCGCCAAGCAAGTTTGATCACGGATTCCCCTGAGTACTAGGCAGTGTCAGGTGGACGGAACCAGTTTTAGATATACATGTCAAGAACATGCATGGTTTGTTCATCTTGCTGCTGAGCGCTGGAGGCCCTCAGAAGGGCCGACCGCCAGGACGATCTTCATGAATGTGAGTCTGCTGTCGCTCTGGCGACAGCAGACTCACATCGATCATGACTCTCGGGTCAGCCGCTGCGCAGGACTGCCCCGGTCTGCCTGGCCGCCTCGGCCACCGCGGCGTCCCTGACCACGCTGACCTCTTCCGCCGTCAGCGTCCGGTCGGGCGCCCGGAACCGCAGGGTGTAGGCAAGCGACTTGCGCCCTTCGCCAATCTGGTCGCCGGTGTAGACGTCGAACAGACTCAGTGATTCCAGTTGCACGTCGCCGGCTGCGCCAGCGCCCGCCACGAGTGCCCGCTCGACGTCCGCCGCCGGAACCGTCTGCGGCACGACCAGTGCCACGTCCTGGACGGCGAGCGGGTATCCGGACAGCGTCGGCGCCTGAACCGGCCCGACCAGGGACGCGGCAGTCTCAATCACCGAAAGGTCGAGCTCCATCGCAGCTGTCCTGGCCGGCAGGCCGAACGCGGTGATGACTCGCGGGTGCAACTCGCCGGCGTACCCAGCGAGCCACTCCTGTCCTTCCTGACCGCGGACGAAAATGGCAGCGCACCGGCCCGGGTGCCAGGGGTCGTGCTGATCTGCGCGGACATCGAAGTCGAGCCGGCTATTGCGGAGCACGAGCCGCGCCGCCTCGATTGCGTCCTGCCAGCCAGCCGGGCGGCCCGGACCCCAGTAGCCGGCCGGCTCGGCATTGCCGGTCATCACTGCACCGACGTGCAGCGGCTGATCGGGCAGCGCCGCCGCGAGCCGGGCGATCTCGTCACCGGTCGGGGCGCGGTCTACCGGCAGGATCGGCGCGGTCCGGGGGCCATCCGGCCGCGGCCGGAAGATCAGGCCGAACTCGTACAGCGACACATCGCTGAAGCCGCGGCCCAGGTTCCGGGCGAGGGTGCGGAACAAGCCCGGCAGCAGCGTGGTGCGCATGAGCGGCTCGTCTTCGCTCAGCGGGTTGGCCAGCCGCACCGCTCGGCGGCGCTTGTCGTCAGCCGCTAGCTGCAGCCTGTCGAAATCGAGCACGGACGTGAACGGCGAGCAGATCACTTCGACATATCCGTCGTAGGCGAGCGACCGGCTGAGGGTCCGGCGCAGCCGCTGCCGGCCGGTCAGCCCCCGGCCGCCCACCGCCCGGATGCCGCGGACCGGAATGTTGTGGTAGCCCTCGAGCCGGATGACCTCCTCTGCCAGGTCAGCCGGGTCGGTCAGGTCGGGCCGCCAGGACGGCGGGGTGACGAGCAGCGTCAGCCCGGGCCGGTCATGCCGCCCGTGGTTGTGCCGAGGCTGCTCGGCCGCCGGCTGAGCACCGGCCAGATGAGCGCTCGTCATATGAGCACTGGCCAGATGTCCGATGGCGAGGCCTGCCTGACCGCCCTCAAGCCGCCCGGCGTCGCCGTCGCCGGAACCAGATGGCTCGGCAGCGTCGGGCTGGTCAGGTGCCGAGCCCGGCAGGCGCGCGACCGTGCAACCGACCTCGCGCAGCCTCTTCTGCACCGTCTCCAGACCGTAGACCAGGCCGGCCACCTGGTCCGGGTAGTCCGCTGCCATCGAGATCCTGACGGGCTCGATCGGAACGCCGGCATACGAGCATCCGGGTACGACCGTTCCGCCGCCGAGCGCCGCCAGCATCGTGGTAGCCCTAGCCGACGCCCGGGACGGCAATTCTGGATCCACGCCCCGTTCGAACCTCGCCGACGCCTCAGAGCCGAGCTTGTGCCGCCTGCTCATCCGCGCGATGCCACGCGCAGAGAAATGTGCGGCCTCGATGACCAGGTCGTGCGATGAGTCAGACACCTCGGTGGCTACTCCGCCCATGGTTCCGGCCAGCGATATCGGACCGGATTCATCGGCGATCACGATGTCCTCAGGATCCAGCGTCCGGACGACGTGATCGAGGGTCTCCAGCTTCTCCCCTGGCTGCGCGCGCCGGACCCGGATCGGCCCCTGCAGCCGTGATCTGTCGAACGCGTGCAATGGCTGGCCCAGCTCGAGCATGAGGTAGTTGGTGACATCCACGGCCAGTGAGACAGACCGCTGCCCGGCCCTTGCCAGCCTGATCTTCATGGCCAGCGGCGTCGGCGTGGCCGGGTCGATCCCGCGCACTTCGCGCAGCACGATCCGGTCGCAAGCGGTGAAGTCGTCGATGCCGGCCGGGTAGACCTCCGGCGATGCCGCGGCGACGTCGGGCAGCAGCCCGACATCGGCCGGGTCCGTGAACGGCACCTGGTAGGAGATCGCAAGCTCACGCGCCACGCCGCGGACCGACAGCGCATAACCCTTGTCGGGCGTGACATTGATGTCGAATACCACGTCACGGAGGCCCGCGTACGCGACGAAATCGGCACCCAGCGGCGCGTCCGCCGGCAGCACGATGATGCCGGCGTGGTCCTCGCCGATCGCCAGCTCCAGTGCCGAGCAGATCATGCCTTCCGACACCCGGCCATAGGTCTTGCGCGCGCCGATCTCGAATCCGCCTGGCAGCACGGCACCTGGCAGCGCCAGCGCCACCCGGTCGCCGGCCACGAAGTTCCGCGCCCCGCAGATGACATGCCGCCGCTGCCCGTCAGCGGTAGATACCTGGCAGTACCTGATCGGCTTGTTGAAGCCGGTCAGCTCTTCCACGTCGAGCACCTCGGCGACGACGACTCCGGAGATGTCGTGGCCGACCGGTTCGACGGACTCGACCTCGAGCCCGCACGCGGTGAGCCGTCGGGCCAGTTCCGCGACGCCCTCGGCGTCATCGGGCGACAGTCCGATGGCCGCGTACTCCAGCAGCCAAGACAGCGGTAGCCGCATCACGCCTCCAATCCGAATGCGCGGCTGAACCGCACGTCACCCTCGAGCGTGTCCCGGATGTCGGCCACCCCGTGGCGGACCAGGACAGACCTGTCGATGCCCAGCCCGAAAGCGAAGCCGCTGTAGCGGTCCGGATCGATGCCGCCCGCAACCAGAACGCGCGGATTGACCATCCCGCAGCCGGCGATCTCGATCCAGCCCTGCGACCGGCATACCCGGCACGGCTCCCCGCCGGCCCTGGCGGATGTCCCGCGGCAGACATGGCACTGCATCGACACATCGGCAGACGGCTCGGTGAACGGGAAGAAGTCCGGCCGCAACCTGGTCTGCAGTCCCTCGCCGAACATGGCCTCGACGAACGCGTTGATCGCACCGCGCAGATCCGCCATGGTCAGGCCCTCGTCGACGGCCAGGCACTCTATCTGGTGGAAGACCGGGCTATGCGTCGCGTCGAGCGCGTCACTGCGGTAGCACTTACCGGGACTCACCACGTACAGCGGCAGCGGCCTGGACAACATCGCCCGGATCTGGACCGGCGAGGTGTGGGTGCGCATCACTATCCCGGATCGCTGGCCAGGCTCGGAGCCAGCGACGAAGATCGTGTCCTGCATCTCCCTCGCCGGATGGTCCGGCGGGAAGTTCAGTGCGTCGAAGTTGTACCACTCGGCCTCGGCTTCCGGCCCCTCGGCGACTTCGTACCCCATGTCGACGAATACGTCGACGAGGCGCTCGCCCACCGTGGTGACCGGGTGCCGCGCGCCGTCCACTGACGCCGACCGGTTCCAGGGCAGGGTGACGTCGACGGCTTCCTCCACGAGGACGCGCCGGTCGCGCTCGGCTTCCAGCTCCGTCTGGCGCTCGGCCAGCGCAGCTTTGACCGCAGCCCGGGCAGAGCCGACCCGCTTGCCCGCCTCGGCGCGTGCGGCTGGCGGCAGCGCTCCGATCTCCGAGTTGGCCAGGGTAAGCGGTGCACGGTCGCCGAAATGCGCGAGCCGGGCAGTCTTGAGCTCATCGAGATTGGCGGCAGTCGCGATCGCCGCCAGCGCATCGGCCTGCATGCGCTGCAGCTCCTCGGGAGACAGCACGGCCACCTCCACGGGGTCGTAAGCCTTATTCGGTGCAGACATCGGTTGTGACATCTCCTGCGGTCAGTGGCACTGGGAACGCCGTCTGCACGGTGATCCGCGGCAGATCAGCCCGGTTGCGCATGGCCGCCGCGGCCAGGGCAGGTACGCATGCCCCAGCTGCCAGCAGCTATTGTCCGGCTCCACAGCAGGGCGCCAGGAAACAGGCAGCCTCGACGGCCCGCCGGCTAGCCGAACTCAGGCGTCCCGGCGGGCATGGTAAATCGGAACTCAGCCCCGCCCCCTGGTGCCTGCTGCACGATGATCTCCCCGCCGTGCGCCTCTACCAAGCCCTTGACGATGAAAAGGCCAAGGCCTGCGCCGCCACGGCGCTTCGCGCGCCAGAACCGGGCGAAGACGCGGGGCGCAACCTCGGGCGCGATACCAGGGCCCTGGTCGCGGACCGCAACGGCCACGCCAGGAGCCCCTGCCACGACCGCTGGCTCCACCACGGTAGTAACCGTACCAGCCCCGTGCCGGACGGCGTTCTCAATAAGGTTCGCCAGGATCTGGTCGACCTTGTCGCCGTCGAGCCAGGCCTCGGGCAATCCGGGGGCCACGACGGTCCGGTAGCGGTCAGCGGAATCCCCGGCCGCTACCCGGCCACTGATGATCTTGAGGACCCGGCTCGGAATGTCGACGAGCTCCCGGTGGATCTCGATCCGGCCCGCCTCGATCCTGGACACGTCCAGCAGCTCGGTGATCAGCCGCGTGACCCGGTCGGCATCAGCGTTGACCGTCTCCAGCATGACTCGCTTCTGGTCATCGGTGAACCGTGGCCACTTGGCCAGCAGGGTCGCGGTAAAGCCCTTGACGCTGGTCAGCGGGGAGCGCAGCTCGTGGGCCACGGTGGACACCAGGTCGGCCCGGCTGCGCTCAAGCCGTGATCGCTGCTCGGCACTGCGCAGCGAGATCACTAGCCGCTGCACCTCGCCGGGCTCACGGGACCAGCCTTCGCGCGGGCCACGGCCTCGCGGCGTCCGCACGTACCGGACACTGACCAGCAACTCGGTGGCGTCCGGCAGGTACAGCGAAAGTTCCGGGTGCCGCGTCCGAGTTGACAGGCCGTCGTAGGGCTGGCACATGGCCCACCAGCAGCGGTCCTCGACGTCGCGCAGCGGCAGCACCTGGCGCACATCCCGGCCCAGCGCGGCAGCCGCGCTGATCCCGGTAAGCCGCGCAGCCGCGCGGTTGAAGACGGTGACCTGGCCCTTGCGATCGGCTATCACCAGGCCGTCCGGCAGATCGTCGACGAGCACTAGATCGCAACTGAAGTCGCCCTGCTCGTCAGATGGCCCGCTGGTCGGCCCCACACCCGCTGGACCGGCGCCAGAGGCAGGCAAGCTATCAGTGCGGGCCGTCGCATGGCCTGTCACGATGCCGTCCACCCGCGCGTCGCCTCCGGAGGGCTAAGGAGCCTGTCCCCCGGCAACGACCTGGGCGCGCCGCAGCTATCAGCGCCGGGCCGACCGGCCCGAGCTCATCAGCCACGGCCACGGCGGCGGACTCGGGGGGGACAATCCGCACTCGCAGCGCAGTCGCGCCATCGGCCACCAGCCAGCGACCAGCCCGGTCACTTCATGACGCAACGTGATCAGACTCTAGCGGATTAGCTCCTCCGCCCCCACTGCCGGCTGCGGTGAGTTAGCTCGCGGTAGCGGGGAACTGCCCCTCAAGGCGGCCTTCCACCCGTTAGCTGAATTCTATTGCCCCGCTATAGGAATATTTACGGCTTCTGCGGATGACCTCGCAGGTGAAGGGCCGCACGAAAGGACGGGGCGACCCCGCGGGGCGATCGCTCGGGACGACCGCCAGGAGCTGACTGATCAGGATGTCTCGCGGCCGCGCAGCTGCCGCGCTGAGGCGTACAGGCAGACCGCGGCCGCGGCGGCCAAGTTCAGGCTCTCGGCTTGTCCGTAGATCGGCACTGCCACCACGCCGTCGGCCAGCGCGAGCAGGTCATCGGGCAGTCCCCAGGCCTCGTTGCCGAATAGCCACGCCGTCGGCTGGGTCAGGTCTGGTCCGCCCGGCGAATCGAGGAAGTAGCTGGCGCTGCCGTCGGCTGCCAGCACCTGCAGGCCAGCCGCCCGCAGGCCTCCGATTGCCTCGTCCAGCGCCGCGCCGGCAACTACCGGCAGGTGGAACAGGCTGCCCGCCGAAGAGCGGACGCATTTGCTGTTGTACGGGTCGACGGACGCGGCCGCGAAAATCACCCCGTCGGCGCCAGCCGCATCGGACGTGCGCATGACCGTTCCGGCGTTTCCCGGATCACGGACGTTGGCGAGCACTGTGACGAGCTGCAGGTTTCGCCCCAGCGCGGTCTCGGTGAGCAGCCCTGAGAGCGGTACGTCCACGAACCGGCAGACACCGAGCACGCCCTGCGGGGTGATTGTTTGCGCCAGCTCGGCCATGATCTCACCGCTGACCTCATGAATGGCGATGCCCTGGCCAGCGGCCCGCGCGGTGAGCTCACGGTGACGCGCCGCGCCTGGGCCGGTGACAAACAGCTCAGTGACGACGCCCGGCTGGCGCAGGGCCTCACGCACAGCCTGCGGCCCCTCCGCGAGGAACAGCCTGCCGCGCTCGCGAAAGGCTCTTTTCCCCAGCTGGCGGGCAGCCTTCACACGAGGCGAACGGATGCCCAGCCCGCCCGGCTGCGGGCGCGCCACAGACGCCGCCGACCCGGTCACTGGCGGCGCCAACGCCCGGCTACCGGGAATCCGGCTGCCGGCTCCTGGCTTTGGCCACCTGTCTCGGCCGGCGCAGCATCCCGCGTACGCACCAGCGGGGCAACTGCGGCCGCCGGGCCTCGACTCTGCGCAGACCGGCACGCCGGGCTCGTCGCCCGGTCCGCACGGAGTGCCCGGATCGTCCTAATCCAAGCTTCGCTAGCCCCAGTTGCTCTAACCACGGTTATTCCAACCACAGTCGTTCCAACCACAGTGGTTCCAACCACAGTTGTTCCAAACACTGGGCCCACAGGACCAGCTGTGCCTTCTGGGTCCGCAGTCAGCTTTCGTCAAGCGCAGTCCAGCAGTTTCCAGCTCGCACCCGCGCCCGAGCGCCGCCGCTGCGGACTCAGGCAGCAGGCGCGTTGACGTCGGCCGGGAGCGCAGCCCTGGCGACTTCGATCAGCGCGGCAAAAGCCTGCGAATCGGAGACGGCCAGCTCGGCCAGCATCTTGCGGTCCACCTCGACCTCGGCCAGCCGCAGGCCCTGGATGAACCTGTTATAGGTCATGCCCTCGGCCCGGACAGCGGCGTTGATGCGCTGGATCCACAGGCGCCGGAACGCGCCCTTACGGTCCTTGCGGTCCCGGTAGGCGTAAGTCATTGAGTGGAGCTGTTGCTCCTTCGCCTTGCGGTACAGCCGGGACCGCTGACCCCGGTATCCGCTGGCGCGCTCGAGTACAACCCGGCGCTTCTTGTGGGCATTGACCGCCCGCTTCACGCGTGCCATTTCGTCACACTCTCCCTAGGCGGGCCGGGTCACTTCCCCAGCAACTTCTTGATCTTCTTGCCATCACCCGGCGAGAGCTCGACGTACCCAGCGAGTCGGCGGGTCATCGAGCTCGGCTTCCACTCGTTATAGTGAGCGCGATTAGCACGGCGGCGGATGATCTTGCCGGTACCGGTGATCCGGAACCGCTTGCCGGCACCGGTGTGTGTCTTCATCTTCGGCATCTCGCCGCTTCTCCATTCTCGTGTGCCGTCGGCACATCGCTGGTGCACCGACCGCACAAGTCCGTGCTGCCGGACCGATCCCTCACCGCCTGGGCACACTCTCGTGGTGGCCTGGCACTGTCTAACCTTGCCGGGCAGCCTCAGCTGTCCGGCCCCACTTCCGGGCCCGAGCTAATCAGGCCCTGGCTGTCACCGGGCGGGCGGGCTTACCCAGCCGCCCGGTTCTGCCCGAGGTCTACTTGTCTGCCTCGCCCGACTCCTTTGCCGAGGCGGCCTTGTCGGCCGCGACTGCGCGCGGGGATGGCACCGGGCCATCTCCGGTTCGCCGGGCCGGGCCGGGCTTGGGTGCGGCCGACGTTCCGGCAGCCGGCCTCGGCGCTGCCGTCGTTCCGCGGGGTGCCGTCGGCTTCGGCGCCGGGTTGCCTGCCGGACCAGGTCGCGCCGACGACGCAGGTGTCGCGCGCGGAGCGGACGGCTTAGGTGCCGCCGGCCGCGCTGACGCGGCAGCTGGCCTCGGGGCGCTCGGCTTCGGCGTGGCTGGCCTCGGGGCGGCAGGCCTCGGCGAGGCATCCGAAGCGCTTGCCTCGGCTGCAGAATCAGCCTGGCCAGTCTCGGCCCGTCCGGTTGCCGTCGGCGCCGGATTGTCCGCTGGAGCGCTCGCCTCCGCGGTCTGCCGGGCCGCAGCAGTTTGGGCTGACGCGGACGACCGGCTAGCGGCAGAGCCCGATGCAGACGGCGTCTCCGCGTTAGTGCCGCTCGCTTCAGTACTAGCCGAGACTGTGCTAGCCGGCATAGTGTCGGCCGGCCCAGAGCTGGCTGGCTGAGCGCCGGCGGGCTCGGTGTCGGCTGCCTCAGTGTCCGCTGCCTCGCCGGCCGTCTCGGTGCCGCGGCTGCTCAACCGGCTTGCGCGGTGATCAGCGCGGTCAGCCCTCGCGGCTGCCATCGCGTCCGTCTTCCGCTTGTGCGGCCCTATCACCATGATCATGTTGCGGCCGTCCTGCTTCGGCGAAGACTCGACGAAGCCAAGCTCCTCGATGTCGCCAGCCAGGCGCTGGAGCAGCTTGAACCCGAGTTCGGGCCTCGACTGCTCACGTCCCCTGAACATGATCGTTACCTTGACTTTGTCGCCCTGCTTGAGGAAGCGCTCGACGTGGCCCTTCTTGGTGCCGTAGTCGTGCGGGTCAATCTTCGGCCGCAGCTTGATCTCTTTGATGACCGTCTGG
>DATJNX010000064.1:0-27403 GCA_035507615.1 Streptosporangiaceae bacterium
GCGGCCGCGCGCATCCGCGCACTCTCGGTCGAGCAGATAGCGGCCCGGATCGACGACCGGTTCCGGCTGCTTGCCTCCGGTGACCGGACCGCGCCGAGGCGGCAGCAGACGCTCCTGGCGGCAGTCGACTGGAGCTTCGAGCTGCTGACGCACGACGAGCAGATCCTGCTCAGGCGGCTGTCGGTGTTCTCTGGCTGGAGCCTGGACATGGCCGAGCAGGTGTGTACCGACGACCGGATCAGCGTCGAGCAGGTGCTCGACTTGCTTGCCGCGCTCATCGACAAGTCGCTCGTGGCGCTGGAGGATGAGCTGGCGGGCGATGCCCGGTACCGGCTGCTCGACACGATCAGGGAGTACGCCTCGGCGCAGCTCGACGCCGCCGGCGAGCGAGCCGAATTCCGCCGTCGGCACCGCGAATATCTGCTGCACCTCATCGAGGGCGTGACCGGCCGGGCGTTCGTGCGGGATGCGCTGCCGTGGGCCGCGCAGATCAATAGCTACCACCGGGTGGCGGCGGAGCAGGCGAACCTGCGCTCGGCGCTGGCCTGCTGCGTCGACGAGGCCGATGCCGAGAAGGGCCTGCGGCTGTGCTCGGCCCTGCGGTCCCCGTGGGTAGTGCAGGGCGACGTGACCGAAGGCCTGGGCTGGTTCGGCACGTTCCTGGCCATGCCGGGGCACGTGCCGGCCGGCGTACGCGCTCGTGCCCTCATGCTTGCGGCGGAGCTTGCGTTCGAGCATCAGGACTATCCGGAGGCAGCCCAGCGCGCAGCGGCGGGCGTTGCGATGGGCACCGCTTACCGTGCCGCCTGCCCGGCCGGAGCGCAGCGGATCCTCGCGCTTATCAGCCTGCGTGCTGGCCGCGGTGAGGAGTCCCTGGCGCTGGCGAATGCCGCAGTGGCCTCGGCGCGGGAGTACTCCGATGAGTGGGAGGAAGGCCTGGCGTTGTCCGCCCAGGCTACGATCCTGGCTCGCGGCGGCGAACTGGCCGGCGCCCAGGCGTCTTACGAGGCTGCGCTCGCCCTGCTGACCGGGAACAACGGCTGGGGCGTAGCCCACATCCTCTACGGCCTCGGCAGCCTGGCCAGGGCCCGGCGCGACAATGCGGCAGCCCTTCGCCACTTCAGCACTGCGCTCGAGATGTTCGAGGAGATCGGAGCCCGGACCGAGATGGCACGGTGCCTTGCTGGCATCGGCTGGGTTTGCCTGGCCAGTCTCGACCTGCCGACCGCCACCGCTAGCCTGACGCGGAGCCTTGAGCTCAGCATGGCTACTGGCCAGCGGCTCGGCATCGCCCGCGGGCTGGAGGCCTTCGCGGCACTTGCGGTGGTACAGCAGCAGGACGTTGCCGCCGTCCGGCTGGAGGGCGCGTCGGCCGACGTGCGTGAGGCCGTCGGCCCGGTGCGCTCGGCATCCGCGCAAGGCCGACTCGACAGCCTGCTTGCCTCGGCTCACCAGCGGCTCGGCCCGGCCAGGACGGCAACGCTGCTGGCCGAGGGCCGCAGGCTGAGTATGCACGAAGCGGTCAGGTACGCGCTGACGTCCGCCGGCACGGCGAGCCAGCCGCCCGACGCGAGCGCTGGCTCGGGCCAGGGCGCCAGTGCGGCGCCCGCGCTGACGCAGTCGGTCCTGACCGCCAGGGAGCAGCAGATCGCGATGCTCATCACGCGAGGGCTCTCCAATCGCGGCATCGCCGATGAGCTTGTGATCAGCCCGGCAACGGCGGCCCGGCACGTCGCGAATATCCTCGGCAAGCTCGGACTGAGCTCGCGCGCACAGGTCGCCGCATGGGCCGCCGACCAGCGCCAGGCTAACGGCCGGAACTCCGAGGTGCCCGGACCGGATATGTAGCTGCCTGCCCAGCTGTGCATGCCGCTACATATGGGGCGGGCAGCGGACTGTGTAGGTCACCATGGCCTGCCACCCGCAAACCGCCCGCGCGGCTGAGTGGGTGCGACCCCGGTCTGACCGTCTACACAGTCAGGCCGCGCATGCATGCATACCGGAATGGGCAATTCAGCCGATGTGCGCAACTCGCGATTTACCTAACGTTATGCCTGAGACCCGCAGTCACCGGCGCGGCCAGCCATCGGAGGGGGATGGCTGGCTGTCCGGTGGCTTGCCCGGCTCCGTCAGCCTGGCGCGTTCCAGCCCTTCGGCTGGGTCGCGCAAAGCTGGCGGACAGGACAACAGCCGGATACATAACCAGCTACACATTCCTGATGATGTGCTCCGGCAGCCCGGTTGCGTAGCGTCGGCGATGAGGGGCACAGCGGACTGGCAGCAAGGAGGCGGACGCAGTCAGGTGGCCAGCTCGAGCCTGAACGGGGAAATGACGGCGACACAGCGGCTCGTCGAGCTGGCCGCCGGGTTCGGCTGCCGTCCTGCCCTGGTGAGCGGAACCGCCGGCGAACTGTATTCATTCGCCGAGCTGGCGGTCACGATCCAGCGGGCGGCCGCCGGCCTGGCCTGGCGCGGGCTGCGGCCGCGGGACGTTGTCGGCGTGTACGTCCCGGACGCAGCCACACACGTGCTGTCCTGCCACGCCATCACCGCGGCGGGCGGCGTTCCGTGCCCGGTCAGCGCCCAGCTGTCAGTCGCCGAGACAGCCGGGCAGCTGGCAGATTGCGGCGCCCGGATGCTGCTGACAGCTCAGCCGCTGGCGGCCGCCGGGATCGCCGCGGCTGACCAGTCCTGGGTGCGCCAGGTGTTCTCGTTCGGCGATGCGCCGGCCGCGACTCCCTTCAGCGCGCTGCTCGGCATGGGCTCGCTCTACCCGCCCGCCGCCCGTCCCCACGACCTTGCGCTGCTGCCGTACGTCCGGGGCTCTGACGGGGCGCTGCACGCGGCGGGCCTGACTCACGTCGACATGGCCGCGGAGTTGTCCGGGCTGTGCGATTCTGCCGATATCAGCGCGGACGATGTCGTGCTAGCCGCGCCTCCCGCCGGCGATGGCAGGTCTTACACCGCATTTCTGGATCACGCGCTGCTGCGCGGCGCGACAGTTGTGGCAACGAGCACCGACGAGTTGCCGGCCGCGGCTACTGCCCACCGCGGGACCGCTGCCATCGTCCCCCTCGGGGTGGAGATTCAGGGGAGCGAGCCACTGCGGCTCTTCGCCATCGCGTCCTGAGGCTAGAACCGCGGCGGCCGGTTCTCGAACGGCGTGCTCAGCACGATCGTGGTGTGTGTCGAGACGTTCGCCGCGGCGCGAATCTCCTGCAGGAGGTCCTCAAGGCCGCGCGGCGACTCCACCCGGACCTTGAGGATGTAGCTAGCCTCGCCGGCGACGCTGTGGCACGCCTCGATAGCTGTCAGGTGGGACAGCCGCTCAGGCGCGTCGTCGGGCGCAGCGGGATCGAATGCTCTGATCGACACGAACGCCGTGAGCGGCAGGCCGATCTCTTCCGCATTGATGACCGCGCTGTAGCCCTTGATCACGCCGCGCTGCTCTAGCCTGCGAACCCGCTGCTGCGCGGCTGACACCGACAACCCGGTGCGCCGGGCCAGCTCGGTAAAGCTCATCCGGCCATCATCCGCGAGCAGCGAGATGATTGTCTTGTTGATCTCCTCCACCCGGCAACGTTAACGTGCCGGTCTCGCTGCCCGCGCACGCTTGCCAGGTAACGAAACGATAACGGCCTTTACGCTCTCGTAACATGATCTTCCGCCGCATTCCCACTGGGTCGTCCGCCGGGTACGCTCCGGCGAGAACGGCCCGGCTGGGCCGCGCTGGCAACGCGACGGAGGGCGCATGGCGCAGATCGTGCTTGACGACGTTGACAAGGTCTACCCGGGCGGCGTGAAAGGCATCGACGGGCTGACCCTGAACATCACCGACGGCGAGTTCATGGTCCTTGTCGGGCCTTCCGGCTGCGGGAAATCCACCGCGCTCCGGTCGATTGCCGGCCTTGAGGAGATCACCTCCGGCACCATCACCATCGGCAGCCGGGTGGTCAACGACCTGCCGCCGAAGGACCGCGACATCGCGATGGTGTTCCAGAACTACGCGCTCTACCCGCACATGACAGTCGAGCAGAACCTGGCCTTCGGCCTCCAGCAGCGCAAGACACCTAAGGACGAAATCAGGCGGCGGGTAGCCGAGGTCGCCAGGATGCTCGGCCTGGAGGAGTACCTCAAGCGCAAGCCGGCCGCGCTGTCCGGTGGCCAGCGCCAGCGCGTCGCGATGGGCCGGGCAATCGTGCGCGAGCCGCAGGCGTTCCTGATGGACGAGCCGCTGTCCAACCTCGACGCTAAGCTCAGGGTCTCGATGCGCGCATCGCTGTCTCAGTTGCATGACCGGCTCGGCGTCACGACTGTGTACGTGACTCACGACCAGGTCGAGGCCATGACGCTCGGCCAGCGTGTCTGCGTGCTCCGCGACGGCAAGCTGCAGCAGGTCGACACGCCGCAGGCGCTCTATAACTCACCGGTCAACCTCTTCGTGGCCGGCTTCATCGGCTCGCCCGCGATGAACTTCGCCAGCGCGCAGCTCGTCCGTGACGACGGGCCTGCGGTCATCTTCGCCGGCCACCGGCTTGCGGTCAGCGAGACACTGCTAGCGGCGAGGCGCGGCCTGGACGGTTACTTCGGCCAGGACCTGATCCTGGGCATCCGCCCGTCCGATTTCGAGGACGCCAGCTTCGCCGAGCCATCGTGGCCGCGCCTCCAGATCCAGTCCAGCGTCACCGAGGAACTCGGCAGCGAGATACACGTCATCTTTGCGATCGACGCTCCGCCGGTGCAGCACGCCAGCATCAATGACGCACGGGCTGGTGACGACGACGAGGAAGCGATTCCGCTCGCCGACAACAAGACGCTCTGGACTGCACGGGTTGCGGCTCGCAGCGGCATCAAGCCGGGCGCGGCCGCCGCTCTCGCCGTCGACACGTCGAACCTGCAGTTCTTCGACCCGGCCAGCGGGCTGTCGATCGGGCATCCCGCAGGCGGCTAGCGGGCACTCAGGGACCGAGTACCGTCACCGCGGGCAGCCGGCCCGGAAGCCGGAACGGCAGGATCCCGGCGACAGCTGCGACACCGACGGCGAGCGCGACCGTCGCGGTGAGCGTCCCGGCTGACGGCGTGCTTCCGATGCCCGAGCCAAGTCCGTACAGCCGCGACACCGCGCTGATCAGGTCGATGGTGACCAGGCGTCCGGCGATCGTGCCGATAACGACGGCAATCAGAGCCAGGACTGTCGTACGGGTCATGAGCACTGCGCGGACTTGCACCGGAGTCAGCCCCATGGCCCGCAGCACACTCACGTCCCGCAACTGATCGCGATAGCCGAGCAGGGAGGTAGTCACCAGGCTTGTCAGCCCGATGACTGCGAGTACGGCGATCAGAACGGCCACCGCATCGCGCACGATGCCAAGCTGATCGGCCGGGTCTGGCACCTCCGCGACGCTGAGCCGCCGCTGCGAGGCGCGCGTCAGGCGGGCAACCGCAGCGGCTGGGCTCACTCCCGGCCGCAGGATCAGGCTGTAGAACCCGATCGGCGTGGCCGCGCCTTCGTCGGTCAGCGTGTCCCGGCCATACGCCAGCACCTGGCCGCCGTACTGCGGGTCGATAATCCGGCCGACGATGCGGAAGGTGACGGGGACGCCGCCGAACCACATCCGGACGAACTGGCCCACCTTCAGCCCCAGCGTGCTGAGCAGAGCGGCGGTCGCGACTGCCTGCTCCGGGGCGCGGTACAGGTGGCCCTGCACGACGTGGAACGGGTAGGGCTGACGTGAGGTGCCCATGCCGAGCGTGGTAATCGTGATCGTCTCCCCCGGCACCAGCGCCTCCGCCTGGACGCAGGTGTAGGTCTTCAGCACTTGCGGGTCGCCGCGGATCAGCCGGAGCGTCTCCGCAGCCGTCAGCGGGCCCGGACTCACCGTGACCTGGGCGGCAAGCCCGATGTCAGCCGGGTGGCGCTGGACATCATCCAGCGTGGACCAGAACCCGAGCCCGATGGTGATCATCATCATCGGCAGGGCCAGCCCGCCGATTGTCAGCGCGGCGGGCAGCCTTCGCACGAACGCGGACCTGGCGCCGAGCACGAGCGCGGGCGGCGTTCTTGCTGCCATCGCGATACTGGCCAGCCGGGACAGGTGCCCGCGAGGCAGGATGGCCCGGACCGCCGCGACTGGCCGCACCCGGCCCGCCTGCCAGGCGGGCGCTGCGGTAGCCAGCAGCACTGCGGCGAACGTGCCGCAGACAATGACGGCGGCCCAGCCGGCCGGCACAGTCGCGGCAGCCGCGCCGACGCCCGGCACGCCCCCGAGCAGCAGTGGCATCAGCAGCCGCGCCGCGATCAGCCCGGCCGCGATCCCGCATCCGGCCAGCAAGGCATGCTCAGCACACAGCATGGTCATAACCTGGACGGGAGTGAAACCGAGCGTTTTCAGCATGCCCAGGTCGGCAGTCTGCAGCAGCACGCGACCGCTAGTGACGTTCACGATGGCCAGCAGCGCGGCACCGAGCGCCATCAAGCCGAACAGCGCGAGCAGCAACCCGAGCAGCGGATCCCGGCGCGCCATGGACTCTTTCACCTGCTGCCATGTCGACACGCTCCCGACTGCGCTACTGCCGAGCTGCGTTACGACTTGCTGCACCACCAGGCCGGTAGCGGCAGGACTGGCGATGCGCAGGCCGACGACTTCCTCGGTATGGCCGGCGTTCGGCTCGATCTGGCGCAGCAGGCCCGGTAGCACCCAGATCAGGCCTGGCGTCTGGTCCGGGTAGAAACCCTGGTCCGCTGTCTGCGCGATGCCGACGACGCGGACGCGTACGCTGGCGGTCTCGTCCACGTTGTCGAGCTCCAGAACCGAGCTAACACCCGCGTGGATCGCCTGCGCGAACGTGTCTTCGAGTACGACACCGGTCAGCGAACCAGTCGCCAGCCAGCGGCCCGATTCCACCAGCGGCCTGCCGATGGCCGGCAGCTGCGGAACCATCGCACGCAGCTCCACCCTGGTGCGCTGGCCGCCGGTTGCGACGGTCGCCGCCGTGGCGGAATACGGCCCCGCGATCGCCTCGATGCCGCCGACTTGCGACCGCAGGCTGCGCACGCTGGTACCTGGCGCCAGGTGCAGCCAGATCTGTGCTCCCTTAGTCGCCGTGAACAAGCCCTGCCACGGGTTCGTCGCGCCTTGCAGCAAGCCAGCGGACAGCAACAACGCGGTGACCACGCCAGCTGCCATCGCAGCGACGACGATGGCACGTGCCGAGCTCGCGCGCAGGTCCGCGCGGATCCACCGGAGCATCGCGTGCATGCGTTAGCCCCGCAGCTTGAGCACGTCCGGCAGCGAGGTCGGATGAGGCGACGTTGTCATCGGCGCATCGTCGACAACCATGCCGTCGAACAGGCTGATAACGCGGTCAGCGGCGCTTGCCACCCGCAGGTCGTGCGTGACCAGCAGGATCGACTGACCATCGGCGTGCACGCGGTTCAGCAAGCCGAGCACCACGCGGCTCGCGCCGCTGTCCAGGTTGCCAGTGGGTTCGTCGGCCAGCAGCAGCAGCGGCCGGTTTGCCATGGCCCTGGCAAGCGCGACTCGCTGCTGCTCACCGCCGGACAGCCGGGCTGGCGCCGCGTGCGCCTTGGCCGCCAGTCCGAGCTCGCCGAGCAGTTCCTCACGTCTGGCCTGAGCTTGCTTGCGGCTAGCGCCGCCCATAATCGCCGCCAGCTCTACGTTGTCCGCCACGGTCATGTTCGAGACGAGGTTGAAGAACTGGAACACGAAGCCGATGTGCCGACGGCGCAGCACGGCCCACCTCGCCTGGCTCAGCTGGTCCACGCGCTGACCGTTCAGCCAGATCTCGCCGCTAGTCGGCCGCTCGAGCCCGCCCAGCATGTGCAGCAGCGTGGACTTGCCGGCGCCCGACGGCCCGGTGATAGCCACGAACTCGCCGTGCTTGAGCGCTAAGTCAGCGCCGCGCACCGCCGTGACGGCAACTCCGTCGCCCGCAAAGCCCTTGGTGAGGCCCGCTGCACGCAACACCAGCCGCTCGCCGTCACCAGTCACACGAAGTCCTCCTGACACCGCTGCAGCCAGTCCAGGTCGGCTTGCAGATGCAGGATCGCTCCCTCGATGAGCAGCTTCGGTATCCGCCGGTCGACCTCGACCGCTAGCTCGGACAGGCTACGCAACTGGGCCAGGTAGTGACGGCGCTGCCGGTTGATCAGCCCGAGCCGGTCAGACGTGCCGGCCATCGGGCTCAGCGCGAGCTTCATGAAGAACTCATCCCGCACCCGCGGGCCCTCGCTGGGCTTGTCGATCCACTCGATCACGGCCTCGCGGCCGGCGGCGGTCAGCTCGTAGACGCGCTTGTTCGGCCGGGTCGTCTGCACGACATCCTGGCTGCACACCAAGCCGTCCCGCTCCAGCCGCTGCAGCGTCACGTAGATCTGGCCGATGTTCGGCGCCGGGTAAGCCTCACCGAATATCAGCTCAAGCTGGCTCTTCAGCTCATAGCCGTGCGCCGGCTCCTTCGCCAGGAGCGCCAGCAACGGCATTCGCATCGGATTGCCCCTTCCTGCCGCTGACCTTCATGTTCGCATAAGGCACCCGGTTACCGCATGCCCGCTGCGGCCCTTCTTGCGGCCGTTGCCTCCGCAGATTGTTCATTGACTCATACCTAACTGACGTATATAACAAGCATGTACTAGCCGACCCGCAGAATTAACTCAGCGGTAACCTACTGGTGCTAACGACCGGGTCGGCCATCCCGCTGGCAGAAGGCGGACACGTGCAGCAGGTCACGCGCGGTATCGGGCTGGTCGCCTTAACCTGCCTGGCGCTCGCTGGCTGCTCGCTGATTGCCGACGCCGGCCAGGCCGGAAGCCCGGGGTCGGCCAGTTCTGCTGTCTCGCGGTCCGGCGTCACCGCCACCGGGCCGATTACCTTCGCGACCGGCAAGGTCGACACCGGCTACCTCGCGCCGCTGATCGTCGAATGGAACGCCGAGCACCCAGGGCAGAAGGTCACGCCGATCTACCTGCCCGACGACGCTGACGACCAGTACGCCCAGCTAGTCGCCAATCTGCAGGCGCGCAGCACGGTCTACGACGTGATGAGCCTGGACGTCATCTGGACGGCTGAATTCGCAAGCAGCGGCTGGATCACGCCCATCAGCAGCAAGCCGTTCCCGCTCAGCCATTTCCTGCGGCCGGCCGTCGCGACCGCAACGTACCAGGGACATCTGTACGCAGTGCCGTTCACCAGTAACGCCACGTTGCTGTACTACCGCAGCGACATCCTGGCGGCGGCCGGAGCCAAGCCGCCGAAGACCTGGGCACAGCTGGCACACCTAGCCCGAACCCTCGCCCCGCGATACGGGATAGGCGGATACGGCACCCAGCTGCAGGCATATGAAGGCCTCACCGTCAACTTCGCCGAGGCAGTTCAGTCAGCCGGCGGCTCGCTGCTGTCTGCCAACGGCGCGACGGTTACCGTGGCCAGCCCGCAGGCGACGGACGCGCTGAGCTTCCTGGTGAGCGGATTGCGCGGAGGCTGGATACCGCAGGCCGCACTCGGCTGGAACGAGGAGGACTCGCGGCAGGCGTTCGAAGCCGGGAAGCTGCTGTTCCTCAGCAACTGGCCCTATGTCTACGGCGACGCGAGCACGCCGGAGCCCGGCAACAAGGTGGCCGGCAAGTTCGGCGTCACCGCGCTGCCCGGGCTGCACGGCCCCGGCTCCAGCACACTCGGCGGCGCCAACCTGGCTATCAGCGCCTACGCACCGCATCCCGCCACCGCGCTGGCGTTCATCAAGTTCCTCACCAGCATGAGCAGCGAGCGGCAGGTGCTGCTGCGCTCGGCGTTGCCGCCGGTCTGGACCGCGCTGTACAGCCAGCCGTCCCTGGTCCGCCGCTTCCCCTTCCTGCCCGTTCTCAAGCAGGCGATCCTGACCGCCCGGCCGCGCCCCGCCATCGTCAACTACAACCAGTTCAGCCTTGCCATTTCGAGCGCCGTGCACCAGGCGCTCGCGCAGCGAGCATCCGTCCGCTCGACGCTCACCGAACTCGCCGGAGAACTCCGGCAGATCATCCGCTCCGATTAACGGCCGGCCCGCTGATCACCGATCAGGCCATATCGAAGGAGAACCCATGCGAAGAGTATTGCCCAGCCGGAACCGCTGGTCGCGGCCACGGACGACGCTATGCGCCGCGGCCGTCGCCGGCGTTGTCGCCGTCGGCCTAGCCGCCTGCGGCAGCAGCAGCCCGTCCTCGACGAGCAGCACCGGCTCCAGCACGTCAGGCACGATCGTCTGGTCAGCCAGTCCCATCGTCGGTGTCGGCGCCAACGACGTCCGGAACGTCCTGATCAAGGCATTCGAGAAGGCCTACCCGAAGATCCACGTCACGCTGGTGTCGGCGTCCACCGAGACCGACACCAACCGGGCCACGCTGGCGACCGAGATCTCCGGCGGCTCGGCCACTCCCGACGTGTTCATGGGCGACGTGATCTGGCCCGCCCAATTCGGCGCGCACCAGCTGGCTGTTCCACTGTCCAAGTACTTGCCGGCCAGCTACTTCGCCAAATTCGCGCCCGGACTAATCCAAGGCGCCACCTACAAGGGCCAGGTCTACGGCTCGCCGCTGTTTGAGGACCAGGGCTTCCTCTACTACCGCAAGGACCTGCTGGCCAAGTATCACTTGGCAGTACCGACCACCTGGGAGCAGCTGGAGAGCGACGCCAAGGAGGTTCAGGCTAAGGCAGGCATCAAGTACGGCTTCGTCTGGGAAGGCGACTCCTATGAGGGCCTGACCTGCGACTTCATGGAGTACCTCACCGACGCTGGCGGCACTGTCACCAACTCCGGCTACAGCAAGGCGACCCTTGACACGCCGGCCGCGCTCAAGGCCGCCACGTTCATGCGCAGCCTGATTACCTCTGGCGTCACGCCAGCATCCGTCACCACGTTCCAGGAGCCGCAGGCGATGGACATCTTCGCCGCCGGGCAATCCGTTTTCCTGCGCAACTGGGACTACGCGTACTCCTACGCCACCACCCCGGCGACATCCAAGCTGACCACCAGCCAGGTCGGTGTTGCACCGCTGCCGACATTCCAGGGAATGTCCTACCCGGGCTACTCCAACATCGGCGGCTGGAATATGTACATCAATCCGCATAGCAAGCACATCGGCGTCGACCTCACCTTCATCAAGTGGCTGTCCAGCCAGCAGGCCCAGGACATCCTGGCGGTGAAGTACTCCGAGATCCCGACAGTGGAGTCGGTGCGGACTTCGGCCGCCGTCGTCGCGGCCAACCCCGTCCTCGCGATCGTGGGCAAGACCAGGCTGGTGCCGCGGCCGGCCGGCACGCCGAACTACCCGGCGCTCAGCACCGCGATCTACACCAACGTGAATGCCATCCTGGCCGGCTCGGTCTCGCCGTCGGCGGGTCTGGCAAATGCGCAGTCGCAGGCGAGCGCCGCCCTCACCAGCACCGCCAGCGGCGGTCTCTGACCTTCGGGCTGTCCCGGGCCGTCGCGCGCGGCGCCCCGGCCCGGGATGGCGTCATCAGCGCAGCCGCGCCTCTCGTACCGGCCGCAGCCAAAGGACTGACCCATGACGACTATCTCCAGTGCTGCCGAGCAGCCGACCGCAGCCGTAGTGGCCCCGCCGGCCGGCCGGCCTGACGTCAACCGGAAGAAACTGGCCAGGCTTGGCTGGCTGTTCTCCGCGCCAGCCCTGATCTTCGTGGCCGCCGTGACCATCTTTCCCATCCTGTACTCCATCGTGATGAGCCTGCGGAACGTGCAGGTGTCCGGCGGTGGGATCAAGATGACCGGCATCACCGGCGCCAACTACTCAGCGGTCATCCATTCATCAGTCTGGCGCTATGCCCTCGGCTTCACGATCCTCTACACCGTCGTCACGGTGCTGGTGGAACTGGTTCTCGGCACCGTGATCGCGCTTGTGCTGGAGCGCCTGACGGCCGGACGTGGCTGGATGATGGCTCTGCTGCTCATCCCGTGGTCGATGATCACCGTCATCAACGCCGAAGTCTGGGCCTATATCTATCAACCGACCTACGGAGTACTGCAGGCCATCTTCCAAGCCGTCGGTCTCGGTCATCCCGACGTGCTCGGCACCCCCACGCCAGCGATCATCGGGATGATGGTGGCCGATATCTGGAAGACCACGCCGTTCGTGGCCATCATTGTGCTGGCCGGCCTAGTCATGCTGCCCGGCGATGTCTATGAGGCGGCCGAGATCGACGGCGCCTCCGGCTGGTACACGTTCTGGCACGTCACCCTGCCGCTGCTACGGCCCACCCTGGCGCTTGCCGTCATGTTCCGCGTGCTGCAGGCATTCGGGCTGTTCGACCTGCCCTTCGTCCTCACTAATGGCGGACCGGGAACCTCGACCACCTCGCTCGCAGTCCTCGGTTACCAGGCCATGTTCAAGAACCTCGATTTCGGCGGCGGCGCCGCAGTTGCCAGCACCACTGCCCTGCTCGTGCTGATCGGCTGCCTGATCTCGCTACGGACATTCCGCGTCCAGGTCGGGAAGGAGAACACCTGATGCGCAACCGCAAGCGAACCGGGTGGCACCGGTTCATCAACGGTGTCAACATCTCCACGTTCCTGGTCGCGCTGTTCATCGGCCTGCCGCTCTACTGGCTGATAGCGTCCAGCTTCAAGACGCCGGTGAACATCGGCGTCGACCCGCCGCAATACTTCCCGGACCCGCTGAGCCTCAGCAACTACAAGTCCGCCTTCGTCGACTATGACTTCGGCATCTACTTCCGCAACTCGCTGATCGTTACGCTGATCGCCACTGCGCTTGTCCTGTTCCTGGGAACGCTGGCCGGGTACGCCCTCGGCCGGCTGCCGATGCGCGGCAAGTTCCCGATGCTGGTGGCGTTGCTGATGATCTCGGTATTCCCGGAGATTGCGCTCATCGCGCCGCTCTACATCCTGCTGGAGCACCTGCACTGGCTGGACAGCTTCCAGGCGCTGATCATCCCCGATACCGCGTTCAACGTGCCGTTCGCCATCTGGATCCTGCGCAACTACATGCTGGGCATCCCCAAGGAGATGGAAGAAACCGGCAGGATCGACGGCGCCTCGCCGCTGCGCACGGTCTGGTCGATCATCCTGCCGCAGGCGCTGCCAGGCATCTTCACCGCCGGCATCTTCTGCTTCACCGCTTGCTGGACCGAGTTCCTGATGGCGCTCACCTTCAACTCTTCCAATAACTTCCGAACCATCCCAGTCGGAGTCTCCCTGTTCGGGACGATCGACATCACGCCCTTCGCGCAGATCTTCGCCGCGGCCGTGATCGCCACTGTCCCGATCGGAATCCTCGTCTTCATCTTCCGGAAGTTCGTGATTTCCGGCCTTACCTCCGGCGCGGTGAAGGGATGACCCCGCGCCGCCTCGCACACCTCCCGAACGAACCGGCTAAGGAGACGCCATGGCCACGGTGAGCATGGACCAGGTCAACAAGGTCTATCCGAACGGCTTCCACGCTGTCCACGACCTAAGCCTGGAGGTCGCTGACGGCGAGTTCATGGTGCTGGTCGGCCCGTCCGGCTGTGGCAAGACGACCGCACTGCGCATGGTGGCCGGTCTTGAGGACATCAGCAGCGGGATCATGCGCATCGGCGGGCGCGAGGTGAACGACCTGTCACCTAAAGAGCGTGACATCGCCATGGTGTTTCAGAACTACGCGCTGTACCCGCACATGACGGTCGCTGAGAACATCGGGTTTGCACTCAAGCTGCGCAAGCTGCCAAAGGACAAGCTCGACGCCAAGGTCAAGGAGACGGCCGAGATCCTCGGGCTGACCGAGTGGCTGAACCGTAAGCCTGGTCAGCTGTCCGGTGGCCAGCGGCAGCGGGTTGCGATGGGCCGCGCGATCGTCCGTGAACCATCGGTGTTCCTGATGGACGAGCCGCTTTCGAACCTGGACGCCAAACTGCGGGTGCAGATGCGCGCGGAGGTGTCGCGGATCCAGCGCCGGATCGGCGTGGCAACTGTCTACGTCACCCACGATCAGATCGAGGCCATGACGATGGGCGACAGGGTCGCGGTGATGCGGGCCGGGGTGCTGCAGCAGTGCGACAACCCGCAGGTGCTCTACGACCGGCCGGACAACATCTTCGTAGCCGCGTTCATCGGCTCGCCTGCCATGAACCTGTACGAGGGCACGGTCGGCGACGGAGGCCGGTCCGTCAGGCTGGGATCACAGCAGATTGACCTTCCCGGCGCGGTGACGGTCGCGCACTCCGGCCTGGCTTCCTACGCAGGGAAGACGGTCGTCGTCGGGCTGCGCCCCGAGCACCTGCCCGCGGCCCAGGCCGGCCTGACCGGACCGGTCCTGACAGGAGATGTGGACCTCGTCGAGGCGCTCGGATCGGAGTTGGTTATCCACTTCACCATCGACGCCAAACGAGTAGTCGCTGAGGGCGCGCACGCAGCGGACGCCGAGGCCGCGACCATCTCCGGCGAGGGTGTCGCGCGAGTTGATCCGAGGACGCCAGCCAAGGCAGGTGACCGGCTGAACTTTGCCATCGACACGGACGGGATCCAGTTCTTCGATCCTGACTCCGGTGCGGCAATCTGGACCTGACCGCGTTCCTGGCGATCCGACTGCCGTAGAAGGGATACAACCGTGGCCGAGCGCCCATGGTGGCACGGTGCTGTGCTTTACCAGCTGTATGTCCGGTCCTGGCGCGACAGCAACGGGGACGGGTACGGCGATCTGGGCGGCATCATCGAGCAGCTCGACCATCTCGCCTGGCTGGGCGTGGATGGCGTCTGGCTCTCTCCGACAATGCCGTCGCCAGACCAGGACTGGGGCTATGACGTCAGCGATTACACCGCCGTGCATCCCGAGCTCGGGACTCTCGGCGACCTGGACGCGCTGGTCACCGCAGCTGCCGAGCGGGGCATAAGGGTGCTACTGGACCTGGTCCCCAACCACACCAGCTCGGCCCATCCGTGGTTCCTCGACGCTGTCTCGGCTCGCGACGCCGAGCACCGCGATTACTACGTATGGGCAGATCCGGCCCGCAGCGGCGGGCCGCCGAACAACTGGCTTGATGCCACCGGACAGCCCGCCTGGCACTGGGACGCCGGGACCAGCCAGTACTACCTGCACAATTTCCTGCCGGGCCAGCCTGACCTGAACTGGTGGCTGCCGTCAGTGCACGCGGAGTTCCGCGAGATCCTCAGGTTCTGGTTCGACCACGGGATAGCGGGCTTCCGTATCGACGTCGCACACGGCCTCTACAAGGACGCCGAACTGCGGGATAACCCGCCGCTACCACCGGGCAGCGGCACGATGGACGGACGCTTCGGGCTGCGGCCGGTCTACAACGCTAACCGCCCCGAAACGCACAGCGTCTATCGCGACTGGCGCAAGATCGCCGAAAGCTACTCGCCGCCGCGACTGCTGCTCGGCGAGACCTGGGTCGGGGACCTGGACAGGCTGGCGTCGTATTACGGGGACGACGACGAACTGCAGCTCGCATTCAATTTCCCGGCGGCCTTTGCCGACTTCAGCGAGCCGGGCCTGGCCACAGTCGTCACGGATACGCTTGCCGCACTGCCGCCGGACGCATGCCCGGTATGGACCGGCTCCAATCATGACATCGGCCGGTTCCCCTCTCGCTGGTGCGGAGGGGACGAACGCAAGACCAGGCTGGCGCTGCTGGTGCTGGCGACGCTACCCGGCGCGGTCGTGCTGTATTACGGCGACGAGATCGGCATGACCGACGTCGATGTTCCGGCCCGGTTGCAGCGCGACCTCATGACGCTCGGCGGGGAGAATCCGCAGGGCAACCGCGACCGAGCCCGGACGCCGATGCGATGGGACAGCTCCGCTGGCGGCGGCTTCAGCGCTGCGCAGCCGTGGCTGCCGATCGGCCCTGCCGCGGTGAACGTCGCGGATCAGGTCAGCGATCCCGGTTCGGTGCTCTGGTTGTGCCGGCGGCTACTCGCGCTGCGCCGTGCCGAACTCGCCGGCAGCCCCGCATGCTTGGAGCGGCTGCCCGCGCCGGCGGGCGTGTTTGCGTACCGGACAGGACAGCTGCAGGTGGTCGCTAACCTGACCGCCGATCCGGTCCCGATACCGGAAGACTTCGGCGAGCTAGTGCTGCGGACCGGGCCAGAGCAACCCGTGCTTGGCCCGTGGGAAGGCCTCATCGCCCGCCTGGGCGTCAGCGGGAGTTAACAGCCCAGCAGGCGGCGGGCAGCCAGCTGCCAGTGTCGTCAGCGGACGCTCGCGGCAAGTTCGCGGCCGATCACCATGCGCTGGATCTGGTTAGTGCCTTCGACGATCTGCAGCACCTTGGCCTCGCGCATCAGGCGCTCAGCCGGGAAGTCCTCGACGTAACCGTATCCGCCGAGTATCTGGACGGCGTCGGTCGTCGCGCGCATCGCCGTGTCGGTAGCCAGCAGCTTCGCCATCGCTGCCTGCTGCCCGTACTGCTGGCCAGCGTCCTTGCGCCGGGCGGCCGCCAGGTACAGGGCACGCGCCGCTGCGACGGCGGTGGCCATATCCGCGAGCATGAACTGCAGGCCCTGGAAGTCGATCACCGGCCTGCCGAACTGGGTCCGCTGCCCGGCGTACCCGACTGCACAGTCCAGTGCGGCTTGCGCAACTCCGGTCGCGCAGGCGGCGATCCCGAGCCGGCCTGCATCCAGCGCGGCAAGCGCGATCGGAAAGCCGAGACCTGGCTCGCCGATCAGCTGTGCGGCCGGCACACGTGCGGACTCGAATCGTAGTTGAGCGGTCACCGAGCTGCGCATGCCCATCTTGTGCTCCGGCGGCGCCGCCGAAACCCCCGCTGTGCTCGCCGGAACGTGAAAGCAGCTGATGCCCTTGGCCCGGTCCCGTCCGGCAGGGTCACCAGAGGTCCGGGCGAACAGCGTGTAGAAATCAGCCACCCCGCTGTGCGTGATCCAGGCCTTCACCCCGTCGATCACGAACTCGTCGCCGTCGGCTACCGCGTGGGTCACTAGCCCGGCCGCATCCGAGCCGCTGCCCGGTTCGGACAGGCAGTACGCGCCGAGCTGACCTCCGCCCAGCATGCCAGGCAGCCAGCGGTCCTGCTGCTCGGGCGTGCCGGCCGTGGCGATCGGAAAGCAGGTGAGGGTATGCACGCTGACGCCGAGCCCGATCGCCAGCCACGCTGCTGCCAGTTCCTCGACTACCTGCAGGTAGGTCTCGTACGGCTGGCCGCCGCCGCCCAGCTCTTCGGCGTAGGGCAGGCTGAGGAGCCCGGCCTGGCCGAGCGTGCCGAATACCTCGCGCGGGAACCTGCCGTCCCGCTCGGCAGCGGCGACCTTGGGCTGCAGCTCGTCTGCCGCGATCTGGGTGGTCAGCGCAAACAGGGCCGCCGTCGTGTCGTCCCTGATCTCCCGCTCGACGCCGGGCACTAGCCGCCCGCCACGATCAGCTCGCGGCTGACCTTGTTGAGTTGCAGGTAGCCATCGGCGGTGCACACGACGATGTCCTCGATCCGCGCTCCGTCCGGGCCCGGATAGATGCCGGGCTCGATAGAAAAGGCGTGCCCCGGCGCCAGAACCTCGGTGTTGCCGGACACGATGTACGGGTCCTCGTGGGTTTCCAGGCCGATGCCGTGACCCGTCCGGTGCACGAAGAAATCTCCGTAGCCGGCTGCCGTGATCGGCTCGCGCGCCGCCGCGTCCACGGCCTCCGCAGTAACACCCGGCCGGACTGCCTCGCACGCGGCTTCCTGGGCGGCCTTCAGGACCTGGTAATACGCCTCGAAGCCGGCCGGCGGCGAGCCGATCGCGTAGGTCCGGGTGCAATCCGAGCAGTAACCGCTCGGCATCGTGCCGCCGATGTCGACCACGACTGCGTCACCTGGCTGCAGCACCCGGTCGCCCGCGGTGTGATGCGGGCTCGCGCCATTCGGGCCGGATGCCACGATGGTGAAGTCGACGGCGACGTGTCCTTCCGCCAGGATCGCCTCGGCGATGTCAGCCGCCACATCGCGTTCGGTCCGGCCTGGCCGCAGCCATCCCGGTACCTGGGCATGCACCCGGTCGATCGCGTCGGCAGCCGCCTGCAGCGCCGCGACCTCTGCCGGACTCTTGCGGGCGCGCAGCCCGCGCAGGGCCAGGCTGGCCAGCTCCTGGCGGGCAGCTGGCAGCGCGGCCCGGAGGAGCAGCACCATCAGCGCCCACATCCGGTCGGCCAGGCCCACCGCGGCGACGGCGCCAAGCCTGCGGGCGACCAGTGCGTACGGGTCGTCGGTCTCATCCCAGCCGACGATCTCCAGGTCCAGCCCGGCGGCCGGAGACGCCAGCGCGGCCGGCACCTCAAGCCGCGGCACGACCATGAAAGGCTCGCCCTGGGCAGGCACCACCAAGCAGGTCAGCCGTTCGAGCGCGTGCGCGTCGTAGCCTGTCACGTAGCGCAGGTCGGGACCCGGCGTCAGCAGCAGCGCATCCAGGCCCGCGGCACCGGTAGCGGCCGCGACCTCGCCAAGCCGGGTGGCCGGGTAAAGCCCCGTTTCCTGCCCATCGCGCTCCATCGCACTCCTTCACGGTTTCGGCTACGCAAACCCCCGCCTGCGCATCATCTCATCCTGGCGATCCGCGCTCGCATCGGCGACTTCTCAGGGCGCCGCGGCCAGCGCGGCGAGGGCCCGGCCCAGCGATGATCCGAGATCCCACCGCTCGTCCAGCGCCGCGATCCGGCCGGGATCGGCGGGCACCGACGGCAACTCCCCGCCGACCAGCTTGACCGGCGCGTCCGTCGCCACCCTGACCACGGGCATGCAGGCTTCCAGGTACTGACGGGCGGCCACCAGCTTGGCCCGGCTGCCGGGCGGGAATCCGCCGTGGCCCGCATCGATCGCGGCCAGTATCGCCTCGACCGAGCCGAAGGATCGGACCAGCGCGGCTGCGGTTTTCTCCCCCACGCCCGGCACGCCTGGCAGTCCGTCGCTCGGATCGCCGCGCAGCGCGGCGAATGCGGCGTAGCTCCGCCCCGGGATCTGGTAGCGCGCGGTCACCGCCGCCTCGTCGACAAGTTCCAGGTTCGCCAGCCCCTTGGCGATGTAGGCGACCCGGATCCCGCGCTCGTCGTCGACGACCTGGAACAGGTCGCGGTCGCCGGTGACGACCTCGACCGGCTCGGTAGCCTGCGCCGCTAGCGTGCCGATGATGTCGTCGGCCTCGTAGCCGTCAGCCCAGGCCATCGTGATGCCGGCGGCTGACAGCACGTCCACGATGATTGGCAGCTGGACATTCAGGGTATCCGGCACCTGCTCAGAGCCGTCCGGGTTCGCGCGGTGCGCCTTGTACGACGGCAGCGCCGCGACCCGGAACGCGGGCCGCCAGGACGCGTCCATGCACGCGATCAGCCGGGTGGGGTGCCGGGCCCGGGCAAGCCTGGCGATCATGTCCAGGAAGCCCTTGACCGCGTTGACCGGCGTGCCGTCCGGCGCGGTCATGGTTTCCGGCACACCGTAGAACGCACGGAAGTACATCGAGGCCGCGTCCAGCAGCATAGTGGTGCCCACTCCGGCATCCTGCCAGCCGCGCACCCGATGCGGGGCACCATCTTGGTCAGCACCTCCTGGTCAGCGACAGCTGATCAGGGCCGTTGCGGCACCCGCCGGGCCGGCGCAGCCGCCGCTTTGACTGGCCGGGTGTTGTGCACCCCTCCGGCACAACACTTAGCTGACGCGCGAGATCGGCCGGCGGTGTACCAGGGAAACTCGCATTGCCGCAGGTAGATGGCTGAGCAGTGATGAATAGGCGGGCTCTATAGATCCATGGATTCTTGGCATTGGAGCTGGGACCGATGGGGGCCGTAAGCTAAAGCCCACCGATTCAGTAGGTAGTCCACCGGTTCAGTAGGCAGGAGCGAGATCATGACAGTAGTCAGTCCGGTACGAACTCGCTGCCCCGCCGATCTGGTCACCGGCATCCGCGCCGCGACCCAGCAGCACGCGGACTGGCAGCGGACCGCCGAGCTTGTGGCCGACCAGCTGCAGCTGCACCTGCCCGGCGCCGACATCCTGACCGCGGCCGAGCGGGCCGGCGATCCGGATGAGTACCGGTGTCACGTGCTGCACGTCGAGCCGGACGGCTCGTTCTCGGTCACCGCTATGGTCTGGCGCCCTGGCCAGGTCACCCCGATCCACGACCACGTCACCTGGTGCGTCTTCGGCGTGATCCAGGGGGTCGAGTACGAGGAGCTGTACGCCCTGTCGGACGACGGCAGCTTCCTCACCGAGGTCGGCCGCAGCCAGAACAACCACGGCGACGTGAGCGGCTTCGCTCCGCCCGGCGACATCCACCGCGTCCGGAACATCGGCGCGGACATCGCGATCTCGCTGCACGTCTACGGCGCCGACATCACCCGCCTGGGCAGCAGCATCCGCCGCACCTACGACCTGAAGGTGGCAGCGCCAGCCAGCTAGACCGGCCGCGACAGCTCCTCTTCCCACTCGCCGGGCCTCAGCTGCTCACGCTGGCCCGTGGCCGCGAACCCGAGCCGGCGGTAGAAAGCCCGTCCGCGGTCGTTCGCGTCGGTCACCCAGAGCCTGACCGACGTTGCACCCGACTGCCGGGCCAGGTCGCAGACCGCGCCGACTAGCTCGTCGGCGATCCCCTGCCCGCGGCACTCAGGCGCCACCCACATCCCGACCAGGTGCCAGCCCGTCGGCGGCTCCTCGGGAAAACCGGTCGCCAGTCCGACGATCTCGCTGTCCCGCCAGGCGCCGAACGTCCGGCCGGAACCCGCCCGCTCGCGCCAGACCTCGTCGGTGAATGCTTCCTCGCGAGCCAGCGTCGAGGCGAACGCGTAGGGCGCCTCTGCGAGCGCGGCAAGTCTCGCATCCCTGAGCTGGCGCCAGTCCTGCGCCGTCAGTCCGCTGATGATCACCGGAGTCACGACAACGAGACTGCCGGCTAAAGCCGCGACCCGCAACTCGTTAACCGCCGCAGGCTCGGCCGGCCGCTCAGCCGCCCGCCCAGTCAGCCCGGGCGAGCCGCTCAGCCCGGCGAGCGAATCAGCCCACCGACGAGTAAGCGACGACGCCGCGGCGCAGCAAATCCGCCGCTGCCCGCGCGGTCTTGCCCAGCTCGCCACCGGAGTCGGCAACCGCGAGCTGGCCGAGCAGGTCGATGAGCTGCTTCATGGCGCGGACGAAGTCGCCGGCCGTGAGGTCTGGCCCGATCAGCTTCTCCAGGCTGGTGCCGCGCGCCCAGGCGTGCACTGTCCAGGCGAAGGACAAGTTCGGCTGGCGCAGGAACGACAGGTGCTGGCGGTCCTCGACCGCGCTCAGCTCCTCCCACAGGCCGGTCATGTCAGCGAGCACCTCACGGGGCCGGCCGTGCGGCAGCCGGACCGGACTGGCGTCATCGGACCGCCGCGCCTCGAACGTAAGCGCCGACACGCAGGCGGCCAGGTCAGCCGGCTCCAGGCCGGACCAGGTTCCGCGGCGCAGGCACTCGGCAGCGAGCAGGTCCAGCTCCGCGTACAGCGCGGCGAGCCGCCGTCCCTCCGCCGTGACCTCATCACCCTCGATGTAGTCCAGTTGCTCCAGCACCGCGCAGACCCGCCCGAACGTGCGGGCCAGCACGTGCGAGCGACCGGACACCCGTTGCTCGAGTGCCTCGGCCTCTCGTTCCAGCCGGGCCCGCCGGGCCAGGTCACGAAGGTGCAACTGCATGTCGGGGCAGCCGTGGCAGGAGTGCTTGCGCAGCCGGCCGCGCAGCGCCTCGATCGCGGCCAGGTCACCCCGGCGGGACGGCGCCTCGTCCCGCTTCCCCGCGCGCCGTTGCCCGGGCAGCTCGCGGCCGGCCAGCCGGTTCCGCACCGTCGAAGCCAGGTCCTTGCGGGCAGCCGGCGACCGGGGGCTGAACGAAGGCGGGATCCTGATCCGTTCGATGGCACTGACCGGCACCGGGAAGTCCGCCACCGACAAGCGCTTCACCTGGCGGTTCGCCGTCAGCACCAGCGGCAGCGGACGCCCGTCGCCGCTGCCGCCGCTCTGCAGAACGACCGCGACACCGGCCTGCCGGCCACCGGGCACATCGATGATGTCCCCGGGCCTGAGCTTTTCCAGCGACGCCATCGCTTCGGCGTGCCTGGCCGCCGACTGCTGCCTCGACTCCTCCCGCTCCAGCTCACCGAGCTCACGCCGGAGCTGGTCGTAACTCACGATGTCACCGCGCTCGCAACTGACCGCGAGGGCGGCGATCTGCTCCCGCAGCGCGGCCGCTTGCCGCGCCAGCCCGACGACCCCGCGGTCAGCCTGGAACTGAGCGAACGAGGACTCCAGCAGCCGGGCCGCGCGCACGCGTCCGACCTGGCCGACCAGGTTGACGGCCATGTTGTAGGTGGGCCGGAAGCTGGACGTCAGCGGATAGGTCCGAGTGCCTGCGAGGCCCGCGACCGCGACCGGATCGAGGTTCGGCCGCCACAGCACGACCGCGTGCCCTTCCACGTCGATGCCGCGCCGTCCGGCCCGGCCGGTCAGCTGGGTGTACTCCCCTGCGGTCAGGTCCGCGTGATGCTCGCCGTTCCACTTGTCGAGTTTCTCGACCACGACGGTTCTGGCCGGCATGTTGATGCCGAGCGCCAGTGTCTCGGTGGCGAACACAGCGCGGATCAGCCCGGCCGCGAACAGCTCCTCGACGACTTCCTTGAACGTCGGCAGCAGCCCGGCATGATGCGCCGCGATCCCGTGCCGCAGCGCGGTGACCCAGTCGGCGTAGCCGAGGGCAACCCGGTCCGCCTCCGCCAGCCGCTCCGTCCGGGCGGCGACTACCTTGGCGATCTCCGCCGACTCCTCCGGAGTAGTCAGCCGCAGCCCCGTGGCCAGGCACTGCTGCACCGCGGCGTCGCAGCCAGCCCGGCTGAAGATGAACGTGATCGCCGGCAGCAGGCCTTCGGCGTCCAGCCGCTCGATGACCTCTGGCCGGCTGGGCGGCCGGTAGCGCACCGGGCGGTAGCCAGGCTTGCCCGTGCGGCCGTACTTGGCGCCTGGACCGGGACGGCGACTCCCGTTCTTGCTGCCCAGATCGCGCTGCGCCAGGCGACGAAGCTCGGGGTTAACTGCCCCGTTTCTAGTAAAAAGGTCATAAAGCCTGCGACCCGCCAGCATGTGCTGCCAGAGCGGCACCGGCCTCGTGTCGTGCACGATGACCGTCGTGCCGCCCCGCACCTGCTCCAGCCAGTCGCCGAACTCCTCGGCGTTGCTCACGGTCGCCGACAAGGCCACCACCTGCACCGACTCCGGCAGCTGGATGATGACTTCCTCCCAGACCGCGCCGCGCAGCCGGTCCGCCAGGTAGTGCACCTCGTCCAGCACCACGTAGCCGAGGCCGGCCAGCGTGACCGAGCCGGCGTACAGCATGTTCCGCAGCACTTCGGTGGTCATCACGACCACGGGCGCCTCGCCGTTGATGCTGTTGTCGCCGGTGAGCAGGCCGACGTTGGCGGCCGAGTACCGGCTGACCAGATCGGCGTATTTCTGGTTCGACAGCGCCTTGATCGGCGTGGTGTAGAAGCACTTGCGGCCGCCCGCCATCGCCAGGTGCACGGCGAACTCGCCCACGACCGTCTTCCCCGAGCCGGTCGGCGCAGCGACCAGGACGCCGTGCCCGGCCTCGAGCGCGTCGCACGCCGCTACCTGGAAATCGTCAAATTCAAAGTCATAAAGCTGCCGGAACGAGGCCAGTCCCGGCCGGTCAGTTGCCTCATCACGCTGACTGGCGCGGGAGCTCATGGCCCAAGACTAGGCGGATCAAGGTCTGCGCAGCACCTCGGTAACCGGCTGGGCGGCTAGCGCAGGCTGGCCGTAGCGGGACCGGCTGTAGCGGGACCGGCCGTAGCGGGACCAGCCGTAGCGGGACCAGCCAGCGCGAGCCGAAGCGAGACCGGCCGCAGCGGGACCGGCCGCAGCGGGACCAGCCGTAGCGGGGCGGGCCGTAGCGGGACCGGCCGGCGGGACCAGCTGCCGAGCTGTCGCCTCACGCACGCCTCCGGGCTCACATTTCACTGGTTTTTGCCGCGCGAACCTGAACAAACTATCCCAGGCTGCGGCAAGAACCGATGAAAGGTCGCCCGGCGACGCCACACTTCACGATTCCGGTACAACCCATATGCGAACGAAACGGGCACGCAAGCGTACCGCAGCGACGAAATGTGAGCGCGGGGCGGCAGCCAACCTCGGAGCGGGGCTACCAGGGCTACCTGGGCGCAGCGCGGGGGCGGCTGCCAACCTCAGAGCGGGGCTACCAGGGCTACCTGGGCGCGCGGGTGTCCTCGCCGAGCGGCTTGTCCAAGCCGTACATGGCCACTTCTTCGTCCGTCATGCCGGGGAACGCCAGGCTGCCGTGCCGGGCCTTGCGGCGATCGTTCGCCCACGCGAAGACCTCGGCCGCCTCCACTAGGACCACGCAGGGCACGGCCAGCGCCAGCATGCTCAGCGGGTCCGGGCTAGGCGTGAAGACCGCCGCGAACGCGAACACCAGGAAGATGATCCCCCGGCGCCACTTGCGGAAGCGCTCGTGCGTCAGCACGCCAGCGAGGTTCAGCAGCACGAACGCCAGCGGCAGCTCAAACGCGATGCCGAAGATCGTCAGCATCGCGCCCGCGTAGCTCAGGTAGGTGTTGATGGTGATCAGCGCCGTCGTGTCGGGTGGCGCTACGTGCAGCAGGAACTCAAGGCCGCGGGTCATCGCGAAGTAGGCGATCGTCGCGCCGATCCCGAATAGCGGTAGTGCGGCACCAGCGAAGTAATAGGCCCAGCGGCGCTCCCGCCGGTACAGGCCGGGCGCGATGAACGCCCAGACCTGATAGAGCCAGACGGGCGAGGAAATGATGACGCCGACGGCGATCGAGATCTGCAGCTTCAGGAACAGCGGGTCGAACACGCCGGTGTAGTAAAGCTGGCAGTGCGGGCCGACTGCACCGGCCGACTTGGCCAGCACGCTCGCCACCGGTGATGCCTTTTGTGCCTTGCAGTACGGGCGTCGGATGAAGTCGAAGACCGGGTTGTAGACAAACCAGCCCGCGATCGAACCTGCCGTGATGACCAGCGCGATCTTGATCACCCGGTTGCGAAGCTCCCGGATGTGCTCCATCAGGGGCATCCGGGCGTCCGGATTAGTACGCCTGGTTAGCCCCAGGTCCGGGTTGATCTCCGGGCCTAGCCCGTCGTCCGCCGCTGCCATGTCAGCAGGCAGTTAGAACGGCTGAGTAGGCTGCGCCTCGGAAACTCCTCCGCCATTGGAGCCGGCGTTCTGCCGCTGCAGCTCTGCTACCTGGCGCTGCAGGTCGGCTAGCTGCTGGGCGGTCTGGTCGGGTGCCGCGGCGATCGGCGCCGGCGCGGGCTGAGAGGCGGTGAACGGCTGTGCCATGGAGTTCTGGGCCATCGGGTTCTGGGCCATGGGGTTCTGGGCCATGGGGTTCTGGGCCGTCGAGTTCTGGCCGAAGAAGCCCTGGCCCGTCGGGTTCGCCGCGGTGTCTTGGTCGTCCAGGCTCAGACCCTGGACTGACCGCTTGAAGATGTGCATCGACTCGCCGAGCGACTTGGCCGCTCCGGGCAGCCGCCTGGCTCCGAACAGCACCACCAGCACGATCACCAGGATGATGATGTGCCAGGGGGCAAGTGCATCGCCCATCTCAGTCCCCATTCAGCGGAGCCGGTGCTCCTGCGATTGATACCCGGAGTCTACACGCGAGATCTATGCAAACTGGCGAACGTATCCTTCGGCCCGCAGCCAGGTGTCCTGTCTGTTAACGCAAGGTTTCAGTCTCCGTGGCAGTGATCGGAGTCACGCATAGTGATCTCAATCACGCATAGTGACTGAGCGCCGCGGTGGCATCGGCGATGACTTGCTCTGCAAGCTCAGGCGGCGATATGACCCGGCCCGCCTCGCCTAGCCGCAGGGCGAGCCTGCGCACCCACTGCGTGTCGGGCGTGCGCAGCCTGATCCGCAGCCGGCCCTCGGGCAGCTCGTCGATCTGCTCGCACGGGTAGTTGTCGGCCACCCACCGCCCGACCGGGGAAAGCTCCAGCTCCACCTCGACGTCCAGCGGGGACGGGCGGAACAGGCCGTGATCGACGTCGACATGCTCGGCACTGTCCGGCACCTCGCTGGCGACATCGAGCTCTTCGATGGCCAGGATCCGGTCCAGCCGGAACAGCCGGACATCGTCTGCCCGGCGGCACCAGCCCTCCAGGTAACTGAGCCCCTCGACGGCGAGCAGCCGCATCGGGTCCACGTCCCGTTCTGTCGCCTCATCGCGGCCCGGTACGTAATAGCGGATGTGCAGCCGCCTGCCGCGGCTGAGAGCACCAGTGATCTGGGCGGCGGCCGACCGGGCAGCTGCCGACTGAGAGGGCCCGTCGGCCTCCACCGCGATCTGCGCGCTCGGGCCGGCCGCGCTGCCCGCCGCAGACTCGAGCTTCGCGATCGTGCGGCTCAGTGCCGTGCCGTCGCTGATGCTCGGCAGCTTGAGGTCAGCCAGCATCCGCAGCGCGATCAGCAGGGCGCAGGCCTCGTCGACACCGAGCCGCAGCGGCCTCGCAATCGCCTCTGCCTCGCTCACGACGATCTCGCCGCCCTCGTACGACAAGTCGATGGGGCAGTACGGATCGGGCGAGCGAAGTTCAACGCACCACAGCAGGTTGAGGTCGTCCACGAGTTCGCGCTCGGTCACGCCGAACGCGGCCGCCGTCTCTGCCATCCCGACCACGTTGCGGCTTACCACGTACGGCACGAGCGCAAGCAGCCGCTGCAGGCGTTCAGTCGCGGTGCCAACTGTGCTGGCTTTCCCCGGGCTGGCTTTCTCCGGGCTGGTTCGTGCTGATGCGTCGGCAGTCACGCCAGCACTCCCTTCAACTGCCGGATCACCGCGTCGCGCAGGTCGGTTGGCTCCAGCACGACGACGTCGGCGCCGAAGGACGCCAGGTGCTCACTCCACCAGCCGGTGTCGGTGTAGGTCAACTCGGCCACGTCCCAGCCGGGCACCTGGTCCGGCTCGATGCTGATCGCGTGCCGCCGCAGGCCGTAGCCGGCCCCGGCGCGGATCCGCAGCCTGCAGCTACGCCTCACTGGCTGCTCAACGTCCCAGTCCCGGACGGCCGCCCGCACGTCCGTGCCGGGCGGAACGACAACCGTGCCGGCCGGGCCGGTAATCCTCACCTGGCCGTCTATCCGGCTGAGCCGGAAAACCCGCTCGGCGTCGCGGTCGAGATCCCGGCCGACGACGTACCAGCGACCGCGGCGGTTGACCACTCCCCATGGCTCCAGCCTGCGCTGCTGCGCGGCGCTGCGGCCCGCGGCCCGGTAGCCGAAAGAGACTGGGCGCCGGTCCCGGACGGCTTCCCAGAGCGGCGCGAACGCCGCTTCCGGTGTCCGGACCCGCGGCTCGATTCCGGGCTGCGTCAGGTCCTCA